>JAZNIT010000045.1:0-34116 GCA_045577615.1 Acutalibacteraceae bacterium
CGCAAAAATCCACCTCCCTCGTCAGAGGGAGGCAGGACATAAAGCGCTTTCTGCGTTTGCCTTTGATTTCTGCAATTTTTGTTCATCGGTAAACCTCTTTTGAACCACGCGACTATCGCGTGGTTTTCGTTTACAAAAAAACAGAGCGAGTTTTCTCGCTCTGTCTTTTATAAATTTAAATTAGTCCAAAGTAATGAAGGTGTCGGCACCGCCTGTAACCTGAGGCAGCTTGCCATCCCACTTTTCAACCTTGTTGTATTCAATGATTTCGTTGGTCAAGGACTCACTGAGCACCTTGTTTGCAGCGGCATCGGCCTCTGCCTTGATGCGAGTGGTTTCAGCCTCAGCCTCGGCATTGGTGATGGCTGTCTGCTTTTCGGTTTCAGCCTTAAGCAGCTTTTGCTGGGCAACCTGCTTTTCCTCAATAGCATTGATGAAGGCCTCAGAGAAATCAAAGTTAAGAATGTTAACGTCGGTAACGTACAGGCCGATAGAGTTAAGCTTTTCGTTAAGTCCCGAAATCAAGCCGTCAGAAATAAGTGCTCGGTTGGTAACGCTTTCCTCAGCGGTGTACTTGGCGGTGATGGCCTTAAGCACCTCGTTAACTGCGGGCACAACCAAAACGCCCTCATAGTCGGCACCGATATTCTTGTAAATGCTGTATGACTTTGAGGTGTCAACGCGATAGTTGATGGCAAGGGTGGTGGCAACCGTCTGCAGGTCTTTAGAGAAAGCCTCGGTTTCAACCTCAAGCTTAACAATGCGGTTGTCGATTTTAACTACCTGCTGAACGAAGGGCAGCTTAAAATGCAAACCTTCCTGAAGGACGCCCTCGTTAACCTTACCTAAGGTAACTACAACGCCGGTGTGACCTGCGTCAACAACGGTAACGCTGCTCATAAGTGTGCCGCCCACAACAAGCACGGCCAACAAAACGATGATGATTGTCTTTAAAGCTTTGGTGTTTTTCATAGTGATTCTCCTTTTTTAAATATCCTTGTAAAGGCCTTGCTCAAAGAGCTTGCCGATAGCGGCCTTAACGTCGGGCAAATCCTCGCGGTAGGTAACTCCGTACCAGCGGTCGGGGCAATGGAACATACGGGCAGAGGCCTCGCCTGACTTAATCATACCGTCAACAACGAAGGGCAAAAAGAACTCGTCCTTCATAAGGTCGGCGTTGGCAAGGAACTTGTCAAACTGATTGCCTAAAGCGTCGAAAAAGTCGGGAGTAAAGCCCCACAAATTCATAGAAACTATATCGTCGCCCTTAAGCTGAATTTTGCTGCCGTCAGCAAGAGTGTCAACAAAGCTGCCGTCGATTTTGGTGTGCTCCTCAACCGAGGTGAGATAGCCACTGTCAACCGAGCAGATGCCGCGTGAAACGGTGCCGTTGGGGGTAACGGTGTTCTTGAGGCTGTAACCAACCATAGCATATTCGCCTGCTTTGGCGGTGGCAAGATGCTTGCCGATTTCACCAAAGGCGTTGGCGCCGTAGTAGTCGTCGGCATTGATGGCAACGAAGGGAGATTTAACCACATCCTTGCAGCAAAGCACTGCGTGACCGGTGCCAAAGGGCTTGGTGCGGCCCTCGGGAAGGATTGAGCAATCCTGAAACACGTAGTCAACATCAATACGTTCTTCAATGCGCTTGCCTACGTACTTGCGAAAATCTGCCTCATTCTCCTTACGGATGATAACGGCAACCTTATTAAAGCCGCTGCGCTGAGCATCAAAGATGGACAAATCAAGCATAATCTCGCCGTTGGGGCCGATAGGCTCAAGCTGCTTGAGTCCGCCAAAACGGCTGCCCATACCGGCGGCCATTATAACTAATGTTAAATCGGACATAAAAAGCACTCCTTTAAGTTGTTAACCTTATTTTATACTATTTTTTTGTTCTTTGCAACCGCAAATAATACATAATATCTGTGAGCAAGGACAAAATACCCATAGGTGATAACGTAATGGATGTGTTTTTGGAATATCTTAAAGCCTTTGCAGTAGGCGGAGCAATATGCCTCATCGGTCAGCTGCTTATAGATTTTACCAAGCTTACTCCTGCCAGAATTTTGGTGGGATACGTGGTGGGCGGCGTTATTTTAAGTGCCGTCGGTCTTTACGGTCCGCTGGCAGAATGGGCAGGCTGCGGCGCATCTGTGCCCCTTACGGGCTTTGGCCATCTGCTTGCCGATGGAGTGCGCAAGGCGGTGGATGAAAAGGGGTGCCTTGGCATCCTCACGGGTGGCTTGACGGCCGCTGCATCAGGCATAGCCGCCGCCCTCTTTTTCGGACTTGTTGCCGCCCTTATCTCAAAGCCAAAAATGAAAAAATAGGGGATGGCTCGGTATAAGAATGCAACCCCAATTTTCAGCATATAAATAGTTGTTGACAAAAAGGGGGCTTTTTGCTATAATTGTGTGCGGAGACTCGGCTTTTGTGGAAAGTCTGAAAGAGAGAGTGCGTCACCGGCTGAAAGCGCGCTCAAGATGAGTAGTAAGTTTGGGAACACTCCAAGGTTTAGCTGAATTTAATATTAAAAGCGGATACAGTTTTTGTATCAATGCGGGTGGCACCGCGGGTTAAATTTTTTAGTTTACTCGTCCCGGAAATATAGCGATATATTTCCGGGGCTTTTTTATTTTCAATCAGGGGGTATTTTTTATGTACAGAACGCTGATGTGTAACGACATACGCGACGAGCATATCGGTCAGACCGTTCAGCTTGCAGGCTGGACTGACGTTGTGCGCGACCACGGTGGCGTTATCTTTATCGACCTCAGGGATTACACAGGTGTAACTCAGGTGGTCGTTCATAACGAGGCACTTTTGAAGGATGTTAACCGTGAAACCGTAATTTCGGTCAGCGGCATCGTCAGAAAGCGCGACGAAGAAACCGTCAACGAAAAAATCGAAACAGGTAAGGTAGAGCTGGTGGCCGACGACCTTAAAATCCTTGGCAAGAGCACCAACCGTCTGCCCTTCGACATTCGCGCATCAAGACAAAGCAAGGACGAGTTGCGCCTTAAATATCGCTATCTCGACCTTCGCAATCCCAAAAACCACGACAATCTTGTAAAGCGCTCAATGATTATCCGTCATATGCGCAATTTGATGGAGCAAAAGGGCTTTTTGGATATGCAAACGCCCATTTTGACCGCATCCTCACCCGAGGGCGCACGTGACTTCCTCGTGCCCAGCCGCAAGCATCCGGGCAAATTCTACGCATTGCCTCAGGCACCTCAGCAGTTCAAGCAGCTGCTTATGGTATCGGGCTTTGACCGTTATTTTCAGATTGCACCCTGCTTCCGCGATGAGGATGCCCGTGCAGACCGCTCACCCGGTGAGTTCTATCAGTTGGACTTCGAGATGGCCTTTGCCACTCAGGAAGAGGTGTTGGACGTTTGTGAAGACGTAGTTTACGACGTTTTCAAAACCTTCTCTGACAAGCGCATCACTCCCAAGCCCTTCCGTCGCATCACCTATGCCGATGCAATGATGACCTACGGCTCCGACAAGCCCGACCTTCGCAACCCCCTTATCATATGCGACTTGACCGACTTTTTTGCTGACGTTGACTTCCCCGCATTTAAGGGCAAGCCTGTGCGCGGCATTGTTGCCGACTGTCAGGGCAAATCTAAAAAATTCTTTGAGGATTCACTCAAATACGCCACCTCTACCGAGGTTGGTCTTGGCGGCCTTGGCTACATCACGCTTAAAGAGGGTGTCTTTGCAGGCCCTATCGCCAAGTTCCTCACCGACGATAAAAAGGCCGAAATCACCGCCCTCACCGGTGTAAAAGAGGGCGAAACCCTTTTCTTCATTTGCGACGATAAGAAGAACGATACCGAGAAAAAGGCGGGCCTCATCCGCACTTGGCTTGCTAAGGAAGAGCAGCTTGACCTTATTGATAAGGATGCTTTCGAGTTCTGCTTCGTTGTTGACTTCCCCATGTACGAAATCGACGAAGAAACCGAGCAAACCATCTTCACCCACAACCCCTTCTCAATGCCTCAGGGCGGTATGGATTCGCTCCTTAACAAAGAGCCTACCGAGGTGCTGGCATATCAGTACGACCTGGTTGGCAACGGCATTGAGCTTGCATCAGGCGCCGTTCGTAACCACGACATTGAGATTATGAAAAAGGCCTTCGAAATCGCAGGCTATTCAGAGCAGGAGCTTAAAGACCGCTTTAACGCTCTTTACACCGCATTCCAATACGGCGCACCCCCTCATGCAGGTATGGCTCCCGGTGTTGACCGTATCGTAATGCTCCTTACTGACGAAGAGAAGATACTTGACGTTATCGCCTTCCCCCTCAACGGCAACGCACAGGATTTGCTTTTGGGTGCTCCTTCAAACGTTACCAATCAGCAGCTTGAGGACGTTCATCTGCTTGGCAACGGCAATGCCCTGGCACAGCGTGCTGCAGGCACCGCAGGCGGCGCAAAGCAGGCATCGGGCAAGCGCTCCACCTTCTCTAACGCACAGCAGCTTAATCAGCTTTCGCTCACCGATGAGGAGGAAAAGCTTGTTCAGGATGTTTTTGCCGATATGGCCGAAAAGGAAAAGGTGCTTGCACAAATTGATACCGACGGTGTTGAGCCTATGGTGCACGTAATGCCCATGACCAACGTTTTGAGAGAAGACGAGCGCAAGCAGCCCTTCACAAGAGAGAGCTTGCTTGAGGGCGCTCCCGAGCGCAACGACAACAGCTGGCAAGTGCCCAGACTGGTAAAGTGAGGTGTGTCAGATGAACTGTTACAGTGTAAAATTTGGCGGTGGCAACATCGCCGTTGACGATACCATTTTGGTTAAGGATGCCCAGACCGCTGCAGGCTCCAAAATATTGGAGGGCTTCAAGCCTTTGTTCACCGCAGAGGTTGTAACCCGTCTTGAAAACAAGGGCTACAAGGTAGCGGGCAAAACCCACGTTGGCGAGTTTGGTCTTGACCTTGTGGGTGAGTTTTCTCACTATGCAAAGCAGGAGGGCACGCTTAAGGGTGCCGCCGCCGAGGCAGTTGCCGCAGGCGAGGTAAAGGCCGCTCTTGGCGTAGATATGAACGGCGCATCCCGTCGCGCAGCCGCATTGTCAGGGGTTGACTTCTTAAAGGCAACCTACGGCACCGTATCCCGTTACGGCATAATTTCCTGCGCCGCTTCAGGTGAGCAGGTGGGTGTATATGCCGCCAACGCCGCAACTGTTGGTGAGATTATGACCACCATCGCAGGTCACGACGAAAAGGATGGCACCTCTCTTCGTAACGATACTTACGATTATACTATTGGCGAGGTTAAGGGCAAAAAGGTTGCCATCGTCAAGGAGCTTTTCCATAAGGCTGACGACAGCGTAAAGGCCAACCTCACTGCCTATGCTCAAAAGCTTAAGGCACAGGGCGTGCAGGTTGAAGAGATTTCCTTTGACGTCTTTGACGCCGCCAACACTGCCTGGCAGATACTTATGACCGCTGAAACTTGCAACAACGTATCTCGTTACGACGGTGTAAAATACGGCTACCGCGCCGAAAAGTACAAGAACATCGACGAGCTGTATGTCAACTCACGCACCGAGGGCTTCAACTTCCTCACCAAGTCGGTTATTATGTATGGCTCCGACGTGCTTTCCAAAAACCGCTACGAGGCTTGCTACAACAAGTCCTTGAAGGTACGCCGTGTGCTTGCCGAAAAGTTCGAGCAGCTTATGGCAAATTACGATGCCCTGCTCACTCCCGTATGCGGCAAAACCGCTTTCGAGAGCTACGATATAACCGAAGCCTTTGGCAAGGTGTTCGAGCAGTCGGTTTATACCGCGCTTGCCAACCTTATCGGCACCCCCGCACTTGTATCGGGCGGCGTTCAGCTTATGGGCAAGCATTTTGGCGAGGCTACCTTGCTCAGCCTTGCAAACGCTGTTGAAAGGATGGGTGAATAACTGTGAATTATGAAGTAGTTATCGGTCTTGAAACTCACGTAGAGCTTAGTACCGAATCCAAAATATTCTGCTCCTGCGGCGGTCATTCTGCCGCCAACGAGCCTAACGATTGCGTTTGCCCTGCTTGCAGCGGTATGCCAGGTATGCTGCCCGTTATGAACAAGCGAGTTGTTGAGCTTGCCGCAACCGCAGGCCTTATGCTCAACTGCGAAATCAATCGCTACACCACCTTTGACAAAAAGAATTATTACTACCCCGATTTGCCCTGCGCATATCAGATTACCCAAATCAACCACCCCATCTGCACCAACGGTTGCGTAACCGTCAAAACTGCTGCAGGCAGCCGTGACATTCGCATCAAGCAGATTCATATGGAAGAGGATGCCGGCAAGCTTGTTCACAGCGGCAAGTATTCTTATGTAGATTTTAACCGCACCAGCGTGCCCCTTATCGAGATTGTTACTCAGCCCGATTTCAGAGGCCCTGAAGAGGTTGTTTCATACCTTAACAAGCTTAAGTCAATGTTCCGCTCAGGCGGCATTTCCGAATGTGAAGAGGGCGCAATGAGATGCGACGTTAACATCTCCGTTCGTCCCGAGGGCAGCGAGGAGTTCGGTGTTCGTACCGAGATTAAGAATATGAGCTCCTTCGAAGCCATTGACCGTGCTATCCGCTACGAGTCACAGCGCCACATTGACGCTCTTGAATTTGACACCGAGGAGCTTGTGCAGGAAACTCGACGTTTCGACGATGCAACGGGCAAAACCTTTGCCATGCGCAATAAAGAAACCGAGGCCGACTACCGCTATTTCCCCGACGCCAACCTTATGCCCATCATCATCGACGACGAGTGGCTTGAGCAAATCAAGGCCAACAAGCCCACCGCCGTTGACGAAAAGGCAGAGGATTACCGTGCCGCAGGCATCTCTGATAAAGAGATTGATATGCTTATCTCCAACAACAAAATCAGCAAGCTGCTTGACGACGTTGTTGCCAAGGGCATCAATGCAAAGGATGCCGCAACCTGGATTTTGACCGACTGTGCAGGTATTTTGCGCAAGGACGGCAAAACCCTCAACGACCTCACTATGACTGCCGATACCCTTTATACCGTTATCGATATGGTAGAAAGCGGCAAAATCAACCGCAACGCAGGTAAGAAGATTCTTATCGCCGTGGTTGAGGACGAGGTTGACCCCGTTGAATATTGCAAGCAGCAGGGCCTCGACAAAAAGGTTGATACCGCCGAGCTTGGCGCAGTAATCGACCGCGTAATCGCAGCTAACGAGCAGTCGGTCACCGACTACAAGAACGGCAAGGTAAAGGCCATACAAGCCCTCTTTGGTGCTTGTATGAAGGAGCTTAAGGGAGCAGGCGACCCTGCCTCCATCAAGGCCTTGCTTGAAGAAAAACTCAACTGATTGCGAGGTAAAAAATATGATTTCTCTTAAAGGCAGAAGCTTTTTGAAGCTTCTCGACTTCACTCCTGCCGAAATCGACGGACTTATCGACTACGCCGCACAGCTTAAGGCTGAAAAGAAGCAGGGCATACCTCACCGCCTTTGCGAGGGCAAAAGTATTGCGTTGCTTTTTGAAAAAACAAGCACCCGCACACGCTGTGCATTTGAGGTAGCCGCCGCTGATTTGGGTATGCACCCCGTATATCTTGACCCCGCCGGCTCACAGATGGGCAAGAAAGAGAGCATTGCCGACACCGCCCGTGTAATAGGCAGAATGTTTGACGGCATTGAGTATCGCGGCTTTGGTCAGGAGATTGTTGAAGAACTTGCCGATAAGGCAGGCGTTCCCGTGTGGAACGGCCTCACCGACCAATTCCATCCTACTCAGATTCTCGCTGACTTCTTGACTATCAAGGAGCATTTCGGCTCACTTAAGGGCAAAAAGCTGGTTTATATGGGTGACGCCCGTTATAATATGGGCAACTCACTTATGGTGGGCTGTGCCAAAATGGGTATGCACTTTGTTGCTTGCGCCCCCAAGGCCTACTTCCCCAATCAGGAGCTGATTGACCAGTGCCAAGCCATCGCAAAAGAGACGGGTGCCATCCTGGAATTTAACGAGGATCCCATCTCTGCCACCAAGGGCGCCCACGTGATTTATACCGACGTTTGGGTGTCTATGGGCGAGCCCGACGAGGTGTGGAAGGAGCGCATCGAGCAGCTTTATCCCTACCAGGTCAACAGCGAAATAATGAAAAACGCAGGCGAGCAATGCCGCTTTATGCACTGTCTGCCTGCCTTCCACGATCTTAACACCAAGATCGGCAAGGATATTTACGACCGCTTCGGCATCACTTGTATGGAAGTAACCGACGAGGTTTTTGAGAGCGAGCAGTCCATCGTCTTTGATGAGGCAGAAAACCGTATGCACACCATCAAAGCAGTAATGGCCGCTACTTTGGTTTAATATCAAGTATAAGCAAAAACCGCCGAGACCACCTCGGCGGTTAATTTTTAACCCATCGTGGCAAAGGTTATAAATACACTTGATTTTCGTTCACAAAAGCGCTAAAATTATTCATGAAAAGGTTGACGGCCTAGATAACCAACGGTGGGATTTTGAACCCGCAAGGTACGACATCTGCAGACAATACTTACTATAAAGCGACAAGTATTTCGGTAGATCATGTTCAAATGATAAAGACAGATGCGGGAACAATTGATTTTATTTCTAAAATAGTCGATGATCAGCATATATTCTATACCGATCAAATGATATTAGAGTATTATGGATACAGCAATTGAATTAAGGAGGAGTTATTTGTGTCAAGCATTGTTTTTGGCTATATGTTTGGCTCGTTAACAGCAACCGTATGGGTAATAATCTTAAATTCAATATATACCTTTTATTACACCTACCTTTATTCTAAGGTGCGCATTGATAAAACCGTAACGTTAAAGAATTCAATCATAAAATATATTCTTGCAAGCCTTTTATATCCTATCTTTTTCATCGGTCACTATCTTGGTATCGCTACATTGCTTAAAAACGCCAAGATTGATTATAATGATGACTTGCTCGTGGTTGGTGTAGCACTGTCAATGTCGTTAATATACTTTACCGTTATTCAGTTTATGGTGTTTAAAAGGGATTTCAGCGTTAAAAAGACCATTCTATTTATAACCCCTGTGCTTGTTGCAGTATTAGTACAAATTGCCGCTGTTTGTGCCGGATCTTACATTGACCCATTTACGACCTACTACAAGGATTGCTTAAAAACGGTGTGCAACGTGCAGTTTTATTCCTGCGGACTGTTAACGCTGTGTCAAGCCGTGGTAATGTTTATTCCTGCAATCAGAAACAAAAAGAACTCACTTAAGGTTGTTCCCTAACAATAACGTTAACCCCCGCTCGGCTTACGCTGGGCGGGGTTGTTTTTATTTTCAGCACTCTTTAATTATCTTCTTAACAAGGCCGACCACGCGGATGCGCTGCACGTCGGCACCTTCAAATCGGCGTGGGGCATACTCGGGATTGATGGATTGCAGCTCAATCCAATCCTCACCGTAAACCACCTTTTTAATAAGCCCCTCTTCGCCGTCAAGCAGAACAACGGCAATTTTGCCCGAATCAACCGACGGGGTTTTGACCACCTGAACGATGTCACCATCCTCAATTTTGGGGTACATAGAGTTGCCTGCCACCTTGACACACATGGTAGACTCGGCCTCAAAATCAGAGGTGATGAACAAGGGCATATAATCCACAACGGTGCTGTTGGCGGTAACGCCAAAGCCTGCCGATGCCGACTCGTACAAGGGGATAAGGCGCACCTTGCTGTGAGGCAGCAGGGTTACGTCCTCACTCTCCCTCTCAAACAGGGGGGGAGTAATTTGCCCCGCCACGTCAAAAAGGTTGCCCTGCTCAATTCCGTCAGCTGTGCCATAGCGTTGGCACAGCTTTTTATAATCCCCACGTGGCAGTCCCTTCTTAAACCGAGGCTGAGCCAAAAGCATAGCCGCATACTCTTCAAACTGAGGGTGCTCGCCACGGGCCGCCATAACACTTTTTGAAAACAAGCCCTTAAGCATCCCTTCAACCGTTTCCAAAACAAGGTCGGCGGGGATTTTGGCATTCCCTTCAATATAATTCAGGCCGTTGGCCGCCATATCCTCTGCCACCTGCAGGGGATATATATATTTGTAGTCCTTTTTCAGCGCCTCAAAGCGGCTGTGATAGTCAAGGTGAGCCTGCACCCCCTCCTCATCATCAAGAGGGAAGGTGAAGCTGCACACGGGGCAGCACATAGTGCCGCCCTCTTTAAGCCCCGTCAGATAGTCGGTTGTCACTCCGAAAAAGTCGCAGATTTTCATTAGCGTGCCGGTAGAAAGCTGCTTTGTTCTGCCTGCGCCAAACTCTGAAATAATGCTTCGTGTGACCCCTGCCTGCTTGCACATATCGGTAATGGTCAGTCCGCATCGGTCGGTCAACAGCAGAAGCTTCTTATATAATTCTGACACTACTACACCCCACAAAAAAATAAATTTGCAGAATTCTGTAAAATCTATTGACATTTACAGAAAACTGTAATATCATATAACAACACTTTACAGAACACTGTAACAAATTGCGAACAATCATCGCTTTTCACTCATTATATTACATAATTCTGTAAATGTCAAGGCAAGATTTCATCCTACCCGTTGAGATGAGTTCTGCCGCCACAGCATATTAAGGGGGCGTTTGAATGACACCGCAAATAGAGCAAAAATACCGATGCAGTGCCTGCACCCAAATTTTTGAGGTGCCCCACCGAGTTCCCTCCGACGAGGGTGAGTATAACGCCTGCGCTATGTGCCGCAGTTTGTTTATCACGCCCATATTTATCGTTGACGGAGTGGAGTATCACAGTCAAGACGAGGCAATACATGCCATATATAAGGAGAACTGAAATGAGAACAAAATGTACCTGCTGCGGCCGTGCCAGGGGCAACCCCGACGAAAAGCTATGCAGCGAATGTATGATAAAACGCAATATCCTGCGCTCGAGGGGGCCTATCTTCGCAGGCCAGCGAGCGCCTCAAAAGAGCCTTGAGCAAATTCGCCGCGAGGGACTTGCCCGTCTTTACCGCTCGGGCTACCGCACCGACGGAGTCTATGACGAAAAGCACGGTATGAGGATGGGCGTGGGCACCAAAAAACTTGTGGATTATGCCAACGCCTGCGGCACTGTTCATTACGGGCGCCACGTGGCTGCCTCCTTAATGAGCGAATAAATCAAATTACGGTTGGGTGGTGATGACTACGGCAAAGGACAAGCTTACAAAACGCAAACGAACGGTGGCTGAGCGGCTTATAAATCCGGGCGAAATGACACTGGCGCAGCTGTGCGAGGCAGAAAAAATCACCGTGGCCGAGCTGTGCCGCTATTTTGAAGAGCAGCCCTTCACCGCCTATCTGCACCGTCTGATAGAGGGCTATTCCGAAGGCTCACTTGCAGCGGTGTGGGACGCCTTGATTGACAAATGCCGAGATGGCGACGTGAGAGCCATCAAGCTTTATTTCGAGCTTAAGGGCGGCCTCAAAGCATCCAAGGATGTGGGCGCAGCGGTGATAATTACGGGAGCTGATGACCTTGAATAACGTCTTATACCTGCCCGACCTTGTGGGCAAGGGCTACCGTGATTTTTGGCATTTCAAGGGACGGTACCGCGTCTGCAAGGGTGGCCGCGCCTCTAAAAAGAGCAAAACCACCGCCTTAAACCTTATGGTCAGAATGCTGCAGTACCCCTTGGCCAACACCCTTGTTATCCGCAAAACCTACCGCACACTTAAGGACTCCTGCTTTGCAGAGCTAAAATGGGCGGCGGCGCGGCTTGGAGTGACCGACCGTTGGGAGATTAAGGAGTCACCCCTTGAAATGACCTATCGCCCCACGGGGCAAAAAATCCTCTTTCGAGGGCTTGACGACCCCCTCAAGGTCACATCGGTGACGGTTGATACGGGTGCCCTCTGCTGGCTGTGGATAGAAGAAGCCTACGAAATTGATGAGCAAACCGACTTCGATATGATAAACGAGTCCATCCGCGGCAGAGCACCCGACGGCCTTTTTAAGCAAATCACCGTCACCTTCAACCCTTGGAGCGAAAATCACTGGCTCAAATCCCGATTTTTCGATTGCCCTTCCGATGAGGATTTGCTTGCCATCACTACCAACTATACCTGCAACGAGTGGCTTGACCAATCCGACCTTAAGGTGTTTGAGGATATGAAGCGGCTTAACCCACGCCGCTATGCCGTTGCAGGTCTGGGCGAGTGGGGAGTGGCAGAGGGGCTTGTGTTTGAAAATTGGCACACCGAGGACTTCCGCAAGGAGCAGCTTGGCACCGATTTCAAGCATATTTTCGGGCTTGACTACGGCTACACAAATGACCCTACTGCCTTTGTCGCTATGGCGGTGAGTCCTGCCGAAAGGGCGATTTACATCTACGACGAGCTGTACGAAAAGCGTCTGCTTAACAGCGACATTGTCAAAAAAATCAAATCGATGGGCTACGGAAAGGAGCGGATAGTTGCTGACTCTGCCGAGCCCAAAACCAACGACACCCTGCGCCGCGAGGGGCTGAGAATTATCCCCAGCGTCAAGGGGGCTGACAGCGTGCGAGCAGGCATTCATCAACTGCAGGAGTATAAACTTGTGGTGCATCCACGGTGCAAAAACACCCTCAAGGAGCTGTCCTGCTACGTATGGCAGACCGACCGCGACGGCAAGCCCACAGGCTACCCAAAGGATAGCGACAACCATTTGATGGATGCCATGCGCTACGCAATGCAGGATTTAAGAGGCTTCGCAGCAGTGACAAAGTCCACTCGACGAGGCACCACCGACGGCCTTACCGCCGCTGATTTTAAAGGAGGATGGAAATGATTTATCTGTTTTGTTTTTTATCGGCTTTAACCACGGCACTTATATGTCTTTTGTCATTTTTGGGCGGCTACCTTTTGGGTGGGCAAAAGCACACTCCCGCTCCCCGCAAAAAAGAGGATACCGCTCGCCTTGACAGAGAGGCGCGCATAAAACAGTTGGAAATGCAGAATTTTTGGAGCTACAACGGTGACAGTCAACAAGATCCTGCCGAAAGATCTTTGTAATATCTCTCGCCATGAGAAAGGAGAAAATCCATGACACAGCAAAATCAAGCTGAAGGCACTCTCGAGGTCGCCATTCTCGAGGATGCCCCTCAGACCAACGGTTCGGAGGAGACCCTGACCGACACTCAACTGCCTGCCATAGCAGGGGTGGGGGAAGGAGAAAAATCCAACCAAACCGAAGCATATCTTACCACGGTTTTCAATCACGAGGCGCGACAGTTTGACCGTGCCGAGGCCGAGGAGCTTGTGCAAATCGGTCTTTACTCAAAGCCTCACGTCGACCGACTTAAATACCTTGCTCGTCTTTCGGGCGAGCAGGGGGTCAAGGAACTGCTTAACAGCCTTATCGCCAAGGGGGAGCAAGCCCTCACCGACGATATAATGAGCAAAGTGACCGACCCCGAGCTTGCCCAAAAAATAGCCGACGAGCAACTGGCCAAGCTTCGCGAGGCCCTGCCCGACGACGAGGTTTCTCAATCGGTCGCCCTTGACAAAGAGGGTATAAACCGCCGCTTGGCAGAAGAGTTTATTCAGCTGCAAAGCGAGTTTCCGCAGGTGCAGGATTTCGGCCGTCTGCCCCAATGGGTAAAGGAATGCTCGGCAAGGGATGGCGTGCCCCTTAAGTATGCCTATGCGCTTCACGCATGCCGTGAGCAAGCGCAAATTTCAGCCGCCGAGGGCAATGAGCGACGCGCCGCAGAGCATTCTGCAGGCTCGCTTAAAAGCAGCCCCTCCGACGGCACAAGCCCCGAAATGGCCAGTGTTTACAAGGCCCTTTGGGGACAGTATTAAATCAAAAGGAGAAAATTAACCAATGGCAAACAATTTTGTTTTTCACAGCAAGCTCGACGGTGAGCTTGACAAAATGATTGCAGCAAAGGCTGCAACCGGCTTTTTCGGTGACGGTGGTATGGTAGCCAAATTTACCGGTACCAAAACCGTTCTTATCGACGATGTAGAGATGGACGGCTTGGGCGACTACGACCGTGAAAGCGGCTTCCCCAAGGGCGCCGTTAAAATCAATCAGACTCCCTATGAGCTTTCTATGGAGCGCGGCACCACCTTTACCATCGACCGACTTGATGCAGAGGAGGCAGGCATCGATAACCTTCCTGCACGCCTTTCAGGCAAAGCAGGTGAGTTTGTTCGCACTCAGGTTGTACCTGAGGTAGACGCTTATGCCCTTTCAAAGCTTTACACCATCGCAGCCGATAACGACCAGCTTATCGCCAAGGGCACCGCTATCGAAAACCACTCTGCAAGCATTCTTACCCAGGCTATCAACGCTGTAGGCGAGGCATACGGCGAGGATGAAGACCTTATTGCCTTCGTTGACTCTGCATTTTATGCCGACCTTATGACCACCACCGAGATCGAGCGTCGCCTTGACAGCTCCGATTTCAGCAAGGGTGAAGTCAGCACCAAGGTAAAAACCTTCAACGATTGCCCCATCATCCGCGTTCCCTCTGCCCGTATGAAGAGCGAATATGTCTACAACGACGGCAACGACAAATTCGGCTTTGCCCCTGCAGAAAATGCAGTTAATGTCGGCTGTATCGTTCTTCCTCGCAAGGTTGTTAACCGCGTTATGAAAACCCAAAAGATGCGCTTCTGGACTCCCGACCAGAACATCGATTTGGATGCATACAAGCTTGACTTCCGTTTTGTTTACGATTTTCTCGTAAAGAAGTCGGCCGTTAACACCGTTTACGCCTATTCTTATTGATTATAGGCTATTAAATTAAAAACTCCGGCGTTTTTGGCTGATGCCGAAGGCGTCGGAGTGTTTTTTAACGGAGGTAAAAATGAACTCAAACAAAAACACTCCAAAAGAGATTTTTAAGCAGTACGAGGCAGGTGTTGAATACAAGGGCAGCCTTGGTGAAAAGGGACTTTATGAGCAGTCCAAGCGCAACGAGCGCTTTTACGTAGGCGACCAATGGCACGGTGCCAAGTGCGGTGCCGACCGACCTCTTGTGCGCCACAACGTTATCAAGCGCATCGGTGACTACAAGCAGGCATTTATTGTGTCCGCTCCCGTTTCGGTCAGCTTCACAGCCGAGGGAGTGGCCGCTCCCACCATCCGTCAGGAGCAAAACTCCGCGCTCCGACGCCGCTTGCCCCAAATGTACGAGATGGGCCTCGACCCCTTCGCCCAAATGAGCGAAGCCGAAAAAACCGGCTTTGTTGTGAGCGCGCTGGGTGATTACTGCAACACCACTATGGAGCGCTTGCGCTTTAACGAAATCAAGGATATGGCGCTGCGCAAGGCCTACGTTAGCGGCACCGCCATCCTTTATACCTATTGGGACGATCAAATTGCCACAGGCCTTTATGCCGATTCGGGCCGCACCAAGGCGGTCACGGGCGACATACGCTGCGAAATCATTGATATCGAGAATTTTTACGTGGGCGACGTGTCGGTAAGGGACGTTCAGCGTCAGCCCTATATTATCATTGAGCAGCGCGTGAGTGTGGAAACTGTAAAAGCTGAAATGAAGCGTAACGGCCGCCCTGCCGAAGAGATTGACTCCGTTAAGGCCGATGAGGACAGCGGCAATCTTGCAGGTGACTATGGCTCCAAAGCCCTTGAGGGAGATAAAAAATGCACCATTTTAACCAAGTTTTTCAAGGTTAAGGAGGGCGGCAAAACTCATGTTAAAGCGGTGCGCGTGTGCAAAGGCGCCACCGTCAAGGAAGAGTGGGATTGCGGCATTGACCTTTATCCCTTTTCATCCTTCTGTTGGGAAACACGCAGCAACTGTTTTTACGGCGAAAGCGAGATAACCTGGCTTATTCCCAACCAAATCGCCATTAACCGAATGCTCACTGCAGCGGTGTGGGCGGTTATGATTAACGGTATGCCCATTCTCGTCAAGGATGTGGATGCCATCCCTCAGGATATATCCAACGACCCCGGTCAGATTATCAACGCCGTCAGCATCAACGGCAACGGGGTAGCAGGCGCACTGCAATACGTTACTCCGCCTGCCTTTTACGCCCAGTTCGACAATATGGCGCAAAGCATTATCGGCAACACCCTCACTCAGTCGGGAGCCAACGATGCAGCGCTGGGTGACATTGCTCCCGACAACACCTCGGCCATTCTTGCGGTGCGCGAGGCGGCAACCCTGCCTATGCAAACCTTCAAAAACCGATTTTATCAGTTTATCGAGGATACGGTGCGTGTGTGGTCAAGCTTTTGGCTTAATATGTATGGCCGCCGCAACCTTAAAATCACCGACCGCCAGGGCGTGTGGTATTTGCCCTTTGACAGCAAAAATTATGCCGACTCAATGCTTACGGTCAAGGTAGACGTGGGCGCGTCCACCCTCTGGAGCGAGGCGCAAAGCATTAGCATTCTGGACAGTCTTTTTGACCGCAAGGTAATCGACGTTACCCAATATCTTGAACGCTTGCCCAAGGGCATAGTGCCCGACGTGAGCGGACTTATGGAGGATATGCGCGACGAAGTCGCCTCGCCCTCATTCACCGAAAGTGAGCTTTTAGACGGGCTTTCCCCCGAAATTCGTGAGCAGCTTGCCACCCTTGAACCCGAAAAGCAAGCCCAAATCATAGCCAAAGCAATGGCATCAAAGGGGGCGGCAATATGACGGCAAAGCATATTTTCGACAGCGCCCTGCTCAATCTGGGCTACCGCAAAACCGACCGCCTTTACGAGCCTGCCCTCACCTTTATAAATCAGGTGTGCGGCGACCTTTCTGCCTTACGAGGGGATGAATATCACCCCCTTACCTCTTTGAGTGATGCTATCCCTTATGACGACGCGGCCTTTATGCAAGCGGCGGTATACGGCCTTTCAATGCACCTTGCGCTGCTTATGGGTGACGGCGATAAAAATCAGTTTTTCGCCAATATCTATACCCAAAAGCGCCGCCTGCTTGCCACCACAACCACCCGCGTGGACAGCCTACCGAGGGGGGAAGACTGATGAGGTACCCCTATCTTAACGGCAGCGTAAAAAGGAGGGTTATCATACCTCAGCTTTCAGGTGGCGTCAACCTGGCTGAAGCCCCAACCTACGTGGCCGACAATCAACTGACCGCCTGCGAAAATCTTTATTTCGACCGAGGACGGTTGCGTGCCCGTCCGCCTTTTGAGCATGGTGGGCAGATACCCTTTAATGAGGAGGCATACGTTAACGCCCCATCATCGGGGTGGATGCTTAAGCACGGAATGGGGTCGGGCGACGACTTTGCCAACCTTTACGCCATTGACGAGAAGGAGGGCAGCCTGACCTGCAGCAGGGGAGTAAACCCCAATGGATGGGACAACGACTACGTGCTGCCTTTGCCCTTAAAAAGCAGTGAAAAAGAGGGCATCCTTATTTTTAACAGCTATTACGAAAACGGCAAAGCCACCGTTTATTGCAACGAGGCGATTATAGAGGGAGACCATATAAAAACAAAAGATCGCGAGCTTTATATTCCCACTTTGCTTATTAACAACAATGGCTCTACAACGCCTACATGGTGCGAACTTTCGGGCACTCTTTTCGAGGGATTTAATATGCTTACCGACAGCTTCAAGACCCTTCTGACAGCCAACGGCTTCTCAATGGCCTGGAAACTGCCCCGTCAGCCCAATGGCCACGACGAGATAACCGTTCAGCTGGTGGATCCCGTCAAGGGCACGCTGACTCATACCATAAACCTTCCCTCAGAAATCGACTGCAGCTACGACCCCGACTTTTCCCGATATATATCGCATCCGCTGAAGGCCACCTACCTTCGTGAGAATGACGGTGAGCCTCGTGAGTACCTGCAAAGGGTGGCATACGATGCCTATACCAACTGCATAGTTTTTGTGGCAAAGGATGAGGGTCTGGGCGAAACCGTCTTTGGTATGCATATACCGCCGGCGTCTATTGGCTCATACACCAATTCATCCTCAAATATGAGCGTAACGGTAAAAAGCCGCACCTCTACCACCGCCGCACAGCTGCTTGGTATGACCAAGTCCTGCTGGTTTGGCGGCTCACGAGGAGGCTTGGGAGGCGGCACCCGCTTGTTTTTGGGTGGCAACCCCAAATGTCCGGGTGCGGTGTATTGGTCTGACCTTAACAACCCCACCTACTTCCCCGAAAACAACTATGCCTACGTAGGTGACGGCACAAATATCAGTGCATTGGCACAGCAATCCGATTTGCTTGTTATCTTTCAGGATAACTCCATCACCGTGTCTGAATACGTGCAGGGCGAAACGATAACCGCAAGCAACCTTACCTCAGGCGCAGTGGTGGATATAACCACCCGTGCCGCCACCTTCCCAATGACACCCATACACTCCTCAATAGGATGTGACAGTCCCGACAGCGTGCAGCTTTGTGCCAACCGACTTGTGTGGCTTAAGGGCGATAGGGTGTACACTCTGGTGAGCTACGGACAGTATAACGAGCGCAACGTCAGAGAGCTGAGTTATCTCATCAGCCCTCTTTTAAAAAGTCACTCCGCCGACTCCCTTAAAAAAGCGCAAAGTGCCGATATCAGCGGCAAATACTGCCTTTTTGTGGACAACAAGGTCTATGTGATGGATTATGATTGCCCCGCGTTCAAAAACTACACCGGCTACACCTCCGACCGTCAGACACAGCGAAACGTGGCTTGGTATGTGTGGACGATGCCCGATTTTTTGGGCAGTGCCGTCAAGGTGTTCAATCTTGGCAATATGGCAGCGCTTGTGAATGATAAGGGGCAGATATACACTCTATCCTTTAAGAGCGCAGAGCCGATACCTGCCGATTTTGACGGCATCGCTCACCATCCCATACCCTGCAGCTTTGAAACCAAGCACTTTGTTTTCGGTGCTCCTGACCGTCGCAAAAACATCGACAGCCTTATGCTCACCACCGACAGCAGGGAGGGGCAGATTGAAATCGAATGCTTGTCTGACGGCGAATGCCTGAGCGAGCATTTGACCGAATGCTGTCAAACCTCTGCCACCCTAAACCGCGAGCGGATATATCCACAAGCGGACAATATAATTGACTTTTGCATCAAAGTAAAGGGGCAGGGCAACTTGTCGGTAGAGGATTTAACCATTATTTATAAAGAAACGGGTGATATAAATTGACAACCAATACAGATTACGTGGCTATTGCCAAGGGGCAGAATGCCATCGACGAGGAGCTTGCTAAAAAACGAAAAGAGCAGACTCGTGCCGAAACCCTTGCAAAAAACGAAGCAGTCACTGCTTTGGGTCAGCAGCAAATATCAGAACTTGGAGATAAATACCGCACCCTTTATGACGAAAACGCCGTAAGGCAATATGTGGGTGAGCGTCGCGTGGCCGAAAATATGGCCAATCTGGGTCTGACCGATTCGGGGCTTAACCGCACTCAGCAAACCGCCTTGCAGGTCAGCCGCGGAAACGCCGATTATTCCACCCGCCTGCAATATGAGGCGGCGGTGCGCAGCATAGAACAGTCGGTGCGTGACGAAATTGCATCCAACGATGCGGCCTTGAATAAGCAGCTTTACACCATAGACCAACAACTTGCCACCGACAACTCCGACCGTCTTTACACCGCACAGCTAAAGCAGCTTGAGGCGGCAGAAAATATTGAAAAAGAGACAGCCGAAAAGGAGCAAAAGGAATATGACAGCAGAGTCAGATCTCTTGCCACCGCCCTTAAGACCAGCCGTCAATCAGGTGTGGGCGCAGATGAGGCCACCCGCATACTCAAGGATTTCATCATACGATACAACCTTTCACGTGCCGATGCCGAATACATTATGACCAACGCAGGTATTTCTGTTTATCGCCTGCAGTCTGATTATTTTGAGCAGGCAGAGCGTGAGCGAGACCGATGGCATAGTGCAAAGGCAAAGGTTGAAGCCTACAATGCCGCACAGCAAAAGGGCACCGGCTACGACCTTGCCAAGGAGTTTCAAAGCACGCTTGACAGCTTTAATGTAGAGCAATACGGCGCCGACAAGCTGCTGCCTTTGCTTTTGTCAGAACAGCTTATTTCCTCCGAGGATGTTGAGCGAATCAAGTATTTCTATAACTCCTATATCGGCAACGACCCTGCCGAAAAGACTCGCATTTACGGCAAGGACAAAATAATATCCCTCGCCCGAGCCTTTGCCCGAGAGGGTATGGCATCCTCGGTGGCAGCCGAATTTATGGTAGCCCTTTACAACTACCACAACAAACCGTAACAGGAGGATAAAATGAGAGAAATTAACTACACAATAGACGTTAACGGCATATCGCCCTCCTCCTTGCAGGAGGCAGGCTTTCAAAGTGACTACAATGCTACCAAGGTAATTTTTACCCTCACCGACGGGCTGCTCCAACAGCTCGAAGAGCAGCAGGGTACGCCGAACTGGTCGGTAGAGGGAGTGAATGCCGAGGGAGTGCTCAGCATCTTTCCGCTGAATTTTGAGGGCTCCACAGCTCAACTGCTTCTGCCCCATCAAATCACTTTGCCGGGCACAACGGCACAACTGCAGCCTGTGGTAACAATGCTTGATGATGAGTATAATATGTTGTCAAAGCAGTATCATTCCGTTCTCAAGGTACGCTTTGGCCCGTCGGTAGCCGCAATGGTGTCAAAGACCGAGCAGGAGCGCTACTCAAGTAACCTTGTCGGAGCAATGCAGGTAGCACTTTCGTCAGCCGAAAGAGCAGAAACAGCGCGTGATGAAAGCGAAGTGTGTTCAGCAAGAGCAGAGCAAGCGGCAACGAGCGCCAATTTTTCAGCAGAAAGTGCAGAAACCGCTGCTGCAAATGCTGTTGCGGCTGCAGAAAAAACAGCAACCCATATTGATGAATTAAAAAAGAAATGGTCTGTTATAGATACAATCACACTTGCGGAAGCGGTAAGAATTGTTGATATTACAGCGCCTTTTAGCAAAACCAAATATATGGGTGTTATAGTTGATATTGAGGTTGCAGGCGGCGGTACCTACGCAAGTCAAAAAGCGCGAATTGACATTGTTCCCAACAGCCAAGCGTGGGGCATAAATTGGGGTGTTAACGTTCTTAGCGCAACACCCTATACAAAGGTTTATTACGAGTTTCAAAACGGTGCTTGGCAAGGCTGGAGCCAAAAGGAAGTGGCGGGTCCCGGTTCAACTACCCACACAATGAACAACATTAACTCGATATATTTTGCCGACGATGATTGGGTCAAAAAAATATCGGTGTATTGTGATAATTCTGCAGACAAATTTCCCGCAGGGACAAAAATAAGATTATGGGGGTTAAGTAATGTCAAGAATTTATGATAACGGCGTTTACAGAGATATGACAGCCGAAGAAGAAATTTTGTATAACAGAACTAATGATATGGCAGAGAGCTCCCCTCCGGATGCCCTTACTCAAATGATAAAAGCAATGTCCACCGCTACAACTGTAGCCCAAATGCGCACCGCCGCCAAAAACTTTTTGGCGCAAACCGAGGTGATGGCAAGTGGAAATTAAAGAGGCTGTGCTCACCTTTGACACAATGACAAAGCGCACAAAAACCAACCTTATCGTGCTTCACCATGCGGCGGCCAAAACCTGCACCGTGCAGGATATTCACCGTTGGCATATCGACCGAGGCTGGTCGGGCATCGGCTACCACTTTTTTGTGGATAAAAGCGGCACCGTGTGGCGCGGCCGCCCCGAGGATAGGGTAGGTGCCCACACGGTGAACTACAACTCAAACTCCATCGGCATCTGCTTTGAGGGTAACTTTGAAAACGAGGGTATGCCTGCTCCTCAGGAGGCGGCAGGCGCCGCCCTTATTGCCTACCTTAAGGGCAAGTATCCCATCGACCAAATTGCAGGCCACGGCGAGCTTAAGGCCACTGCCTGCCCGGGCAATAACTTTCCTCTTGCTCGCCTTAAGGGAGAGGCGGAGGCGGCTCCTGCCGAGAACCGAGTTTTGCTTTTTCAGCAAAACGCCCTTGCGGATGGATTTAAGCTGCCCAAATACGGTGCCGACGGAATGTGGGGCACCGAAACCGAGAAGGTGGCAAAATCGGCGGTGGTAAAGCGCCGCGTCACCTACAAATATAAAAACCTCACCCGACTTGTTCAGCAAGCGGTAGGCGTAACTGTTGACGGACTTTGCGGCAAGCAAACCACAGCCGCCATCACCGTCTGGCAGCAGCAAAACGGACTTGTTGCCGACGGACAGTGGGGTGTTAACTGCTGGAAACGATGGGCGGGTGTTACCAAATGAAACCAACCTTTGCCTCGGTTTTCACAGTCCTTTGCACAGGCGCGACCTACCTTTTCGGTGGGTGGGATGTAGCCCTTGCGGTGCTTATCAGCTTTATGGCCATTGACTATCTCACAGGGATAGTCAATGCCGTTGCCGACAAAAACCTTTCAAGCCAAATCGGCTTTAAAGGTTTGGCAAAAAAACTGTTCGTGGTGCTTATGCTTGTGGTGGCGGTTATGCTTGACCGACTTATTAACGACGGTCAGTGGATATTCCGCACCCTTGTGACATATTTTTATATTGCCAACGAGGGCATCAGCATCCTTGAAAATATAGCCCGCCTTGGGGTGCCCATCCCCAAAAAGGTGCTTGACATTCTGGCACAAATCAAGAATAAAGAATAAAATTCAGCAGGATTGTTACGGCAGTCCTGCTGAAACAACTGTGCTTAAAAAAGCGTCGCGAGGTTAGTTCTCGCGGCGCTTTTTATATACGTATCGGGATGGCGACACACCAAGCAGTTTTTTAAACTCTGCCGAAAAATGCTTATAGTCGGTGTAACCGCACATTTCAGAAACCTCAAGCAGGGAATAATAGCCCGTCAATATAAGGGATGCCGCGTAGTTAATGCGGCGGCTTATGACGTATTGCTTGGGCGAGGTGCCCTTTTCGGCTTTGAAAATTCGCCTGAAATAGGTGGGGCTGAGGTAGGATTTTTCTGCCGCCTCAGTGAGCGAAAAGCCGCTTTTCAGATAGTTTTGCTCAATATAATCCAACGAGGGCTGAATTTTGGACTTTTCTGCAGCCACCGCCTTGCTGTCGCTGTACAGCTGAGTAAAAATGGTATAAAGAATGGCGGCCGATTTGTATTTGTACGCGGTGCCCTTGGCTTGCCAGCAGGTAAGCATCTCTTCAAAAAGGCGGCGATATTTTTCGCTCTCCTCAGGGATAAAGCGCTCAATTTCGTTGGTGTGGTAGTTAAACACCTTAAAATTGACCACAATCATTTTGTCCTTTTTAGTTCAACGGGTGTAGTTGGTGTTGGATGGAAAAAATCCGATGGTGTTATCCCAAAAATCCACTCTTTTGCCATCGTATTCAATAATGGTATCAGCCTCAATTCTGAAAGAAAGCGCGTCAAAATTGCGGTCTGCATTGATTGAAAGGGCGTTTTCCTGGTCCATACATAGCACGTCAAGTATTTGAAAAGACACAGAGCTATGGTCGAAAATCACGAATATCGCCTCCTAAACTGTGGGTGATTATAGCATAACAGTGTCGTAAAGTCAACTTTTGCGCTCGTTTTCTTGGTGTACACCGCCCGCATTGGAGTATATAATCAACTTAAAAAGGGGGCGTTATAAATGACCGACCGCAAAAAAGTATTAGAACTGTTCGAATCACAAAAAGACTTTATGGATATCACCGTCAAGTCTGAAATAGAGCGTAACCGCAAGGGATATGCCACCGTTACCGTCAAGGATAAGGATGGCAACATCATCCCCGATGCACAGGTTACCGTCGCCCCGCCATCGACTTGTGTATGGAGTTTTGCGAGGCCAACGGCATTGAGCCCAGAGAGCACGCTCTGGCATACGAGGCATTTTTTCCAAAATGGCTTTACAACAGCCCCGTAAGTGAGATTAAAAAAGAGCTTGAGCGCCGATATAGCGAGGTGGCGGAGCGATATAAGGACCGCATCAACACCATCGAGGTCACTAACGAGATGTTTTGGAACAATGGCAAAACTGCCTTTTATGACGAGCCCGATTATGTTGAGTGGTGCTTCAAGCTGGCCGAAAAATATTTCCCTTCAAATCAGCTTGTAATCAACGAAGGCACCGGCAAGATATGGAATGCCTGCGGCCGCGCCACCGACCAATATTATTCTTATATTGAAAACGCAATGCTTAAGGGCTCCCGCGTTGATGCTATCGGTATGCAGTACCACATCTTCATTCAAAAGGATGATGAGTATGAGCGCACCCGCAATCTTTACAATCCCAAGCGCCTTTATAAAATTATGGATTTGTATGCAGGTCTGGGCAAGCCTTTGCAAATTACCGAGGTCACTCTGTCGGCATACAGCGATATGCCCGAGGATGAGGAGATTCAGGCAAAGCTTCTTGAATATCTTTACACCGTCTGGTTCTCTCACAAGAATGTTGAGCAGATAATATATTGGAACTTGGTGGATGGTTATGCCTATGTGCCCACCGATGACCCCGAGGTTATCACCAGGTCACAGGGCGATATGACTATGGGCGAAAATATCTTCTACGGCGGTTTGCTCCGCTTTGATATGAGCCCCAAGCCTGCCTTCAAGGCCCTTAAGAATCTTATCGAAAACGTATGGCACACCGATGCAACGGTTAAAACCGACTCAAACGGCACCGCCGAGTTCAAGGGCTTTTATGGTGAGTATGACCTGACCGTCACCGCCAACGGCCAAACCAAAACCCAAAGAGTAAACCTCATCTCCAAGGGCAAAAACCAATTCGAAATCGTAATGTAATCAAAAAACCTCCCTGTCATAGGGAGGTTTTTTTGTACTATACTCAAATCAACCTTGTAGGGGGCGGCGTCCTCGACGCCCCGTCTTGCCTCCCTCTGACGAGGGAGGTGTCCCGCAGGGACGGATGGAGAGAAAAACCAATTCAATCACGCCCTGCCTCGTTACACTCGGCGCCCGCTCCCTTTCGTGGTTCAAATCTCTCTTTCTCAAAAAATAATAGCCACCCTTTTGGGTGGCTATTATTTTTGGCGGAGAAAGAGGGATTTGAACCCTCGCGCCGATTTTCACCGACCTACTCCCTTAGCAGGGGAGCCCCTTCACCACTTGGGTATTTCTCCAAAAAATATAAAGCGGAGCGGCAGATTTGCCGTTCACTCCGCTATTATATCAGTATTTTGTGCAAATGTCAACTGTCAAATGCCGAAATCAACCCATATTTTTAAAAAGATTAGGGTCGGCCTTCAGCTGGGCAAAGGAGGGGTTGACCTTGTCCTTTTCGCTGAGCAAAATTTCATCCACCTTGTCCAAAGGCCACTGCACGTTAATATCGGGGTCGTTCCACATAAGGCCGCCCTCATCGTCGGGATGATAAAAGTCGGTGGTCTTATAGCAAAATTCCGCTTCGTCACTGAGCACCATAAACCCGTGAGCAAAGCCGGGCGGCAAATAAAACTGCTTTTTATTCTCGGCGGTCAACTCCACCCCATACCATTGGCCAAAGGTGGCAGAGTTGCGGCGCAAATCCACCGCCACGTCAAAAACAGCACCGCGAATAACTCGCACAAGCTTGCCCTGTGGGAACTGCTTTTGAAAATGCAAACCTCTCAAAACACCCTTGCGTGACATAGACTGATTGTCCTGCACAAAGACCATATTGAGCCCCTCGGCGGCCATATCCTGCTGATTATAGGTCTCCATAAAATAGCCACGGTGATCGCCGTGAACGGCAGGCTCAATTATGCAAAGCCCCTCTATATTAAGACGGGTCACTTTAATCTGTCCCATACTCAAACCTCTTTCATAATTTGGGCGATTTTGTCGCCGTTGCCCCACACAGCAGGTGAGTCATAGGGGCGGTCGGGGAAGGCGCCGTACTGCAGCTTTATGTCAAAGCCGTTGTCACTGATAAAGCGCTCCACACGGTCGCACAGCCTTTCAGGCTTGCCCGAGCAGATGTTGATTATCCCCGTCACCTTGCTTTGCATAGCGGCGGCGGCAACCTGACGGCAAAACTCGTCGTAGTCGAGAAAGTCGTATTTATTAACACCCGTGGTAAAGGGAAACTCCTTTTTGCCCTCCTCGGCAGCGGCAACGATTTTGGCAAAAATCGAGTTGCCCGCCTTGGATGTGCCCACGATATAATATCCCCGAAGCCATTGAAAATCAGCCCCTGCCTGCTCACAGATGTTGGCAGCAGACTCTCTCAGCTCATTTTTTGCAACGCCGTAGTTAGACATGGGCTTGCAGGGAGTGTTTTCGTCAATAGCGCCCTCAAAATAGCCAATTTCGTGCATACTGCCAATGGCACACACGCGGCATTCGGGTCGCGCAAACTCCTTAATCAGTTGGGTGTGCAAGGGCAAATCCTCAATATGAGCATCAGAGTTATGCACAAAGCCGTCCCGCCAGGCCATATGAAGCAGCACATCGGGTCGACCAAAATATTCATAGGGATTTTCTACCTCAAAAAGGTTGCAGTTAACTCGCTCTGCGCGGCTGTCAACACAAGCGGTATCAAAGTCCACCGCAATAACCGTGGCACCCATATCGCACAAGGCTGACACGGTACCCCTGCCCAAATATCCTGCGGCACCTGTAACTAAAATTCTCATTTTCTGTCTCCATACATACGGGCATAATAATCCTTATATTCACCCGATAATATAGTCTGCCACCAATCCTTGTTATCAAGATACCACTTAATGGTCATTTTGATGCCGTCGGCAAACTTAGTTTCGGGCAACCAACCAAGCTCGGTATGAATTTTGGTTGGGTCGATGGCATAGCGCATATCGTGGCCTTTGCGGTCGGCAACGTAGGTGATAAGGCTCTCGGGCTTGCCAAGCTCCTTGCAGATAAGCTTTACAATGTCGATGTTGGTCATCTCGTTATGACCGCCTACGTTATAAACTTCTCCCACCTTGCCCTTTTGCAAAATCAGGTCGATAGCTTTGCAGTGGTCGGCAACGTAAAGCCAATCGCGCACGTTTTCGCCCTTGCCGTATACGGGCAGAGGCTTGTCGTTAAGGCAGTTGGCAATCATAAGGGGAATAAGCTTTTCGGGAAAGTGGTATGGGCCGTAGTTGTTAGAGCAACGGCTGATGGTAACGGGCAAACCGTAGGTGCGATGGTATGCAAGCACCAACAAATCAGCGGCCGCCTTGCTTGATGAATAGGGGCTGCTGGTGTGAATGGGGGTCTGCTCGGTAAAGAACAGGTCGGGTCGGTCAAGGGGCAGGTCGCCGTAAACCTCGTCGGTAGAAACCTGAGGATAGCGCTCAATGCCGTATTTGCGGCAAGCGTCCATCAGCACGGCAGTGCCCATAATATTGGTGTGCAAAAACACGTCGGGATTTTCGATAGAGCGGTCAACGTGACTTTCGGCGGCAAAGTTCACCACCACGTTGGGGCTTTCCTTCTCAAAAATCTCATATATGCCCTCTCGGTCGCAAATATCGGTCTTGTAAAAGGCAAAGTTGGGATTTTTCATTGCCTCTGCCAGGGTGGACATATTGCCTGCATAGGTAAGGCAGTCGACACAGACAATGCGATAGTCGGGATGCGCCGACAGCATATGATAAACAAAGTTAGAGCCAATAAAGCCGGCTCCGCCTGTAACGATAATGGTCATATTACAAACCTTCCTTTACCAAATCAATAGATAATTTTGCCGTCGGCAACGCTCAGCAAATGCTCGCCATAGGGAGATTTGCCATACAGCTTGGCGGTATCGCGCAGCTGCTCGCAGCTTATCCAACCGTTGCGATAAGCAATCTCCTCGGGTGCAGAGATTTTAACTCCCTGCCTTTTTTCAAGCATCTGCACAAACACACCTGCCTCAAGCAGGCTGTCCATTGTGCCGGTGTCAAGCCAAGCAAAGCCGCGACCTAAAATCTCGGCGCGCAAATCGCCTGCCTTAAGATACAAATCGTTGAGAGATGTGATTTCAAGCTCGCCTCTTGCCGAGGGCTTAATCTGATTAGCCAGCTTTGCAACCCCTGCAGGATAGAAATAAAGTCCGGTGATGCAATAGTTGCTCTTGGGGTTTTGAGGCTTCTCCTCAACCGAAAGCACGTTGTAATCCTTGTCGAACTCCATAATGCCGAAGCGCTGGGGATCATTGACATAATAGCCAAATATGGTGGCCTTGCCCTCTTGGGCATTTTTTACGGCATTCTTCAGTCGGTCGATAAAGCCGCCGCCATAAAAAATGTTGTCGCCCAAAATCATGGCGCAGGGCTCGTCGCCGATAAACTCCTCACCCAAAATAAAGGCCTGAGCCAAGCCGTCGGGGGAGGGCTGCACCTTGTAGCTAAGGTTAACGCCGTAACGGCTGCCGTCACCCAAAAGGCGCTCAAAATTGGGCAGATCCTCGGGGGTAGAGATGATAAGAATATCCTTAATGCCCGCCAACATCAGGGTTGACAGAGGATAAAAAATCATAGGCTTGTCATAAACAGGCATCAGCTGTTTAGAGGTAACCATAGTCAAGGGGTAAAGGCGAGTGCCTGCACCGCCTGCAAGAATTATACCTTTCATAACTTTTCTCCTTCGGTGAGCCGCTTTCCGCAATACTGGAGCATGTGAGCGGGTGACAAGCGGTCCTTGTAGTTGTAGTCAAAGGGCGCTGCTGATTTTACAAATTCAATATCCATATCCTCGGCAGAGTCAAAAACCGATATGGCCTCAGCCGAGTAAAAGGGAGCAGTTTTAACCTCGGGGTTGTTGGTGATAAGCTTGCGGTCAAACATAATGGCCTCGCAGGCACGCAAAGTGTAGCCGTGGCCACCCTTTTGCATAACCTCAAGCAAGCAGTTGGTGGACTTGATGCGCTGCAGATTTTCGATGTAGGGCATTTTGTCGCAATAATGGATTTTGTCCTGTAGACGGCGCTTGTCCTCAGGCACGCCCGTGATGTGAAAATCGCACTTAAGCCCTGCCTCCGACAAACGCTCAAAGGCGCCTATAATATCGTCAAGTCGGTCCTTGGCCTTGCCCACGAAATAAATATCGCTTTTTTTGATAGCGGGATTTTCGGGCACTTTATAATCAGAATAAACAAGGGGATAATATTCAAGTCCGTATTCCTTGGCATCCTGCTGGTCAAAGGATAGCACAAGATCAAACTTGGCCTTAATATCCTCAACCTTAACGTCGTTGCAGTGAGCCACCAAATCCTGATAATGGCAAACGAATTTGGCATCGGGATAGAGCTTTTTAAGGTGCTCCATCAAGCCGTATTTCAAAAGATAGCAGCGGCGGATAAAAAACACAAAGCAGATGGGGCGGCTATCCTTGAAGGTGTTGCGAAACATAAGGGGGTTCCAAATGCTCTTAAATGGCATCTCAAACTTGCGGTTAAGCAGCCCCGAAAAATGAACCTTGTATAAAAAGGTGAGCAGCCGATTGTCGCTGTCGATGGGCTTGCAAAGGTAACGGGCGCAGTCAAGGTGATTGACGTCGTCGTAGGGAATGGTGTAAAAATCATTGGCATAGCCAAACACCACGTAATTAAAGCCGTAATCCTTCACAAAAGCTCACCTCTTTCAAAACATAAAACTCCCTTTTAATAATAATACAAATCAAACGCAATGTCAACAAAACCTTGACAAGATTTAACGGCGGGGCTATATTATGAAAAAAAGGAGTGATTAAAATGAAAAAACGTCTGCCGTATATAATCGCCGCCCTTATACTTCTTGCTGTTGAAATTTTTATCGGTGTCTATGTAAAGGATGATATAATCCGCCCTTATGGTGGTGATATACTTGTTACAGTCCTGCTGTGCGCCATAGTCCGCAGTGTGTGGACAAAGCCCTTCAAGGGTATGTGGCTGTGGGTTTTTGCCTTCAGCATTTTTGTAGAAATAACCCAACATTTCCACCTTGCCGACCTGCTGGGCATACACAACAAGATTGTGCGGATAATAATGGGCGGCAGTTTTTCATTTATGGATATAATTTGCTATTTTGTGGGCTGTCTTGCTTTTCATCTGATTGAAAGAGCAATTAAAAACCGCAAGGCTTTTTCTTGACAAAAGCAGCATTTTAATTCATAATATTTCTATACCGATTTCGGAGGAATGTATGAAAAAGATTTCAACCAACACATTGCGCCGTTTGCCCCGATATTATCGCCTGCTTGATGAAATGGTCAAAGCAGGGGAGGATAAAACCTCGTCGGCAAATCTGGCTAAAATAATGGGCCTTAATGCAAGCCAAATCCGCAACGACCTTAACTGCTTTGGCGGCTTTGGTCAGCAGGGCTACGGCTACAACACCCTTATGCTTCGTGACGAGATTGGCCGTCTGCTTGGTGTAGAGCGCCACTTCGGCTGCATCGTTATCGGTGCGGGCAATTTGGGTCGCGCCCTTGTGTCCCACATCAATTTTAAAGAGCGCGGCTACCGCCTTGTGGGCGTCTTTGACAGCAACGAAGCCTTTGCAGGTCAGATGGTGTCGGGTATGCCCATCCGTCACATCGGCGGATTGGATGATTTCTGCCGCCTTGAAAAGCCTGCGGTGGCAGTTTTGTGCGTGCCTAAAGAGGCCGCCCTTGAGGTTGGCACACAGCTTAGCCGCCTGGGTGTGAAGGCTATCTGGAACTTCACTCCCTACGATTTGAGCGTAGACCTGCCCCAAATGATAGTAGAAAACGTCCATCTTGAAGACAGCCTTATGTCCTTGGGTTACCGTCTGCAGGATATTGATTGAGAGGTTAACTGATGAAAGAGGGAGCACAACGCTACCATTTGCTTGATGAAATACGTGGCTTTGCAATAATTTGTATGGTCTTTTTTCACGGCTTCTACCTTATGGCAGAGGTTTTTGGTTGGGGTATTGGCGAGACCCTGCTTAAGTTTTTTACCCCTGCAGAGCCTTTTTTTGCTGCCGCCTTTGTGCTTATGTCGGGCATCAGCAGCCGCCTTTCCCGCAACAATGCTCTGCGGGGCGCCAAGCTGCTGTGGCTTGCTATCGGCTTAACCCTTGTTACCTACGGCTTGCAGCTTGCAGGTGTCAAGGGTGTGGTTATCTGGTTTGGCATATTGCATCTGCTTGCGGTGTCAATGCTTTTTTACGCCGCCCTGGGCAAATGGCTTGACAAAATCCACCCTGCAATAATAATTCCTGTCTGCATTTTAATTTTCGCCGTCACCTTTAATTTAGAGAGTGGCTACATCGGCATCGGCAGCCTGTCGGCAGATTTGCCCCAAACCATTCGGTTTAACCGTCAGCTTTTCCCCTTCGGCATAACAGCACCCGGCTTTTTCTCTGCCGATTATTTTCCAATTCTGCCTTGGCTGTTTATGTTTATCATCGGCACCGTTTTCGGCAGGGCCTTCGAAAAAGGAGCAGTGCCCAAAATCTTCAGCCGCAGCACCGTCCCCGTCTTTGGATGGTGTGGCAAAAAATCCTTAATAATCTATCTTGCACATCAGCCGATTTTGTTCGGAATATTCTACGTGTTGGATAGGATTATGCCATAAAACGATAATTTGTTATTGACAAACGATAACAGATGTGCTATTATGCTGTCAAAGGGATAAATTTCCTTTGACAGCTTTTTCATTTTGGAAGGTGAGTTTAATGCTTAAAAAAAGTTGGTCTGTTATAACCACCATTGGCTTAAGCGCCCTGATTGTTGTGGCCCTTTTTGTAATGCTCGGTGCAATGCCCGGCCTTGCAAACTGGTATTACAACGACATCCGACATGGTGCAGCAGGGGATGGTAAGCCTTTGCTTATAGCCTTTTACCTTTGTGTACCCGCCGCCTTTTTTGTGATTTACAACCTTATCCGTCTTATGATAAACATCTACAAGGGCGAGGTTTTCATTCTGCGCAACATAACCTATCTGCGCTGCCTTGCCTGGGGCTGTGCCGCAGCATCCGTCGTCACCTTTGTGGCAGGCTGCTTTTATATGCCCCTGCTGATAGTCAGCTTTGCCGCTTTGTTTATCTGCCTGATAATTCGCGTTATAAGGCACATTATGTCGGCAGCGGTAGAGATTAAAAACGAAAACGAACTTACGATATAGGCGGTAAAATATGAAGATAGTAATTAACCTTGACGTTATGATGGCCAAGCGCAAAATGACGTCGGGTGAGCTGGCAAAAAAGATAGATTTAACTCCTGCAAATCTGTCCATTCTTAAAATGGGACGGGCAAAGGCAGTGCGCTTTTCAACTCTGTGCGCCCTGTGCGACGCCCTCGACTGTCAACCCGGTGATATATTAGAGTTCAGAAAGGATGAGGACGATGACTAACGAAATCAACAACCTTCAGCCCGAATTGGAACAACCCGAAACTGAATTAGAACAACCTGAAACTGAATTAGAACAACCCGAACCCCAACAGCCCGAAACGGAGGAGGCACCTAAGCAGGATGATAAGCCTGCCGACCCCTATGCACTTGTAAAGGTACCCACCACGGGCAGAGATATGCTTTTCGCCATGTTGTTTTTGGTGGGCAGCATAATCTGGGCAGACTTCGGACTTTTCGGCGGCTTTCAGCTTGGCCATTCCATAGCTGCTGTGATCCTTGGCGTGCTCACGGTGGTTTATCCCCTTGCCGAGCACAAGCTTAGCCGCTGGGGCGCTGTATATTCTGTCAGCGCAATAGTCCTTTCAACCTCCTACTTTATTTACAACTCAGTGCTTGCCAAAACGCTGATGTTCTTTTGGTCGCTTATATTGATGGGTCTTGCCATAATCAACAACACCCATATGGCCAAACCCGGCTGGAAGCAGATTTTCCAAGCCTTAAGGCAGGTGCTTGTCACCCCCTTCGAGCGTGTAGGCAACACCTTGGCATCCCTTTTCCAATCCAAAGGCGACGACTCCAAGAAAAAGGCAAAGGGCATCCTTATCGGTTTGCTTTGTGCCTTGCCGGGGCTGTGCATAATCATCCCTATTCTTTGCCAATCGGACGCAGCCTTTGAAGCGGTTATAAAAAACATATTCTCAGACGGACTTGCCCGAGTGATACACTCCATTTTGCTTGGCGTGCTGATTGCTATGTTCGTTTTCACTGCAGTATTTGCGGCAGTCAAAAAGATTGTGCATCTTCAGTCACCCTATGATTTTGAGCCTGTCAAATTCAATCGCGTGACCTCTACTCCGGTAACGGCATTTATGGCCACCATATCATCGGTTTACCTTGTCTATCTTTTCTCACAGCTGGCATATTTCTTCAGCGCCTTTTCAGGCCTTTTGCCTGCCAATTATACCACCGCCCAATATGCCCGCCGCGGCTTTATTGAAATGACGGTTATATGCGCCATCAACGTGGTGATGATTGCCCTGCCTCTGCTTATTTGCAAAAAGGACGAGAATGGCCGCCACCCCCTTGCAATCAGAATTTTATGCGCATTCATTTGCCTTTTCTCCTTGATAATCGTGTCCACCGTAATCGGCAAGCTTGTGTTGTATATGGGAAATTACGGCCTCACTCAAAAGCGCGTTTACACCTCACTTTTCTGTGTTGCAACCGCTATTGTGATAATTTTTGTGGGTATCCGTCTTTTCGTTGACCGCTTCCCTTATTTCAAGGTGGCAGTTACAACCCTTGCCGCAATGTCGGTGTTCATCGCCTTTGCCGACGTTAACACCACCGTTGCCCGATATAATACCGAAGCCTATCTGAGCGGCTATCTGCACGAGGTAGACGTTGAATATCTCGAAAAGCTGGATGCTGCCGCAGTGCCCTATCTTATCGAGCTTGTTGAGTGTGATGACGAGGAGGTATCCAACCGCGCCGCAAATATTATTTACCGCTATGCAATCCGATACGGCAGTGTTGAGCGTGACTCCCAGCTTATCAATGTAAACGGAGTATATACCTCGACGCAGAATGATGAGTATAGGTTTGTTACCAACAAGCGCAGCGACTTCAGATCCTACAATCTGCAGCAGGCCCGTGCTCAAAAACTTATCTCCGAAAATTGGGAGACCATCATCGATGCCTACTACGACTAAAGCAAACAGAAACTCCCGACTCTTTTGAGTCGGGAGTTTTCTTGTAAACGAAAACCACGCGATAGTCGCGTGGTTCAAAAGAGGTTTACCGATGAACAAAAATTGCAGAAATCAAAGGCGAACGCAGAAAGCGCTTTATGTCCTGCCTCCCTCTGACGAGGGAGGTGGATTTTTGCGAAGCA
>JAZNIT010000046.1:0-11071 GCA_045577615.1 Acutalibacteraceae bacterium
CACCCTCCGACCGAATGGAGGTGGAGCAGGCTATCGCCGAATATACTCGCAACGGCAAGCAGCCAAGCGATAAGGTAATAACGATTTTAGGCCGTTTGGCGTGGTTTTGCACCGTCAAGGATATAAACCTACCAACAGAGAGAGAACAGAGATAGAAACGAATAAAAAAACGCCCCCGCCGAGGCGGAAGCGTTCGCGCAAATGTGTTATGCGAAAAGCCGCTAACCACAACGACCATCGCGGGGGCAAAGATAGTAAAAATATGGGAAAGATGAAAGGAATAGACAAAAGCGCGTTATATAGTTTGATTTTTTACCAAATAGACGGGCTGGACGTAACCGACGCGAAACATATACTTATCTCCTTATTACAATATGCGATCTTTAACAAATGTAATATGGAAACTGAAGATATGCAACTTGAGGCTTTAACCCAAAGTATTGTATCAATGTTTCAAAATAGATAGCGTATGGCAAGACCTAAAACGGGGTTTGATTTTATTCCAACCCCGACCGACATAATGAACGCCCCAAAAATTAGACGCCTAAAACGTCGTGCGCCTTTGGTGGGTTGGGCTGTATATACTGCATTATATTACAAAATACTGCGCTATAAAGGTTATTACATTGAGATAACCGATGATATTGTTTTGGATGTAGCAGAGGAACACGGAATCGAAGAGGCTGAAGTATTGAAAGGTATTGAAGCGTGCGTTTCTGTTGGGCTTTTTGATAATTCAAAATATGATAAATATCAGGTATTGACATCGGCCGAGATACAGCAGTCTGTAACAGATATAAGCGCGAAATGTAATCGAGTAGCACCAAAGTTTTTATCGCACTTGTGCTTAATTGCAAATAATTCTTCGGAGGAATGTGCCGATTCTTCGGAATTTGTGACACAAAATAAAATAAAAATAAAAGAAAAAATAAAACAAAATAAAGTTGATGATAATAGCGCGCATACGCGCGAAGCCACCGCCACCGGCGAGGGTTTGAAAAATAATATTGATAATAAAAATATCGAGATTGACGAGCTATGCGCCCAGATGCAAGCCGAATCGGAATGGGTTGACGAGTTGTGCGGCAAGTATGCGACAGAACGCGCCTACCTCCTGCGACGAATTGCGGAATTTTGTCAACATCTTAAAGAGCAAAAGGGTATCAAATGGAAGCAGCTCGGCGACGCGAAGCGACATTTTGCGGATTGGCTACCAAAGCGAGAGCAGGGAGAAGCGCAAGTAAAGCAAGGAGGGCCGACGGCAGCACCCACCAAAGGATGGCCGAAATTTTACGTTTACGAAGAAATGCTAACCGAAGCGTATAGGCGCGGAACGACGACCGACGCGTTTGCGCCTATACGCATAGACGGCCAAGAAAAACCGATGTGGGTAAGTGTTGCAGATAAAAGAACGTATAACATACCCGATAAAATTGCAGGGACGCCCCAAATTTCGACGATAACCGCCTAAAGGTAGCCGAGTATGCCCGCGAGGGAGATAATGGAAAATAAGTGCCGCATAATTAAAAGTAAAATTTTTTAGAATATGGCAAGAGAAAATCAAATCGCTGTTGAGGTCGTAACGAAATCCGACAGCATCGCGGGTATGCGCGAGGAGATTAAGCAATTCCGCAAGGTTATGAATGAGGCGAAAGTTGGAACGGCAGAGTTTGAAGCCGCCAGCCAATCGCTCGAGAAGGCTCAAGACGAGCTGCGCAACGTTATGAAGCTCGGCACAAAGAGCGTCGAGGACGCCGACGATAGTTACAACACCCTCACGCGCACGATGGCGCAACTTAAGGAGCAATGGAGGGCCGCCACCGACGAGGCCAAGCGTAACGATTTAGGCAAGCAGATAGCGGGCATAAATCAGCGTCTTAAGGATATGGATGCGAGTGTCGGCGACTATTTCCGCAACGTCGGCGACTATCGTAACCAAATTGTCGGAGCGTTTAAGGATAGCACCGACGCGCTCGACCACTTTATCCCAGGCCTCGGCCAAGTGGGTACGGCTGTTTACGATATTGTCGGAGCTGCGCAATCGCTCGGCCAAATATTGCCCGTTGCGACCGCAGGTGTAAAGGGGTTTGTCGCCTCACTTAAGGGCATTAAGGCCGCCATCGCCGCAACGGGTGTCGGTGTGTTTCTCGTACTATTGGGCGAGTTGGTCGCAAATTGGGATAAAATAGCGGCTAAATTCAAGGATATAACACCCGCACAAAAGGCACGCGCAGGCATCGAAGCACTACGCCAAGAGTATGAGCGACTTAATACCGAGATGGAGCGAAGCAATGCCCAGCTCGAGCGCGAAATCGTAATAATGCAGGCGCAAGGAGCGACGGCCGTAGAGGTGGCAAATAAACGCCTCAACGCAGCAAAAGCACAGCTCGAGGCATTAAGAAAGTTGCAGAAGCAGGCCGACGAAAAGGTCGGTATTTTGGACGGGGTAGCATTTGCAGGTAAAGCCAAAGAGGAGGCCAAAGCAGCAGCCGAGGAGGCAGCCAAAGCCGTAGCCGAGCAAACGGAAATCGTTAAAAACCTCGAAGCGCAAGCACAAGCCGCCCAGATTACAGCCACACGCACAGCCGAGGAGGAGCGCACCCGCATTGTACGCGAGGAGGCCGAGAAGCGCAGAGCAATAGCAGAGGAGGAGAAGCAACGAGCAGAGGAGGAAGCCAGAGCGCGCCAAGAGGAGGCCGAAAAGGTTAAGCAGATGCAGGCCGACAACTGGAAATATGTAGTGGATGGCGAGGCGTTCGAGAAACGCAGTATTATGGACGGAATGGCAGCCGCTAACGCGTTCGCCGACAAGATGGCCGACAACGATACAAAACGCAAAAAGAAGCAGAACGCAGACGATAAGAAACGCGCACAGATAGCGCAGCAGTCGACCGCCTTAATTTCGCAAGCGTTGCAAGCTGGAGCAGAAGCAGCAGGCGAAAATACGCGTTTGGGTAAGGCTTTAGCGATTGCAAATGCGACACTTTCGACATTCCAAACAGCGCAAGCGGCTTATCAGGCAGGATTTGGCGACCCCAAAACACTCGCGTCGCCAGCTATCGCGGCGGGATATATGGCAACGGCAATCGGTATCGGTTTGGCTAATATCGCAGCTATCGCAAAAACACCTATCGGCGGCAAAGGCTCGACGCCCTCGGCAGCCCCGAGTATGCCCGCACGCGTTAGCACACCCCCAGTGATTCACGCCGCTCCTCGAGTGGTATCGACACCAAGTACTGAAGAAACGATATTAAATGACATTTCGGCCAAGCTCACAGATATGCGCGTCTATGTGGTTGAATCTGATATTAAGGAAGCGGGAAAGCGTACGGAGGTAAGAGAAAAAGAAGCATCGTTTTAAGTTATGGCAGAGGGGAGGACATTAAAACAGATACGGGCAAAACAGACAAAAAGACAACGCGCAATAATTTCGGAGATAGCACAACGGCAAGAGGTTGAAAAAATGGTGCAAGTAATATGCAAGGTTACAAACACGCTTTTGCAAGACCTCGCGCAAGTGGTATATGTGGCACTTTTGGAGTACGACGGCAAAAGGATTGAGGAGCTGCACGACAACGGTCAATTATCGTATTTTGTCGTCCGTATTATCCAAAATCAATGGTTTAGCAATACATCGCCCTTTTACCACTCGCACCGCAAATTTTCGAGGCGTTCCAATATGCTAACCGAAACGAGCGCAACGACTTTGTAAAAAACAAAAAAATACAAAAATATGAAAGGGAGAACAAACAACCCCAACGGGCGGCCGAAAGGTGCGATAAATAAATCTACGGTCGAAATGCGGCAATGGATTAAAAACCTACTCGACGACAACCGCGAGCAATTAATCCAAGACTTTAAGAAGCTCGACCCAGCCGACCGATGGCGCGTTACCGAGAAATTAATCCAATATGTAACGCCCAAGATGCAAGCCGTAGAGGCCGCCGTCGATATAAACGCGTTAACCGACGACCAAATTAACGCCGTTGTAAATGAATTGTACAATAAAATAACGCCCGAGAATGGAGAGTAAGAAGATAACAGCAGAGGCGAAACGCCTACTTTTAGGAGTGTATAATCGCGGAACAATATGCAGCGAAGATTTTGATACTATCGCAAAAATGTTGGGTTTGAGGGTTGGCGTTAACATTATCGTAAAGAGTGGCGACAATGAGCCGAGCGCGTCCATATTACCGAGTATAAGCAGCAAACCGCACCCACTATCGAACGCGTCGAAAATAGCTATTATTACGGCCCTACATTTGCGGGTTATATCTTCGGCCGACCTCAACGAAATAGCGCGTAAATCGGGCGTTAATAGTCGGTATATTGGTCGTGGTTAATAATCAGGAGTGCGCCGACAAGCTGCAAAATTTATTAAATGATGAATATTAATGGCGAAAGCCAATTTATTAACATTAAAAACGTTTTTATTATGAGTAAAAAAATTATGATTGGCCACAGACCCGAATCGTGGTATTTATCGGACAACCGCGAGGCGGCACAAAACGCGTGCGACATCGCAAACGCACAAGTTATCCCCGCACTTAAGGAGGCCGAAATCCCTATCACATTGGAGGCCGTACGCAGTGCGCTTGCAGATCGGGGTTATATTGTCGAGGAGGGTGTAAAAATTACGCTCAACAAGTCAGAATATAAGAATTTGCCCGAGTTGCTGCGCAAGTCGGTAGCAGAGCAGCGCGCAGGGGAGTTGATGGCGGTTGCCAATCGTGTTCCATCTAACGGCGTGCGCATTTCAACAACAAGCACACCCAAGAACGTAAGCCGCGAGAAATCGCAGTATATCAAGTTGAACGGCGAAACGCTGGAAATTGATAACGACGCACTTTTGAAGCTCCGCGAGATTTGGATTGAGGGCGACGAGCAGTGTGCGGCGTTTGAGGATTACAAAAAGGCCGTCGATGCGTTAAATAAGCTATCCGGAGGTCGTTTATTGGACCCTCGCGAGCTGTACGACCTTTTTACAGGAACACCTAACAGCTTAAGCGGGGGTATTACCGCAAGCGTACACCCCTCGAAATTTGTCAACTATTTGGATAAAATTGTTAGCGCGCGACAAAATCCCAACCCGTACGAGGTTGTAAGTAAGTAGGCGCGTAAGGTAGTTTGCGGAGATCCTCTTTTTCTCTTGTATTCATATTGTTGGCCTCCATTTGGAGGCCTTTTTTATTGCACAGAAAAGCCGAGGCGATAAACCTCGGCTTTGTATTACACTATTACCCTACCACGTTATAAGATAGCCAAATTTGCCAATTTATAAGACCTATAAGCACCCTTTTCGACATCGTAATATATTTGTACCGTTGCGGGCGTTTTGCGGGCTGTGCCTTTGGTTGGTGGCATCTTATCGGGGTGGAGTGTGCCGATGGCCTCGCGGGTTGAGCCGTCAATTTTTGTAAAGCGGAAGCGCACGACCTCAACCGCCATTTTTACCCTCAACTTGAAATTAAACCAAGCAAGGCGCAACGCCTCGGAAATCGTAAGGCCGTCGAGCTTGACAAGTTGCCAAGCATCGCGCATAATCTTTTGTAAAGCTGTTTTTTTCATTGTTTGTGTTATTATCGGTTTGTTGTATGGCGGTGGGGGCTTGCGCCCCCGTTGCCGTTAATTTAATAGGTTTTGAAGCTGGTGGAGCATTTCGGGGTAGTCGTCGCCCTCCTCAATATCCCAAAGGCCCAAGATTGTAACCTTTTCGTTTGTCGGGATAATTTCGGGAGCAGTCCAATAATCGCCCGCGAAACGCTTATAATCGCAAGTGTACTTTATTTCGGCCTCGAATCCCTCAAAAGAGTGTGTAAACTGCGACGGCTCGCAAAAATCAATCATTCGGGCGATTTGCTCGGCCCATTCATTCATTTGGTTGTGTGTTAAATTTTTCATAGTGTAATACGTTTATTTGTCGTTTGCTGTTGCAAATGTAAGACAAATATTTTACACTTGCAAATATTTTCACAAAAAATGTAAAAAAAATATATTACATTGTCGGGATAGTGTAAAAAAAATATTTGCTTTTTCGATTTTATCCGCTATCTTTGCACCGTAAAACAATACTACGACAATATGGATATAAAAGGAGTTGCAAAGGCTTACGGCGTTACGCTGGTGGCGTTGGCCGAGCGTCTGGGGGTTAGCCGCCAAACGGTGCATTATTACATAGAGCAGGGCGAAAAAAATAGCGTTGCGCAGCTGGAGCGCATCGCCGAGGCTATCGGCTGCGACCTCGACGAACTAATCGGACGAAAAAGGGCCGATTTTATCGCTTTCGTTAAGGTGGACGGGCAGACACATACGTTTGATAATTTGGAGGCATTAAGGGCCTTTGTTTTGCGCGAGTAGCCAAACGGTAGCCAATTTCGCAACGTTAAATGTGTTAAATGTTTGGATATTAAGCATATAAGCGTATGCCTAAAATTAGGGTTAGTAGTTTAAGGAGCTTCCGAAGCTCCGAGGTAGGCGGCAGTTGTGAAACTCCCGCCTATTTTTGTTTAAGTAAGTGAAAAACAACGCATTATTAATGTTGTATTGTTGCGTGGTCGGTGTAAGGTGGTAGCGATTTTCGCGCATTTGGCAAAGTCTTAAAGTGGAAAAATAAGGAAAAATAATGACATTTGTAGCCAATCGGTGGACAATTTCGGAAAATTTTGACTACCTTTGTTTTGTTAACGGGCAAAACTTATGGCAAAAGTCAATTTTTCGATTTCCTCGCGCGGGGCATCAGGCAGCGCGGAGGTGCTTATCCGCTTTTCAGGTGGACGCGGTTTGCAATACCGCTTAAAGTCGGGGGTATATTGCCCCGTTCGGCTATTTGACGAGAAACGCGGTGGCGTTATTATCCCACGAATGGCGGGAGTTGAGCAACGGGAGGCCATTAAAGCAAAAAAGCAACTCGACGAGCTGGCGGCCTTATTGATTGAGGGCTTTATCGAGCGAGGCCGAGCGACAACGGCCGAGGATTTGCGGGCCATTATTCACAGATACCACCACCCCGACGAAGAGGCAGCCCCCGAGGGCGGCACGTTATTACGCGACGTAATCCCGCTATATATCCGCGCGCACAAATTGTCAAGCAGCCGAATAACTGCGCTTGAATCCCTTAAAAGGTTGCTGCATCGGTTTGAGTTGTGGAACGGGACGCCGATAACGCTCGACGGCTTCGATGATGGCGCACTCGCAAGCCTCGAATATTACACGCAGAACGAACACACTTACACCGATACGAAAGTATATGCCGATATAATCGCCCAAGTCGAGGGGTCGCGCGCACCTCGGCAGCGCGGACGTAACACGATGTGCGCTTTGTCGCGTAACTTGCGTTGTGTGGTTAAGTGGTGCAATCGTATGAAGTGGACGACACAAAACGTATTCGAGCTGCATCCGGTTGACGCAGGGGTTTACGGAACGCCCTATTATATCACACTCGAGGAGCGCAACGCTATTTATAGCCTCGATTTAGCCGATTTTAGCGCGTTAGAGGTGCAGAGGGATATATTTGTATTTCATTGCCTAATCGGGTGCAGGTACGGCGATTTAATACGCTTGACAAAAGACAATATCGTCGGGGGTGCTGTTGAGTATGTGCCGAGAAAGACAAAGGACGGCCGACCTGTTACGGTACGCGTGCCGCTCCATCAGGTAGCGCGCGAGATTATCGAGAAGCACGCAGACGACAACCGAACGGCTCTATTTCCGTTTGTGCCAAATTGGCAGTATAACGATCTAATAAGAAAGATATTTACACGCGCAGGCATCACGCGCAAAGTGACGATAATAAACCCCAAGACGGGCGAGGAGGAACGCCGACCGCTGAACGAGATAGCCAGCTCGCACCTCGCGCGTCGCACGTTTATCGGTAACCTATACAAGAAAGTCAAAGACCCGAATCTTATTGGCGCGCTCTCGGGCCATAAGGAGGGCAGCAAGGCTTTTACTCGATACCGAGATATTGACGAGGATATGAGGCGCGAGCTTATCGATATGCTTTAATGAGGGCAAAAAAATGTAGAGTGTTGCTTGGGTTACCTAATGCAAAAACCCCCGAAGCCTCGCGACGTTCGGACACTCTACATAATTGGTCTATATAGGAACAAACGCCAAAGGGGAAATAATCAATTTGGCGTGTTGAATTGGTCTATTTGTAGCCTAAAACATTTTTTCGAAGTCTTTCGACCACTCAAATTCTAACTCTTTCGGGTATGTAAGGCCACGTTTTGCGTAATATGCTTTATATCCCTCCTGCACTTTTGCGAAATGGTGTTCGCGATCGTGCTTTTGATAACGGAAAACGTCGTACAAGTCGCCGAGGAGGCCATCATATAAGATGCGCTCCAGCTCGGCCGTTGGTATGTGGGGGTTGTTTACGGCCTTAAATATGCGCTCGGCCTTTTCGTCGCGTGTGAGCGCGTTTTTTATCGCGCGTACATTGTTAGCCATACGCCACATTTTAACGTAAAATGCGACACTTATTGCGCCACTAACGGCAATTAATAGGATTGTTTCGGGGTACATAGTATTTAAGTTTTTGATTTTACGATGTAAATTTACCTAAATGTTAACGAAAAACAAACATTTTTGTAAATAAAATTTGCAAAGTCGGAAAAATTTACTACCTTTGTAGTGCTTAAAAATATATATGTACCGGTACGGAGGTTGCCGATATTATCGGCTTTTTTTGTACCCTAAACCGAAATATGATTTATCCGTAGTATCTGAGAGTGGCGACACCTCAGGGGGTTTTTTGGTACATATTGGCCCTAAGCAATGCTACGGATTTTTTGCTTTATAAATATGTACCAAAAAAACAATCCCGCCAACGCTACAAGCGTGGCCGCCTTAAAGGCACAGACGCAGACCGAAAAGCTACTTGCACACCTTAAGAGCGTAAGCGCGCAACCCGCAACGCTGCACGCGTTATCAGGCATTTGCGACGTCGCCCAGATTGCAGATGCGGCCGACGTAGCGCAGACCCTCAACAAGACATTACACCAGCTCACAAGCGTTTTGCAAATCGCTTTGGGCCGTAACTACCAACAGACCGATGCGGAACGCCTCGAGGCCCTCCAGCAGCAGGCATTAGACATCATCGACGAGATTAGCGAAACGACATTCTTATTCGGGCAAATCGTCGAGCATTACGCCGCAGTCGATAGACTTTACCGAATAATCAGGCGCGCGATATAATCCAAGCAACGGCGACAGCCTCCCACCTCGGGAGGCTTTTTTTTATGCCCGCTTTTAGCCTATATTTTGGCCTATCCTCAACCATCCGACACAATCCCCACACCGATAGCCGAGCGACCTAAATAACGGCCCTTATTTGTGGCCGAGCAGTACCCCCGACGGCCTTATTGTTTCCGAAATACTCCAAAAATATTCTATATTACTATAATTTTACGCCGTAGGCATTGGAATAATATGTAAATAATATTATCTATTTTGTGGCTATTGATCGTTTTACCGATGTTCAAAATGGAATATAATCTGTTCAATATCTTCGATTATGAAAATAATATCTGAATAATACATAAAATATAGACATAAAATATTGACTTTTGGGGAATTTGTTATTATATTTGCAATACGGAAATATATTTTATTAATCTTAAATTTTGAGTTATGCGCGAATTTACAAAACTTGTAAGGGTTACGGGGCTTAAACAAGAGCCATCCAAATTCACCGCGTTAGATTCAGGCGATAAGCTAATGACGGTAAAAGAGTGCGCCGAGTACCTAACCAAAACCGAGGGTTGTTTTGTTAAAGAGCAAACAATCCGCGCCCTTATGTGTAAGGGGTTATTTCCCTACCAAAAAATCGGTACGGGTGTGGTAATATCATTAAGAAATTTGCGCCGTTGGGTGGCCGAGTTAAATCGCATTTATCGAGAAGCGTCGGTGTTGGGGAAGAAGCCAAAGGCCGACGATGCACGCCGCGAGGCTTTGCGCCGAATTACGGCCAACCTCAACAGGGGACGAATCAATTAACAAAGATAACACGCAACAAGTAAGGTTATGAGTAAGGAGTATATTGTATTGACAACGACGCAGCTCGATAAGATGCTACGCGCTAATAATAAAACGCGTATCGAGCAGATGGCCGATGTTAGCCGAGCGCGCGAACGTTCTAAACTCTTCGACCGAGTGACAGCCGACGAGGCGGTTAATTTCTTAAGAACGGCCGAGAGTTATCCCGTAACAAAAGCCGAGCTTATGCAGATGGCAAATGCCGACGAGATACCGAGCTACAAGCGAGAGGCGGGAACGTCGTGCAGAGAACGCCACCGCAAGGGCGTAAAGCTGGAGGCGTGTGCATTTTCTCGGAACGAGTTGCACGTATGGGCCGAGAGTGTGCGCCGATATATGGCAGCAAGCGACAAGGACAAAGGGGTTGACGAGAACACGCGCCGTTATCGACTACGCAAGGCCGCCAAGAATATAGCGCAAAGCATTGTTGAAGCAAGGCTGAAGCAAGAGAAACCAAGTAAAACGAATAAGATATGAGCGAAAACAAAAACGCCCCAACGAGTGGGGCTGTTCGGGTCAAAACTACGATGCCAAGAAAATCAGATTGCATCGACAGCAGCAAAGATACAACGGAAATTTTAAGTTTGCAACAAAAGCGGGTATATTATTACCTCCTGAACGCTGAATTTCCGAAAAGCGCGGCCGACATCACTCGCGCGCTGGGACAATGCGATCCTCGCGGCCATATAAAAGAGTTACGCGATAAGGGAATCCCAGTGCAGGACATTTGGTGCTACTGCAAGGAACACAGACGTTACAAGCGTTATTTTCTACCTAACCCGTTAAGAGGCTAAAGATATGGGACAATATGCAAAAGGCCTTACAATAGGCAAGACAACGGAGGATATTATCGCCGAGCAAAACGCAGCTTTGCAAGAGTGGTACAATGCTACACCCTCCGACCGAATGGAGGTGGAGCAGGCTATCGCCGAATATACTCGCAACGGCAAGCAGCCAAGCGATAAGGTAATAACGATTTTAGGCCGTTTGGCGTGGTTTTGCACCGTCAAGGATATAAACCTACCAACAGAGA
>JAZNIT010000047.1:0-71978 GCA_045577615.1 Acutalibacteraceae bacterium
AAAGTATTACTGCAGGCTTCAGGCATTACGAATGAAACAAAATTATCGGTTACAAAACTGCAAGCACCTAAAACAGATGAATTTTTGATAGAACAAAAGGCAAAACACCGCAGTAACGCCGTCACGTACTGCGGTGTTTTAACGCATTAGTCTGCAAAAAGTCGCTGTTTTAGGCGAATTATCCCTAACCACATCTCCCTTTGAGCGGCTTTTTTATTTGCGATGAAAACAAGAAAAAATCCCACAGTTTGCACTGTGGGATTTTATTTTAGCTAAAATTAGCCGTTGATAGCGGTAACAACGCCTGAGCCAACGGTACGGCCACCCTCACGGATAGCAAAACGAAGACCCTCTTCCATAGCGATAGGAGTGATAAGCTCAACGTCCATATCTACGTTATCGCCGGGCATGCACATTTCAGTACCAGCGGGAAGGGTGATAACACCGGTAACGTCGGTGGTACGGAAATAGAACTGAGGACGATAGTTGTTGAAGAAAGGAGTATGACGGCCGCCCTCTTCCTTGGTCAAGATATAAACCTGGCCGTGGAACTTGGTGTGGGGCTTGATTGAGCCGGGCTTTGCAAGAACCTGACCACGCTCGATCTCGTCACGGGCAACGCCACGGAGAAGAGCACCAACGTTATCGCCGGCTTCACAGTAGTCAAGGGTCTTACGGAACATTTCCATAGAAGTTACAACAACCTTGCGGAGCTCGTCGGTAAGACCAACGATTTCAACTTCGTCGCCTGCGTTCAACTGGCCACGCTCAACACGGCCGGTAACAACGGTACCACGACCGGAAATGGTCATAGTATCTTCGATAGGCATCAAGAAGGGAAGGTCTGCCTTGCGCTCGGGAGTGGGGATGTAGGAGTCAACTGCATCCATAAGCTCAGCGATAGGAGCATAAACTGCATCTGCAGGATCCTTAGAAGCACTGTCAAGTGCCTGGAAAGCAGAGCCCTTGATGATGGGAGTATCGTCACCGGGGAACTCGTACTTGTCAAGAGTCTCACGGATTTCCATCTCTACGAGCTCGAGAAGCTCTTCGTCGTCAACAAGGTCAGTCTTGTTCATGAAAACAACGATGTAAGGAACGCCAACCTGACGGGCGAGAAGCAAGTGCTCCTTGGTCTGAGCCATGGGGCCGTCGGTAGAAGCGATAACAAGGATAGCACCGTCCATCTGAGCAGCACCGGTGATCATGTTCTTAACATAGTCAGCGTGTCCGGGGCAGTCAACGTGAGCATAGTGACGGTTGTCAGTCTCATACTCAACGTGAGCAGTGTTGATGGTGATGCCGCGCTCTCTCTCTTCGGGGGCCTTATCGATGTTTGCATAATCTTCGAAAGATGCCTGACCCTTAAGAGAAAGGTACTTGGTGATTGCTGCGGTCAAGGTGGTCTTACCATGGTCAACGTGACCGATGGTACCAATGTTTACGTGGGGTTTGCTACGTTCAAACTTAGCTTTTGCCATTGTTAAAATCCTCCCTTATCTAAATAGATAATTGTTAGTTATTTTTTAGCTTGATGCTAATACCTATATATTAACAATAAGTTCAGCAAATATCAAGCCTTTTTTAATAAATTGTTTAAATTACTCTTTGGTAGCACGAGTGCTGATAATCTTTTCAGCAATGGACTTGGGAACTTCCTTATATCCATCGGGCTCCATTACATACTGACCACGGCCCTGAGTCTTGGAACGAAGGTCGGTTGCGTAACCGAACATATCGCCAAGGGGAACACGTGCGTTGATTTGCTTAACGCCGCCTGAACGGTCCTCAAAGCTGCCGATTTCACCACGGCGAGAGTTGAGGTCACCGATAACGTCACCCATATACTGTTCGGGAACGATAACGGTTACCTTCATAACGGGCTCAAGCAAGGTGGGGTTGGCCTTGCGAGTGGCCTCTTTGAATGCCATTGAACCGGCAATCTTAAATGCCATTTCGGAAGAGTCAACCTCGTGATATGAACCGTCGTAAAGTGTGACCTTAACGTCAACAACAGGGTAACCTGCCAATACGCCGGCGTTCATTGCGCCCTGGATACCTGCATCAACAGGAGCAATAAACTCCTTGGGAATTGAGCCGCCGGTAACAGCGTTGATAAACTCATAACCCTTGCCGGTTTCGTTGGGTTCAACAATAATCTTAACGTGACCGTACTGACCAGAACCACCAGACTGTCTCTTGTACTTGCACTCGTGGTCAACCTTCTGGCGAATGGTCTCTTTGTAAGCAACTTGGGGCTTACCTACGTTTGCTTCAACTTTGAATTCGCGGAACAAACGGTCTACGATAATTTCAAGGTGAAGCTCACCCATACCTGCGATAATGGTCTGACCGGTCTCTTCATCGGTGTAGCAACGGAAGGTAGGATCTTCTTCAGCAAGTTTTGCCAAAGCGACGCCCATCTTCTCCTGAGCAGCCTTAGTCTTGGGCTCGATAGCAACACGGATAACAGGATCCGGGAAGTTCATTGATTCAAGAATTACGGGGTGCTTTTCATCGCAAAGGGTATCACCGGTGGTGGTGTTCTTGAGACCAACTGCAGCAGCGATATCGCCGGCGTAGCAGGTTTCAAGATCTTCACGGTGGTTAGCGTGCATCTGAAGGATGCGGCCCATTCTTTCTTTATTATCTTTGCAGGTGTTGTATACGCTTGCGCCTGAGTCAACGGTGCCTGAATATACGCGGAAATAGCAGATCTTACCAACAAAGGGGTCGGTTGCGATCTTGAATGCCAAAGCTGCGAAAGGCTCGGTATCAGATGCATGGCGCTCCTCCGGCTCGTCGGTATCGGGGTTTACACCCTTGATAGCGGGAATGTCGGTAGGAGAAGGCATAAAGTCAATGATAGCGTCCAAAAGAAGCTGAACGCCCTTGTTACGGTAAGAGGTACCGCAAACAACGGGAACCATATCATTGTTGATGGTTGCCTTACGGATGATCTTCTTGATTTCGTCAACAGAAGGAATTTCACCCTCAAAGTATTTTTCCATCAATTCTTCGTCCATCTCGACGACCTTTTCGATAAGCTCGTTGTGATACTTCTCAGCAAGCTCCATCATATCGTCGGGAATGGGCTCTTCGCGAACGTCTTTACCAAGGTCGTCATAATAAACCTCGGCCTTCATGTTAATAAGGTCAATGATGCCTCTGAAAGTGTCTTCTGAACCGATAGGCAATTGAATCGGAACAGGATTGCACTGGAAGCGCTCGTCGATCATATCAAGAACATTGTAGAAATCGGCACCCATAATGTCCATCTTGTTGATGTAGATCATACGGGGTACGCGATACTCGTCAGCCTGACGCCAAACGGTTTCAGACTGAGGCTCAACACCGCCCTTTGCACAAAGTACGGTAACTGAACCGTCAAGAACGCGCAAGCTGCGCTGTACTTCTACGGTAAAGTCTACGTGTCCGGGAGTGTCGATAATATTGATACGATGGTCTTTCCAGAAACAGGTGGTAGCTGCAGAAGTGATGGTAATACCTCTCTCCTGCTCTTGTGCCATCCAGTCCATGGTTGCGGCGCCGTCGTGAGTCTCACCAAGTTTGCGGTTAACACCTGTGTAGAACAGGATACGCTCGGTGGTGGTGGTCTTACCGGCGTCGATGTGGGCCATAATACCAATGTTTCTTGTCATTTCAAGTGAAACTTTTCTTGGCATATTATCCTCCATACCGCGGTTACGCGGGTTTAAACATCAGGCTGTTATTAATACCTGTAATGTGCAAAAGCCTTGTTAGCCTCTGCCATTCTGTGTGTCTCGTCACGCTTTTTGGCTGCACCGCCCAAACCGTTGGTTGCATCCATAATTTCACCGGCAAGACGCTCTTTCATGGTTCTCTCGTTACGGCCACGGCTATAAGTGGTGAGCCAACGCAAACCGAGAGTCTGACGTCTTTCGGGGCGAACCTCCATAGGTACTTGGTAGGTAGAACCACCTACACGGCGTGCCTTAACCTCGAGCTGGGGCATAACATTTTCCATTGCAGCCTCAAAAACCTCGATGGGGTCCTTACCGGTCTTTTCCTTTATGATGTCGAATGCATCGTAAACGATTTTTTGCGCAACGCCCTTCTTACCGTCAAGCATAACGTTGTTGATAAGACGGGTTACGATCTTTGAATTATAAAGCGGATCGGGCAAAACATCACGTTTTGCAATAAAGCCTCTTCTTGGCATTTCGCTTCCCTCCTTCACATAATGATATCATTGGTACTCGGAGTCTTACTCCGTTGGCCAAGCAAGGCGGATACATTAAATATATATATAAACGCCGCTGCTTGAACACTTTGCAGCAGTAATATTACGCTGTCTTACTTTGAAGCCTTGGGCCTCTTTGCGCCGTACTTAGAACGGGCCTGCATTCTCTTGGCAACACCTTGGGTATCAAGGGTACCGCGAATGATGTGGTAACGTACACCAGGCAAGTCCTTAACACGACCGCCGCGGATAAGCACTACGCTGTGCTCCTGAAGGTTGTGACCTTCACCGGGAATGTAAGAGGTTACTTCAATACCGTTAGAAAGGCGAACACGGGCAATCTTACGAAGTGCAGAGTTCGGCTTCTTAGGGGTAGCAGTGCTTACCTTGGTGCAAACACCACGCTTTTGAGGTGAGTTGTGATCGTTGAGCTCATGCTTCTTGGTATTAAGGCTTTTAAGCAAAGCAGGAGCAGTGGGCTTACGAATCTGGGCCTCTCTTCCCTTGCGGACCAATTGGTTAAAGGTTGGCATATTTTTCCTCCTTCCTTGAATATTGATATATGACTCGGCAGGGCCGAAAATCAACATATTGTGTGCGTTTTTGAACAGCACAAATTACGCAGAGACCTACTCCACGCATTTTATGATGATACCACTCTTTGCACCCATTTGTCAAGGATAATTTTTAAAGATTTTTCATTTTAATCAAAAAACCGAATGTTTTTTGTCAAAACATTCGGTTTTTATTGATTTTTACTCTTCTTCGGCTTCGATTTCAGCCTCTGCAGGGGTAATACCCTCATCATAGTCAGACGCAATATCTGCTATGCTTGCAAAGCCGTATTTATCGTCGTCGGAGTCACCTGAGAAGCACTTCATACCGGTACCTGCAGGAACAAGCTTACCGATAATTACGTTTTCCTTCAAGCCGAACAAGCGATCAACCTTGCCCTTGATAGCGGCGTCGGTCAATACACGAGTGGTCTCCTGGAAGGAGGCGGCTGACAGGAATGAATCGGTTGCCAAGGATGCCTTGGTGATACCAAGCAAGGTGTGCTCATACTGAGCGGGACGAAGCTCGGTCTCGCCTGCTTTGATGCGCTCGTTGATGATGTAGTTTGCCTCGAAGAAGGTGCCACGCTCAACGTTAGTGCCTTCAAGCAGGTCGGTGTCGCCTGCATCAACTACATGGAAGTTACGCATCATCTGGTGAACGATAACCTCAATGTGCTTGTCGTTGATTTCAACACCCTGACTGCGGTAGGTGCCTTGTACCTCGTCGATGATGTAGTCTTGAACTGACTCGTGGCCGAGAACCTCAAGCAAATCATGGGGGTTAAGTGCACCCTCGGTCAGCTTGGTACCCTTTTGGATGTATACACCATCCTCGATGCCCTTGCAGATGCGGGAATCGTAGGGGATTACATACTTGCACTCGTCACCCTCGTCAGAGGTAACAACGATTTCGGTGTTGCGCTTAACAGTCTGGAAGCGTACACGACCGTCGATCTGGCTGATGATGGATGAGCGCTTGGGCTTTCTGGCTTCGAAAAGCTCTTCTACACGGGGAAGACCCTGGGTAATATCTTCTGCGTTTGCAATACCGCCGGTGTGGAAGGTACGCATGGTAAGCTGAGTACCGGGTTCACCGATGGACTGTGCAGCGATGATACCAACCGCCTCACCAACCGATACAGGTTGGCCGTTGGCAAGGTTAGCACCGTAGCACTTGCGGCAGACACCGTGACGGGCACGGCAGCCCAAAATTGAACGAATTGAAATACCGGGAAGCTCGCCCTCTTTAGTGTGGGCCTCGAGGTAGTTGCAGATAATCTTTGCCTGCTTGTCGCCGATCATGGTTTCGTTGTCAACCAATACCTCACCGGTAGCCTCGTCTACGAGGTCGTGGATAAGATATCTGCCGAAAAGACGCTCGCTGAGGGGCTCGATGATACGGTCGCCATCTTTAATGTCGCGAACATACAAGCCTTCGTCAGAGCCACAGTCGTCATCACGAATAATAACATCCTGAGATACGTCAACAAGTCGGCGGGTCAAGTAACCTGAGTCTGCGGTACGCAAAGCGGTATCGGCCAAGCCCTTACGTGCACCACGTGATGAAATGAAGTATTCCAAAACGTTAAGGCCTTCACGGTAGTTGGCACGGATAGGTACCTCAATGGTACGGCCTGCGGTATTGGCGATAAGTCCACGCATACCTGCAAGCTGACGAATCTGGTTCATTGAACCACGAGCACCTGAGTCAGCCATCATATAGATGGGGTTGTACTCGTCCAAGTTGCTTTGAAGTGCGTCAGAAACCTTGTCGGTTGCTTCGTTCCAAGCCTTGATAACAAGTCTGTAACGCTCGTCGTTGGTAATAAGACCACGGCGATATTTTGCGCTGATAACATCCAAAGTTGCTTCTGCATCGCGAACATAGTCCGCCTTCTGAGGAGGAATAATAGCGTCGCAAACGGCAACGGTGATAGCACCGCGAGTTGAATACTTATAGCCGGTGGACTTGATGTTGTCAAGGTAGATGGCCGATTCAGAGGTGCCGTGATACTTGATGCAGCGGTCAATAATCTTGCCAAGCAATTTCTTGCCTGCCTTGCATTGAATGATATCATCTTCACTCTCGAGGATAAGCTTGTCGGGATCTTTGCGGGTAAAGCAAATTTCAAGGTCAAGCTCGTGACCCTCAACTGAACGGTCAACAAATCCCAAATCCTGGGGAATTGATTGGTTGAAAATAAGGAAGCCAACGGTCGCATCGATCATACGGGTGATCTTTTCGCCGTTCCACTCGCCGCTTACTCGAACACGGATGGGTGAATGGAGGCCGACAGCCTTGCTTTCGTATGCCATAATGGCCTCTTCCTTGCTGCGGAATACCTTGTTGCAGCCTGCCTCGTCAAACTTAACGAGTGAGAGGTAGTAAGAACCGAGAACCATATCCTGAGTAGGAACGGTTACAGGCTTACCGTCCGAAGGCTTGAGCAGGTTGTTTGCAGCAAGCATAAGGAAGCGGGCTTCTGCCTGAGCTTCGGCTGAAAGGGGCACGTGAACTGCCATCTGGTCGCCGTCGAAGTCGGCGTTGTATGCTGTACATACAAGGGGATGAAGCTTGATTGCGCGACCTTCAACAAGCACGGGCTCGAAGGCCTGAATACCAAGACGGTGAAGTGTAGGCGCACGGTTGAGAAGTACAGGGTGCTCCTTGATTACGGTGCCAAGTGCATCCCAGACCTCATCACGAAGGCGCTCAACCATCTTGCGAGCGGTCTTGACGTTCTGAGCAACACCGGTTTCAACAAGGCGCTTCATTACGAAGGGCTTGAAGAGCTCGATTGCCATCTCTTTAGGCAAGCCGCACTGATACATCTTGAGCTCAGGGCCAACAACGATAACTGAACGGCCTGAGTAGTCAACACGCTTACCGAGCAGGTTCTGACGGAAGCGGCCCTGCTTACCCTTGAGCATATCGGACAAGGACTTGAGAGCACGGTTGTTGGGGCCGGTTACCGAGCGACCGCGACGGCCGTTGTCGATAAGGGCATCAACTGCCTCCTGAAGCATACGCTTTTCGTTGCGCACGATGATGTCGGGCGCACCAAGCTCGAGCAATTTCTTAAGACGGTTGTTACGGTTGATAACACGTCTGTAAAGGTCATTAAGGTCAGAGGTGGCGAAACGGCCGCCATCCAACTGTACCATAGGACGCAAATCGGGGGGAATTACGGGCAGAACGTCCATAATCATCCACTCGGGACGGTTGCCTGAGGTACGGAAGGCCTCGACAACCTCAAGACGCTTGATAAGACGAGCCTTTTTCTGGCCGTTGGCCTCTTCAAGCTCTGCCTTGAGCTCTTCACTCAGCTTTTCAAGGTCGATTTCCTTAAGAAGGGCTTGAATAGCCTCGGCGCCCATACCTGCGGTAAAGGAGTCTTCATACTTTTCAAGCATATCACGATACTGCTTTTCGTTAAGCAGCTGTTTCTTTTCAAGGGGTGTATCGCCCGGATCGATAACGATGTAGGCTGAGAAGTAAAGTACCTGCTCAAGAGTACGGGGAGTTACGTCGAGAACAAGACCCATACGTGAAGGGATGGTCTTGTAGTACCAGATGTGTGATACGGGAGCGGCAAGCTCGATTGAGCCCATACGCTCACGACGCACCTTGGCACGGGTGATTTCTACGCCGCAACGCTCGCAGATTTTGCCCTTGTAACGGATGCGCTTATATTTGCCGCAGTGGCACTCCCAGTCCTTGGTAGGTCCGAAAATGCGCTCGCAGTAAAGACCGTCGCGCTCGGGTTTAAGGGTGCGGTAGTTGATGGTTTCGGGCTTTTTAACCTCGCCGAAAGACCATGAACGAATCTGCTCAGGAGAGGCAAGACCGATTTTTATTGATTCAAACTCATTAAATTCCATAATCTATACCCTCCTTAATTATTCGTCGTCGCCATAGGAATCGGAATAATCGTCATCCTCTGACGCGTCAACGAGGGGATTACCCTCGTTATCTTCAATAGTGTAGCCGTCATAGTTGCCCTCAAAGTCGGTATCGGTTGCGATAACAGGCATATCGGGTGCTACAAGGCCCATATCATCGTCGTTAAAGGTTTGCTTAAGATCAATCTCTTCGTTGTACTTATCAAGCACGCGAACATCAAGGCCGAGGGCCTGAAGTTCTTTGATAAGAACCTTGAAGGATTCGGGAACGCCCGGCTTGGGAACGTTATGGCCCTTAACGATAGCTTCGTAAGTGTCAACACGACCAACGATATCGTCGGACTTGATGGTAAGAATTTCTTGCAAGGTGTAAGCGGCGCCGTAGGCTTCGAGAGCCCAAACTTCCATTTCACCGAAACGCTGACCGCCGAACTGTGCCTTACCGCCGAGAGGCTGTTGGGTAACCAATGAGTAAGGACCGGTTGAACGGGCGTGAATCTTATCATCAACAAGGTGATGCAGCTTGAGATAGTACATATAACCAACGGTTACGGGGTTGTCAAAGCGCTCGCCCGTACGGCCGTCGCGAAGGAATATCTTACCGTCGATAACCTTAAGCTTGTCGTTTTGTGCAAGCTCGGTCAAGGCTGCCATATCGTTAACGGTAGCCTCGTCAAGACGGGCAATATCCTTTTTGCCATCCTCGCGCACAGTTTCTTCAACGAGAATCTTGCCGCCGAGAGGCTCCATAAATTTGCCGTTGTCTTTGTTGAACATTACGTCACGATAGTAACCGCCCTGCTCAAACATTGCCATGATGTCGCCCTCGTGTGCGCCATCAAATACGGGGGTACAAACCTTCCAGCCTAAGTTCTTGGCTGCCATACCCAAGTGCACCTCGAGAACCTGACCGATATTCATACGGGAAGGAACGCCCAAGGGATTGAGAACGATATCAAGAGGACGGCCATCGGGAAGGAAGGGCATATCTTCTTGAGGAAGGATGCGGGAAACAACGCCCTTGTTACCGTGACGGCCGGCCATTTTGTCACCCACAGAAATCTTGCGCTTCTGTGCGATGTAGCAGCGTACAACGGTATTAACACCGGGGTTGAGTTCACTTGAATTTTCACGGGTAAAGACGTCAACATCTACAATGGTGCCATATTCACCGTGAGGTACACGCAAGGAGGTGTCGCGCACTTCTCTTGCCTTTTCGCCGAAGATGGCGCGGAGCAAGCGCTCCTCAGCAGTCAGCTCGGTTTCGCCCTTGGGAGTTACCTTACCAACGAGGATGTCACCTGCACGAACCTCGGCGCCGATGCGGATGATGCCGCGCTCGTCTAGGTCTTTAAGCGCATCTTCACCAACATTGGGGATATCGCGGGTGATATCTTCAGGTCCAAGCTTGGTGTCGCGTGCTTCGATTTCGTACTTTTCGATGTGAACAGAGGTGTAAACATCGTCGCGTACGATTTTTTCGTTAAGCAATACAGCGTCTTCGTAGTTGTAACCTTCCCAAGTCATAAAGCCGATAAGGGCATTCTTACCAAGGGAGATTTCGCCGTTGCAGGTTGCGGGACCGTCAGCGATAACCTCGCCTGCAGTAACTGCCTGACCAACCTCAACGATGGGACGCTGATTGAGGCAAGTGCCGTGGTTTGAACGGAGGAACTTGATAAGCTTGTAGCTATCGGTTTCGCCGCCCTCTGCCTTGATTTCGATCTTGTCAGCGTCGGCAACGGTTACGGTACCTGCGCGCTTGGCAAGTACAACAACGCCTGAGTCAACGGCTGCCTTATATTCCATACCGGTGGCAACGATGGGAGACTCGGTTTTGAGAAGAGGCACAGCCTGCTTCTGCATGTTTGAGCCCATGAGTGCACGGTTGGTATCGTCGTTTTCAAGGAAGGGAATCATTGCAGTTGCAACTGATACTGCCATCTTAGGTGATACGTCCATGTAGCTGACTTCGTTGGGAGTTACTTCAAGAAACTCATCACGGAAACGGGTAGTAACAGTTTTGTTTACAAAGTAACCCTTCTCGTCAAGGGGAGTATTTGCCTGAGCGACGATGAAATCATCCTCGGTGTCGGCAGTCATATACTCAACCTTGTCGGTTACGTAGGGAACGCCCTTGTCATCAAGCTCAACCTTGCGGAAGGGGGTTTCGATGAAACCGTAATTGTTGATGCGAGCGTAGGTTGCAAGATAAGAGATAAGGCCGATGTTAGGACCTTCAGGAGTTTCGATGGGGCACATACGGCCGTAGTGGCTGTAGTGTACGTCACGAACTTCGAAGCCTGCACGGTCACGGGACAAACCGCCGGGGCCGAGAGCTGACAAGCGGCGCTTGTGAGTAAGCTCTGACAAGGGGTTGGTTTGATCCATAAACTGTGAAAGCTGTGAAGAGCCGAAGAACTCTTTGATGGCAGCAACAACGGGACGGATATTGATAAGGCTTTGAGGAGTTACAGCGTCAATATCCTGTGCCTGCAAGGACATCTTCTCGCGGATAACACGCTCCATACGAGAGAAGCCGATGCGGAACTGATTTTGAAGCAATTCACCAACGCAACGAATGCGACGATTGCCCAAGTGGTCGATATCGTCGATGGTGCCAACCTCGTGATTGAGGCCGATGAAATAGTTGGTGGCTGCAAATATATCGTCAAGAGTGATGTGGTTGGGGATAAGCTCGGAAACACGCTCGATAAGGGTAGCAACGAGATCATCCTTTTCGGTAGCAGTTTCGAGAATTTCACAAAGAACGCTGAAACGAACGTTTTCGTTAACAACATCTTTAACAGCATCGTAAACGTCGGCATCAACAAACTTGCTGAGGTCAACCATTCCGTTAGAAAGAACCTTAACCTCGCTGGTAGAGCCGTCAAGCTCAACTACACTGAGGAATACCTGGCTAACGCCTGCTGCTTCGATTTGAGCGGCCAGCTCTTTAGTAACAACTACGCCTGCATCGGCCAATACCTCACCGGTAAGGGGAGCAACGACGGGCTGTGCCAAAGCGTGACCGATAATACGGCCTGCCAAAGAAAGCTTCTTATTATATTTATAGCGGCCAACGCGTGACATATCGTAACGGTGAGGATCAAAGAAGAGGCTGTAGATATAACCCTTTGCGCCCTCTACGGTGAAGGGTTCACCGGGGCGAAGCTTTTTGTAAACCTCAAGCAATGCTTCCTCAACATCTTTGGTGGTATCCTTTTCAAAGGTGTATTCAAGACGAATATCCTTGCCGAAAAGTTCCTCCATATCAGCATTGGTCATTTGGGTATCAGTAAATACACCCAGTGAGCGGATAAAGGTGCTTACGGGTATTTTACGGTTTTTATCAATGCGAACATAAAGTATGTCGTTTAAATCGGTTTCGTATTCAAGCCATGCACCACGGTTAGGGATAACGGTAGCGCTGAACTTTTTGCTGCCCGATTTGTCAATCTCTACATCATAATAGACGCCGGGAGAACGGACAAGCTGTGATACAACAACACGCTCGGCACCATTGATAACAAAGGTACCTGACTCGGTCATAAGGGGGAAATCACCGATGAAAACTTCGTTTTCTTTGATTTCGCCTGTTTCCTTATTTAAAAGGCGTGCGCGTACACGCATGGGAGATGCATAGGTAGTATCTCTCTCCTTGCATTCTTCTACTGTGTACTTAGGCTTGTCGTCAAGACGGTAGTCGATGAAGCTCAGCACAAGGTTATCGGAATAGTCAGAAATTGCTGACATATCAGCAAATACCTCTTTCAAGCCGTCACCAAGGAACCACTCGTAAGAGTTCTTCTGAATTTCGATAAGATTGGGCATATCCAAAACCTCGTTGATTTTGGAAAAGCTCATACGGACATTTTTGCCAAGATGGACAGGTTTGACTTTCACCATTGGCTTTATCACTCCTTCATCTGATTAGGTTGTTAGACCTATCTAAAACACTGTTTTGGAATATGTTCCGTGCTGCTAAACTTACACTTGACGAACAGCACTCGTTCTGCTATAATAATCGTCGGATAAGTTCGCGCGGGTACATACACCCATTATTTGTGCAGTTTAATATTTTACTACCATTTTTTGCAAATGTCAAGTGTTTTTTTGCATTTGCAATTTTTTATTTTTACAGAATTTTTTTGTTTTGAAAGGTCAGGCATTCATTTGTTTGACAAGGTTGAAAAAAGCTAATGCCCAAACAGGCAAAAACAATATTACCGATAATACGGTGCAGCTGCTCTTGAACCGATTTGGATAAAAGCCCTTGCTTGAAAAAAGCAAGGGCTTTTTGTTATATTTGGCAAAAATTTAATGTTTTTTTATATATCTCGGTGATTGACATAACACCCTAAAACAAGTATAATATGAAATATGTTACAAAATTGTAAGAATTTCAAAGAAAGGATGTGAGTCGGTTGCAGGTCGTTAAAAAGGCGTTATCCCTTTTGATTTGCGTTGTGCTGTGCTTGACGGTCAGCCTCTCCCCTGCTTCTATGTTTGCCTATGGCGCCCAGCAACAGACGGGCATCATTATTACTGAAACCGATCCTTTGACGGTGCGCGAAGGTCCCGGCTCAAACTATACTAAAATCGGCACTGTGCCCAAGGGTGCTCAGGTTATTATTCTTGACAGCACTTCCTACTCGGGTTGGTATAAAATTCAGTATGAATCTCTTGTAGGCTATGCATCGGCTCAATATATCCGCTTGAATGTTATCGTTCCCGAATATACCCCGGATGCTGATTTTGAGGCTTACCTTACCTCGCAGAACTTCCCCGAGAGCTATAAGGATGGGTTGCGCAATCTGCATGCCGCTCACCCCAGCTGGATTTTTGAGGGCTATGACACCGGCCTTGAATGGTCTAATACGGTTGCAGGCGAAAGCGTGCTCGGTCGCAGCCTTGTGCAAAAGCTGGGTTATTATCCCGATGCCTATTTCTCTTATCAGCAGGGTGCTTATAACCCCGACACGGGCAAGCACGTTGTTTTTGACGGTTCCAACTGGGTACAGGCCTCAAAGGAATTGATTGAGCACTGCCTTGACCCACGAAACTACCTCACCGATGAATACATATTCGCCTTTTTGAATTTGTCATATTCTTCATCCGAAACGGTGGAAAATATCAATCAGATTCTCAAGGGCACCTTTATGGCAGGTGAATACCCCGTTGAATTTGGCGAGTATGCTTTCTACGCCGATGCCTTTCTTGCAGCCGCCCGTGCTACCAACGTAAGTGCCTATCACCTGGCAAGCCGTTGCCGTCAGGAGCAGGGTGCCAACGGCTCTGCCCTTTCCCGAGGCGACGTTGCAGGATATGAGGGCTATTACAACTTCTTTAATATCGGCGCTTATAACTCGGGCTCCTTGAGTAATGTTACCATGGGCGCAATGCACGCCAAGACCAAGGGATGGGACACCCCCTATAAATCCATATTGGGCGGTGCCGAATTCCTTGATAAGGGTTATATCGGTGTGGGACAAAACACCCTTTATCTGCAAAAGTTTGACCTGATTGCTACAGGTGGCTATTACACCCACCAATATATGACCAATGTTGAGGCTCCCTTCAGCGAGGCAAAAAACCTTAAAAAAGGTTTGAACGACGACACCTTGAACAGCAACCTTATCTTCAGAATTCCCATTTACAAGAATATGCCCTCTGCCGCTTCTGCCAAGCCTACCGGTCAGGGCGCCAACAACTATTTGTTGACGGCGCTGAGCGTTGAGGGTCACACCCTTTCACCTGCCTTCTCAACCTACAACTGCAACTATGAGTTGGTTGTAAGCAGTAATACCGAAAAGGTGGTTATAAATGCTACACCTGCCGATTCTAACGCTACCGTTACCGGCACGGGCATCATCCCCGTCAATTACGGTGACAACACCCTTAACATAACCGTTACCGCTCAGTCGGGCACAAAGTGCATTTATACCATTGTGGTCAGCCGTCAAAGCCCCCCGGGTGTTACCCCTGAGGTGGTAAACCCATCCATCACGGGCACTACCTACACTTTGGGTACTTATGTCACAGGCATTGCTCCCGAAACAGCGGTAAACAGTTTTATTGCGACACTCGGCATTGCCAACGGCTCAGTTGAGGTGAAGGATGCCAACGGTGCAACACGCACAAGCGGCAACATTTGCTCGGGCGACCAGGTTATCATCTACAAGACCGACGGCTCGGTTTATCTTACCTATTACGCTGTTATTTACGGTGATATGAATGCCGATGGCAAAATTACTACCGTTGACCTTTTTATGGGGCAGCGACACATTTTGGGCACATATACCCTTTCGGGTGCGCGACTTACCGCCGCCGACGTTAACAAAGACGGCAAGCTGTCATCGGTTGACCTTTTTATGGGGCAGCGACACATCCTGGGTACATATACCATCGTTCAGTAAGGAGGTTGGATTGATATGAAAAAGATTATTGCTGTAATTACTACAATTATTATATTGGCAGGGCTTATGGTTATCCCCGCTCACGCCGCTTCGGCAAATGCGGCCGTTTCGGTCAGCGCCTCTACCGTTAAGCCGGGAGATCAGTTTACCGTTACGGTGCGTGTTTCATCCGACACCAAACTGGGCAGCTTGGAAGGCACCCTCAGCTACAGTTCAAATCTGGTTGAGTTTGTGTCGGGCAGCGGCGTTAACGGCGCAGGCGGATTGCTCAAAATTTCCCGTTACGATGAAACAGGCTCAGGTGTAAGCGAGTTTAAAACCACTATCACATTTAAGGCAAAGGTTGCAGGCACTGCCACCTTTACCTTTACATCGACCGAAATCGGCGACTACGACTTTAACAATCTTGCCAACGTTTCTGCCTCGTCATCCATTTCGGTGCAGGCTGAGAAGCCTCTTTCGGGCAACAACTATCTTAAGAGCCTTGCTCTTTCAAGCGGCAGCCTTTCCCCTGCTTTTTCAAAGAGCGTGCTTAACTACACCGTTAACGTGCCTAACAACGTAACCACTATGTACCTTACCCCCAAGGTTGAGGACGGCACCGCCACCACCAAGGTTACGGGTAGCGCAAACCTTAAGGTAGGCACCAACACCCGTAAGGTTACAGTTACCGCACAAAACGGCGCCACGCGCGTGTATACCATCACCATTGTGAGAGCATCCAACGGCAGTGAGGAAACTCCTCCTGCAAGCTCCGACCTTCCAAGCACTCCCCCTGCCAACGATAAGGACGTAATCTTCATCGACGGCGAGGAGATGACGGTGGTTGAAACCCTGCCCTCTGATGCTATCCCTCAAGGCTTTGCGGCTACCGTTACAAAGCTTGGTGACAAAGAGGTTATGGCGGTGGTTAACGAGGCCAAAACCGTAACCATGCTTTATCTCAAAAATCCTGCAGACGAAACCGCCTTTTACGTCTATGACAGCGCTGATATTTCTTATCAGCCCTATCGTCCCTTGACTGTGCTTGGCCTTAACTACATCGTTTTGGACAAGCCCAAGGATGTGGATGCTCCCAAAGGCTTCGCTCCCCGTGCTCTTGAGTTGGGTGACAAACAGTATGACTGTTGGATAAAGGATGATAATCAGGACTTTTATCTGCTTTATCTTTGCGGCCCTGACGGACAGCTTGGGTTCTACCTTTACGACAAGGCAGAGGGAACCGTGCAGCGCTACACCGGCGGACTGTCCCAATCAGGCAGCGGCAACAAGGACACCAATGCCAACGCTCCCGTTATTGAGGTGCAGGATTCTACCTTTGGTAAGCTTGGACTTATTATCATCATCCCGTTAGGTCTGGCTCTTGCGGCAGTAACCACTCTGTTGGTTGTATTTGTCACACGTAAGGACAAGACACCTGTCAAAACGGCACCTGTGAAAAAAGAATCCACTTTGGATTTCGGCGATGATTTTATCCTTAAGGATGACAACTAAAATCAAAAGCCTTTCGTATTTTCATACGAAAGGCTTTTTTGTTATATAACTATTGGGATAAGCAGGATATACGGTGCGTTGAGCAATGCGAAGCAGCCGCTTAACATTGTACGATTCATTTTATCCTCTACCCGTTTGCCGATAATAACAAATCGGGTAAGCACAAAGGAAATTATCATTGCGGTTGCTATAGCAAGGATGGGCACCCATACGGTGCTTTTATCATAGTTGCACTCGCTCAGGTTGTTCTGCAGGGTTGCATTGCCGTAGGTTAAATAGGCCCCCATAATTCCAAAGCCTGCAACGTTGGCCGCAGCGGCACAAATAAAGGCAATAGTCAATCGGTCAAGGGCAAATCTGACCTTTTTGGGCTTGGGCTCAATGCAGGTGGATGCGCCGCACAAAAGTCCAAAATTAAGGGCAAGTGTAACCAGAATGTAGGCAGCCATCACCCAAGGGGTATATACATAAATCCACAGTGGCACAGCGCCACCTCCTATCTTTTGGGATTTAATTAAATCTCACCAAATTTATTCATTACCAAGCCGGTGATAAGCTTGGGATAGAAATAGGTGGATTTTTGAGGCATCTTCTCACCTGCGGCGGCTACGTCGCGGATTTCGCTGACGCGGGTGGGGTTCATTACAAAGCAACAGTTGGCCTCGCCGTTATCAACGGCGGCAACAGCCTCGGCAGCGTCACGGGTGTAGGTGAGGTTAATCTGCTTTGCCATATTTTCTTTATCAATGCCCATAGCTCTTTCAAGCACGAGGGTATGAAGAACGTTAACGTCAAGACCCTTTAGAGCGGCGCTGCAATCGGCACAGACGGTGTCAAGCTCGGATGTGTCGTTGAGGGTGAGCATATACCACTTGTTGGCGCCCACATAGTATGCAAAGGCAGTTTTGCCCTGCTCGTAGGCTGCTTTAAGTGCAGGCAGCATATTCTCCGCACCGATTTGCTCAGCAATATCAAAGCTCTTTTGGCAAGCGGCAAGAACGGTTGATTGGTCATAATCGGCTACACCGCGAACAATTCTGTGGGTGGGAAAAACAACAAGACCGTCACTCTCCATAGCCACAAGCATCATCATAACGAAGTCGCAGGCGTCGCCCTCCACAGCCTTGCCCTGCTCGCGCAGATGGTTGCGGAAGTTGATGGAGGTTTCATATCTGTGGTGACCGTCGGCAATGTAAAGCTTGCGCGCATCAAACTGCTTGCACAGAGCGGCACACTCGGCCTTGTCGGTAACAATCCACAAGCTGTGGGTTACACCGTCGCCGTCGGTGAAGCACTGCACGGGCTCACCTGCTGAAAGGCGGTCGATGTTGGCAGAGGTGGCGCCGCCCTCGTCGTTATAGAGGGAGTAAATCTGACTGAAGTTGCACATGGTGGCATTCATAAGATTGAAGCGGTCAGCCTTTGCCTTTGACAAGGTTTCCTCATGAGGGAGAACAATGCCCTTTGAAAATTCTTCGATGTGGACGCGAGCAATTATGCCTTTGAACTCATACTCTTTGCCGTCGACGGTGAAGCGCTCGCCGTAGATGTAGAGGGCCTCGTCACGGTCGGTTGCCAGAGCTCCGTCGGCCAAAAAGCCCTTGAGGGTTTGGGCGGCGGTGGCATAGCAGTCCTCACCTTCGCGAGGAAGCTCCAAACGGATGATGTTGTGCTCATTTTGTGCGATGTATGCAAGGCGCTCAGCCTCGCTGATAATATCGTAAGGGGGGCAGCAAAGTTGTGATATTTCGCCTGCTTTGGGTGTGAAACGCAATGCGCCAAAGGGTTTGATTTGTGCCATAATAATCACTCCATACAGTTTATTTATACGGTTAATTTTATTCTATATAAGCGGTCAAGTCAAGAGGCAATCGGTTTATTTTTGAAAGAATGAGAAAAACCACCCAAATCACTTTGGATTGGGTGGTTTTTGGGTTGATGTTATTAATCTTTCTCCTTTAATTAAACTGCGAATAATATAACGAATAATAAAAGCCACCTTGATTTATAAGTTCGTTATGGTTGCCCTGCTCTATAATTGCGCCATCCTTTACCACCAAAATAGTATATGCTTTTTGAATGGTTGAAAGTCGGTGGGCAATGATAAAGCAGGTTTTATTTTCCATAAGAGCGGTCATTGCGTTTTGAATTTGTATCTCGGTGCGAGAGTCAACGTTTGAGGTAGCCTCGTCCAGAATTAGTATGGGCGCCTTTGAAAGAAAGGCACGGGCAATGGTGATAAGCTGTTTTTGGCCCTTTGAGATGTTTACGCCGTCATCCGAAAGCAGGGTGTTATACCCTTCGGGTAAGCTTTCGATAAAGGTGTCAATCTTGGCGGCCTTGGCGGCCTCGTATACCTCGTCGGGTGTTGCATCCTCTCTGCCGTAGACAATGTTATCATATATCGTACCGCAGAAAAGCCACGTGTCCTGAAGCACCATATTAAAGGCAAGGCGCAAGTCCGAACGCTTTAATTCCACCGACGGTATGCCGTCTATCAGAATTTCGCCGCTGTTAATATCGTAAAACCGCATAAGCAAATTGATAATGGTGGTTTTGCCTGCACCCGTAGGGCCAACTATTGCCACCGTTTGTCCCTTTTTGGCGTTTACCGATAGGTTTTTTAACACGGTTTTTTCCGGGGTATAACCGAAGGTTACGTTGTTAAGCACGACGTCGCCTTGAACGGTTTTGAGTTCTTTTGCATCCTTTACGTCTTCCTTTTCGGGATTTTCATCAAGAATAGCAAACACGCGCTCTGCCGCAGAAAATGCCGACTGAATTTCGTGAAGGATATTGGAAAACTCGTTTATGGGGCCTGCAAACTTTCTTGAATACTGCACGAACTGTGCCACACCGCCCAGGGTGATGAAAAATGCAGATGCGGCAAGAATGGTGCCGTTTTGCGAGAACATATAGAGAATTCCGCCCATAATCGCTACGAGAGTCAGCGAAATATTGTTGATAAGGTTTATGGTCGGGAAAAGCAATGCGGCATTATACTCTGCCTTGTAGAAGGCATCCATCGCTTCGTCGTTTATTTTGTTAAACTGTGCCGAAACAACCTCTTCGGAACCGTATGCAGAAATGGTGCGAGAACCGGTCAGCATCTCTTCTGCAAAGCCGTTCAGCTCGCCGTATTTTTTGGCACGCTTTGAAAACAGAGGCCGCACCTTTTTTGAGCGGTAGCGCGTGAAAAGCAGTGATGCCGGAACGGTTAAAACGAATATCAGTATCATTGGCTTTGATATCTGCCACATAAAAATCAACGAGCCGACAACGGTATAAAGGCTGGTCATTATTTGAATTAAATCGTGGGAAAGAGTGCTGTTTATAGTGTCGATATCGTAGGACAGGTGGCTGATGATATCGCCTGTTGCGTGGGTGTCAAAATAATTAACGGGAAGAGTGGTTAGCTTTTCGAACACCTGCTTTCGCATTTTGTAAATAATTCTTTGGCTTAGTTGTATCATAACAACCGAAAGGACATATGAAAGCAGTGCAGATACTACGTAGCAGCCGAGCATATATCCGATGTTTTTCCATACAGTCGGGAAATCCACACCGCTTGAAAACTCGATGGCATCAATGGCCGCTCCCGAGTATCTGGGGCCCAAAAGTGACAACTGGTTTGCTCCAAGGGTTAAGAGCAGCGCTATTATAAACAACGGCCATTGCTGCAGCACATATTTGCTGAGCCTGAAAAATACCTTTTTGGATTTTTTGCCTTTTTTGTTTTTTTCACTCAAGGAAAGCACCCCCCATCTGAGAATCGCTTATCTCTTTATACTCGGCGCAGTTTTCAATCAGCTCTTCGTGCTTGCCGCAGCCGATAATCTCGCCGTTATCAACAACAAGAATAAGGTCGCAATTTTTAACCGAGCTCACTCGCTGTGCAATAGTTATAACGGTGGAATCGGGGATGTCTTTTGCAAGCGCTCCACGTAAATTGGCATCGGTTTTGTAGTCCAGCGCCGACGAAGAATCGTCAAGAATAAGTATATCGGGGTGTCCTGCTATGGCACGTGAAATAAGCAGTCTTTGGCGTTGACCGCCCGAAAGATTGGTGCCGCCCGTTGTAACCTTGTGGGAATATCCGTCTGAAAAGGAGGAGATGTATTCGTGGGCCTGTGCGGTTTTTGCCGCTGCGACCACCTCTTCACTTGTGATATTACGGCCAAATCGGATGTTTTCTTCTATGGTGTCTGCATGGATAAAATCGTTTTGGAATACTACACCAAACATGGCGGTAAGCTCATCCTTGGAATAAGAACGGATATCTTTTCCGTCAATGCGAACTGTGCCCGAATCGGCGTCGTAAAAGCGCATCAGCAGGCGTAAGATGGTGGATTTTCCGCTTCCGGTGGCACCGATGATACCAAGGGATTCCCCTCGTTTTAATGCAAAGGATATATCTTTTAGGTTGTTCTTTTTGCCCAAATACGAAAAGTTTACCTTTTCAAAGCAAATATGATAGGCTGCGTCACCCTTGCCGTCATCAGGGATAACTGTAAGCTCGTTTCGTTCTTCCATAACCCCTGAAATTCGTTTGGCAGAGGCGGCGCATTTTGTATACATAACAAACATACGGGAGAGCGACATCATTGCCATAGATATAAGCGTGAAATATTGCATAAATGCAATAACTGTTGTTGCGGATGACGTTTTGTTAGCTACAAAAAAGGCGCTGAAGGCTACAACCGCGACAATTCCGATATTCATAAGCAGCGTCATAATCGGATTGACAACGCCCATAATTATGCCTGCTTTTGCCTCGTTTTTGCGAAGCGCAATATTAGCCTTATCGTAACGGGAGTTTTCGTAATCAACCTTTGACAGTGCCTTTATAACGCGAATGCCTTGAGCATCCTCACGAACCACTCTGACCATACCGTCCACCGATTGTTGAACGGTTGAGTAAAGCGGAACACCCCTTTTTGAAATGCTGTAAACCACGATAAAAATAAGGGGCAGAGTTGCAATCATAACAAGGGCTAATTTTCTGTCCATTACAAGTGTTATGAGCGAGCCGCCAAGCAAAAGAATGGGGGCGCGTATGCCCATTCTTTGCATCATACCGATAAAATTCTGCACGTTGTAGGTGTCAGAGGTGATTCTTGATTCCAGCGACGGGATGGTGAATCTGTCAATACTTCTTGCCGAGAGACGGAGTGTTCGTGAAAACAGCTCTTTTCTCATACGGGTTGAGAATATCATTGTGGTTTTGGCCGCCATTCGGTTGGCAATGATATTGCCAAGTGCTGCAATTACGGCGCAAATCGCCATAAGAATGCCGAAGAATAAAATGCGGCTTATGCTGCCTGTTTCGATCACGTTTTCTAAGATGTAGCTTAGTAAAAACGGAATGATAAGCTCGGCAACTGTGCCGATGATTTTTATTGCTGTGCCTGCCGCTATACGAGAGCGCAGAGGCTTTAAAAATTCAAATACCCACTTCATTTGCTTTCCTCTTGGCTTTCCATAATCTCTCTTGCCTTTGTTTCCATCTGTTGCAAAACCTCATTAAAAACTTCAAGTCTGTTTTGCGGTATGCCTTCGGACAGCAATGACATCCAATCCATTGATGCCGCCTTGATTTCGGGCAGAACTGCCAGCATCTTTTCGGTTGGATAAACCGAAAACTGTCGCTTGTCGCTAGGTAACGATTTTCTTAAAATATATCCATTCTCTTCCAGGCAATTAAGATTTCTGGCAACGGTGCTTTTGTTCACACAAAGGTCTTTCGCAATCTCTTCCTGTGAGCGGCCGGGCTCTCGGCAAATGCAAAGCACGTAAGAATAATGGCCGCTTTGCAGGTCATTTGCGGAGATTTTGCCGTGTCTGTAAACGGCTTGAGAACGACTTATGTTGTTAAGTGTTTTCATAAATTTCAGCATAATCTATACCTCAATAAAAATTAGTTGCACAAGAAACTGTTGCGTATGCAACTATTATAGCAGATTGTCACAATTAAGTCAACGGGGGGGTGTTTGTGAGCCTTGCTTTTTTGATAGGGCTGTGCTACTATGAGATTGATGGTAAGATGTTTTATAAGAAAAAATTTGAGCTTGCGGCATTTGAGGCAAAGATTGCGGCCAATAACCGCGTGGTAGATTTGCCTTGATTTGACAATTTATCCGAGCCGTCATTCTTTCGTTTACTTTTAAAACATATTATGATATAATAATGTTAATTTTTGAAAAAGGAGCGTTCCTTATGACAAATATTTATGAACTGTTACAGCAAATGACCATCGATGAAAAGATCGGTCAATTGGCGCAATATAACGCCAACGTTTTTCACGAAACCGATGCAGACATAACCGGTCCCGCCATCCAGTTGGGGCTAAAAAAAGAAGATGTAAGTAAGGTGGGCAGTTGTCTGAACTTCCAAAGTGTGGACGAAATGCGTGCCATTCAGGAGCGCCATTTGGCGGAGGACCGCAACAAGATCCCCATGCTCTTTATGATGGATGTCATTCACGGCTATCGCACCATTTTTCCCATTCCGCTAGCCTTGGGATGTTCGTTTGATACGGATTTGGTGGAAGAGTGCAGCAAAATGGCGGCAAAGGAAGCCTCGGCCAACGGCATTCAAGTTACCTTTACCCCTATGGTGGACTACGTTCGTGATGCACGATGGGGCCGCGTAATGGAAACCTGCGGCGAGGAGCCCATGCTCAATTCTATGATGGGTGCAGCTCAGGTGCGCGCCTTCCAAGGAGAGGATTTGAAAAATCCCGACACATTGGCCACCTGCGTCAAACATTTTGCCGCTTACGGCGGCGCTGAAGCCGGCAGAGATTACAACACCGTAGAGCTGTCTGAGCACGTTTTGCGCGAGTATTATCTGCCTGCCTACAAGGCCTGCATTGATGCGGGCACCACTATGCTAATGCCATCTTTTAACTCCCTCAACGGTGTTCCCTCCACCGCCAACACCTGGCTGATGAACGACCTTCTCAAAGACGAATGGGGCTTTGAGGGCGTAGTAATCAGCGACTACAACGCTGTGGGTGAGCTGATCAATCACGGTGTGGCTGAGAACAAAAAAGAGGCAGCCCGTCTTGCCTTTAACTGCGGCTGCGATATTGAAATGTGCTCCAGCGCCTACTACCACCATTTGAAAGAATGGATTGAGGCAGGCGTATTTACCGAAGAACAGCTGGATAAAGCAGTACTGCGGATACTGAAACTTAAAGAGGCTCTCGGTCTGTTTGAAGATCCTTACAGGGATGCCTCGGCCGAAAAAGCCGAAGCCGCCGTACTTACCAAAGAAAATCGCGCCCTTGTTCGTCGTGCAGCAGCAGAATGCGCCGTATTGCTGAAAAACGAGGGAGTGCTTCCCTTCTCTAAAGATGTGAAGAAAGTTGCCCTCATCGGTCCTTTTGCCGACAATCACAGCATCATCGGTTTTTGGGCCTGCAACGGTATAGACGAAGAGAGCATTACAGTTGCCGAGGGTGTCAAAAACGCTCTGCCTGAGGCAGAGATCACTGTTGTCAAGGGTTGCGGCAACCACCATGGCGATGCCGACGAAAGCGGCTTTGATGCCGCCGTGGCCGCAGCAAAGGATGCAGACATCGTTATCCTCTGTTTGGGCGAACCTCAGAATTACAGCGGCGAGGGTAATTGCCGCACCGATTTGCGCCTGCCCGGTGTGCAGGAAAAGTTAGCAGCCGCTGTTGCCGCTGTTAACCCCAACACTGCCGCCCTGCTGTTTAACGGCCGTCCGTTGGTGCTCACCGAGCTTAACAAAACCGTACCTGCAATATTGGATATGTGGTTCCCCGGCACCGAAGGTGGTAATGCAGCGGCTGATCTGCTTTTCGGCGAGGTAAACCCCGCAGGTAAGCTGACTATGTCCTTCCCCAAGGCAAGCGGTCAGTGCCCCATTTATTACAACCACACCTCCACCGGCCGTGCCAAGAGTGTGAAAAAAGAGGACGTGCATTGCCCCTATTGCTCCAACTACATAGATTGCGGCAATATGCCCCTCTTCCCCTTCGGATTCGGCCTGTCTTACAGCGATATTTCCTACGAAGATCTCACTCTGGACAAAGAACAGATCACCGATTCCGACACCTTGCAGGTCACCGTTACCGTTAAAAATAATTCTTCCCGCCCCGCCAAGGAGACGGTGCAGCTATATATGAGAGATGTGGTTGCCTCTAACGTGCGCCCCGTTCAACAGCTCATCGCCTTTGAGAAAACGGAACTTGCGGCAGGCGAAACCAAAAAGATTGTCTTCACCGTCAGCGAGCCGATGCTCCGTTTTTGGAACAACGAGCAAAAGCACGTTTCCGAAAAGGGCAAATTTACGCTTTCTACCGGATGTGCTGACCGCCTGCTCCACACCAAAGAATTTTATTTGATCTAAAGCAACACCCCTTGTAATCCACGGATTACAAGGGGTGTTTTTTATCGACCTCTGTATTCTTTTTTTATGACCTCTGCCATTTCTTCGGGAGATTCCTGACATCCCCCCGAAAGCCATAGCTTAATAATGGCGTTTAGACCGTTTCTAAAAAATTCAATATGATATTTGATGTTACTGTCAATATGTTCTTGTTCGGCTCGTCTTGTATCATATATCGAAACAAGGTGTTTGTCATCATAACACAGTTTGAAATATGTTTTATAGAAAATCTGATTTTCCTTGATATGTGTAAACATCTTAAGTGCACCACTACGTTTATTAAAATAATCATAATTGGCAAAAAGATTACTGAACTCATTTTCGAGTTTTTCTCTCGTTTTATCGGCAAGATCGAATATATCAATGTAGTTTGCATAAAAGGTACTGCGGTTCAATTTTGTCATTTTAATGAGGTCTGAAACAGTAATATCCTTAATTTCGCGGGTTTGAAGTAAATCTACAAACGCCTTTTCTATTTTCTCTTGTGACTCCCTGCGCCGCTTGTTGTTCTTTACATTCATAACAATTCTCCATTATTCCAACACTTATCGTTTGATTGTTGATTGTTTTGCTTTTGCAAAAATATTATACTTTAAATGCAATAAGAATACAAGTGTTGGTTTAATGAAAGGAGAATTCAAATGAAAAAGAGTAGTTTTGTTGCACTCATTATGGGAACTGTAAGTGGGGTGCTTTTTGCACTTGGTATGTGTATGGCACTTCTGCCGGAATGGAACGCTTTTAAAGAAGGCATTATTTTCGGCGCTATCGGTATCGTGCTTAGCATTATCACGGTGCTTATCTGGTGCAAGATGGAAAACAAGCAGCTGCCGAAAATTAACGGTAAAAATCTTTTCCGTTCTATTTACGCCGTCATTGCCGCTTTAGTGCTTGGCGTAGGTATGTGTATGTGCCTTGTGTGGGAGCTAATCGTTTGGGGCACACTCGTCGGTTTGCTTGGTATCATTATGCTGATTGCCCTCATTCCGATGATTAAAGGTATCAAATGAAAACATTAAATCTTGTTAAAAATCCTTATACAAGCCTTGCAATTAACGTTGCTTATGCGCTCGGCAACTGTATTATAGGTTTTCTTAACCCTTCGTGGTGGTTTATTACGGTAGGTGCATATTATGCCGTGCTTGCAATCACAAGGTTTTCTGTGTTGCAGGTCAGACGAAAAGCAAATGGAGATTACGATACCGAGCTTTTTGCACGGCGCATTACGGGAATTTTATTGGTTGTGCTTTCTTTCTGCATAGTGGGCGTGAACATTATGTCTGCTACTAAAGATAGGGGCACCGCCTTTCACGAAATTGTAATGATAACCATCGCCACATACACCTTCGCTAAGATTACCGTTGCCATTATCGGTATGATAAAAGCAAAGCGTTCCGCTTCACCGGTATTAAAGACACTCCGTAATATATCGCTCGCTGATGCGTGCGTTTCCATCTGCACAATGCAAAGATCGATGCTTGTGTCCTTTCCGGGTATGGAAGCGTTGGAAATCTTATTACTAAACATATTTACGGGAACAGCAGTATGGATTCTTGTACTGCTTCTCGGAATCAATCTAATTGGAGGAAAATATACAAATATGGCTAAATCAAAAATAGTAAAGGCAAATAAAAAAATCACCGAGGCAGTAATCGGCGGTTACAAGAAAATTGAGCAAGGTGTTGTTAGTGGTTACACCAAAATCGAAGATAAGTTTGTAGACGCCTACCTCACTAAAGACGGCGAAACCGTTGAAGAAGCAAAAGCAAGATTGAAAGAGAAAAAATAAATAGGAAAAAACCGACCCGTTTGGGTCGGGTTAGTTCTGCCAACTGTGGCGCAACTATTACTGTAATAGCGCAGTCGCTTCGCTCCTTTGGACGAAAGTCAAAACAGTCCACCGGACTGTTTTTCTGTCGCTCACCCGTTGGGGTTCGCTCCCTTTCGTGGTTCGAATCCACCTCTCCTGACCAAATAAAAAGCCAACCCGTTTGGGTTGGCTTTTATTTGCGAAGAAACGCGCAAACGGTGCGCAGGAGCAGGTAAAAACGCAAAAAAGGTGCGTAATTATAACTGTTGAAAGGATAAATAAATAAGAAATGCAGTCATTAACCAAGATAGACAATCAATCAAGGAGCTGGTATATCCTCTCATGTGCTTTCGTTTTGCAAGAAAAATAAACGGCTTTCCATAATCTTCGATGTTGCTATGAATTGAGGAAATAATCATACACGGTATTTCTATTGTACAAAGCACGATAGAAAAGACAATCAGTATCGATTGTAAAGCCTCAATAAATCCTAATGTAATAGCGAAAACCATAAAAGTGAATGTGGCTATTAGGAAAATAAGGTTTAAACCGTATAAAATTCCAAGAGACCGCTGCTTATTGATTGAATAATACAACCAATAGTTTATAACCCCTTTTCTGTTTTTCTTGATATTGCTTTTGCTCATTTTTGACAAACGAAGGTAAGAATATATACCGCTACGAAAAATTGCATACAGTAAAAGATTATAAAACGCTATCACAATCATAAAAAAATAAAACAATAGCGGTCACCTCTTAGCATTTCCTTGAGTATATTATATCACATTATCACCAATAAATCAAGGCGCAAGCCTTGTATGTCTTCAATGATGCATCGCCTGCGGCGATATGATGCATTTGCTTCGCAAATATGATGTTGCTCCCGTTGGTCGCAATGATGCGATGTTTGCCCCAAAATGTGGCGAAGCCACGCATCATTCGCGAAGCGAATATCATTAGGCACAGCCGTCATCATTTGCCGAAGGCAAACATCATTCAAAAAACCAACCCGTTTGGGTTGGGTTGGTTCTGCCAACTGTGGCGCAACTATTACTGTAATAGCGCAGTCGCTTCGCTCCTTTGGACGAAAGTCAAAACAGTCCACCGGACTGTTTTTCTGTCGCTCACCCGTTGGGGTTCGCTCCCTTTCGTGGTTCAAATCCACCTCTCCTGACCAAATAAAAAACCAACCCGTTTGGGTTGGTTTTTATTTGGCTGTTCCGAACCATTTAGATGCCAACTTAAATATTACAAATTTTTAATTTCTTCTTCTAACAATTCAATGTATCTTTTATCTGTAAATAAGGTTTCGGTGGTATCTTGCAATTTCGATAAAAGTTCTGCTGTATCAATATTGCTCTGTAAGTGTTCATTTTCGCCATAGTCGTTTCTTGCTGCACAAATCAATTCACCGGTATCCCAATTTATATCAAAATGTGTAACAATTTTAGTTCCGTCTGTCACGTCAAAAAAGTTTTCTTGATTATCAACGATATATTCCCGAAGGACTTCATAAATTGCATCTTTGCCGATTTTAATAATCCTGTATTTGTTTTGAGGAATTGTTTTTTCTTTTTTCTTGAAAACAGACATTTAACCACCGCCTTAGTTTAATTATAACATAAAATTATAAATTAAACAAGATATCATTGGTTTCGGTCGTTCGAATCCACCTTGACGGAGATTTTAGTGATATTTCGCCGTTGGCGGATTCTACCTCTTCACTATTCACTATTACTTATTACCTTCCAAAAATCCTCGTAGATAAGAGAAAAGTGAAGAGTGAAGAGGTAATAGTGAAAAAGTAAAAATCCCCGTACTTTCGTACGAGGATTTTTGGTGGGAGAGGATGGATACTCTGCGCTCACCCGCCGTTGACCGCTCCGAGCGGTACCCAACGGCGTTTGTGTGCTCGAGACTTTGGCAGTCCGCACCGCCTATCGCGGCGTTGCGGCTGCGTCGCCGAACCAATGGTTCGGAATCAAACATACTCTCCTGACCAAATAAAAAACCAACCCGTTTGGGTTGGTTTTTATTTGGTGGGAGAGGATGGATTCGAACCATCGAAGTCAGAGACAACAGATTTACAGTCTGCCCCCTTTGGCCACTCGGGAACTCTCCCATATTTAATTTGGGGTGAATAGTCACCTGCTGCATGTGATGATGGAGCTGGTGGACGGACTCGAACCCCCGACCTGCTGATTACAAATCAGCTGCTCTACCAACTGAGCTACACCAGCATGTCACACAACGCAAATTATATTATCATAATCGTGGAGTTTTGTCAATAGTAATTTTTAAAAAATATTCTTTTACCATAAAGTTCTTTGCAATATAATAATCCCCCGCAGGACAAAGGGGTACGGGCCTGCTAAACTGAAGAAGCTTGCGACTATCGCGTGGTTTTCATTATACAATAAAAAGGAGATGGTGTCCCATCTCCTTTTCTTGATTATTTGCGGCCGATCTCTTTGCCTTCAAGCAGAGTGCCGAGGCAGTTGTACAAATCTTTGACTGAGTTGGCCGATACAAGTGAGTTACCCTTATCGTTAAGGGTGTAGTAGTAACGGCGGGTCGAATACTTATACAGTTTGATTACATCGTTGGTGCGTGACGAATCGGTGTAATCAATTGTAATGGTAATATAGGCATCCTCGGTGGGAGTATATGCCTCGTTCAAGAACTCCTCGGTGGCAAGATCCAAAATTCTGCCGTAGTAGAAGTTCAACTGCTTGGAATCGATGGTTACGCCCTTCTTGGCCTGGTCACACTTGATGGTGTATACGTTCTTCTTTTCGGGGTCCTCACGAATAAGCTCGAAGGTTGCATCCTTCTTATCAGTAGTGACCTGAATAGAGTCTATACCCGTAATATACTCAAGGAAAAGGGTGTCGTAGTATAGGTCGGTATCCTCATACTCTATCCACTCGTTACCCTCTGCTGCTACCTTATATATAATATCCGAACCCTCTTTGATGCAGGGGTAATAACCATCCTCCTGCAGAGTGCCGAAGGAAAGCTTTACATGGTAGCTGCCGACAGCAATTTCAAGGGTTGAATAAGGATTGGCAAGGCCATACTTTGTCAAGTCCCCGTTGGTGTAGCCAAGTTTGTAGGCACCGTCGGTATTAAGACCGGTGGTGGCTACATTCATTACGAGGCTGATAGACTCTTCATCACCTGCGCGGAATACCGGCTCGGTAACTACAAAGGGAAGCACGCTCAGGTCGTCGGGAGGGCTTTCGATGCGGATAAGCTTTTCACGGCAGGAGCCGCCAAGCACTACCTTGTCGATTTTGGCAAGTGCACCATCTGAATAATAATCAGCAGTACCCTCGTTCTCTAAAATATAATCGTTGACAAGCAAGCCGATCATATCGTTATAGGAGCTATCGTAATAGGCCATTTTGCTCTCGCTAACAACATAGACGTCATCCATGCCCGTTACGGTAACGTAACGGCCCGAATTGTCAGGTGCAGAATTGCCCACGATAACCGTTTTATCAAGGTCTGTACCCTTAAGAACTATCACTGAGTAGGGATTTAAAAAGCCGTAAATATCATTGTCATTTTTCTGTGGGGTTTCGCTGTTAAAGGTTATACCGCTCACATCAATATCGTCGGCAGTAATGGTAGATGCCGATTTGGCATATTTTTTTGATGAGGTAAGGGCGACTACGCTTTGCACCAGGTACTTGGCACCTGACAAATCGTACTTTTCAAAGCCCTGCACCAGCCAATTATAGGTGGGTTTGCTTGCGCTTGAGGTGGTAGATTCTGCCTTTACCTCTTCTTTTACAAGGGTGAAGCCCTCGGGGTGAATGGCGTTGAATACCTGAACAGTGTCAAGCTTGCCCTCGTCAAAGGCGGTGACTGTGTAGGTGGGTACCGATGCGGCAGAGGAGGTGGTGCCACCCTGATCCTTCTTAGGAATAAGCAAAACAGTAGTTAGCACAGCACCTGCGGTGAGCAGGGCGATGCCCGAAATCACAAGCCCACGCATCATGGGGGTGAGCTTGCGCTTTTTGATTTGATGGGCGGCCGCACCGAAGATGGTGGAGTTTTCAAAAAGGCTTTCGTCGTACTCAGCCTTTTTAGAGGTGGCAACCTCTTGCTCCACAGCCTGTGTTTCTTCTTCGGGTTGGTCAGGCATCAGATTTTCATTTTCTATCATGAGCGCCTCCTGCGGATGAAGACAAGTATTCCTGCAGCCAATACTGCGAGGACGGGCAGCCATACAACTACAATATTCATAATGTTGGAGGCTGACTCACTGGGGGCCATAAAGGTTTGTTCTTCAAAGGTGCGAACGTCAAAACTGATGCCAACAGAGGCTTTGCCGATTACATCATCGATTACTACTGAAAGCAGCTCGATGTTGCCCACCTCGGAGAAGCTGTTATAGGAAGTGGTGATGAAATCGGATGCGCCAAGCATTATAACCGATGCGGTCATAAGCTTGTTATCGCTGTCGTACTTGTTGTGCTCTGACACACCCAAACCAACGAATGGTCCCTTGATTTCAACATCGTCGAGTGTATAATCTTCACCTGCGTCGTTGGGAACGGCTGCAGCAGAAGATGAAATTTCAAGAACGGTGGCCAATGATGCCTCGTTGGGGGTTTTGGCAACAACAGGCACTATCTTATTGGCAATGTAGAGATAATCATCCCTTGTGAGATCATCGGTATAGCCGTTTTCGGCCACCTCGGTCATCATAACGTTGGTGGGATAATAGCTGTATTTGCCCGACTCGGTTTCGTAAACGGTGTGCTCGGGCACTACAGAGTAGCCCCACTCGCTCAAGAACTCGTTAAGGTTGGTGAGAGAGGGCTGGCTTGAAGAGCCGATGTACATAAGGGTTTTCTTATGCTCGGGGTCGAGAGTGAGATACTCGTCGATCATTTCAAGCTCTTCCTCAGAATAGTCGTGGGTGGGCTGTGAAATGATTACAACATCGGCATTTTCGGGAATTTTGCCTGTTACCAAGCTGTCGATAACGGTGAACTCATAGTTGTTCATCTGCATATAGCTTTGCAGTGCAGTAACCTCCTGACCGCCGTTGGCAGTGATAACTGCAACGGTGTATGCGCGGTCGGCAGTTACTGTGTAGAGAGCAGAGGTCAAAGCGGTTTCGATGTTGTTGCCGTTAACAACATAGACGTTTTGGCCCATATAGGATGAATACTGTGATGAGGTTTCGGTGTCGATGCTGAAAAGATCACCAACAGTGAGCACGCGATAACGGTTTACCTCTTTACCGTCAAGTTCAAAGGTGGACTCGACCAAAATGTTGCCCATACCAAGGCTTGCATCGGGATAACGGCTGGTGTATTTGGTAAATTCGGGTGTTGAGGTGTCGATAAACTCAACGCTGATGTTTTTGTTAAGCTTTTCGTACTCGCCAAGCAAATACACGTTTTGGTTAAAATACTGTTGAAGCTGGGCATAGCCCGATGAGGATGCATCCATATAGCCTGCGCTGTAGGCATATTGATAAAGGGTATCCTTATATGCGGCTTTGTCGCAGCAAACAACGATGTTAACCTTGCGGTCAAGTTTTTTAACTGCCTCGGCATTTTCTTCACTGACGGAGAAATCCTTGTTGGCGGTAAGGTCAACGGTGAGGTTGATATTCTTTGACAAAATGGTGGCGCCAATGTTGAACATAATCACAACGGCAACAAAAGCTGCGGTAAAGGCAACGGCTACTCCGCCGTGCTTAAAGCGGCGCTTGTTGGCGTAGGAAAGCTTTTTGCGGGCCTTAGCGGGCTTTTGAGTAATGTCGATATTTTCGTCGTTTTCGATAATTTCAATATTCTTGTTTTCCATTATTCTTTACCCCCTTACGCCCAACGTTTTGATTCCTGCACGCGAATGGTGAGGAAGATAAATACAGCACTGAAGCTGATAAAGTATACCGTGTTGGCAAGGTCAAACAAGCCCTCGATAAAGGTGTTGTAGCGGCCCTGGAAGGAAATCCACTCCACCACCTTAGCAATCCACTGAAGTTCAACGCCTGAGAAAAATCCGTCAAGGCTGAAGAGCAATACCGAAACGGCAATGGATATAACAGCTGCAACAATCTGACTGTCGGTAAGGCATGAGATAAACAAGCCGACGGAAATAAGGGCTGCAGCCATAAGAATGGTGCCGATAAGGTAACTGAAATAATTTACCCAGTCAACAGTTACGTTGAAGGCAAATATGGTTTGATAAACAATGGTGATGGCCTGTGACATACCAAACATTGCAAGAGCTGCCAAAAACTTGCCCATTACAATGCTTGTGATGCTGACGGGTGCGGTGAAAAGTGCTCTGTCGGTTTTTTGACGGCGCTCCTCACTGAAAAGGCGCATGGTCAGTACGGGAATCAAAAATGCGGTGATGAATGAGAAGTAGGAGAAGATAAGGGAGGTTTGAGGCACACCTACGGCGTAAAGCTGTGAGAAAATCCATCCGTACATGGCAAGGTATACCAAAAGAATTATATAGCCCAGAGGTGATGAAAAATAGCTTTTCAGCTCTCTTTTAAATATTGCAACCATTGTTACGCCTCCTCCTTCATTGATTTGAACTGGCTGTTATCGGCCACACCGTCGGTGAGGCGGATAAATACGTCCTCAAGTGACAGCTCGTGAGATACCAGCATAATCACCGGCCAGTTGCGCTCGGCAAGGCGGCGTGAAATATCGGCGCGAACATCGGCGCCCTCTGCAACCTCGACAATATATTCGTAGGCAGATTGCTCTTTTTTGCCCTGATTGGTTACATTGGTAACGCCGGGGATAGCACTGAGCAGCTTTTGCACGTCGTGCTCGGGGCCGTTGACGCGTACTCTCAACGAGGTGTCTTCGGAAAGGCTGCGAGCAAGCTTATCGGGTGCGCCGTCGGCAATAATCTCGCCCTTGTTGATAACAAGGATGCGCTCACATATTGCCTGAACGTCGGACAGAATGTGTGAGCTGAGAATTACGGTGTGGTTGCGGCCCAAGTGAACGATGAGCTTGCGGATTTCGATAATCTGACGGGGGTCAAGACCAACGGTAGGCTCGTCGAGAATAAGCACCTCGGGGTTGCCGATAAGTGCCTGAGCGATACCGACACGCTGACGGTAGCCCTTTGAAAGATTTTTGATAACGCGGTTATAAACATCGCTGATTTTAACCAGATTGCAAATCTCTTTGATATGAGCGGTGCGGGGAAGCTTGGCCTTTTTAAGGTCGTACATAAAATTGAGATACTCTTTAACCGTCATATCGGCATAAAGAGGCGGAATCTCGGGCAGGTAGCCAATGTGGCGCTTTGCCTCGTCAGGATTTTCCAAAATATCAAAGCCCGCAACCGATACCGAGCCGTCGGTGGCAGAAAGGTAGCCGGTGATAATATTCATAGTGGTTGATTTGCCGGCACCATTGGGGCCCAAAAAGCCAACTATTTCGCCCTTTTTGATGGAAAAGCTGATGTTGTCAACAGCCTTGTGGCCGGAATAGCGCTTTGTGAGGTTTTTGACCTCTATCATTTTTATCCCTCCAAAATCGTATGATTTTAAATTACTTTTTACAGTGTAGCAAACAAATTTGCGAATATTGTAAACGCATTTTGAACATACACTGTACATTATAACATACTATATAAAAATAATAAAGAGTTATTTTATCGGTTTTTGTGTTGATTTTATTAAAACAGCGCACAGTACAAAATCATACTGCGCGCTGTTTTTTATTTTTCTTTTCTACCTATAAAATAATCTGCCGACACGTTGTAAAAATCGCAAAGTTTAATTAAATCTTCTATTTTAAGTTCTGCCCTACCAGTTTCAATATGATTATAACCCTGTTGCGATTTGTTAATGAGACCACCTATCTCAGACTGAGTTAAATCTCTATCTTCCCTGAGAGCACGCATCCGTTCTCTATAAGTCATAACTCATCCACCTAATTTTATTAATTGAATAATATCATACTCATATTTTGAGTATTGACAAATACTCAGTTTTTGAGTATAATTGCCTATGGTTCACTCAATATTTGAGTACTATATAATATTGTATTAGGAGCGATAACTATGATAAGAAAAGCGGTTTCTCTATGCTTGGCAATTCTAATGCTTCTCCTTTGCACAGCTTGTACAGAGGGTTTTGACGGAAACTTAAAAATAACGTTAGACACTAACGGCGGTACCGTGAGCGGTGACTATTCCGGCGATTTGAACGGCAGCCTGAATATTCAGTTTGGTTCTTCATCAAGTGGTTCTTCAAGTGGGAACGTTTCATCTAACAGTTGCGATCACGCTTTCTCTAATCCCACTTGTACTGATGCCGCAATTTGTTCAAAATGCGGCACAACTAACGGTAAACCTTTAGGGCACAATTATATTTTGGGCGAATGTGATAGAAGTATTGACGGTAAAATTTGCGGTCATTATAATCCCTCATACTGTCCAAAGCTCTACCTCACGGGCAATATGGACGGTATGACCAAAAAAAGTGACACCCGCAAAGTTAAAGTAGAATACAGAAGCAGCGATAAAATTGTCGAAGGCACAGCCAAAATAAAAATCCAGGGCACTTCAAGCTTGGCATATGATAAAAAGAATTACACTATAAATCTGTATGATGACGACAGTTATTCCAACAAGCTTAACGTTAATTTTGGTTGGGGAAAACAGTCAAAATACTGCCTCAAAGCCAATTGGGTTGATAAAACTCATTCTCGCAACATTGTTACCGCTAAGCTTGCCAGCGAAATGCAAGCAAAATACGGTTTGTTCAACGACACACCCAACCACGGTGTAATAGACGGTTACCCCATAGAAATTTATATTAACGGCGAGTTCCACGGTATCTATACCCTGAACATCCCCAAAGATGCATGGATGTTCAATATGGATGAGGATAATCCCAACCACATTGTTGTATGTGGTGAGTTTTGGAACCAATCAAACTGGTTCAAAGCCGACCCGAATTTTACAGATTGGTCTGTAGAGGTTGGCGAAGAAAATGACGAAACCTTAGCTAAATTAACCCGTTTGTTCTCTTTTATTCAAAACTCCAGCGATAAGGAATTCGTTGAAAACTTTGATCAATATTTGAATTTAGATGCAACGCTAAACTATTACATAATGTTAGATTATGCGTGGATGCGCGATAATCGTGGTAAAAATATGCTGTTGGTTACCTATGATGGCAAGGTTTGGTATCCGTCTCTTTACGATATGGACACCTCCTGGGGTCCGTATTGGGATGGAACACTGGAAGATTATGAAAATAGAACCCTTACATTATCCTCCAGTTTATTGTTTGAACGTTTAGAAAAATTGTTTAGCAAAGAACTTGCTCAACGTTATTTTGAACTAAACAAAGGAATTTTGTCAAAAGAGCACATTATGGACACCTTCAACTCATTCTATGCTCAAATCCCCGCGGAATCGTTGGCACGCGAAATTCAAAAATGGGGCACCGACATTCCCGGCTATGATTTAACGCAAATAGACGGCTATTTGGATGCTGTTATTCCGCAGTTAAACAAAAAATATAACATTTGGAAATAATAAAAAAACTCCCTTCGGGGAGTTTTTTTATTGCTTTTAAAATCAACCTATGGTAAAATCTTTGTATGATGCAGCGGGAGGAGTGACCGGGATGAAAAATAAGAAAAAGCAATATGTGGCGCCTGTAATTATCACCTCGTTACTTGTAGCTTATTACGCCTTTTATTTTGGCTTTCTGATAAGTCTTATAGGTGGTTTTTGGCGCGTGTTTTTTGGCATTATGCCCGTTGCGTTTTCTGCAATTACCATTGCAGTGTGCATAGAAAGAATTAAAGAAATTAAGAAGGGTGACGAAGATGATCTTAGTAAATACTGATTATATCAGCGGCAAGGAGTTTGAAATGCTGGGCCTTGTTAAGGGCAGCACTATCCATTCAAAGCACCTTGGCAAGGATATTATGCAAAGCTTTAAGACTCTGGTGGGTGGTGAGCTTAAGAGCTATAACGAAATGATGAACGAGGCCCGTGCCATTGCCACCAAAAGAATGGTTGCAGAGGCCGAGGCTTTGGGCGCCGACGCCATTGTGAATGTGCGCTATGCATCCTCTGCCGTTATGCAGGGAGCCGCCGAGGTTATTGCCTACGGCACCGCCGTTAAGTTTGTAAACGGCTAAGGCTATGGTTGTATTGATTTCGGGTGCGTCCCACGTGGGCAAAACGGCGCTCGCTCAGCGGTTGCTTGAAAAATATCACTACCCCTATCTGTCCATAGACCACTTGAAAATGGGGCTTATTCGCAGTGGTCAGACCGACCTCACCCCCTTAAGCGAGGATGAAAGGCTGACGGAATATCTGTGGCCCATTGTCAGGGAAATGATTAAAACCGCCATCGAAAACAAGCAAAATCTAATTGTTGAGGGGTGCTATATTCCCTTTGATTGGAGCAAGGATTTTGAGGCGGAATACAGGGATGAAATCAGGTTTTTCTGCCTTGCGATGAGTGAAAATTACATTAAAAATCACTTTGAGGACATAAGGGGCTTTGCCTGCGTTATTGAGTCCCGTCTTTATGATAACTGCACCCTTGAGGATGTGCTTAAGGATAACAAGGCTGTGATTGAAATGGCGGCAAATGCAGGGGTCCAATGCACCGTTATTGACGACAAATACGAAATAAATATAGAGCTTTAAAACAGCAAAAAAGCAGATGGAAAAGGCTACTTCTCATAAAGATGATTAAAACCTCGATGAATTTCATCGAGGTTTTTCATATGCTTATCAAAAAGAACCAGCATCGCATTTGTAAGAACAAATGCTGCTTTTTGGGTGATACCCAAACCCTTTTAACAACAAACAAGAAAGAAAAGTGGTATTCTTTGCTGTGCAAAGAGTGATATTTTCACTTTGTGAAAGTGATATTACTCCCTCTGGTCGTAGTGATATTTTATTCGCCCTAAAAACTGTCCGAAGGACAATATCACTTGGCGAAAGCCAAATATAACTGCGAAGCAATAGAACTCGCCTTTGGCGAATAAAACTGGGAGACTTCCCTTAGAGAAGTCTCCCAAACCATCTGCTTTTTTGTTTTGCGGCTGCCTTCTTGGATAGTGTGCATATCCTTGAAGGCAGCCTTTTTCGGTTTATCTGAAATAGGTGAATGCGTATTTGGTGCCGGTACAGTTGGGTACCGAATATTCGCAGTTTGACCAGTCGTGGTTGAGCTCGTTCATTCTTGCTGAGGTAAGGTTGAAATAGGTGTGATATGCCTCGTTAGGGTCGCCGCCGATGGGGTCGTCAAAGGTGATGTCACACATATACCACTCACCGTCAAGCTGAACGCAGTTCCACTTGTGGCCGCCGCCTGCGGTGCCTACCACACCGGTGCAACGGATGCCTGCATAGAGGCAGAGGGTTTGGAATGCTTCGGAGTAGGATTCGCAAACGCCATACTTATTAACAAGAATGCCGTAGGCTGTCCAGTTATCCTCGGCAAGGCCGTCCCACTGTGCGCCAAGGTTGTAGTAGCTATCCAAAAGGATGCGGTCGTAGATAAGTTTTTCTTTCCATACGTCGGGGGCGTTGGCGGGGATTGTGCTCAAAATGCGCTTGGCTTCGTTTTCAAAGGTTTGCTTTTTGGCTCTGATCTTGCTCTTAAGCTCGTCGGTCAGCTCGCCATAGCCGTAGCCGCAGTAGTCGCCCTGCTCATTGCTAACAGAATAGACGAATCTGAGGGTGCCCGTGCCATTGCCGTTGTTGTATATGGCCACGGTGTTGGAAAGGTAAAAGTGCTCGGGGTTGTCAAACATATAGATGAAATAGATAAAGTAGTTTTTGTTTTCGGTCAGGTCGGTATGGATGGTGGCCGTTCTTTCATCAAGAGCGTTTACGGCTGCATCTATCTGACGGTACCACTCTTTTTGCTCGGCAGTGAGAATGGAGTAAAGGTAACGCTTGGTATAGTGAAGCTTTTGGTGGCTCTGACCGGTGGTATAGGTGTAGGTGCGGGGAGTTTCTTCCTGCTTGGGAGTCTCGGGAGCTGATGAGGTTTCGTCCTTGTCGGGAGTAGGCTTGGGATCGGTAGGCTTTACCAAATCATCGATGGTGGGAATGGCGGGAGTAACCGATTGGTCAGAATCGTCGTCGGGTGAAGGGGTTTGCATATCAACGATAAGGTGGCCGTCATCTGTCTCGGTTTCAGATGTTTTGTAGTCACTGTCCTCCAGCTTTTCAACGAAATCGTCGAAATCGGTTACTCCGTCAAAAGATATGGAAGAGGAGGAATCGGTTTCATCCATATCGGTGTCTGCTTCGGTATTGGCTTCTGCCAATTGCTCAAGATTGTCGATGTCGCTTGCAGCGCCGCCTGCGCCGCCGCATGACGTAAGGGAAAGGAGAATGATGATGACTGAAATAATTGATATAAGTTTTTTCATTTTAATTACCTCTTTTAATTTATTTTTATAAGTTTTTGATTAGCGTTCTTTTTTGCCTATGCCGGTTATTCCGTCGGGAATATCGATGTTGCTGTCGATAATATCTACCAGCTGCTCTAACCAGTTTTTTGCATCCTCGGTGTTGGCCGTTTCGGTTTGAACGGTGCCGAAGGATTGAACCACGTCGGAGATTATATCTTTTGCAGGCTCGGTGGTTGCAAGTCCAAGAATGGCTAACATTGCGATGGCGAGAATGGTTTTTTCATTTTTGATTACCTCTTTTAGTTTAAATTTTTTTGGGGTTTCACTGCCTTACGTTAATAAGGGGGATCTGAGTTTTGCATTGGTTTTACCTTTTTCAAAATTTTTTTAAATTTTTTAATCGGGCGGCGGAGGAGATAATCCGTTGTGTTTATTGATTACTGATGCACAAACATTTTTCCATATATCCGCTGCCGTTTTTTGGTCAAGAGCGTTTCTGCGTTTATCCTCTTCAAAAAGATAGTACAGATTGTAATGCTCTTTTGGTGGTACGGCACTCGTCACATTTCTGACTTCCTTTCAAATAAAATCCCCTTAATCAGTAGGAAGGGTTTTCGTCCTTACACTGATTAGGGGGATTCAACTTTTTGTTAGGTTTTAAGTTTTTGAAAAAATTTTATTTTTATTTTCATCAAAAAATATACCCCCTATTGACAATATACCCCCGCGGGGTATATCATATATTCAGGAGGTGCGATATGGATAACGCTTGTTGTAATAAAAAGACCAAAAGAGGCCCTGATGAGAAAAAATTGATAATCAATAGGCTAAACAGAATAAGCGGTCAAATTAACGGAATAACAAAAATGGTTGAGAATGATGCATACTGTAACGATGTTTTGGTTCAACTGTCTGCTGTTAAAAATTCTGTTAAGAGCCTGTCGTCGCACATTTTGGAAAACCACTTGTATACATGTGTAACCAGAGATTTGGAAAACGGCGATTTGGATGCTATTGACGAATTGATCAGTTTGTTCAAAAGATTTAACCAATAAGGAGGTGCTAAAATGGATAAAATCGTGCTTTGTGAAAAATGCGGCGCAATGGTTAAGGTATTGATCGATTGCACCTGCGAAAACTGTGGCATCAAATGCTGCGGCGAAACCATGAAAGAAATTTCTGAAGAAAAAGCAAAGGAAATTTTGGCAAAAAAATAATTTTGCAAACAGCAAAAGAGCAGATGGTCGCCCATCTGCTCTTTTTTCTATTTTTTCGGTTTATCAAAGGCAGGGTTCATAATATAGAAATTGCGGTCGTCAAGTCGGTCGGTAGTCTTACGCAGTGCTTCACCAAAACGTTGGTAGTGCACGATCTCCCTTTGACGCAAGAAGCGGATGGCATCCTTTACATCGGGGTCGTCGCAAAAGCGCAGGATGTTATCATAGGTTGTGCGTGCCTTTTGCTCGGCTGCCAAATCCTCGTGCAGATCGGTGATGGGGTCGCCCTTGACGGCAATATACGCCGCCGTGAAGGGGGTGCCCGATGCCGATGCAGGATATACTCCCGTAGTGTGATTGACAAAATAGCTGTCGAAGCCCGCCTTCTTTATCTCTTCAGGTGTGAGATTACGGGTGAGCTGATAGATAATTGAGCCTACCATCTCAAGGTGACTCAATTCTTCCGTGCCGATGTCAGTCAGCAACGCCCGAAGTTCGGGATACGGCATACTGAAGCGCTGGCTTAAATAACGCAAGCTTGCGCCCAATTCACCGTCTGCGCCGCCATATTGCTCTGAGATGAGCTTTGCCAGAGCAGGGTTGGGATTTTTTATCTTTATAGGGTATTGCAATCGTTTTTCGTAATTAAACATTATTCGTCACCCTCCACAAAGCATACGTCCCACGGCCAAGGACTGTTTACCCACTCGTAGGAGGTGTCGCCATACATATCTCGCGGTGTCAGCGGCCCAAATCGGGACTCGAACTCCCGACGAAACAGGGCTGCCTCTTTTTTATATTTTATCAAAGTGGCCAAGGCTTGCTTATCCTTGGGATGGGTGTCCAGATAAAGTTGAACATCTGCCGCGGCAAAGGCGGCCGCGCTGAGGCGCTTTAACAATTCTTGACGGCTCATTTTTTGCCACCCCTCGGGCAAAAGGGCTTATCAAGGTCGGCAAAAAGTGTGCCAACGGATAAGGCATCGTCGTTGTTGTAAAGAGAGCAAAACTTTTGCATCGGCACATAGGCCATTGCTAATACGGCATTTTCTATAGGCTCTGCTCCTGCTGTGGCAGGCGGCATTGCCCCCATTTTTTCGTCAAAAATCACGGTTATCATTCTCCTTTTCACAGAGCGTATATGCTCCATTAACAAGGTATGTCCGTTAGCGCAAAAAGGTGCAAAAACACCCCCTGCCCGACTGAAAGGCAAGGGGTGTTGATTATAATGATTATGTTTACCTTTTCAATTTTGACAATTGGGTATAAACAACCTTGCTTATTGTAGTTCCTGCAATGGTTGTAGCAAGCAATTCAACAAAAAAGTTTAGAGTAAGCACTGTAAGCACAATTGTCATAAGTGCATCTCCAAGCGTACTGTCCGAATAAAAAGCCATATATGATGACAAAAAGAAAACTGTATTCAAAAGCGGTACGATTGCAGATGAAATACCAAATGCCCAAATTCCTATTTTACCTTTTTTCTTGAACAGCGAGAAAACCAAACCGGCTACAAAACCCGTTATCATTCTGGGTACGAAACAAGTTATAACATAGCCAACAGGATTTTCAGTAAAAAGAGTGGCGGCTAAAGAATCCACCGTAAAACCGATACCAAACGCCTGTAAAAAGCTTGTAAGACCAAACACAAAGCCGAGAATTGTACCACCATACACACCAGTACACGCTGCTCCTAATGCCAAGGGAATGGTCATTAGTGTAATCGAAAACGCACCGGCTATTGTTATATAACCGATAGGAGTAAAGTTCATCACCAGCATTAAGGCGATAAACATTGCAATAAGCACCATTTGGTAAATGCTACTGCGTTTCATTGAAACTTTCATTTTAAATACCTCCGATACTGCCCATATAGGTGCAGTTCATAATATTTTATGTGGGAGTTGTAATAGGGATACTTTGGTTTTTCAGATAAATTTGTGCTGTTTCTTGCCACGCAAACTTGCAATACACAAAGTATTTCTGCGTTTTCGTGACTGCGAAAATTCAACAAATTTATGCTTACAAAACCGCAGTACATCTTAAAAGCATAATTGCTGATTGATGCAAACTATCCCTACTCACAACTCCCAAAAAGAACACTCAGTCGGTATTCTTTTTATAAATCAAATAAAGTCCGTCAAGCAGCAGGTTATCGTCAAGTATAACCTCTCGCTCGCAATAGGCAGTTACGCCGCCTGCAAGGCCGCCTGTGGCAACCAAGGTTGCAGGACAACCCAGCTCTGCCTCCATACGCTTGGCCATACCGTCAAGCATAGCAGCTGCGCCGATTACAAGGCCTGAACGCATACAATCAACCGTATTGGTGCCGATGACCTTGTCGGGAGCTGAAATATCAATATAAGGAAGCTGTGCAGTGTTGCTTGCCAAAGCATCAAGAGTGGTGCCCAGACCTGCGGCAATTGCGCCGCCAAGAAATACGCCGCCTTTATCAATTACGCTGATGGTGGTGGCGGTGCCCATATCGCAAACAATGCAGGGCAAGGGGTACTTTTCAACAGCGGCGACGGCGCCCGCAACCATATCTGCACCAAGCTGTGCAGGGTTGTCAATGCGGATGTTGAGGCCTGTCTTTACCCCGGGACCGATGGCAAGAGGAGTGGTGCCCGTGAGTTTTTTGATGGCTTTTTTCATATTTGAGCCAACGCTGGGCACAACCGAGCTGATGATAGCACCCTCTATCCCTTGGGTTTCAAGGTTGTTGAGGGCAAGTATATCCTTTATCTCGATTGCATATTGGTCGGCAGTACGGTGGCGGTCGGTAGCAAGGCGTGAGGTGAACTTTAATTGTCCGTCACGGTATGCACCAAGGGTTATATTGGTATTGCCGATGTCAACGGTGAGAATCACTGCAAAAATCCCCTTTTCATCATTATTACCCCAATAGTATAACTGATTTTTTTAAAAAAGTAAATATCCTATTTGTATTGACTATGGGCCGTTAAAAAGGTATAATTTGTGCAAAACAACCTTTATTTGGGGAGTGTGTGGGCTTTTGCCCTTGATTGCCATGAAAAAGAACGACGTTGTAAAACTTGATATAACAGGTATGTCTCACGAGGGTGTCGGCATCGGCAGAGTGGAAAATATGGCCGTTTTTGTGCGAGGCAGTGCCGTAGGTGACACCGTTGAGGTTATTATTATCAAAATTGCAAAAAACTATGCCGTGGGCAAGCTTGTTGAGGTTATAACTCCATCAGTTGACCGAATCGAGAATGATTGCTCTGCTTTCCCCCGCTGTGGCGGATGTGTGTACCGACACATCAGCTATGAGGCTGAGGCGGAAATTAAGCGTCAGCGCGTTGCCGACTGTCTTAAGCGCATCGGCGGCATTGATTTTATGCCCGAGGCCACTCAAATCGGTGAGCAGGTCGCCTATCGCAACAAGGCTCAATATCCCGTGGGCAGCGACCTGAGAGGCTTGCGAGCAGGCTTTTATGCCCATCATACACACAATATTATTGAGTGCGACTGTTGTGCCCTTCAGCCTGCGCTGTTTAGCGATATTGTTGCCTTTGTGAAGGCCTTTATCCTTGAAAAAGGGCTTACTGCCTATAACGAGCGGAGCGGTGAGGGGCTTGTGCGCCACATCTACATCCGTCAGGGCGCCATATCCAAAGAGGTTATGGTGTGCCTTGTTATCAACGGCAAGACTTTGCCCCATAGCGAGGCGCTTGTTGACGGGCTTAAATCGTTGGTTGGTGAGCAGCTCAAGACAGTGGTGCTTAACCTTAATACCGCCGATACAAATGTTATTATGTCAACCAAATGCGTGACTCTTATGGGGGACGGATACATCACCGACACCCTGTGCGGAGTGAATGTGCGCCTTAATCCCCTATCCTTTTATCAGGTTAATCACGCTATGGCCCAGCGCCTTTATGAGCAGGCGGCAGAGTTTGCCGGCAATGGCGGCACTTTGGTTGACCTTTACTGTGGCGCAGGTACAATCGGTCTGTCTATGGCAAAAAGGTTTGACAGCGTAATCGGTGCCGAGGTTATACCCGAGGCCATTGAGGATGCCAAGTTTAACGCTGCGGCCAACGGTATTAAAAACGCGCGTTTTATCTGCGGCGATGCATACGAGGCAGCCAAGCAGCTGCATGAGGAGGGCATTCATCCCGACGTGGTTATTGTTGACCCACCCCGCAAGGGCTTGGAGGAGGGTTTGCCCCGTCACATTGCCGAGAATATGGCTCCCGATAGGGTGGTTTACGTATCCTGCGACCCTGCCACTATGGCTCGCGACGCTAAGGCTTTTGAGGAGTGCGGTTATAAGTTGAAGGCAGCTGTGCCCTTTGACTTGTTCCCACGCACCTATCATGTGGAAAGTTGCGTTTTGTTGTGTAAAGAATAAGTTTCGCGCCACAGGCTCCTGTGCGTTGCTCAGAATGACGGCGTGGTGTGAGTTAAAAAGATTGATTGATTTATTAAGGAGTTCAAGATGGCTGAAATCAAGCGTTGCCCCAACTATAAAAAGTGTGGCGGCTGCCAGCTGCAAAATATGGATTATGACCGTCAACTGCGGTTCAAACAGGCTCAGGTGGTTAAGCTTTTGGGCCGTTTTCACCGTGTTGCCAACATCGTCGGTATGGAAAACCCCACCCACTACCGCAACAAGGTGCAGGCGGCGTTCGGCAGTCGTGGAGGTCAGCTTATATCGGGTGTTTATCAATCCTCCACCCACAAAATCGTTCCCGTTGACAACTGTATGATTGAGGATGAAATTGCCGATAAAATTATTGTTACGGTGCGCAAGCTTGCTCAAAGTTTTAAGCTGAAGGCCTTTAACGATACCACTATGAAGGGCTTTTTGCGCCACGTGCTTGTTAAAAGAGGCTTTTTGAGCGGTCAGGTTATGGTGGTGCTTGTTACTGCGGGGGGCGATTTTCCCTCTCAGCGCTCATTTGTTAATGCGCTGATCGGCCGACACCCCGAAATTACCACCATCGTGCGCAACATCAACCAAAAGCACACCAGCCTTGTGCTTGGCAGCAAGTCACAGGTTTTGTTTGGCGACGGCTATATTGAGGAGCAGTTGTGCGGCAAGACCTTCAGAATCAGCCCCAAGGCTTTTTATCAGATAAATCCCACTCAAACCCAAGTGCTGTATGAAACGGCAGTGGATTTTGCTGGGCTTGACGGCTCTCAATCGGTTATTGATGCCTATTGCGGCACGGGCACCATCGGCATCATTATGGCCGACAAAGCAAAGAGCGTGATGGGTGTTGAGCTTAATCCCGACGCTGTTGAGGATGCCAAGGTGAACGCCAAGAAAAACGGCACTGACAACATTCAGTTTTACTGCGCCGATGCAGGGGACTTTATGGTAGAGCTTGCCGCCCGCAAGCGAAAGGTGGATGTGGTTATCACCGACCCGCCAAGAGCAGGCTGCAGCCGTGAATTTTTGGAAAGCGTTGTAGCTCTTGCGCCCAAGAGGGTGGTATATATCTCCTGCAACCCCGTTACCCTTGCGAGAGATTTGAACTACATCACCAAAAAAGGATATAAGGTGGGCAAAATTCAGCCCGTTGATATGTTCCCCTTTACTGAGCATATTGAGTGTTGTGTGCTGCTTGAAAAGCGAGTATAAATTTAAAACCGACTCTTAAGAGTCGGTTTTTTTGGTGAGTTTTTTGATTAGTTTTAGTATGCCAAGGGTTAGGGCGGTGAGGATAGATGTGGAAAGATTTAATATAAACGGCACTGTCAAAAACAGCACATTCACAATGGTCATACTGAATATTCCACGAGGGTTAAAGCCGGTTATGACAAAGGCTACCGTTATAAAGTTTAGCTCGAAAAGGAGTGACTGAAGCACCGCGCTTTTTAAATAAAGGGTGGTGGCTACCCCTCTTATAAGTGCGAAGGCCAAGAGCATATAGGACAATGCAACTGTGGGGAAAATTAAAAATCCAACCAGCATTACGGCAAGGTCGATGGCATAGACCTTTGAGAAGGCTTTTAATTTTTTCATCACTCGGCCTCCTTTTCATCAAGGCGGTCGATATTGCTACTGTATACATAGTCGGTTACGGGGCTGCCGTCGGTGGTGGCAATGACGGTGGCCACGTTGTTGCCACCATAGGTGGTGGACAAATCGTCCGCCTCGTAGACGCTCCACACCTTGCCCAATGGCCACTCTAACGAGGGGCGGTTAAAATAGATGCAAATGCGGGCGGTAGTGGTTATATTTTGCTCGGCAATGATTTTGTTGAACAAATCGTGCTTTTCAACATATTCGGTGACTAACTGTTCAAGCCTTTGCTCGGTAAAATAAGGCAGGGATATCATATAATATGCAGTGTATGTAGGTGTGTTTTCCACATTGCCGTAATGAAAAACGCCGTCGGCTGCATTGTAAATTACATTTTTGCAAAAGAGCACCGTTATGCCCGACAGAGCAATAACCATTGCCGCAATGAGCGCTGCAAGTTTGGTCTTTTTAGGCATCTGCATCCCTCCTTTTTTTCATTATATCATTTGCAAAAATACCTGTCAATTTAATTTGATGTCCTCCTTGATTTTGCATTTTAAATGTGGTAAAATGGCTTTAACACTCCACTAATGAAGGGATTACGAATATGAAAAGATTTTTTGCTTTGGCACTGTGCCTTATTATGATTCTTTGCTGTCTGACCGCTTGCGGTGACGACGGCAGTTCTGCATCACCCAACAAAAAGGGTAACGGCAAATATTCAAAGGGCACCCACCACGCTGTTATTGAGGTTAAAAATTACGGCACCATTGAGCTTGAGCTTGATGCCGATACCGCTCCTATCACTGTTGAGAATTTCTGCACCCTTGCAAATGACGGATTTTATGACGGTCTTACCTTTCACCGCGTTATCAGCGGCTTTATGATTCAGGGCGGTGACCCCGACCACAACGGCACCGGCGGCTCTGATGAAGAGATTAAGGGTGAGTTTTCTGCCAACGGCGTTGATAACGACATCGCCCACGTGCGCGGCGTTATCTCTATGGCTCGCGCCACCCCCTATGACAGCGCAAGCAGCCAATTCTTTATTATGCATCAGGATGCTCCCCATCTTGACGGACAGTATGCCGCTTTTGGCCGCGTAACCAAAGGTATTGATGTTGTTGACAAAATCGCCGCAAATACCCCTGTTATTGACGCTAACGGCACCGTTTTGTTTGAAAATCAGCCCGTTATCACCAAAATCACCATCATCGACTAATTAACACGGAGCAGAGCTACTCTGCTCCTTTTTTATCAAAGGAGATAGTATGAGCAAGGTTTACATAAAACCTAATCAGTTAGGCGACAACCACAGCCAAGCCATCACAGAGCTGATAGGCACGGTGGCTCCCGACAGCCACGTAATTTTTGAAAAGGGTGAATATTACATCACCGAGCCTATCATAATAAACAGGCTTGAAAATGTGATTATTGACGGTGGCGGTGCTACATTTGTGGCTCATTTTGACCGCAAGCAATACTATCAGCACAGCACCGACCTTTTTCACATTTCAGGCTGTAACGATTTTAAGCTTTGCAATTTCACCATCGATTCTGACGTGCCTGTAAACGTGGCAGGTGAAATAGTTGCCGTTACCGACAAATACGTTGACGTGCAGCTTGATCCGTCGGTCAAGCTTGACGGGGACGAGATGTTTATTTCAAGCATGACCTTTGACGACGATATGGTGCCCACCTGCGGCTCTTTTGTTAACGGCAAGACCGACCCCACCCGATTCACCGTTATTGCCGACGAAATCGTCTGCACCAACCCTGAAAAGCTGAACACCAAGCACGAGATGATCGGTGAACAGCTGGTGCGCATTTATTCCCAATTTATTGAGGGAGATATGGCTCACAAAAAATGCAACATCAGTCACTCCTATTACGGCTTGGTGGCCGTTGCGTTCAGAGATTGTCACCGCGTTGAGGTGGAGGATATATCCATCATAAACTATGGCGGATTTGGTTTTGCTGTTCTCCCCCGCTGCTCTGATTTTACCTTTAGACGCTTGCGAATTGAGCCCAAGGATATTGAGCATCAGCCCTTTTCCATCAACAGTGACGGCATTCACGTTACGGGACTTACGGGCAAGCTTGTGGTTGAGGATTGCTATTTTGAGCAACTGGGCGACGACTGCATAAATCTGCACACCAACGTTATGTGCGTAACCGAGATTTTTGAGGATGGCGCCGCCATCAACTATGATAAAAAGGTACCCCTGGTGCCTCATATTTGGGCCAAAAAGGGTGATAAACTGCGAGTTTATAATCCTCACACCCTTGCCTTTAAGGGATATGTGGAGGTTGAGGATTTTAAGGATAAGCGGGTTTATGCCGCAAAGGGCGGCGCAGAGTTGGAAATCGGCGACCTTATCACCAACGAATATTATTTTACTTCGGTTGAAATCAGCCGCGTTATATGTAAAAACTGCCGTTCACGGCCTTTCGTTTTGCAATCGGCCGACGGTGCAAAAATCACCGACTGCGACTTTTACGGCTGTGGCCCCTGCCTTTATATTTCGGCCGCCTTTTACAAGTGGCTTGAGGCAGGCCCTGCAAGGGATATTGAAATTGTGGGCAACCGATTTCACCCCACCGTTCCTCGCTCCAATAATAATATGGGTGCGGTTTTCATCCGTCTGGCAGAGGACCCCGAGATGAAATTCAGCCATATTCATAAAAATATGGTTATTAAGAATAATAGCTTTGAGGGTATCCCCTACTATCCCATTTGGGCGTATGCTACCGACGGCGTTACCGTTGAGGGCAACACCTTCACCGACTGCAACAGTGGTGAAGGCGACCTGTTTATTGCCAACTGCACCGACGTGAAGGTGGAGGGCAACCGTTCATTTGACAAGGACGGCGAGCGTGAGGTAAAAATCATATCTTAAGAGGTTTTTATGAAGATACTCGTTATTTTTACGGGTGGCACCATTGGCAGCGCTAAGTCGGGCGGATGGGTTGCACCCGACGAAAAAACCAAATATATACTTATTGACAGCTACAAAAACGCCGATGAAAAGGGCGTTGAATTTGTGGCTCGGTCTCCCTATACCATTTTGAGCGAACAGCTGTCGGGCAAGGAGTTATCTCTGCTTTGCGGCGCGGTTGCAGAGGGTATTTGCGGCGGTTTTGACGGCATTATCGTGGCCCACGGCACCGATACACTACAGTATTCTGCGGCAGCGGTGGCTTTGGCCCTGGGGGGTGACTCCATCCCCGTTGTGTTTGTATCAAGCGGTTATCCCCTTGAGGACAGTCGCGCAAACGGAAAGATTAACTTTGAGGCAGCGGTGGAATTTATACGCGCCAAAGGGGGCAAGGGCGTTTTTGTAAGCTATGCCAACAGCCTTGGCGGTGAAGTTGACATCCACCACGCTGCCCGTTGCTTGCGTCACCCTGAGCTTAGCGACAAGGTGTTTAGCCTGGGTGAGCCTTATGCCCGTTATGAAAAGGGCGTTGTTTCTCTTTGCGAGGGCTATGCTGCGCCAAAAATGGGCGAGCCCTTGGGAAAGGTAGAGTTTTGCGAAAACCCCGGCATTCTGACGGTGGCAGTTAATCCTGCCGACGGGTATAATTACTGTCTTGACGGCATCAAGGCGGTGGTGCTGCTGCCCTACCATTCGGGCACGCTCAACACTGCAAGCAACCGCTTCGTTGATTTTTGCAGGCGCGCCAAGGAAAAGGGCATACCTGTGTTTTTGCCCGACATTCCTACGGGGGCCGCATATGAAAGTATGAAGGCATACGAGAATTTGAGCATTGTTGCCCTTCCCACTTGCACTTCGGTGGCGCTGACGGTTAAACTTTGGGCAGGTATCAGCAAGGGCGCTGACCTTGTTGATTTTGTAAAAAAGCAATGATAACTACACTACGTTTGAGGTGAAATATGAAAAAAGTGATTAAAATAATTTTTATTGTAATTGTAGCGTTGGCGGTAATAGTTGCAGGCAGCTTTGCCTATAAAATTCTGTTTCGAAGAGCCTACAAGGGCGAGGTTGTAGCGTTGAAGGTGGGCGACAAAATAGATGACATCCGCAAGGATTTTGACCCCGCCGATTTAGGCCTTACTCTCGCATGGTCGGATGAATTTGAGGGCACCAAGCTTGACACTTCAAAGTGGGCTCCCTGCCCCAACTATGAGCGCTCCGACGGTGGCGCCAAGTGGGAGGACGAGATGATTGAGCTTGACGGCAAGGGTAACCTGCTGCTTAAGGTTGGGCTTAACAAGGATGGCAAAATTGCCTCAAGCGGTGTGCGCACTAAAACCAAGAATAATCGCACTTTGTTTGAGCAAGCCAAGGGCTATTTTGAAATACGCACCACATTGCAGAGAATACCCGGCTATTGGTCGGCCTTTTGGCTGCTCGGTGACGGTGTAAACAGTATCGGCAACGGCGCTGTTGACGGTGCAGAGATTGACATTTTCGAGAGCTTTGATATGAAGGGCGGACAGGTTAACCACGCACTTCATTGGGACGGATACGGTCCTGAAGGTGATGGCACCGGTGAGGTGTCGGTCAACAGAAACCTATATGATGGCGGTTTTCATACCTTCGGTTTGCTTTGGGCTGATGACGGCTATTTCTTCTATATTGACGGCAAGCTTGTTGCAACCATTGATGAAAGCCATCCCGAATATCCCGGCGCTTGCCAAGACCCCTGCTATCTTAAAATCACCACTGAGGTGGGCTCCTGGGCAGGATATATGCTGAAAGCCTATCTTCCCGACCATATCAAGGTTGACTATGTGAGAGTTTATAAATAAACATTAAAAAACTGTGCAACCAAAAAAAGGTTGCACAGTTTTTTGCTTTTATAAAGTGCTTAGCGGTTATTATCCATCTCGACACGCTCGTCGCGGTCGCGAAAGAGCAGTGAAATGCACCATACTCCCGCAAGGGCAACAAGGGTGTAGACAATGCGGCTTAATACTGCGGTTTGTCCGCCGAAAAGCCATGCTACCAGGTCAAACCTGAAAAGGCCAATACTGCCCCAGTTGAGAGCGCCGATAATAGTTAGCACTAACGCGGTTTTGTCAAGCATCTGTTTCAACTCCTTTTTAGTAGTTTTAACAGCTTGCTTTTTATTTATTCTTTAATTTTAAATTTTTTCAATAATCCATCCGTTGGGGGCAACCATATAGGTAGTGCCTTCAAATTCTACGGCTTGCTCGGCTCCATCTCGGTTGACGGCCACAAGCATGCGGCTGTCACCCTTTTGACGAAGGTAGGCAAAAACTCCCTCTTTTGCATTAATGGTGGTGAAGCTGCCGCCTGCAAAGGCTTTTTCTTTGCGAAGCTGACCTAATTTTTTGTAAAATTCAATGAGGTTTGCATCCTCTTTGCCCCAAGGGTATCCCATTCGGTTGAAGGGGTCGCGCAGACCCTCACAGCCTGCCTCGTCCCCATAGTAAAGGGATGGGATGCCCGGCAAGGTGTACTGAAGCACAGCAGCAAGTCGAAGGAGAGCCTTGCCTCGCTCTACCTGATGGTCGGCAAGCTGTACCGACGATTGTCCCTCACGGTTAAGGCTCAAGGGAGCGCCGCCCAGCACCGACAAAATTCGCTCGGTGTCGTGGGTGCCGATATGGTTCATCATACTGTTAAGAGCAGGGGTGGGATAGTTACATATTATTCCCTCCACCACATCCTTGATGGCGGCGGCATCACCGCCTCGCAAAAAGTCAATGATGGCCGTTCTGAAGGGGTAATTCATAACCGAATCAAGCTGCTTGCCAAGCAAGAAGCGGCGACGACCGCCGTGGCTGATTTTGTTGGAGGCATCCTCCCACACCTCGCCAAGAAGGAAGGCGTCGGGCTTTTCGGCCTTAATGGCAGCGCGGACACTGTCTAAAAAGCAGTCGGGCAATTCGTCGGCAACATCGAGTCGCCAGCCCGATGCACCAAGGCGCAGCCAATGGCGCAGGACGCCATTTTCACCGCAGATAAAGTCGGTGAAGGAGGTATCCTCCTCTACCGTTTCGGGGAGTGAGGGAACGCCCCACCAGCAGCTGCATTTGTCGGGCCAGCGGTCAAATTTGAACCAGCTTGACCACTTTGAACTTTGGGAATTATATGCGCCGTCATCTTCATAGCGGCGGTATTTGTTGAAATAGCGGCTGTCATCACCCGTGTGGGAAAAGACGCCGTCGAGAATTATGGCAATGCCATACTTTTCAGCCTCTTGGCAGAGCATAACAAAGTCGGCCTCTGTGCCAAGAGAGGGGTCGATTTTCATATAATCGGCAGTGTTGTAGCGGTGGTTGGAATGGGCCTCAAAAATGGGGTTGAGATATATCATTGTGACGCCCAAAGATGCGATGTAGGGCAGTTTTTGAATGATGCCCTGCAAGTCACCGCCGTAGTAATCGTTGCACAAGGAATAGGCTCCGTTGTTTTGCCGCCAGGCAGGCTGTGAATACCAATCAGTGACCATATAGCGGTCGTCGGGAACATTCTGCTTGGGAGTGCCTGAATTGTAAAAGCGGTCGGGGAAAATTTGATAAATAAGGCCGCCGCTGTACTTTTCGGGCACGGTAAAATCGGCATCGTAAACGGTAAGCTGCCACTCCTGACCGCGGTCGGTTATATCACCCTTGCCCTCACCCACTCTGGTGATGACGTTGCGCCGCCAGTTGCCCTCGAACTCAAAGCTGTACCAATACAAATCGGCCTTGGGAGGAGTAAAATCGGCCACCCAGCGGTTGAACACGCCGTTGACCTTTTCTTGCCACACCATAGGCACCCAACAATACTGCTCGCTGTCGGCACGGATTTTAAGCCAGGCGTCGCAGCAGTTGCATCCGTCGTGCAACAAAAGCGAAAAACGCAGACCGTCACCCGCTTTTACGGGGACAGTCTGCGAAATATAAAACGTTGAACGGTTGTCAAACACCTCGTTCATTATCGGTCAACCTTTTTCAAATTCCAAATGTCGCGGCTGTAATCCTCAATCAATCGGTCGATGGAGAAGCGGCCTGCATTGGCTATATTTTTAAGGGACATCTGTGACCAGCGTGTCTTGTCGGTGTAAAGCTCGCTTGCTTTGGCCTGTGCGTTGCAATAGTCGGCAAAGTCGGCAAGCACCATATAGTGGTCAAAATTCAGCAGGTTATCGGCGATTGCACCAAAGCTTACACCGTCGAAGTCGCGGCGCATAAAGTCAACTGCCTCGCGGATGACAGGGTTGTTGTTATAATAATCGCCGGGGCGGTAGCCCTGTGCACGAAGTCGGTCAACCTCGTGAGCAAGCATACCGAAAATGATGATGTTATCGTCACCCACGGCCTCGTGAATTTCTACGTTTGCGCCATCCTCGGTACCCAAAGTAACGGCACCGTTGAGCATAAGTTTCATATTGCCTGTGCCCGATGCCTCGGTGCCTGCAAGAGAAATCTGCTCGCTGATATCGGCGGCAGGCATAAGAATTTCGGCCATAGTTACGCGGTAATCCTCAACATAGATTACGCGAAGCTTTTCTCTTACCTGAGGGTCGGCATCAATCATCTTGCCAAGCTTGCAGATAAACTGAATAATCTGCTTGGCAAGGAAGTAGCCCGACGCGGCCTTTGCACCGAAAATGTAGGTTTTGGGGGTAAAGGGGGCGTTGGGATTGTTTTTGATAAAGAGGTAGTCGCTGACGATGTGCAAAGCGTTTAGATGCTGACGCTTGTATTCGTGCAGGCGCTTAACCTGAACGTCGAAAATACTGTCCAAATTAACGGTGCCGTAGCCTGCGCCCTTAAGATAATTGGCGAAGCGCTGCTTGTTTTGGCGCTTGATTTCGCCGAGCTTTTGAAGCACTGCTGCATCGTCGGCATAGTTGTTAAGTTTGGCAATTTTGGGAAGGTCAAGCACAAAGCCGTCGCCAATAAGCTCCTTGAGGAACTTGGTAAGCTCGGGGTTTGACTGACAAAGCCAGCGGCGGTGAGCAATGCCGTTGGTTACGTTGGTGAACTTTTCAGGCATCAGTGAATAGAAATCGCTGAAAACAGAATCCTTAAGAATATCACTGTGCAAGCGTGATACACCGTTGACCTTGTGACCTGCGGCAACCGAGAGGCTGGCCATTTTGATCACGCCCGACTCAACAATGGCGGTGCGTGCAGAAAGGCCCCAGTCACCTGTCTGTGCGATAACCTTATCACGGAAGCGACGGTCAATCTCTTTAGTAATCTGATAGATTCGGGGCAGACGGTGACGGAACATATCCTCACCCCAGCACTCCAGCGCTTCCTTCATAACGGTGTGGTTGGTGTAGGCCAAGGTGCGTGATACAATGCTCCAGGCATCGTCCCAAGTGTAGCCGCACTCGTCAAGCATAAGGCGCATAAGCTCGGGCACACAAAGGGCAGGGTGGGTATCGTTGATATGGATAGCAACCTTTTCGGGAAGGTTGTCGAGGGTGCCGTATTTTTCAAGATGGCGGCGAACAATATCCTGCACAGAGGCGCTGACAAGGAAGTATTGCTGACGCAGACGGAGTGACTTGCCCTCGGCGTGGTTGTCGGCAGGATAAAGCACCTTGCTGATAACCTCGGCCATTGCATTTTGCTCAACGGCGCGCAGATAGCTGCCCTCGTTGAAAAGCTGCATATCGAAGCCGGGAGCACTTGCCTTCCACAAACGAAGAACGCTGACGGCGTGACCGTCCTTACCTGCAATCATCATATCGCAGGGGATGGCCAACACCTCGGTGGGGTTGCGATGCTCGATATGGTGGAAGCCGTGCTCGTCCCACCATTCGTCAACGTGGCCGTCGAACTGCACCTTTACGGCAAGCTCGGAATGGGTTTCAAACCAAACGTCGCCGCCGGGAAGCCAAAAATCGGGCATTTCGGTCTGCCAGCCGTCCACCAGCTTTTGACGAAAAATGCCAAACTCGTATTTGATGGAGTAGCCCATTGCAGGATACTCGCCTGTTGCAAGGCCGTCCATAATGCAGGCGGCAAGTCGGCCAAGGCCGCCGTTGCCAAGGCCTGCGTCGGGCTCTAAATCGTAAAGCTTTTCAAGTTTGACGCCCATACGCTTGAGGGCAGAGGCAAAGGTGGATTCAAGATTAAGGTTGTAAAGGGTGTTTTTTAGGGAGCGGCCGAGCAAAAACTCCATACACATATAGCAAACCTGCTTTTTCTCTTGCTGGTCTGCCTTGGCTTCGAAGTTGGCACGAATGCCATTCATTATATCAACCAAAGCCATAACGGTGGCTTTATAAAAAACCTCGTCTGACGCATTTTCGGGAAGTACACCGAAATTATGTGAAAGCTTGGCTTTGATAAGATCCGTTGCATCGGCAATCTTCATTTTGCTCATAGTTTAATCACTTTACCTTTCGTTGCTTTGATTATATATAAATAATACTACATTTTAATCAAAATATCAAGTGCCAAAATTGGGGTTGTTTTTAGCTAAAATAACTATTTTTTCAACAATTATGCTTTCTTTGTTGATGGTTTTTGTGAAATGTATACATAAATCGTATGTTTTAGGCTTGTAACAATTTGGTTTTTTATTTTTTTTGCATTTTTGCAAAGATTTGTTATTGAATTAGGGACGGCTTTGTGTTATACTCTATAATGTGTGGTTTTATAGAAAAACGGAGGATATGAAATATGAGCAAAAAAGTTAAAATCAGTTGCGACAGCACTGTTGATCTTCCCATTGAACTTATTGAAAAATATCAACTCACCATAAATCCTATGCCCGTTGTTATCGATGGCAAAACCTTGCGCGACGGCGTTGATGCTAAGCCTGCAGATTTGTTCGCTTACACCAAGTCTACCGGCAAGTTGGCTACCACCTCGGCCCCTAACACCGAGGATTATACACAGCTTTTCAGCAACCTTACTGCTGACGGCAGCGAGATAGTTCACTTCCCCATCGGCTCCGGCTTCTCGGGCTCATACAACTTTGCCCGTCTTGCCGCTTTGGAGATGGAGGGTGTTTATGTGGTTGACACCAAAAATCTTTCTACCGGTATTGCTTTGCTTGTGCTTAAAGCTGCCGAAATGGCAGAGGCAGGCGCAAGCGCTGCAGAGATTGCCGCTATGGTTGATGAAACCGCTCCTTACGTTGATGCTTCTTTCGTTATCGATAATCTTGAGTTTTTGCACAAGGGTGGCCGTTGCTCATCGGTTGCAATGCTTGGCGCAAACGTACTCAAGCTTAAGCCCTGCATCGAGGTTACCGACGGTGCTATGGCCGTTGGCAAAAAGTATCGCGGCAAGTATAGCGACGTTTTGCTCACCTATGCAAAGGAGCGTCTTGAAAACATCGACGACATCGATACCAAGCGTATTTTTGTAACCCACACCTGTCAGGACGAGGCTCTTGCTTTGTCGGTTTACGATTACGTTAAATCCTTGGGCAAGTTTGACGAGGTTATTATGTCCACCGCTGGCTGCACTATATCCGCTCACTGCGGCCCCAACACCTTGGGCGTGCTTTATATTGGTAAAAATCCCAAGGCATGAACATTCTCTGTATAGGCGACGTTGTTGGCAGCGCAGGCTGTGAAATGCTCAAAGCCAAGCTGCCCATAATTAAGCGCAACTACGGAATTGACGCTGTTATCGCTAACGGCGAAAATTCTGCCGACGGCAACGGCATTTCTGCCCAATCGGCCGTCGAAATATTTGACGCAGGGGTTGACGTTATAACAGGCGGCAACCACTCCTTAAGGCAAAACTCTGCCTGGCATCTGCACGAGGATAACCCCTTTGTGCTGCGCCCTGCCAATATGCCCGACGCGGCACCCGGCAGTGGCTATGCCTTGGTGGATTTTGGCTTTACCAAAATGGCTGTTATCAGCCTGCTCGGCAACGTTTATCTCGAACCTATGCACTGCCCGTTCGAGACGGCCGACCGCTTGATAGAGCGGGCAAAGGCTGACGGTGCATCTATCATTGGGGTGGATATTCACGCTGAGGCCACGGCAGAGAAAAAGGCACTTGCCTTTTATCTTGACGGCAGGGCAAGCTTTGTGTTCGGCACCCACACCCACGTGCAGACAAGTGACTGTCAGGTTTTGCCGCAAGGCACGGGATTTATAACCGACCTTGGTATGACAGGGCCTTATCTGTCGGTGCTTGGTGTTAAGCCCGAGCTGTCCATTCGCAAAATTAAGGATAAGCTGCCCGTGCGCTTTGCCAATGCCGAAGGGGAAAGTATCCTTGAGGGCTGCATCTTTTCGGTTGACCGCAAGGGCAATTGTGAAAAAGCTGAAAGCATCAGAATTTTTTAGGAAGTGCCCTTTAAAATATATTTGTTAATTGTACTTACAATTTTTTAAACGGAGGTTGTTTTAGTGAACAGAGAAATTACCTTGATGGATTTCTTCAGATTTGTGCTCAGCAAAATGAAGCTAATCCTCATCTTCGGCTGTGCGGCAGCCATTATTGCGGCAGGATTTACCATTGCCACCGCAAAAACATCTTACAACTACACCGGCTCGTTTATCGTTGACCCCTTCAGCAACGTTGACGAAAGCTATACATCAAACAATGTATACAACGAGTTGTCTATTTCCCGCTCTATTATCCCCTCTCTTGTTGAGTTGCTTGAGAGAAAAGACTTTGCGGGCAAGGTTGCAAAGGTTGTTAACAAAAAAATGAAGAAGTACGAAACCAACATAGAAGCAAGCTACATCATCAACAACACCCGTTTCATCACCAGTGAGGATTCGTTGATGATTGACTTCAGATGCACCTCTTCAAGCAAAGAGCTGGCATACACCATTGCCGACACCATTTCGGAGTTGGCACCTCAATATGTTTCGTCCAAATTCAACCGCACCAATCTTAACACAGTTGAGACCGTCTCTAAAGATGAGTTTGGTACTTCCAAAACCGATTTTAAGGTTTGGGCTGTGGTTGCGTTCTTTATTGCAGCAGTTATGACTACCCTTGTTTCGCTGGTTGTTGAGTTACTTGACAATCGCATCAAGACGGTCGAGGACGTTACAGAGCACTTTGAATATCCCATTTTGGGAACTATCCCCAATTTTTACAGCCACACCAAGAAGGAGGGTTATTATGGCAAGCCTGAAACGAAAAAAACCGAGTCAAAGTAAAAAGGCTTATATCCTTGACGAGAACTCAAAGTTTTATATCAAAGAGGCATACCGTGCCGCCCGTGCCAACATAAACTTCTCATTGGCTACTGTTGAGGGCTGCAAGATCATCGCTGTTACCAGCTCGGTTGCAGGCGACGGTAAAACCACCACCTCTGTTAACCTGGCTCAGGTTATCTCTCAAGCTAACAACCGCGTTCTGCTTATTGACGCCGATATGCGTAAGGGCTCTGCCCGTCGCCATCTTGGCTTGCAAAAGTCCAACGGCTTGTCAAGTATTCTCAGCGGTATGTCACAGATGGTTGACGAGGTTATTATCAAAACCACCCACGGCTTTGATTGTATGACCGCCGGTCCTACCCCTCCCAACCCTGCTGAACTCTTGGCATCAAAAGTTATGGCAGAACTTTTGAACCTGCTCTCTGAGCACTATGATTATATCATCATTGACACTCCTCCCGTTTCGGTTGTCAGTGATGCATTGGCTTTGTCTAAACTGGTTTCAGGCTTTGTGCTTGCTATCAGCCAGGACGAATCTACCATTGATGAGATTCAAAATGCCATTGGCAGTCTTGAATTCTCTGAGGCTAAAATTCTTGGCTTCATCTTCAACAAGGCTGATGCCGGCTCCGAAAGCCGCTACAGCCGCTACGGTCGCTACAGCCGCTACAGCAAATACGGCAAGTATGGTTATGGCAAGAACGGCAATGGCTACGGCTACGGCTATGGCGGATATGGCTACGGCTACGGCAGCAACGGTACCGAAGCTAATCAAGGACCTGAAATCAACAATAACAAAACCGAAAATTAAGCTTGATTTTGCCTGACAGGAGGTGCTGAGATGACCGATACACATGCTCATATTTTGCCCGGCGTTGACGACGGCCCCAAAAATGTGGAAGATTCTTTCGCTTTGCTCCGCCGCCTTGCAGAGCAGGGCATCACCGATGTAGCGGCCACTCCTCACTTCAAGCCTATCCGTGAAGAAAGCATCGACTCATTTTTAGCTCGTCGCGATGCGGCAGAGGCCACTTTGAGGGAGGCTATGCATGGCATAGACGGTTTGCCCCGACTCCACATCGGCACCGAGGTTACCCTTTGTGTTGATTTGGCCAAGTATGAAGGGTTAGAGAAGCTTTGCTATCGCAACGGCCGCTTTTTGCTTATTGAACTTGACCCCGACACAATCGGCGATTGGATAACCAACACCTTTTATGAGATAAGCAACCGCTTGCTGATCACCCCCGTTATTGCTCATATTGACCGATATTTCGGTCGTATATCTCCCAAACTGATTGACGAAATCGTCAAACTTAACTGCCCCCTGCAATTTAACGGCTATGCGCTGAACTCCTTCCATACGCGGCGCCATCTGCTTAAGCTGATGAACAGACACCCCGACACCATTTTTGTGGTGGGTTCTGACTGCCACGATATTAATCGCCGTCCACCCGAAATGGATATTTTTGAGAAGAAGGCCCTTAAATATCTTGGTGAGGATTATCTTGAAGAAATTTGTGAAAACTCACGCTTGATGCTTGAGGGAAAGCTTATAACTTAATCAAAAGCGACAGATATACATATCTGTCGCTTTTTTATTGCAAAAAAACGCAAAAAAATGATTTTTTCGGTTTATTTTTTTGACGGTTTATGCTATTATATAAGGTATAAGGGATTATTATACACTTTTTACGGCTTTTGCCGATAGGAGAACTATGGAACAGAACAGAAAATCTCATTTTTCAAATGAAAATACAGTTGCCGGACGCAACGCAGTTATGGAGCTTCTTCGCTCAGGTCGTCCCGTTGACCGCATCGTTATGGAGCGTGGCAAACGTGAGGGCAGCCTTTCGGTTATAGTTGCCAAGGCGGCTGAGCGCGGTATACCCATCAAAGACGTGGCACGCGAAAAGTTGGACGCTATGTGCCCCGGCACTAATCACCAAGGGGTTGCCGCTGTTGCCGCAATGACCGAGTATTGTTCGGTGGAGGATTTGCTTAAGGCTGCCGACCAAAAGGGTGAAAAGCCATTTATCATCATTTGCGACGGCATTGAGGACCCTCACAATTTGGGTGCTATCATCCGCACTGCCGAGTGCTGCGGCGCTCACGGCGTGGTTATCTCTAAAAATCGCTGCTGCGGCGTTAACTTTGCCGTTTCAAAGGCCGCTTGCGGCGCTACCGAATATATGCCCGTTGCCCGTGTGAGCAACATTTCTGCCGCCATTGACCAACTTAAAGAAGCAGGAGTTTGGGTTTATGCCGCCGATATGGACGGCACCGACTACCGCAAACAGGATTTTTCGGGCGCCGCTGCTCTTGTTATCGGCTCCGAAGGCAACGGTGTAAGCCGTTTGGTAAAAGAAAAGTGCGACATTACCGTATCCCTGCCTATGAAGGGTCACATTAACTCGCTTAACGCTTCGGTTGCTGCAGGTATTCTTATGTACGCTATCTCTGCTGACAGATAATTTAGAATGGGAGTGTTTGATTTGAAAAATAACCAATTGGATTTTAATTTTGACGATACACCCTTTCAGGCCTCACAGCCCGTTAAACCGGCTGCCGCTCCTGCTCCTGCTCCTGCACCTGCGGCTCCTCGTGCTGCCCACAGACCTCAGCCCAGCGGGTTTTTGACCGCTGATGAAATCAGAGGTATGGCCCCCGATACAGCTAAGGCTGCACCTGCTCCTGCAGTTAAAGAGGAGCAGCCTGCTCCCGCACCTCAGGTTAAGGAGGCTCCCCCTTCAAGTGAGTATTCAAGTGCCGCATTGGAGATTATGCGCCGTATGCAAAAAAGCGAAAGCGAGGCTGTTAAGCCTGCTCCCGCTCCCGTTGTGGTTTCTCAACCTGTTGTGACTCCCACCCCCGTTGTGACTCCCACAGCCCCTCAAAGTGATATGGGTGCCTTTTTAAGCAGCCGTCAAAACGGTGCTGTTACACCTAAAGAGCCCGCTGCTGAGGTTAAGCCTGCTGTTGAGGAAAAGCCTCTGGACACCGATTCAGCCGTTGCCAATATGCGCAAGGAGTTGGCCGATGCATTTCAGCTTGACGCCGATGCGATGGCTGCAGGCTTTGAAAGCATTGACGATCAGCCTGTTTCTGCAGAGGATAATCTTGATGCTACCGCTATGTTTAATATGCCCGATGAGGATAGCGGCACCCGTATGTTTGACGCTGTTAAGCCATCCCCTGCCGATGAATTTGTTGATGGCAGCACCATCACCATCCCCGACGGCTTTACGGCCGACCCGGAGGATGATGAGGAGGAAATCATTGACGAGTACAACTCAATTGAGGATGCTCAATCGGTGGTTGACGATTTGGTTGCCCGTAAGCGTAAGCTGGGCATCAGATTTGGTCTGACCTCTGTGATTGCTCTTATACTTATCGTTATTACCGTTGGCGGCAATATCTTCCCCTTTGGTCACGCTTCATATTTTATTGCTATGACCGTTCTGATTGTGGCTGCCGCTTTGCTTAATCTCTCGAATTTTCAGTCGGTTGCTTCTATCTTTTCTCTCAAGCCCGACGTTGATTTTGTTCCTACCCTTGCCCTTATCGCATCTTTAATTCAGGTTGGCGTTGCCGCATTTTTTGGCACAAAGGGTATTGCATCGTCAGGTATGCTGGCCGCTGCTGCCGTTGTTTCTTTGGCTTTTAACGCACTGTCAAAGCGCATCACCGTCAGCCGCACCCTTGCCAACTTTGAACTTATTGCCAATGAGGAGCCCAAGCAGGCAGGCGCGTTTATTCCCTACCCTGCCTCAGCCACCATCCTTGACCCCAAGAAGCACGGCGAATCCCTTATTTTCGGTCGCCGCACCACCATCGATATGCAGGGCTTTATTGCTCATTCGCTGTCCCCCGATTTGTATGAAAAGGTTAGCGGCAAAGTTTCATTAGTTGTGGTTATCGCCGCTTTTGTGGCTTTGATTGTTGCCTTTATCAAGGGCGGCTCGGCTGCCGTGGCTACCTCTGCATTTGCAGGTGTTTGTTGTCTTGGTGCACAGATTGCCGTTTCTTATCCCTCGGCGGTTCTGCTTAATCGCGTGTGCAAAAAACTGCGTGGCAAGCAGGTTATGCTTAGCGGTTTTAAGGCTGCAGAGGCTGTGAGCGAGGCCAACGTGGTTGTGCTTGACTCTGACGAAATCTTTAACGATGAGTGCGTAAGCCTTTTCAAATTCCGCACCTTTGGCGGTCTGTCCCCCGATATTGCATTTATGACCGCCGCCGCTCTTACCAACGAGGGCCACTCTCCCCTTGCAGGTATGTTTAACCAAATTGCCGCTACCACCGGCGCAGGTATGCTTGCCGCCGACTCGGTTATTTATGAAAATTCAATGGGTCTTACCGGTTGGGTTGACGAAAAGAAAACCCTGCTGGGCAACCGTATGATTATGGAGTCACACTCCATACCCGTCCCTTCTATGGAGATTGACCGCAAGATTTTAAAAAGCGGCAAATTCCCCCTCTATCTTGCTATTGACGACAAAATCGCCGCTATGTTTATCATCGGCTACTCTGCCGACCGCCATATGCTGCACCGCTTGCGCCGCCTGCATAACACAGGTGCAAACCTGCTTATCCGCACCGTTGACCCCAACGTTACCGCAGATTTGGTTTGCTCTGTTTACGGCTTGCCCACCGGCTCGGTTGAGGTTATGACCAGCGATGCGTCAAGATATTATTGCGACCGTATGGCTCCCTCTGAAAATGAGCCCGCCTTGCTTTGCGCCGAAAATGCCAGAGGCTTTGTGGATGCCAACGTTGCATCCTACAGCCTTAACAGAAGCGCCCGTGCCGCATCTATCGCTGTGATTGTGCTCACCTGCCTTATTATGGCACTTGCCGTCAGCTTGCCTGCGTTTGAAATTATTAGTGCTATCAGTATGATGACCGTTTTGGTTTCATATGTGCTGGTAACAGCCGTTACAGGTGTTGTTGGACTGATTTGCAGTTAAACCCATAATATTACAAAAGCGGTTAAAATTATCCATTATATTACATAATTTGTTAAATTCCCCTTGACAACGGCGAAAATTTACACTATAATCATTTTACTAACTTTTTTAAATTTCAGGAGGTTATAGTTATGAAATCAACCGGTATTGTTAGAAAGATGGACCGACTTGGCCGTATCGTAATCCCCAAGGAATTGCGCAGAGTTATGAAGATTGAAGAAGACGTTGACGCTATGGAAATTTTCACCGAAGGCAACACCGTCATTCTCAAAAAGTATGAGCCTTCTTGCATGTTTTGCAATGAGACCGATTTGAATATGGTTTCTTACAAGGGCCACAACATCTGCCGCAAATGTGTTGCAGAGCTTGAAAAATCGGCAACTGAATAAAAAATAAAAACCAAAGAGGCACACTTCGTAAAGAAGTGTGCCTCTTTGGTTTTAATTATTACTTGTAAAGAGGATACTTTTTGCAGATTTCTGCCACGCCCTGACGAATCTCTTCTTCGCTGTTTTCGAAGTCGTAGATGGCCTTGGCAATAAACTCACCAATCTTGGTAAAGTCCTCGGTGTTGAGGCCGCGAGTAGTTGCGGCAGGGGTGCCAAGACGGACACCGCTGGTTACGAAGGGCTTTTCGGGATCGTTGGGGATGGCATTCTTGTTGGCGGTAATGTTAACTGCATCAAGACGGTGTTCAAGCTCTTTACCGGTTACGCCGGTGCCGCGAAGGTCAACCAGCATAAGGTGGTTGTCGGTGCCGCCTGAAATGATGTTTACGTTATTCTTGATAAGGCTTGCTGCCAATGCCTGAGCATTGTCAACAATGCGCTGCTGATACTGCTTGAACTCGTCGGTAAGGGCCTCGCCGAAGCAAACTGCCTTTGCGGCAATGGTGTGCATCAATGGGCCACCCTGAGTGCCGGGGAAGATTGCCTTGTCGATTGCCTTGGCATACTCTTCCTTGCAGAGAATCATACCGCCACGGGGACCGCGAAGGGTCTTGTGGGTTGTGGTGGTTACGATGTCGGCATACTCAACGGGGTTGGGATGAAGGCCTGCAGCAACAAGGCCTGCGATGTGGGCCATATCAACCATAAAGATTGCGCCAACCTCTTTAGCAATGGCGGCAATTTTGTCAAAATAAATGGTGCGGGGATATGCTGAAGCACCTGCTACAATCAGCTTGGGCTTGCATTCAAGAGCGATGCGGCGCATTTCGTCATAATCGATGAAGCCGTCGTCAGATACGCCGTAGGGTACGAAGTTGTAAAGCATACCCGATAGGTTAACGGGTGAGCCGTGGGTCAAGTGACCGCCGTGGGCAAGGTTCATACCCATAACGGTGTCGCCGGGCTGAAGCAATGCGGTATATACTGCAGTGTTGGCCTGTGCGCCTGAGTGAGGCTGAACGTTGGCATGGTCGGCGCCGAAAAGCTGTTTTGCACGGTCGCGTGCAATATCCTCTGCAATGTCAACGCATTGGCATCCGCCGTAGTAACGCTTGCCGGGGTAACCCTCTGCATATTTATTGGTGAGTACGCTGCCCATTGCAGCCATAACTGCGGGAGATACGAAATTTTCGCTTGCGATAAGCTCAATATTGCTTTGCTGACGGGCAAGCTCTTTAGCCATTGCATCTGCTACATCTTTATCGGTTTGAGCTACAAGACCGATTGAATCGAGTAAATTATCAAACATATCTTTAACGACCTTTCCTATAAAATAAAAAATATTTTAACTATTTTACCACATCGCCAAACAAAAATAAAGAGGTAAAACAATAAAAGAGGACAAATATCATTAGAAATTGTCCTCTTTTTTATAATGTTTTTTGTTATCTTCGCCAAGTAGAGGGTGAAAAAGCCAAAATCAATGGGAAAATCTCCAACCTGCCCATGAGCATTGCCGCCGAAAGCACCAGCTTTGAAAAGACGGTATAGTCTACATATCCTCCTGCAGGGCCAACAGCACCGAATCCCGGGCCTACATTGTTAAAGCAGGCGATGGATGCTGTAAGGTTGGTCTCAAGCCCAAAGGGCTCAAAGCTTATCAGTAAAAACGCAGCAACCATACAAGCGCTGTAAATTGCCAGATAAACGCCCACATTGTTGGTGGTTGTCTCATCCAGACGCTTGCCCTCAAGCTTAACCGATGACACCGAACGGGGGTGAAGCATACGCCTGAATTCTTTGCCGATCATCTTAACAAGTATAACCAGACGCGACACCTTTAAGCCGCCTGCAGTAGAGCCTGCACAGCCACCCACAAGCATCAAAACAAGCAGAATTGCCTTTGATAAGCCGGACCAAAGATTAAAATCGACGGTGGAATATCCCGTTGTGGTAACAACCGATGCCACCTGAAAGAAAGAGTTTCGCACCGCATCGCCCATCGTGGCGGCGCCAGGTGAATTAAAATAAGAAATATTTACGGTCAAGATTGCAACGGCAATCACTATCATAGTCAAATACACTCTAAGCTCGGTGCTGCGAAGAGCGGGGCGGAAGCGCCGTATAATTGCCAGATAAAACAGGTTGAAATTTACGCCAAAAAGTATCATAAACAGGGCAATTATCCATTGGCAGGCAGGGTTATAGCTTGCTATACTGTCGCCTTTTATACCAAAGCCGCCCGTTCCTGCCGTGCCGAAGGAGTGAACCACGCTTTCAAACCAATTCATTCCGAACACCCTGAGCAGCACTATCTGACTAATGGTAAGTGCTATATAAATGAGGTAAAGTATTTTTGCAGTATCGCGCAGGCGGGGCACCAGCTTACCGAAAATGGGGCCTGGCATTTCTGCCTTAAGAATGTGAGAGGAGCGGTCAGAGGACCCCGGCGCAATTGCGGTGATAAACACCAGCACGCCCATACCTCCAACCCAGTGGGTAAAGCTGCGCCAAAACAATCCGCCGTGGCTCATACCCTCAATCTGCTCGCCCGTGAGAATAGAGGCACCCGTTGTTGTAAAGCCGCTCACCGTTTCAAACAAAGCGTCAACATAGCTGGGGATTTCTTTATTAAGCACAAAGGGTAGCGCGCCCAAGGCTGACATAAGCACCCACACAAGCGCTACGATAGCAAAGCCCTCTTTTGCATAAATTTCACTGTTTTTTGTGCGACAGCACAAACAAAGCAACAAGCCGATGGCCAATGCAACAACTGCCGTTACGGCAAAGCCGAACCACGATGCCTCGCTGTAAATAAGGCTAACAGCTATGGGGATGAGCATAAAAATCGCTTCAGCGACAGACACTCTGCCCAAGGTGTTTAAAATCATTTTTACATTCATACACCGTTACCTCTATCGAACGATATTCGAAAGGTCGTTAAGCAATTCGCCCGCTGCAATCACTATCACTCTGTCCCCAGCCATAATAACATCGTTACCCGAGGGAATGATGGGCTTTCTACCGCGGATTATACCTGCGATAAGGATATCCTTTTTAATATTCATATCCTTAAGGGGTATGTCAAGGTATTTAAAGTGAGGACCAACGCTGAATTCAAGAGCCTCTGCCTTGCCATCCATCAATTTGTAAAGAGCCTCTACATTGCTGTCCATAGAATTGTGGAGAGCACGGGCATACTTTGACAAAAATTCGGAAACAAGAATCTGAGGTGATACAACACAGTCAAGACCAATTTTGCCTGCGATGGCAGAAAGCTCGTGACGGTTGATTTTGGTGATAATCTTTGATACGTCGTGTGAGGCGGCAAAGCAGGAGATAAGTATATTCTCTTCATCCATACCTGTGAGGCCTACAAATACGTCAGTGGTGTCGATACCCTCTTCAAGCAAAACGTCCTGATGGGTGCCGTCGCCAAGAATGGTTACTGCCTCAGGCACAAAATCGTTAAGCTCTTCACAGCGCTCACGGTCGCGGTCAATAACCTTGACCTCGTAGCCGCTTGAAATAAGCATTTTAGCAAGGTAGAGGGATATTCTGCCTGCGCCCAGAATCATAACCGAGTGGGCACGCTTTTGGGTAACGCCCAGCTGCTTGAACAGCTTATGAAGCTCAACGGGAGATGCGGTTATACCCACACGGTCGCCGCTTTGCAGCACAAAATTACCGTCGGGGATGAACACCTCACCGTCGCGGTGAACGGCGCATACCAGCACCTTAGCATCGATTTTTTTGCGCATATCGGCAAGCGAAAGACCGTTAAGAATAGAATCCTCACGCAAAATAAAGTCAACCAGCTCGAACTGACGGCGAGCAAAGGTTTCGATATTAACGGCGCTGGGGTATTTGATAATATTGTAAATTTCGCGAGCAGTTATCATCTCGGGATTGATGGTGGTTGACAAATCCAGAGTCTGCTTTAAGAATACAAGGCTGTTGTCGTTATATTCGGGGTTGCGAACACGGGCGATGGTATTCTTGGCGCCCATTGCGCGGGCAATGTAGCAGGCAAGCATATTAAGCTCGTCGAAGCTTGCAACCGATATAAAAAGCTCGGCACCTTCAACGCCTGCCTCACTCAATGCATCGGAGTCACCGCCGTTGCCCACAAGACCGATAACATCGTAACTGTTAGTTACGTCTTCAATCACTTCGGCGTTGTTGTCAATGGCTGTTACATCGTGACCCTCGGCAACAAGATTTTCGATAATGGTGCGGCCGATTTTGCCACAACCCACAACAATAATCTTCATAAACTTACTTCCTTTTAATAAAAGTACATCTTATTATACTACATTACTTCAAATATTTCTACCCCATTATAAAAATTAACCGACTGCCGAGATTAAATCGGCAGTCGGTTGTAAATCAAGACTCCATATTAAGCCTTTTAACAATGCTGCCTTTGCCATCCCCACATTCGGCTGCCGTCTGCAAATGCAGATAGCAAACGCCGTTGGGGGCAGGCTCGCCAAGGCTGAGGGTAACTGTGCTATCCCCTGCGGTGAGGACGGCAGTCCCTTTTTCGGTATCAAAATCTACCCTTACTGCGGTGTAGCCATCCCCTGCCGTTTGGTCGGCAGTGATAACCGTTGTGAAGGCGGCACAATCGGCCACGGTCATATCGATGGGATTCATCCAGCGGTCGGTAAGACTGAGGCGCAGACCCTTGCCCAGCACCTTGACGTAGGCGGTAACAGCGCCCTGCTTTGCGGCAGGAAAATTCCACACGGCGCCCTGCACGTTGCTGAACAGTCGGTCGTCGTCGGTGTTTTTGATAAGCAGCGCCTCGGTGTGGTCACCCGACGGGTCGGGTACCAGGGTGGCGCCGTTGGTACGATTCCAGGCGCAATGGCCCGTAAAGCCGCGGTAGTTGCCCGATACGCTTTTAAGATAAACCTGGGTAGACAGATTCTCAATACCGTGGCGGAAATTTTCGCTGCGATTTTTTTGATAAAGCCAGTCAACGTCAAAAATCACAAGGCGGCTGACCGCACAGTGCTGACCGATGTGCACCAGCACCTTATTGAAGGGCAGCTCCAGCGCCTGAAACTGATGAACGCTTTTATCCCGTCCGCAGCCGTTACCCCCAAAGGAGCGAAAATCGGGACGGTTGCGCAAGGGGTTGAGATACAGCTCACGAAAGCCGATGAAGGTTGTCAAGCCATCCTCGGATATTACAGCGCTGCTTGAGTCACGGTTGGTAAATACATCCTCAAACACGCCCTTTTGCTCGTTGGGGCCAAGAGGCGGCCACACCTTTTCTTTGTCAAGCTCTGGCAGTGGCTGGGTGTTGTTGAAGAATATCAGCTGACGGCCGTCACGCAGGTGCAAAAAAGCAGGGGTGGTGAGGGTCATATGCAGAGTAGTAGGTTGTGGCTTTGACCAGCTGTCCCCAAAGTCGTGGGAGTAGCAGATATACATATAATCGGTAGAGGTGCGCAAAATCATAGCCAAGGTACCGTCGGAAAGCATATCAATCTCGGGCTCGATACCCGAATTTTCCCATCGGGGGCCTTTGTGGGGTGGCTTTAGCTCAAATTTATCGGTCTGGGCTATCTTGACTACGCGCCAGCTGTCGCCGTCATCATCGGATATAAGCACGGCGGAGCGGTCACCGCAGCCCTCTGCCTCGTCGTTGAACTGGATGGGGATTATCCACCGCTTTAGCTGCTCAATGGGAAAGGGCTGGCGAAATACCCCCACGTTTTGAACAGGAGATACAATCTTTGTATAATTTTCATCGTCGGGGCCAAGGGTGCTAATACCCACGTGCTGAGGCTCGTATTTTCTGAAAAAGGCCAGCCAGCGGTCAGACCAGGGGCTTTTGACCGCCGCTCCCAGTGCATTCTCGGAGCAAGCAACCGTTTTCCAGCTCAGCCCACCGTCATGGGAGCGAATATAAACCCTCTGTTTTTTTCCCTCCGGCTCATCATCAAGGGCGCGGTGTCCGTAACAGCGAAGCTCGCCATCGGCGGTGAGGGCAAGGTCAGTGAGGGCATCCGAAAAGGGGGTTGCCACTACTGTGGGCTCATATATACCCTTTAACTCGGCTATATCAGCCTCGGTCATTCGGTTTAAAATCAAATCGGGGTTAATCTGCATAAGGAAGCACCTCCTTGAAAATCAGTATATCATCCCAATATTCCGGGTGCAATATAAATTTGGACTTGTTTTTATTTATACATTATAAAAAAGGACACTGTTTTTCTGAAAAAACTAATAATTGACATTCTTTTGGGGGTGTAATATAATGAGTGAGGACCAAAATTAAAGGAGTTTTTAAAATGAAAGCAAAAGTAATTATCCCTAAAATTCTTATGCTGGCATTCATAGTTGTTTTTGCGGTTATCTGTTCTTTGACCGGTTCGATTACCGACCCCGCAAACACACTGTGGTCTCTCTTCCCCCCTGTTGTTGCCATTATGTTGGCGCTTATAACTAAAGAGGTTTACAGTTCTCTCTTTGTGGGTGTGTTGGCCGGCGCTTTGCTCTACAGCAAGTTTGACATTGTCAAGACGGTTGACAGCATCACCAACGACGGCTTTATCTCTGCCGTTTCAGGTACTGCAGGCATCTTCGTTTTCTTGGTGCTTCTTGGCGTGCTTGTTGCACTTATTAACAAGGCAGGTGGCTCTGCCGCATTCGGTCGTTGGGCTCAAAAACACATTAAAACCAAGGTTGGCGCTTCTATCTGCACCTTTATTCTTGGCGTGCTTATCTTTATCGACGACTATTTCAACTGCCTCACCGTTGGCAGCGTTATGCGCCCCGTAACCGACGCAAACAAAATCAGCCGCGCAAAGTTGGCTTATCTTATTGATGCCACCGCTGCTCCTATTTGTATGATCGCTCCCATCTCTTCTTGGGCTGCTGCAGTATCTGAGTACACCGCCGGTGTTACCAATGCCGCAGGCGAAGAGGTTTCAAGCCTTGCTCTTTTTTGCCAGGCTATCCCCTATAACTTCTATTCCTTGCTCACCCTCGCATTTATCGTTATCATCAGCATTATGCGTTTCGATTACGGCCCCATGAAGGTGCACGAGATGAATGCTGACAAGGGCGATTTGTTCACCTTTGGCAGCGAGGTTGTTCAGGCTGACGACGAGCGCGAGTACAACCCCAAGGGCAAGGTTATTGACCTGTTGCTGCCCATCATCGTGCTTATCGCAGTTGCAGTTGTTTCGCTTATTTACGTTGGCGGCTTCTTCGACAGCACCGGCGACTATTATATGGATTTCATCGGCTCATTCGGTAACACCGACGCCACCGTTGGCTTGCCCCTTGGCGGTATTTTGGTGCTTGTGCTGACCGTTATCTATCTTGTTGCCCGCCGCGTTATCTCCTTTAAAGATGCTATGGCTTGCATTCCCAAGGGCTTTATCGCAATGGTACCTGCAATTCTCATTCTCACCATGGCTACCGCTTTGAAGAGCATGACCTCTATGCTCGGCTCTGATGTTTTCGTTCAGACCGCTCTTGCCGATGCAGGTGCTTTGCACAACTTCTTGCCCGCTATCATCTTCCTTGTTGCTTGCGGTATCGCATTCGCAACCGGCACCTCTTGGGGTACCTTTGGTATTCTTATCCCCATCGTGCTCAGCGTATTCGCTCCCGGCAGCGAGCTTATGATTATCGGTATGTCTGCTTGCCTTGCAGGTGCTGTTTGCGGCGACCACTGCTCACCCATTTCTGACACCACCATCATGTCAAGCGCAGGCGCTCAGTGTGAACACGTTAACCACGTATCCACTCAGCTGCCCTATGCATTGACTGTTGCAGGCATTTCATTCGTGGCCTACCTTATTGCAGGCTTTGTTCAAAGCTGGATTATCAGCTTGCCCATCGCCATTGTTATGATGTTTGCTACCTTGATAGTTATCAAGCTTGCTACCAACAAAAAGGCTGCTTAATTTAAGGTAAAATAAATATCCCCCGTATAACGGGGGGTATTTCATTTTCGGGCATAGCCCTAATACTACTGGCGGCGCACAAGTGCGCTTTTTATTGGCCTGCCAGCCACGCAACGGTCATCGGCGACCCGTAAACGGGTTGTAAATCTTTGCCGGCTCCCCT
>JAZNIT010000048.1:0-30930 GCA_045577615.1 Acutalibacteraceae bacterium
GAAGATGATTACTTACTGACAACAAAACTGTTTTGCGGTAAATGCGGTGTTTATATGACCGGTGAAAGCGGAACCGCACGAAACGGTACAGTTCACCGATATTACAAATGCAACAACGCTAAGTACAAACACACTTGTGATAAAAAGACGGTTAAAAAAGAATGGATTGAAGACATTGTTGTTAAGCACACTCATGAGATGATGATTGATGATAATGTTATTGAGGACATCGCAAGTATTGTGTTTAGAAACGCAAAGAAAGAAAATCCCGCAATACAACTACTTAAACAACGGCTTAGTGAAACAGAGAACGCACTGAACAATCTAATCAGAGCAATAGAAGAAGGAATTATTACTCCAACCACAAAACAAAGAATGATTGAGTTGGAGCAGACGAGAGATGAGATTAAATTAAAGCTCATCAAGGAAGAAATGAAGAAGCCCACAATCACGAAAGAGGGCTTAGTATTATGGCTCAGGCATATTCAGAACATGAGCTTAGAAACGAAGGAACACAAACAAAGACTAATCGACATTTTTGTAAACGCCGTATATCTTTACGACGACAAATTGGTCATAACATTTAATTATAAGGAAGCAAGTAAAACCGTAACCTTAAAAGAGGTAAATGGTTCGATTATAGAATGCTCAGGTGCACCAAAACGAAAATCCTGTCGATTTTTGTCGGCAGGATTTTTGTTTTGTATTATTCATTTTTCATTATTCAATATTCATCATTCATTAAAACGGATTTTCGTAATGAATAATTAAGCCGCTTCGCTGATGAATAATGAATAATTGATTTAAGCTACATTTTCTGCTATAATACAAGAAAAGGCGGTGTATTATATGAAAGAAAATTTGCTTATAGATAAATCTATTGCTTTTGCGGCACGAATTGTCAAATTGCATCAGCATTTAATTAAAACCAAAAAAGAAACTGTAATATCAAAACAAATAGTCCGTAGTGGCACAAGTATCGGCGCAAACATAAATGAGGCAAATTACGGTCAAAGCAAAGCTGATTTTATTTCTAAAATGCACATAGCTTTAAAAGAAACCGCCGAAACGGAATATTGGATTAAACTGCTGTATATGTCTGAATATATAGATGATAAAATGAGTAATTCCTTGCTTGAAGATTGCCTTGAAATCAAACGGATTTTGATTGCATCCATCAACACCGCAAAGGAGAATGATAAGTGAAGAAAAATAATGGAATTTTAACGTTGATATTTTTGCTTTTGTCTATTTTATTCTTTGGCTTGTTAGTCATATTAGGGATATACTATATTAATGATTATATAAACCTAATTCATAATAATACTTTGAGCGGAATAGATTACTTAATGTTTAACTTTTTCTATGTTATTGGTTTTTTACCAGTGTCTGTTTTGGGTTTAATAAGCTCAACATTATGTATTAAGTTTGCGACTTTAAAAAAGATTAAAATTATACTATATATCGAAACTGCTATTTTCATTTTAGGAATAGTTTTTTCGGGGATATTATATTTTCATAAAATAAATATGTAGTGGTTCGAACACATAGATCAAAAATTCAAAGGGGTTCAAATTTGTGCACCCGCACCAAGCACTATACCAAACAAACGGGTTTGGTATAGTGCTTTTTGTTTGGTAGGGACTTGAACCAGGAATGGGAGCAAATGCCAATGGAGTTGGTATTTGCGACAGAAAAACAGTCCGGTGGACTGTTTTGACATTCCTCCAAAGGAGCGAAGCGACAGCGAGAAGTCCCTTCACCCGCACCATAAACGGACGGTTACTTAGATAAAGTAGCCGTCCTTATTGTTTTGCCTTAAAATAGTCAAATAAGGTGATTTCCTAATTTTTAGAAAATTATAAGAAAGAGTTTCGCAATATATGCACTTATATTAGTAGTAAGAAGTATATTTTGATATAAAGATAATTCGAGGGAATCGACTGATTGTCCCCCCTAAACGACGGACTATCGCCAAAAGATTGATTTTTTCACCAAGGTAGAGTATAATATATCAATACAAGGAGGTGCAATTTATGCTTGATGTATGTTTTGATCCTACCTTAGGCGGTATGCTCTTGCTGGAAAGATTCAATCCTCAAATGGGTTTGCCCGGCCGGGATGTTGTTACATTAGGTCTTTACTTGGATGTCGGTGACTTAACAGATGGTGTTTTTTCTGAAAAAAGAAGAAAAGCTGCAGCAGGATTATTTAAAGACCAGTGGATGGGCAAGCGGTCATTTATTGATAAACGGCATTGGGATGCAACTATAAAAAATTTCGAGATGATTTGCGAGCGTGCAAAAAATGGTGAGAAAATTCGTATATGGTACGGAACTGATGCCGATTCCTACACTTCCTATATGTGGCTTGTGTCCGAATTGCAGCAATATGATTGCGAGATTTCCGCTGTAGGATTTAATGATCTAGCATATGAATTTGAGCCATATTGTTATAATTGGGTTCGAACCGATGTAGATGACTTGCTTCTCTTTGTTCAATCAGAAAGAATAATCTCAGGCAAGCAGCGCATTAATATATCAAAACGCTGGGCAGATATTTGCAACCATTCTCATCCATTGCGTATTGTGCTAAATGGACATGTGGTATCTGTAGATAAAAATTACTACGACAGTATGATACTGGAGAATCTCCCCAATAAACCATTTTGTGCGGCACAGGTAATGAGAAATATGTTAATTAATATTACGACAGATATTCCGTATTATTATATCAACCGAAGAATGTGTGATATATTCAGAGAGCATTGCGAAATTACAGGAGAAATAGGAAACGGACAAGGATATTTGATTGACAGACTAATTTTCCAAAAGAAAAGCGAATCCCCTAGGCGGTGATTCTATCAAAATATACACCCAAATACAAAAAAGCGCTCAACCATTCGGTTGGGCGTTTCTTTGCGCGGCGGGGACTTGAACCCCATCAAAAAAGCCTTGCTATATCGCAAGGCTTTTTCTTTTGATATTAAAACAATAGCCCCATTCCCAATGCCGAAAGAGCGGCGGCAAGAGCCACCACAATAAGCGGCAGGTCAAAGTAAGCGAGGATTAAAGCAACTGCGGTACCTGCCGCTGCCGAAAGCACATCTCCCGTAGAATAAAAAATAGCAGGGAAGGTCATAGCCGCCAAAACAGCATATGGCAAATAGTACAGCACGCTGCGTACGAATTGGGATTTTATCTGTTGCCTGAACAGGGTGAAGGGCAGCATCCTCACAAGATATGTCACAACTGCCATAACGGCAATGTATATTATAACGCTCATTGCTCACCCTCCTTCACAGGAAAGAAGACTGCGGTTATAACCGATGCAAGCAGAGCGCTTATAACCACTGCAAAGCCGCTGTTGATAAAGGGCAAAAAGTAATACAAAACCAAGTTAAATGCCACGGCAAGCGCAATGGCAAGAATGATGGGCTTGTGCTTTTTTGCAGGGGGTACAATAATAGCAATAAACATACCGTACAGCATAATACCCATAGCTGCGGTCAGTATTTGGGGCAGCACCTGTCCTGCCGCCGCACCTAAAAGAGTGCCGCCAACCCAACCAATCATGGGGGTAAGAATAAGCCCCTTCATATATGTAGCGCTGATTTTGTCGGGCTGTGCTACGGCAACGGCATAAATTTCGTCGGTGATACCAAAGGATACCAAAAGCCGTTGCAATGTGTTGAATGAGCCGTCAAGCTTTTGCGACAATGATATTGCCATCAGGGAATAGCGAATATTGATAATCAACTGTGTGATTATCATTTCAATAATAGTGCCTGCAGCGGCAATGATGGCCACACCTGCCACCTGACCGGCAGAGGTAAGATTGGTCAGCGATATGCCCACCGCTTGCAAAATGGTAAGGCCTGCATTCACGGCGGTTATACCAAACCCAAAGGATACCGATAAATATCCCAATCCGATGGGCAAGCCGTGATACATTCCTTTCAAATAGTCAGAGCGCATTTTAAACCTCGTTGATGCTTAGTTAAATTCAAAGGTGAGAGTGGTGTTTTGGGTGTCGGTAAGCGAGTATTTAAAATCCACGCTTTTAAGCAGATAAAAGGTCTTGTCGGTCATATTTATCTGATACTCGGCACAGTTGCCCCCGTCCTTATCAGCAGAAGCAGCGGTAGGCTCAATGCGAATAAGGGTAGAGCCATCCTGCTGATTGATTTCGGGGTGATGGTAAGAATTGTTGATGGGGTCAAATATCATCTGATGGTAAAGTCTGGCTCTTGCGCGCTCCTCATCAAACTCATGGTTCAGGGTCAAACGATAGCTGCTGTCGGTAAGAGTTGCTTCGTTCAGCTTCATTGTAAACTTATACAAATTGATGTGGGTACCCTGGTCGTTAGGCAAAAACATCATAGGCACCGCACCGTCACGGGTGTTGTAACGCAGTGTGAACTCGGTAATATCGGTCATATTCAAGGTGAGTGACTTGTCTGATTGTGACTGCTGAAGCCTGATAAGCATAACGGCCAAATCTCTGCAATCCACAGCGTTGCTCACAACGCATTGAGTGATTGCAATATATCCACCCTTAATCACCACGTTAGGCTTGGATGAATTATACACCTCGCTATCCATATTAAGCATAGCGTACGATGTGGGGAACTTGGCGGCAAAATCATCGTTAAATGCAGGTTGCACACCGCTTTGAGAATAGTCAAACAAAGCCTTAAATTCGTTCTCACCCTCTGCCACCTGAGAAAGAGGGATGGGCTCCATCTTAAAATGCTCAAAATCATATTTTGGGTTGCTTACGTCTCTGAAAATGAAAGCAAGCACGCCTGCTATAAACATAATCGCAATGGCAAAGATAGCGACGTTAGAGGTTATGCGGCGTTTTTTTGCTTCTTTGGTTTCGTAAGGGTTATAATACATCTTATCCTCCAAAAATCGCGTTGCACAAATCAACGTATTGCTGCATGCTTAACTCCTCTGCACGGGCAGTGGGGGAGATACCGCACTTGTCCATCGCGGCCGCAACCGATTGCTTGTTTTGCCCGTCCAAATGGGATGAAAGACAGTTGATAAGTGTCTTGCGGCGCATAGAAAAAGCCGCCTTGATAAGTTTAAAAAAGTGTGAGCGGTTAATATCCTTGTGGTCGTTATTGACGGTCAGCTTGATAACGGCGCTGTCAACCTTTGGAGGGGGTAAGAATGAATTCCTCGGCACGTGAAGCACCTGCTCAGGCGAGGAGTAATATCTCACCGCCGCGGTTACGGCACCGCACTCTCTTGTTCCCATTTCGGCGCAAAGGCGTTCTGCCGCCTCTTTTTGCACCATAACGGTTATGCTTTTAAGCTCGGGCAATGATTCAAGCAGCATCATAATAATGGGTGAGGTAATGTAATAGGGCAGGTTAGCACAAACCGAAACGTTCATACCCTTAAAGTGCTGGTTGATGATAGCCTTAAGGTCGCACTTCATAACATCGGCAAATACAACCGAAACGTTGTCAAAATCGGCAAGAGTTTCGGCAAGAATGGGCTCAAGCTTGGTGTCAAGCTCAATGCACACAACCTTTTTGGCTCGCTGAGCAATCTGGCAGGTGAGCACACCTGCACCGGGACCGATTTCAATAACACCCTCGCCGTCAATGTCGGCAAGACGGGCAATCTCGGGGCATACGGTAGGGTCAACAATAAAATTCTGACCCAATCCCTTTTTAAGATTGAATCCGTTCTTTTCAAATATGCGATGCAGGGTGTTTATATTAGTCAGGTCGTACATGCAAACAGCTCCGTCAATAATGATTAAAACCATTATACCACAAAGTGTATAATAAAAACAATATTTTTGATGACAAATAAAAAAGTTTGTGATATAATACCTTGTAATTATATAAAATGCGGTTAAAATTTCAATTTTCGCATTGATTTTGGAGGATAATATGTTAAACAACGCATACGAAATTATTATCGAAACCTTAAAACCCGTCATTGACGCACAAAAATTTGTCCGTCAGGGGGATGAATATGTTTTCTCAAACAATAAAAAGGCATTCAGAATTGTCCACAACGCTGAAAAGAGCATTTTTGAGCTTGACGTAGCCAACCTTGAGGGCGGCGAGGCCGAGTTTTACAACGTGTCCAACTATCTTTTTGACGACAATTCCGACGAGCGCGACGCCCGTTCAGTTGGCGGCGATTTTTTGGACAGCCTTAACAACGAGCTTGGTGTTCAGCGTTCGGTTGCTCTTCGCCGCAAGGATGTATCCTTGCCCTCAAAGGCATCTTCTGATGCAACTCCCGGCGTTGAGGCATTTGCCAACCGCTTCTTGACCCTTTTTCCTGCATATAAGGATGCTTATAAGGACAGCGTTGCTCAATACAACGGCTTCTTGCCCGACTATTTCTTCTCAACCAATGCCGCACCCCTTTTGGCAGAGCTTATTGCAAAGGGCGAAACCAAGCAGTTTGTTAAGCTTGTAAATATGCTGGATGACTATTATGTTGACGGCGATAACGAAGTGCAAAGCACCATTACCTATTCAATTTTGGGCGAGATGTTCCGTGCAGATGCATCCACCCTTAACAGCTTTGTTGAGCAGTGCAAGAAAAACGATATCGGCAAGCATCTTATCACCCCTGCCGAGTGTATGTACAAATATGTAATTAAGAAGAATAAGTAATTTAATGGATTTCATGTGGAGGTGAAGCAAGTGGCTAAGTGTGAAAAATGCTCTGCCGAAATAGCAGAGGGTATGAATCTTTGCCCTGAATGCAGCAATGCACAGGTTGATACGGGTGCTTTTTGGGCCCGTCCGGGCTCGGTTGCCAATTCAGGCAACAGTTTTGTTGAAAAGGTTGCGCCCGCAGCCCCTTCAGTTAAATCGGCGCCTCAGCCGCCTGCGGAAGAGGTAGCGAAACCTGAGCAACCCAAGTCAGTTTCTCCCAATAACGAGCTCGACCGCCGCGTTAAACAGACGGAGTATTTTAATACTATCGCCAATGTTGACGAGGGTGAAGAAGAGCCTGACGTTTATGACCTTTATCCTCCCACAAATTTGTTAGAGGTACCCTTCAGAGATACCGAATACAATATTGGATACACCATCCCCAAAATGAAGATGGTGGTATCCAAGCAAACACGCAAAAAGATTGCTTTCAGCAGCCTTATTGTGTCCTGCGTTGCATTGCTTATTGCAGGTTTTATCCTGCTTGACAGTATGTTTGGCATTTTGCCCCGAGTGGTTGATACTCCCGTAATGTATATCAAGTCGGGCAATCTGTTCTTGACAGGCACAAGCGGTAAACGCCCCGAAAACTTTGCCTACGAGGGCAACGCTTTTCAGATTTCAACCGGCGTTCAGCGAGTTCATTTTTCACCCTACAGCAACGACGTTTTTGTCATTCAAAACTACAACACCAAAACAGGTGCCTACAACCTCTACGTCCGTAGCAACGGTGAGGTATCAACACAAGGCTTTAAAGTCGACGAAAACGTTGTGGGCGAATTCAAATACGTATTGCGCGGCAAGTCCATAATTTATCTTAAAGGCTTGTCATCCTATGATTTGTATATTTACAACATCGAAAGCCATGAGTCAAAACGCTTGATGTATTCTGTTACCGATTTTGGCCTGCTTGACGATCAGCGTATTGTGGTAAGAACACGAATGGGTGACCTCAAGATTGCCAACGTTGCCTCCAGAGGCAAAGGTATGATTGAAGAAATCGCAAAGGATACCGAGAGTGTTTATTTCGATGACGAAGCAACCAAATCATTCTTCTTTGTGAAATCACTCAAAAACACAGAAACCTCTGAAAAGGTGAGCGAGCTTTATCGCTACGCAAACGACAAGGTCGAAAAGGTAGCCTCCAACGTTGATAGCGTTGTTGCCTACAGCTGTGCCGATGACTGGGCATATTGCACAGGTGAAAACAATTACAATCTCACGGTTGGCGACCTTATAAATGACGACTGTGAAAAGACCGACCGAGAGTCCACCGAGGGTGTAACGTGGGAGGGTGGTATGTCACAGGAGATGGCCCGAATGGTTAAGCGTAACCTTATTCGTGACCGACTTTTCCCCATGCCCGTACCGTTGGAAACTTTTGCGCTTACCTACTACAGCAAGGGCGAAGCCACCGAGGTATCAAAGTATTGCACCGATATTATATTTAACGGCGAAAGAAAAGACGACGCCAATAAAAACTGGGCAGAGCTTGAGCAGGGTGCAGCAGTGGTTTATAAAGAGTATATACCCGGCACAACTCTTTTCACCTTCAGTGAGCTGCCTGACGAAATGCTGAATTTTAACTCCTTCGGCTCGTATGCAAGTGATTATTACGATGTTTTAAAGAACAACGTTGTATATTGCGCTGCAGTTAAAAATAAGGCTTCTCAGCTTGTTTACACCGCTGTTAAGGATAACAACATATCCTTCTCAAAGAACTTTGACGCTATCTATTACATCGACTACGTTGAGAAAGAAGATTGCGGCGACCTGATGCAGGTCAGAATTGACGGCAAGGGCTTTGGCTCGCCCGAAGCGATTGCGGTTAATTCCACCGTCACCGAGTTCTATATGCTGAAAAACGGCACCGCAGTTTATGTTGACAGCAACAATACCATCTATGCAGGAGGCGAAGCCCTGGCACACCGAATCAGTGAGTATTCTGTCAACAGCGCCGCTGATTGCGTGGCAGTCCTTGCCGAAACCATCGATGTGGGCAGCCGCTTGGTAGTCTTTAAGAATGGTGTTAAAAAGGCCATCGACGAAAGCGTGCGAAGCGTGTGCTTCAATGACGACACAACTCTGTCTTACATAAAAGAGTATGACAAGGTGGCAGGTGGCGGCGACTTTTACATTTGCAAGAATTTCAACACCTCCCGCCGAATTGATACAGGCGTATCCTCGCTCGTTAAATTAAAATAATAAATAAGAATTAAAACAACACCGCTTCACATATAGTTAGTGAGGGGGTGTTGTTTTTGCATAACCAAGATAAAAGTATATTTTCATATTTATATTTTCAAACAGTATGTTTTTTAATAATAGCCATTCTTTTATTATCCATAAAACTTATATTACCCGACTGTTACTCGACAATGAGTGGCTCGCTTAAAGAAATGTTTAACGAAAAAACCCAGGTATCCCTTGTTAAGCCAAACAAAGAAACGCCTGAAAAAACAGAGGATACCGAGCCTAAAACCACCACGGTAACTACCGACGAATTTACATACGATTTCGAGGTAGGGCAAGAGGATTCTCAATCAGCGCAATACGTCTTTGATTTGGGCCTTGTGCGGCAAATGTCAACCAACAAAACTAACTCCTTCAAAATGATAATGCCCCTTGTTCCAATACGTGTAAGCTCACCCTTCGGCTACCGAGTCAACCCCGTAACGGGCAACTACGGTATGCACGGCGGTATTGACCTTAGTGCCAACAGCGGTACTGCAATAAAATCAGTGCTATCGGGCACGGTGCTCAAATCCAAATACAGCTCTGACTACGGCAATTTCGTCACCGTCGACCATGGGGATGGCTTGGTCACCCTTTATGCCCATTGCTCCAAACTGCTTGTAGAGGCAGGGGACAGCATAAAGCAGGGAGATGTTATCGCTCTTGTGGGCAGCACAGGCAGATCAACGGGGCCTCATTTACACCTTGAGGTAAGAATTAACGACGTGCGAATTAACCCCGGTTATTTTTTAAACGAGCTTAACGAAATATGACCTTTGCATTATTTGGTGTAAAAATCAAAGTTCACTTTCTTTTCACCGTCGTTGTATCGCTTCTTTTGTATATGGACCGCCAAGGAGCAATGGCCTATTCCTTGCTTTCGGTAGTTATACATGAGTGGGGACATCTGGCAGTGCTGCTTGCTTTAAGATCACCGCCAAAAAGCATTAGCCTGTGCCCCTGCGGAATATTGATGGATGGGGTACAAATCCTCCCTACGTCGCAAAAAATACTGGTAGCTATGGGTGGCCCTATATTGAATATTCTTCCTGCATTGTTTCTGCCGTCATCTGTGTTTAAAACCGCAATGCTTATAAATGGATTGTTCAACCTTCTGCCCCTTTCGGGCACCGATGGTGGAGATATATTGAGTATGCTGTGCTACGAAACAGACTGCAGATTTTTAAGGCTTACTTTGATTTTTTTGCAAGTGCTTTTTGCTTTGGTAATAATTTTTTGCGGGGCGTTGATATTCGCTCAAAGTTTAAATCCAACCCTCCTTGCTGCATCAATTTATATTGTTGTGATGCTGTTGTCATCCCGAAACTAAAACCCTGCCGTTTTAAAGGCGGGGCTTTAGTGTATTATATACAAATTTAACAGCATAAAATTGTCATCGAAAATGTTGCAAAATGCTTTGTGTTATAGTATAATTACCATAACTATATTTGGAAGCAGGGGATTATTTTGTTAAATAGAATTATTGAAAATGTTGAAAAGGTTATTGTCGGCAAGCGTGACGCCATAACCAAGGTGCTTACTGCACTTATTTCCAACGGCCACGTGCTTATTGAGGACGTTCCCGGTGTTGGTAAAACCCGACTTATCGCCGCTCTCGCAAAATCGATTGATTGCTCCTTCAGACGCATTCAGTTTACCGCCGATGTTTTGCCCTCTGACGTAACCGGTTTCTCGGTTTACAACCAAAAAACCGGCGAATTTGAGTTCAAGCCCGGCGCAATTATGAGTCAGCTTGTACTTGCCGACGAAATCAACCGTACTTCTCCCAAAACTCAGGCTGCTTTGCTTGAAGCAATGGAAGAAGCACACGTTACCGTTGACGGCGTTACTTACGAAATGCAAAAGCCCTTTATGGTTCTTGCAACCCAAAACCCCATCGAGTTCTTGGGCACCTTCCAGCTGCCTGAAGCACAGCTTGACCGTTTCTTTATGAAGATATCTGTCGGCTATCCCGATAAGGATGATGAGTCGGCCGTTCTTAATATGCACCAGATGCGTGATCCCTTCCTCGATCTTGAGTCGGTTGCTACTGCCGAGGATATTATCAAGATTCAGCAAGAGGTTAAAAAGGTATTCGTTCACGATACCCTTAACGATTATATCGTTTCAATCGTATCTGCAACCCGCAATCATCCCAGCATTATGCTTGGCGCCAGCCCCCGTGCATCTATCAGCTTGTACCGTGCAGCACAGGCAACAGCTTACATCGCAGGCCGCGACTATGTAGTGCCCGATGATATTCAAAAGATGGTAGTTCCCGTTGTTGCACACCGTATCGTTCTCGGTCAAGAGATGCGCTTTAACAACACCACTGCAGAAGATCTTGTTGCAGAAATTCTCAAAACCATTCCCGTACCCACCGGCAAATAAGTGCAGAAAAGAGTATTTTAATGCTTTCTAACCGTATTTTTTACCTTGTCACTTTGTTTGCGGTGTGGTCGTTAGCAAGTTTTCAGCAAAACTTGGTAACCAGCATAATGGTTTACGGCGTCTTATTGCTGCCTGTAATATCCTTTTTGCTGATGCTCTTTGCCTATCTGAGCCTTGACGCAACACAAAGTGCTAACCGTTCAAGCTTATACAAGGGCGACACAGTGCGCATAAGCTTCAGCGCGCGCAGTCGCTTTGCAATATCCTTTGCATATCTTGATTTGCGCATCAACCGCGCCTATAAATCCAAGTTCCGCATTCCAAAGGCCGACTCAATTTTGTGCTCAGCTTTTGGTCAGCCGGTAGGCGTTAAGTTTGATGTTGACTGCCCTTACCGCGGCATCTATCACGTAGGTGCCAAAAAGGTGAGAGTGGTTGATATGCTGGGTCTTTTTGCCTTGCATAAAAAGATTGACTTGTGCCGTGTAACCGTTTATCCCCGTGTGAGCGCACTTGTTGGTCTTGATATCGACCATCGCTTGGTCGGTCAGGAATCTGTAACCAAAAACGCACTTAAAAAGGATGACACAATGGTTTCCCATGTGCGTCAGTATTCTCCAACCGACCGTCCCAAAACCATCCATTGGAAGTTAAGCTCAAAGCTTAACCAGCTTATGGTTAAAAATTACGAGCCTCTTAAAGAGGTTGGCGTAATGGTAGTTTTAGACTTCAACAGCAAAACCGATTTAAAACAGCGTGAGCGCATCAATAATGAAGATAAAATTATCGAGTGCGGTCTTTCCGTTGTTGCTAACTGCATAGCCGATTTGCTCACCGCCAAGGTGGTATATATGCCTGCTTCTAAAATTATGGAGCAGCATAATATCGACGATATGCAGCAATATCCCACTTTATATAATCTTATGGCTTGCATCGATGTTGACGGCGCAACCGATATTGGCGATACTCTGCGAGCCTTTATGACCGATATGTCCTGCGGTGCCAACATTGTAGTTGTAACCGACAGGGCAGACGATAAACTGCGCAACACCTTCCGTGAGGCTGTTAACGCAGGCAACAAAATGACCCTGATGCGTGTGGTCGGCGAAAGTGAAAAGCCCGACCAATGGCAGGCAGAGGTTAAAAAGTTTATGGCCGACGGCTTTAAGTCGGTAGCAGTACCCTCATCACACAGAGGACCTATTATTTTTTAAGAAAGGCGGTGGCCGGATATGAAACGAAACAGTTTTACTGTTGACTGGATAATAAGACTTGTGCTTTGTCTTATGTATTCAAACTCTCTCGCTTTGGCTGTGTCCGGTGGCCTTTCTATATCCATCCGGCCTTTCGTATTGGTGTTGATGTGCAGCTTTGCAACCGTATGCTTCTACTTTATGTTTGGCTTCAAAAAAGCGTCAAAATACATACTGTTAAGCGTTCTTGGTCTGATTGTTTTGGGCATCATCGTCTTTGCGATACTTTGTCTTGCAGGCGTCTTTAACTTCCCCAAAATGGTAGAGTACGTCCTCGAGCTTATGGGTGGCTATAAGCGTATCAACGAGCAGCTTGCCCGTGTAATCACCATCGTGCTCACCGTTGGCATAAGCCTTCTTTCTGCCTTCCTTATGAGCCGCAAGGTGCTATTCCTGCTTTCGCTTGTAATTGCAGTTGTAATTTTCTTGTTGCAGTTGCTTTCAGGTAACATTATCACCAACTTTGGCTCTTATGCCGTGCTCACCTATACGGTAATAAATATGGGCATCTACTCTGTTTTTAACCGTTTTGAAGCAGCGTCAGGTGGCCAGGATTTTGGTATGAAACGCTTTGCCATTATCGGCACAAGCCTTGCTTGCACTATTGGCGTTGTCATCCTTACCGTTGCGTTTCCCTTTGCTAACGAGTATTCAAAAGAATTTTCCATTGAGGATTTGAGCCCCAATGCATTTACCAAAAAGGGTCAAGGCTACTTCCAGCTTTCCTCAACAGGTGTTGGCACAAACGATGCAATTTTGGGTGACAACCTGCGCCTTAATTTTGACGAGGCCTTCTACATCACCTCAAAAAAGCCGATTTACATTGCCGCTACCTATAACGATACCTACACAGGTACCGGTTGGAAGGTGTCTGACGGCCAAATCACCAAGTATGAAGATGATGAAGCCTCAAAGAACCTTCTCACAACAGCACAAAAAATATCCGATGCCTACAAGTCCAACGCAGTTGTGGAACTTGACGCTCTCACCAAAATGGAGTTTTTGAGTAACGCAGGCATTGAATATACCGTTGATGAGATTAAACTTAAATTTGGCGACAGCAAAAACTATTTCAGAAGTGTCTTGCGTTCAAGCGACCTTGTCAATATGACCAAGCCCGCCAAACGCTTGTTGTGGACTGATATCAACTACAATCTTTACACAAACTTCTATATGAACAAAAATCTGTCCTATACCTTCACTACTCTTAATTATGACGTAAATGCGCTTTACGACTATTTGAGAAGTGAAAATTATAAGGACGGACAAAAGGCATCAAATAAGATAAGTAGATTGGTCGTTAATAAATACGTTGAGTCAGTTTATACCGACTATTTGCAACTACCTGAAAATCTGCCTCAGCGCGTAAAGGATTTGTCAAGCCGCATAATTGCCGACAGTGAGGCAACTTCCCGCATTGACAAGGTTTGGAAGCTTATGGAGTATTTGTGGCGCTATTCATACCGAACAGGTGTTGAAGAAACCACTGCAGGTGAGGATTATGTCGATAAATTCCTGTTTGGCGACAGCCTTACCGACGAACCGGCCGACGTATACTACGGCGGCTACTGTACAGGCTTTGCATCTTCATTGGCTGTAATGTGCCGTGCTGCAGGCATCCCTGCCCGATATGTAGAGGGCTACTCTCCCTTGGCAGAAGCAGGGGAGGAGCTGCTTGTAGACAACTCCTATTCACACGCTTGGGTAGAGGTCTACTTTGATGGAGTCGGCTGGGTTATGTTTGAGCCCACCACCCACGATGCAGATACTCTTTACGGCATAAAAACTGCTGATTATAAGATTGTCAAGCCTGAAGAGGACGAACCTGAAGAGGACGAACCTGAAGAGGATGAGCCCGTCGAGGATACTCCTGAAGAGGATCCCATTGAGCAAGAGGATACTACCATCAAGGTTGAGGATGGCGATTTCAACAACGACGGCAACACCTTGGCAGACAGTACTCTTCTTGAAACCGAAAACGGTTTCAAACTTACCCTTAAAGATCTGCTTTATATAGTTTGCGCATTGGCTATACTGTGTGCCGTGATTATGATTCCCGTTGCAATTATCAATCACCGCAAGCGCCAAATTGCACGAATGTATAAACTTGATAACAAGGCCTTTATTCTGGTTGCGTGGCGCGAGCTTAATCGTGTTATGAACTTTGTAGGTATGTCACGCGAGCCTGACGAAACAGCTCACGACTACCTCAAGCGTATCAGTGATACCTGCTCCAGCAAGAGCGTTTACGAGGCATACATCAGCTTTGATAAAGCCTTGTACAGCCGCGAGAAGCTTACCGATAACGACAGAGCATACGTAATGCGCGCATATCAAACCTGTGATGTATACGCACAGGCTAACAGCAAAAAGTTCTGGTTTAATCTCAACCGCTATTTGCTTCACAGAATGTAAAATCAACACCTGCAAGTTATTTAAGCTTGCAGGTGTTTTCTATTGACAAAATCAAAAAATAATGCTATAATTGTATCAAATGATACAGTTTGAGGTGAGTTATGAGTAAATTTCCGCTTTTTAACGGATTAACCGAGGCAGAAGTTCAATCAATTGTTGAACATCCCGAATGTGAGCAAATCTTGTTTAAAGCCAACAGCATAATTTACTCTGCCGACCAATTCCGCCACGCAGTTGGTGTGATTTTGTCGGGCAAGGCAGTTGCCAAAAACGGCGACGACAGTGGCGTAATTGTACGCTGCCTGTCAAAGGGTGATTGCTTTGGTGTTGCATCGGTCTTTGTTCACAACGGCAAGCCCTATGTGTCCAGCATAACCGCCAAAACCGATTGTACCGTTTTGTTCATTCCCGAGTCGGTGATTTCAGTTTGTCTGACACAGTACAAGAATTTTGCCGTTAACTACGTCAACTTTTTAACGGGCAGAATTCAATACCTCAACCGATTGGTCAGCGCATATTCATCTCCTAACGTCGAGACCAAGCTTGCTCGATTTATATCGGCTTATGTAGATGGGGAAGATGTGCCTTTTGATTTGAATATGACCAGCTTATCAAAATCGTTGGGTATTGGCAGAGCATCTCTTTACCGTGCTCTTGACAGCTTGGAATCAAACGGAGTAATCAAACGCGATTCAAAGCGAATTATTATAACCGACATCAAAAAAATCAAACAATATTAAACGGAGGAATTATTATGAAAAAAGTTATCTCACTCGTTCTCGCATTGGTTTTAGTGTTAGGTGTCTTTGCCTCTTGCGGCAGCAACACCACCGACACCTCCTCTGTTGAGCAACCCTCATCAACCGCTCCCGCCAAAAAGCCCGACGTAAAGCTTGCTGCTATTATGGGCCCCACAGGTATGGGTATGTCATATTTGCTTGACGACTCCAACAACGGCAAAACCCTTAATAACTACAAGTACGAGGTGTTCTCAGGTCCCGAGGATATCGGCCCCAAGCTTGTATCAGGTAAGTTGGATATTGCTGCATTGCCCACCAATGCGGCTGCAAATCTTTACAACAAATCTAACGGCAAAATCAAGGTAATTGCACTTAATACACTTGGTGTTCTCTACATCGTTACCAAGGGTGATGCAATCAAAACCGTTGACGACCTTAAGAACAAAACCATCTACGTCAGCGGTCAGGGCGCGACCCCTGAGTATATTCTCACCAGCGTTCTTAACAATAACGGCCTGCAGGTAGGCAAGGATGTAAAGTTAGACTTCACCTATGCTAACCACGACGATTTGGTAGCATATGCAGCAACAGGCAAAGCAGACATTCTCCTTTTGCCCGAGCCCAAGGTTACCGCATTGCTTAACAAAAACGCCGAATATAAGGTTGCCTTCGACCTTAACGATTTGTGGGCAGAAGCCAACGGTGACAAAAATGACGACAGCTCAATCGTAATGGGCTGTGTAGCCGTAAACACCGCCTTTGCAGAGGCTAATCCCGACGCAGTTGCAAACTTCCTCACCGAGTACAAAGCATCGGTTGACAAGGTAAACCTTGATTATACCGCTGCATCAGAGGTTATCGCAAAGGTCGGCATCGTTCCTGCCGCTCCCGTAGCACTCAAGGCATTGCCTCGCTGCCAGATTGTATGCATCACCGGCAAGGCAATGCAGGCAAAAATCCACAAATTCTACAACGTACTTTACACAGCTAATCCCGACTCAATAGGAGGAAAGCTGCCCGATGACAATTTCTACTATACTGAAAAATAAACCAATTCGATACACCTTAATAACTGTCCTTTGGCTTGCCATTTGGCAGCTGGTCAGTGCGCTTATAAATGAGGAGATACTTTTCGTATCTCCTTTAAGTGTCCTTCGAGCCCTTTTCGAAATGGGGCAAACAGAAGAGTTCTGGTTATCTCTGATGGCTTCAATATGCCGCGTTTTCGGCGGCTTTGCCATTGGATATTGCGCAAGCTTCGCACTAGCTGTTATTGCCCACAAAAACGCCTTGTTTAAGGATTTTGTGTCACCCATAATCAGCATTGTCAAATCCACTCCCGTGGCATCCTTTATAATTCTCGCTTTGGTGTGGATAGGCAAAAGCACCGTGCCGATTTTCATCAGTATGCTTATGGTGGTGCCCATCGTGTGGAGCAACACCCTTGCAGGCCTTGGCAATATTGATGTGCAGCTTGTTGAAATGGCGCGAGTCTACAAAATGCCTTTTATGAAGCGCACCCGATTGATATATTTTCCCTCAATCTTTCCTTATCTTCTTTCGGCATCGGGCTCAGGCCTGGGCCTTTGCTGGAAGGCAGGCATAGCTGCCGAGGTAATTTGCCGCTCTGCCTATTCAATCGGTAACGAAATTTGGGAAACCAAGTACTACATTCTTACCGATAAAATGTTTGCCTGGACGGCTACCGTTATAATTATGAGCGTGATTTTTGATGCTTTGATTAAAAAGGCGTCAAAGGCCGCCTTCAAACGCTTTGCAACGGAGGGTGGAAATAATGAAGCTTAACAATATTTCAGTTGCCTTCGATGGCAAGCAGGTGCTCAAAAACTTCACTTGTACCATTGCTCCAAAGGGACTCACCGCTGTGGTTGGTGAGTCGGGCAGCGGCAAAACCACTCTGTTCAGAGTGCTGTGCGGCCTTCAAAAGCCCGACAGCGGCACAGTTGAGCAAGCCCCTGCAAGAATTGCCTATGCGTTTCAGGAGCCCCGTCTGCTGCCCTGGCTTAACGGACTGCAAAATGTAATGAGCGTGTCCGACCAAAAGGATGAAGCCCGAGCCATTTATTTGCTCAACAGACTGGGCATATCCAACGAGGATGCTCAAAAACTGCCTGCAAAACTTTCGGGCGGAATGCGCCAACGGGTTGCTATTGCAAGAGCCTTGTATTATAATGCAGATATGTATCTTTTTGACGAGGCTTTCGCAGGACTTGACATTGACAACATCAACAAGGTTATAACCCTGCTTAAAGAAAAGTCAAAGAGTGCAGCGGTGATAGTAATAACCCACGAGCATGCCGATTTACTTTCACCTGACCAAACTATAGTTATGGAGAAGTTGTAATGAAAACTATAAAAAGCTTTCTTGTAAATCATGATGTTTTGACACCGGGCGTATACGTTTCTCGGATTGACCGAGATGTTGTAACCTATGACCTGCGCTTCCGCCACCCAAATAGGGAAGAGGTGCTGCAAAACGATTCAATTCACACCATCGAGCATCTTTTTGCCACATATGCCCGCAACAGTCAGTATTCAGATAATATTATTTATTTCGGTCCCATGGGATGCCGCACCGGCTTTTATTTCCTCACTGCAGGGCTTGATGACCAAACGGTGCTTAATATCGTTAAGGACGGAATGACCTTTGTAAGGGATTACGAGGGCGAGATACCCGGCACGACTGCCGTTGAATGCGGCAATTATAAAGAGCATAGCCTGCCTCTTGCCAAAATCGATGCTGCCCGCTATTGTGAGGATATCGAAAATATTACAGTAGAAGATATGAAATACAAAAAATAAAGGCAAATGGCACAATATACTGTCGAAACACCTTGTTTTATTGTCTAAACATACAAAATATCTCAAAAAAGTTGCAAAGTTGTAACCTTTACAGTATAATCAATCTGTAATTGTTACAACTTTGTAATTATTTTTGGAGGTGAACAGTATGATATCGAAGCTTAAAAGTATGATGAACGACCTTATCATACTGTTTAAAAATAGCGCTCGATTCAAAAAAGCCGCTTGCGGAGCATTGTCCTTTGTTGTCGTTGCAACAATATTTGTTTCAGTCTTTGCAGCTACTGATTTGACCTATGCCCTCGAGGTTAGCGTCAGCGGTGAAAATTGCGGCTATGTAACCCACCGCGAAATTGTAGATAAAGCGGTTGACTCCCTTGACGAGATTTCCCTGTCAGAGGATGAGGCATACACACAACCTCAGGTAGATTGTGCATACACGCTTGTGCCTTCCTCTCAGCTTATTTCATCGGTTGAACTGGCCGACAACATTGTCAGCAACGATGAAAAGGTTAACAAGGTAATTTGCGTTTTTGTAAACGGAGTTGCCTTTGCCGAGATTACCTCTATGGAAAAGGGTGTAGATCAGCTTACAAACTTTGCAGGTGAAAAACGTTTTTACAATGAAATAGAAATTCGCGAGTGCGTAATGTCTGACGTCGCAAAAAAGCGAATTGCTCTGCTTGAAAACCGCTTTAATGACAAGGTGGCAACAACTGTCGAGTATAAAACTGCGGCAGACGATACCAAGCAATCAATCGGTGAAAGGTTTGCCATATCATCCGATGACGTGCCTGATTTCAATCCCGGCGACCTTATTGAGATAACTGCTTGCTTGCCTGCCTTTGCCCTTGTGACCAAGGTTGACACCGAGCACAAAAGGAGCATTCCTTCTACCGACGAATGCCCCGTTTCTTATTGGGAGATTACAACCTACTCTGCCATTTATGTCGACGGCATCAAGCTTCGCACCGAGTATGCAGGCACCGAGCTTGTTGAAAAATTCCCCGACCAACCCACTGCCACCGCAGTTGTTGATGCAGGCAAGTACGGCTTTTGCTGGCCTGTGGATACCGGGTACAGACAGTACGTCAGCTCATATGTGGGTGACGGACGCGGTCACGCAGGCTATGATATCGCCGCTTCAAAAGGCACCCCTATTCTCAGCGTTCTCAGCGGCAAGGTTGAGTCGGTCAATGCATCAGGCTCTGCCTACGGCTTGCACTTTGTAATTAACCACGGCAACGGATTAAAAACCCTCTATGCCCACTGCTCAAAGCTTTACGTCAGCGTAGGCGATTGGGTAGAGCGAGGCGAGGTTGTGGCACTTATCGGCGCCACAGGTCGTTCAACCGGCCCCCACCTTCATTTTGAGGTGCGCAAAAACGGGGCACTTGCCAATCCCACCAACTATATAGGCAAAAGATAAAACAACGGAGTAATTTTACTCCGTTGTTGTTTTATTCATAATTATGTGCTATACTTAAAACAATAATTAAGAGGTTGGTGCATTATGGAAATTTTTGATGTATTTGTAGAACAGCTTGTAACCCGTCAAATGAAAAAGTCAGAGTTTGCACTTAAAATGGGACTTTTCGCTTTTTGCGGCTTGTTTGCAGGCGTTATTTTGCTTGTGGGTATGATGAATTTGTCCCTTATGGGCATATTCGTTTTGCTTATAGCAGGCATAATTTATCTTGCATATTTTCTCGGCGGCAAGTTTAATATCGAGTTTGAATATTGCCTTACCAACGGCCTTTTCGACGTTGACGTGGTAACCGATATGAAAAGCCGCAAGCGTCTTGCATCATTCGAGTGCAAATCGGTGGAGGAGTTTGGCAAGTTTGAGCGTGAAAAGAATTATAACTGCGCTAAAACCCTGATGGCCGCCAATGAAGACAGCGAAAATCTATATTACTTCATTTACACTTCAAAAGAGTCGGGCAAAACCCTTGTTATAATCGAGCCCAACGAAAAGATGATTAACGGACTCAAGCGTTGCCTGCCCCGTCAAATGACAATAAATCTGTTCTAAACAGAGCAAGGTGGTGTAAGATGTTTATTTATACCAAAAAAGAGGTTGTAACTGTTGAACAAAAGGCGATAGCATCGGGCATATCCCAACAGCGCCTTATGGAAAATGCAGGCAGCTCCGTCGCAAAAGAGATACGCAATCGCTTTCAGGTCAACGGCCTGAAGGTGGTCCTTTTGTGCGGCAGCGGCAACAACGGCGGCGACGGATTTGTGGCCGCACGCCGACTTTTTCAAGATGGTGCTCAGGTAGCGGTTGTGCTTACCGATTGCCTCCCCACGGGTGATGCAGCCGTCGATGCCTATAATTTTGCCAAAGGCCTTGATATACCCGTGTATTTTGCCGAGCAAAACTTTGATATATGTAGCAAGCTTATCCTTGCTTGCGATGTGGTGGTCGATGCGATTTACGGCTTCGGCTTTCACGGCAAGCTTAATCCTTCGGTAGCACGCCTTACCAAGCTCGCCAATATGAGCAAGGCCTACAAGGTCAGCGTCGACCTGCCAAGCGGCACCGATTGTGATACCGCCACCTGTGACGAAAATGCAATATGCGCTGATTTAACCGTCACCTTCGTGGCATATAAGCTCTGCCACCTTATGCACCCTGCACTTAACAACTGCGGCAAGGTTATCCTTGCCGACATCGGCATTCCCAAGGATGCTTATATTGCCCCCACAATCAATGTTATCGACGACACTCTCGTTCGATCTCTTATTCCCGAGCGCAAGGCCGACGGCCACAAGGGCACCTTTGGCACCCTTCACTGTGTCTGCGGCTCTTACGGAATGATTGGTGCCGCCGAGTTTGCCGCACGCGCCGCAATGAAAAGCGGTGTGGGCCTTGTCAAAATGTCGGTGTCAGATGGGGTATATAAGCTTTTGGCAGCCCGTTTACCCGAGCCGGTCTATAATGTATGCACACTTCAAGACCAAGTACAGCTTGATTTAACTTCCGTAAGACCAATTCTCAAAGCCTCAAGCAAGGCCGATGCGCTGCTTTTTGGCTGTGGCAGCGGCAGCGATAATATTGTGGTCGGTCTTTTGCAAAATCTGATTGATAAGGTCGATATTCCTATGATTATCGACGCCGATGGCATAAATGCCCTTGCCAAGAATATAGATATATTGCGAAATGCAAAGTGCGATATTATTCTCACTCCACATTACGGCGAGATGGCTCGCCTTTGCGGAGTATCGGTAGGGGATGTAATATCCAACCGTTTCCAATACGGTCAAAGGATAGCCACCGAGTATGGCGTAACCCTTGTTCTCAAGGGTGCACAAACCCTCGTCTTTGCCCCCGATGGCCAGATTTATGTAAACCTAACCGGTAATGATGGAATGGCCACTGCAGGCAGCGGAGATATGCTTGCAGGCATAATTTCCTCTTTTGTCTGCCAGGGCGTTCCCTCATACGAGGCGGCGCTGGCCGGTGTGTTTATCCACGCTTTGTGCGGCGATATAACTGCCTCCAATATGACCGCCTACTCCATGACCGTTAGCGATATGCTAAACCATCTGCACCTTGCCTTCGCCAAACTTATTGGTGGGGATGATTGATTGCATCGCTTATGCTTGGCAATGATAACCGTGGTGCTTCTGGCCTCTTGCACAAAAGCCACAACACCGCCCAAACCCATAACCGACGGCATAACCTGCTCGGTCACTGCAAAAGGCGAAACTAAAACAGAGCGCCTGTCCGTCACCCGAAGCGGAGAATGCTACGATGCCTATTTTATGCATACCGACGGCACCAAAGGGTTAGGGATGAGTATTTCTCCAAGCGGATGCTATTTAAGCTTTTATAAAGTCAAAAAGCAGATTGATATGCAGTATATATCCACAAGCCTGCCTGCACTGATTTATACCGCCCTCAACCACGATTATACTGCCGACAGCTATTCAGACGGAGTCTATACCTCAAGCGATACCTGCGGCAAATTTCAGGTGTGGGTAGGGGAGGACGGCCTTATCAGCAAAATTGATTTTATAAGCTATAAATATATATGCCAATTTGATTATAAAACTGCGTGATAATGCTATCTCGCAGTTTTTCTTTTACCATAGCAATAGATATAAAAAACACTGAAAATTTTAGTGGTTTTGTGAATGGAAATGTTTATAACGCTTTGCTATAATCAAATTAGAAAAACATTGAGTACCTTTACGGTGTTAATGGCATAACCGGATTTAAGAACACAGGGGACGGTTCTCTGTGTTGTGTCTATAAGACAAATTTGCAGATTAACAGGTGTGAGTTTTGGTGCTGTGAGAAAATTCTAAAGCGCACAGAGAACCGTCCCCTGTGCACCTGTATTTATTTCAATGAGTATGAAATGAGGTGTATCTCGTGATTAAAATTAAAAAGTTTAAAAATATTAGTGCTTTCTATCAAAATTTAGACACGTTTGCTGAACAAGTTGATAGCAACGTTAAAATTTTTAAAGAAAATACTTTTTATGATGATACACCTCGTTTTTACTTCAGAAAAATCAGCAAAACTACAACGGCAATATATTATGAAACAGGTGAAAGACCTAGGGCATTCAAGCTGAAACAAGATAAAACCTTTCTTATATGCAAACATTTCAAAATATTGAAAAAAGATTTCATATTTGCTTTTATTTTAGTTTCACCGGCACACTTTGTCTCTGCTTTGCCGTTATGTTTGATTTCTAGCCTGTTTTTTCAAGAGTTAAAGGAATTTTTAATTCTTGTCCCAATAATGTGGCTTTGTTTCCTTATTCTGGATTTTTCATCAATTCTTAAGCTGTTGGACTTTTTTGATGATATTGCAAATAAGTAAGAACACAGGGGACGGTTCTATTGTGTTAGCAAGGCTGTCCCTTCGTAAGCCTAATCCGAAACGACAGGTAACGGGGTTTGGCAAGAATTATAAATCACTTAACACCCTATGACCGAAAAAGTCATAGGGTGTTTGTTTTGCGTAAAAATACGGTTTAACCGTAACACAAACAAAAAATATTGACAAAACCGAACTTGCTTTTTTGAACATTTGGAGTTGTACCACTCAAACGTTGCTCTTTTTACAAATAGATTTGTCAGCGGCTTTCATTTTCAAATATTATGTAATGATGTATTTTTTATTCTGCCTTGTTGATTAAAGAAAACAAAATCAGGCAAGAATAAAGGTGTACATCATTGATAATTTATCGGAGAGTGAATTCTAATGACAATAAAAAGAGGAGATATCTATTACGCCGATTTAAGTCCGGTGATAGGCTCCGAGCAGGGTGGAATAAGACCTGTGCTTATTGTTCAAAATGACGTTGGCAACAAATACAGCCCTACTGTTATCGCCGCCGCAATAACAAGCCAACGTGACAAAACAAAGCTGCCCACTCATATTCAGGTTAATGCCGATAACAGTGGCTTGGCAAAGGACTCAATCGTTTTGCTTGAGCAAATCCGAACTATCGACAAGCAACGCCTTAAAGAAAAAATGGGCAGTCTTGACGACCAATCAATGAATATGATAAACCAAGCGTTGTCGGTCTCTTTTGGCCTATAAAAAAGTGACAGGGTGCCCTGCGCCCTGTCACAAATCATATATAATTTTTGCTATTGCGTGCTCGCGGCAGCTAACCGTTATACGGTCGGCAACCTGCTTAACCTCGTCAACGGAATTTTCAACCGCATAGCCGATATCTGCACATTCTATAAGGCTAATATCGTTTTCATAGTCGCCTGCGCCGACGGTCAGCTTAACGTCGGGCAGCATCTTTTTAATGCGATTCAATGCGGCACCCTTTGAGCCCTTGATGCTGTTAACCTCAAGAGAGTAGGCCCAGCTGCGTGCAAAATAAAATTTATCGCTGTAAAGGGGGCGCAGCATATTGCCAAGCAAAACGGGTGTTTCGGTGTCGTCGAAAACAAATACGATTTTAAGAAAGCCGCCCTCTGTCATCTTTTTTGCAAATGCTTCCGCACTGCCTGCCTTTTCCTTTTTGAAATAGGCAACCTTTAAATCTTCGGCGAAAACGTTGGCTTGATAGCATCGCTCGTTCATATAAATATCAAGCGCAAAAGCCGAAGGGTCATCCAAGCAAGCGGTATAAAGCAACTTGTCAGCCTGCATATCATATATAGCCGAGCCGTTAATGCTTATTAGCGGAGCGTTAACCTTGATGTCCTTAAACTTTTCTGCAATAAAAGCGGGAGCTCTGCCTGTTGCAAGAGTGAACTTGCCGCCGTTTGCTTGAAACATCTTTATTGCATCAATATTTTCCTGCGAAATGGTGGCCTCGTAAGCTAGCGTTCCGTCAAAATCAGAGCAAAGCAAAATGCCGTCGTATTTCATCAGGTCTTACATCCTTCCTATAGATAGCAAAAATTCCCCGCATAGACGGGGAATTGAATGCTTTGACAATAAAGAATCAAATGGCGCGAGTAACCTTGCCTGAACGAAGGCAACGGGTGCAGGCATAAACTCTGCACGGAGTACCGTCAACAATAGCCTTAACACGCTTTACATTGGGTTTCCAAGTTCTGTTTGAACGTCTGTGTGAGTGAGACACTTTGATACCGAATGTAACCTCTTTATTGCAGATTTCACATTTAGCCATTATCTGCACCTCCTTATTAGTAATCAAAAAAGTACCGTATTATAATAACAGACATAACAGAAAAAATCAAGTGTTTTTTTCAAAATTTAACCGCGGAGGCAAATATATGTCCCAATCCACAAAATATATATCCACAAACGCCCTTGTTAATATGCAAAATATACGCAAAATATTCCATTATCCTACCAATAAAGATATAGTAATTCGTCATTTCAAATCAGCAAGCGAACAAAATTGTGTGGTGGTGTATTTTGATGGAATGACAAACACCGCCGCCGTTAACGATTTTTTGGTGCGCCCCCTTATGGCTTGCGCCGCCGCACCCATTGACCTTTTGAACACGGTCGAATATAACGACTGTGTCGAGGTGCCCGATATGGATGCTGCAGTCAGTAGAATTTTGCTTGGCGACACGGCGGTGTTTGTAGATGGCTCCGGATTTGCTGCTCTTTGCGAAACAAAGGGATTTCCCCGCCGCTCCATATCCACCCCTTTAACCGAAAATTCTATTAAAGGCTCTCAAGAGGCCTTCAGCGAAAGTATACGAAGCAACATCTCCCTTGTCAGAAGGGGAGTGCGCACCCCCGACCTTGTTACCGAAATGGTGTCGGTGGGTAACATAAGCAACGACACCTGCGGCGTAATGTATATCGTCGGCCTTACCGATGAAGAACTTGTGCAAAGGGTTAAAAAGCGGCTTGGGTCTATCAAGGCCGACTATGTGTCTGGCAGTGGAATGGTTGAGCAAATGATAGGGGATTCAAAGTGGTCGGTTTTTCCTTCCATCCTTTCAACCGAAAGGCCTGAGCGCGCCGCACAATATCTTAATGCAGGCCGCGTGGTTGTAATATGCGACAACTCGCCCTTTGCTCTTATTATGCCTGTAACTCTGTCGGAATTTTTAGACTCTCCCGAGGGCAACCAACAGCGTTGGCAAAGCGGCACCTTTGCCCGACTTATGCGCAGCTTTGCTTTTGTGTGTGCTCTTCTTTTGTCTGCTGTTTATATAGCCGTCATAAATTTTCACCCCGAAATGCTGCCTTCACAGCTGCTTTTGTTAATCGCTCAGTCAAGACAAGCCATTCCGTTCTCATCCTTGATGGAGCTGCTTGTTATGGAACTCTTTTTCGAGCTTGTGCGTGAGGCAGGGGTGCGCACTCCCTCTGCCGTGGGCGGAGCCATAGGCGTGGTGGGTGGCTTGATTCTCGGCTCTGCAGCTATAGATGCCAATTTCGTCAGCCCCGTCACCTTGATAATCGTGGCGGTGTCGGGCTTGGCCAATTCCGTATTGCCCGATTACGATATAAACTTCGGTGTAACCATATGCAAACTGGCTCTTATCTTGCTTGGCGGATTGATGGGGCTTTACGGCGTCTTTTTCGGTTGCGCTGCCATCGTTTTGCTTCTGTCAGGGCAACGCTCCTTGGGAATGGATTATATCAACGCTCCTTTTTCTTTTGAAACGGTCAACAGCAACGCTTTTGTGCAAATGCCCTTGTGGAAGCAGCAGCGGCGTGCAGTAGGGCTTGGCAAGTTGAGGCCTCGTAAGCAACCCAAAATTTCAAGAGGGTGGGAATTGGATGAATAATGGCGTGCGCGGCTTTGGTGCCGTCGTTTCGATGTATCTGTGCATTTTCGGTGAAATCGTTTTTTCAGGTGCACTTAAAAATCTTTTTGTAATAAGTGGCGGCACTGCAGTATTGTGTGTTGCCGTTGCATCGGTGCTTGTGGTGTTGCTCTCCTTTTGGTTTAAAAATCTCACTGCAGGCTATGTTACCGCTCTGTTAAGCGGAATATATCTTTTTCTCGTTATCTTCCGCTTGTGCGAAAGTATGGTGCTGTTTCAATCGGCGGGCTTTATGGCGCTGGTGCTTGTGGGCTTGGCAGTGCTATGCCTTTTATCCTTTGCATACAAAATAAAAGGTGCGGCTATATTTACCGCCTTTTGCTTTGTGCCTATAGCGCTGATTTTTGCTTTGTGCTGCCTTCTCGGTATAGGGGAGTATGATTACTCCAATTTGAATATAACTGTAGTTGCCGCAGATTTTATACTTGGCACTCTTGTGGCCTTTTCGTTAATGTTTCCGTTGCTCTTACCACTGCCTTATGCTGATAAGGACTACAAGCCTACCGCCCAATACGCCTTGTGGGGCTGCTGTGCTGCAATTATCCTTACAACCATTCTGGGTACAATGGCATTTGGAATTACTGCCACCGACTATCAATCGGTGATTGGCGAAATATCAAAAAACGTTTCAGTGGGCAAATTCTTTCAGCGGCTTGAGGGACCGGCAGATGCAATATATATTCTGTCAGCCGTTTCGGTTGCTGTCCTTTTGTCTGCAATGATTTCAGGCGTCGGAGAGAGCAAACCCTCACTGAAAAGCAAAATCATCTTTGCCGTAATAATAGCCGTCGAGGCTGCTTTGTCCTTCCTTGCGGTAAGATACAGTCTTTTATATTCCTTTGCACAGGCGGTGACGGTTTTGTTTGGCTTTGGAGTGTTGCTGTTTGTGCCTAAACTGTTCAAATTCAAAAAACTCATAATCCCCATTGTTTTTTGTCTTTGCCTTTGTTCCTGCAGCACCCCTCAGATAGAAAACAGTGTCTATGCCGTGGCGGTTGCCTATGATAGCCGTCTTGACAGTGTTTGCTTTATAACCGAAGGCGGAATGGGGCAGAGCTTCTATTCCGTTCCTGCCGAGAATTTTTTGCAAGCGCAAAAAGAAATCGAGCGTAACCGCAGCATAAAACTCAGCCTTAAACAAACAGGCCTCGTTTTGCTCAATAAGGATTGCGACAAGGTGGAGGATTGTATATCTCAGGTGCTGACCTCGGTTATTCCAAATTCTGCGTTGCTCTGCTTTTACGAAGGGGATATAGGCGGCATATATCAAAGCGTTACCGACAATTATCAGTCGGCCTTCGATTTTGTGTCTGCCTTAAAATCAAAGGTGGGGCAAGGGGATAGGGTGTGCAATACTGTAAGCAGGGCTAATCTGCTGCTGAAAACCGACTCTGCAGAGCCAATAGCCGCCCTTATTGACGGCGACGGATATAAAGGGTACGTATCAAAAATCGGTGAAAAACTGATTGTAAAGGATGGTAATAGATAGCGGCAATGCCCATATATATAAAGGGTAAAACAAGATAAAAACGCACATTGACAAAAAAATCACAAACTTTTTGCATAAAACTCAAGAAAACACGAAAAACATTGTCAAAAAAATGACAAACCCCTTGACAAAGCAGGGCAGGTTGTATATAATGGCTTTATTATTTTTAGGAGGTAATATTATGTCCAGAGTTTACAATTTTAGTGCGGGCCCTTCAATGTTGCCCGAGGCAGTTCTTAAAACCGCAGCAGCAGAGATGCTCGATTATAAGGGAAGCGGCCAGTCTGTTATGGAGATGTCACACCGCTCCAAGACCTATCAGGCCATTATTGACGAGTGTGAGGCATTGCTCCGCGAGGTTATGAACATTCCCGATAATTACAAGGTTCTCTTCTTGCAGGGTGGTGCATCAACCCAGTTTGCTATGATGCCCCTCAACCTTATGACCAAAAACGGCAAGGCAGACTTTGTTCTTACCGGTCAGTGGGCAACCAAGGCTCAAAAAGAAGCCGCCCGTTACGGTGAGGCTAACGTTATAGCTTCTTCTAAGGATAAGACCTTCAGCTATATCCCCAAGCTTGACAAGAGCACCTTCACTCCTGATGCAGACTACTTCCACATCTGCGTAAACAACACCATCTACGGCACCAAGTGGAACGAGCTTCCCGATACCGGTGACGTGCCCCTTATCGGTGACATTTCTTCCTGCATTCTTTCAGAGCCCATCGACGTTTCCAAGTTCGGTATGCTCTATGCAGGCGCACAAAAGAATATGGCCCCTGCAGGTCTTACCATCGTAATCATCCGTGAGGATTTGGTTGGCAACGCCAACGACATTTGCCCCACCATGCTCAACTATCAAACCCATGTTGAGAACGGCTCAATGTTCAACACTCCTCCTTGCTGGTGCATCTATGTTGCTAAGCTTGTTCTTGAGTGGATTAAGAACGAGATTGGCGGCCTTGAAGAGATGAAGAAGATCAACGAAGCCAAGGCAAAGATCCTTTATGATTTCCTTGACAACAGCAAGATGTTCAAGGGTACCGTTGTTCCTGAGGACCGTTCTTTGATGAACGTTCCCTTCGTAACCGGCAACGAAGAGCTTGACGCCAAGTTCGTTAAGGCTGCTACCGAGGCAGGCTTCGTAAACCTCAAGGGTCACCGTTCAGTTGGCGGTATGCGTGCATCTATTTACAATGCAATGCCTACCGAGGGCGTTGAAAAGCTCGTTGAGTTTATGGCTAAGTTCGAAAAAGAAAATTGATTGAGGTAATACATAATGTTTAATATTAAAACTCTTAACAAAATTTCACCCTGCGGCCTTACCCGCTTTAAGAGCGACAAATACACCTGCGGTGATGAAATTGACGCTCCCGAGGCTATACTCGTTCGTTCTGCTTCAATGCACGATATGGAGCTCCCCGAGAGCCTGCTCGCCATTGCTCGCGCAGGTGCAGGCGTTAACAACATTCCCGTTGACAAGTGCGCTGAAGATGGTATTGTAGTGTTCAATACCCCCGGTGCAAACGCAAACGCAGTTAAAGAGCTTGTTATTGCAGGCCTCTTCCTTTCATCTCGTAAGGTAATCCCTGCTATCGACTGGGCCAAAACCCTCAAGGGCAACGGCGCCGAGGTTGGCAAGATGGTTGAAAAGGGCAAGGGCGCTTTCGCTGGCCCTGAAATTATGGGCAAAAAGCTTGGCGTTGTTGGTCTTGGTGCCATTGGTATCCTTGTTGCTAACGCTGCTTGCGCATTGGGTATGGAAGTATACGGCTACGATCCTTATCTTTCTGTTGATGCTGCTTTGAAGCTTGACAACTCTGTTAAGCACATCTCCGACATCAACGAGATTTACACCGATTGTGACTACATCTCTGTTCACGTACCCCTTACTCCCGATACCAAGAATATGATCAACGAGCAGTCTATCGCAAAGATGAAGAACGGCGTTAGAATTCTTAACTTTGCCCGTGGTGAATTGGTTAACAGCGCCGATATTATCGACGCTCTCGGCAAGGGCACCGTTGCAGCATATGTAACCGACTTCCCCAGTGATGAGGTTATCGGTGTTGAGGGTGTTGTTGCAATTCCTCACCTTGGCGCATCTACCCAAGAGTCAGAGGATAACTGTGCAGTTATGGCAGCCAATCAGATTGTTGATTACCTTGAAAACGGTAACATCAAAAACTCTGTTAATCTGCCCAACGTTGTTGTGCCCCGCACCACAACTTGCCGCATTTGTGTAATTCACAAGAACATACCCAATATGCTCACTCAGATTTCAGGCGCTGTTTCTGCTAACGGCCTTAACATTGAAAAGATGAGTAACGACTCCAAGAAGGAGTATGCTTACACCATTCTTGACGTTGATGAGCTTGTAGGTAAGGATGCTGCAGCAGCAATCCTTGCTATCGAAGGCGTAATCAAGGTTAGAGTTATTGTTTAATCAAAAATTAAATCCCTGTGCAGTCATCTGCACAGGGATTTTTTGTTGTAAACGAATACTACCGGCAGTGCCGGTAGTTCCAAAAAGCTTTAGCTATGAGTAGAAAAAGAATCCTCCTTCGTCTAAAATAGAAGTGGGTTTGCCAACCACAACAAAAAGACGAAGGAGGAATCAAGTATGAAACTTGACAC
>JAZNIT010000049.1:0-24533 GCA_045577615.1 Acutalibacteraceae bacterium
CGACTTGGTGTTCATCATTTCAAGGGAGTATACGCCATTGCCCAAAACGGTGATGGTCACATTATAGTTTCCTTTTTTCTCAAACATCCACATATTAGGTTCACAGTCGGTTTCATTAACAAGCTTTCTGCCGCTTGAATCGGTAACCACAATGTCATATGTCTGCTGAGAATCATAATAGGTGTTGATACCCTCTGCCATAACGCGCAAACGGTTGGAATCGTCTGTGACGGTGATAGTGGCCTTGATTTGCTGCTTTTCGCCGTACATAATACCAAAAGCAATGGGAGCTTTGTCCAAAACAACTTTTTCGGGAATAGCGGTCAGGATGTTGGAATAGCGCTGGTTATGAAGTTTAACGGTGCAGCGAGCAACTGAATCAATACCTTTTGCGGTGATAGTGTATTTGCCCCTAGCCAAGAACAGAGTGCGGAAATACCATTCAGTTTCGTGAATGGTTAAATCCTTAACGACGTAAATGCCGCTTGCGGTCTGAACGTCAAACTTGCAATCGGTTTCGAAGTTGCAAAGCTCGCCACAGTTGATTTGATAAAGTCCGTCCTCAAGCGCCTCAAAAACAAATTGAGCCTCTTTGTTTTTATCAGTCTTTGCGGCGGTGATTTCACCACTGCCCTTGATGATCTGTGCCTCGTCAGAATCGGGAGCAAAGCCCCATTCAATATATGCCTCTTCAATTTTACCGTAGTTCTCATCAAACGAGATTTCAGCGGTAACTACGCCTGCCTCAAATAAAACAGCGTCATCAAAGCCACCGTTAATATCCTTGTATTCGGCAACCTGCTTGCCCTCGTTATTTTTAAGCACCAGCTTGCTCTTGTTGATGCCGTCAGGCATTACGTCATAAGCGGTGTTGTCATAGGCAATCAGTTTAAGATAACCTGCCTGAGCAAGTGTAAATTCAACAGTCAACGAGTATTTGCCGTTCATAGCAACTTCTTTGTTGTTGATGGGATTCTCGGCAAGATTGATTTTTATGGTGTTGGCCTTATTAGCGGCGGTGTTGCAACCGCAAAACAGTGTGGCAACCATAACCACTGCCAATAACAAAGCAAAGAACTTTTTCATGGTTAAATCTCCTTTCAATACTTTGTAAAACCAATATACCATAAATGGCAAATTCCGTCAAGCCAATCAATAAAAAGCTCCTCGGCCGTAATGGTCGGGGAGCTTTGAGTATTAATAATTTTCTGCTTTGATGCGGAAGTAGCTTTGAGGATGATCGCACAGGGGGCAAACCTCAGGAGCCTTTTTGCCGATGATGATGTGACCGCAGTTGAAGCACTGCCAGATAACGTCCTCATCACGAGAAAATACTAAACCGCCTTCGATGTTGGCAATCAGCTTTCTGTAACGCTCCTCGTGGGTCTTTTCAACGGCTGCAACACGCTCAAACAAAGCGGCGATGTCGTTAAAACCTTCCTTGCGAGCCTCTTCAGCAAACTCCTTGTACATGTCGGTCCACTCATAGTTCTCGCCGTTGGCTGCATCTTTAAGATTTTCCAGGGTGTTGGGCATACCGCCGTGAAGCAGTTTAAACCAAATTTTTGCGTGCTCCTTCTCCTGAGCAGCAGTCTCGGCAAACAAGTCGCCGATTTGAACGTAACCGTCCTTCTTTGCTTTTGATGCATAGTAGTTATACTTGGTGTAGGCCTGTGATTCGCCTGCATAAGCGGCCATCAAATTGGCCTCAGTTCTTGAACCTTTCAATTCTGGCATAGGTAGATCCTCCCTTAAATTTAATAATATTATTAACGGCAGGTGAGCATTTATTCCTCACAAGCTGCAATAATTATGTTAATAGCTTCTTCAAGAATATCTTGAGGGATGTTGAGAGCGGGCAACAGCCTGACCTTGTCCTTTGCGGTAAGGCAAAGCACACCATTGTCCATACATACTTTAAGCACCTCTGCGGCAGGCTTTGCGGTTTTAATACCAATCATAAGGCCCATACCGCTAACCGATTCAACGCCCTTTGCGGTGCTCAAACGGTCAAAGATGTATTTGCTTTTTTGCGCAACCTCGCAAAGCAGCTGGTCGTCAATTCGGCTTACAATGCTTACAGCACCGGCACAGCAAACGGGATTGCCTCCAAAGGTAGAGCCGTGGTCGCCAAAGCCGTAAACGTTTTGCACCTTTTCGTTAAACATAGCGGCACCGATAGGCAATCCGCCGCCAAGTCCCTTTGCAGTGGTGACAATGTCGGGATTGATGCCATAATTCATATAGGCATACATTTTGCCCGTTCTTCCGTTGCCCGTCTGAACCTCGTCAACGATAACTAAAATATCTTCCTTCTCGGCGATTTGGGCAACTGCCTTGACAAACTCCGTGTCAAGCACAAGCACGCCGCCCTCGCCTTGAACACACTCAATCATAATTGCGGCAACCTTGTTGGCGTTAACAACCTCTTTAAGTGCTTCGATATCGTTTGCAGGGGTGTGAACAAAGCCATCGGTCAAGGGCTTAAAGAGCTGATGATAATGCTCCTGCCCCGTGGCAGCAAGAGTAGTAACCGTGCGGCCGTGAAAGCTGTTAACAAGGGTTACGATGGTATAGTAGTCCTCGCCCTTCTTCTCAGCAGCATATTTACGAGCGGCCTTAATGGCGCACTCGTTAGCCTCAGCACCCGAGTTGGCAAAAAAGACCTTTTTCATACCTGTTTTTTCGCAAAGCAGCTTTGCCAAATCGACACAAGGCTTAGTGTAATAAAGGTTAGAGGTGTGCTGCACCATACCAAGCTGATTGATAACAGCCGCCTGCCACTCCTTATCGGCAATGCCAAAAGCGGTAACGCCGATACCGGTGCCCATATCGATATATCTTTTGCCGTCGGGAGAATATACAACTGAGCCTTCGCCCTTTTCAATTTCAACGGGGAAGCGGTTGTAGGTGCCGGCTATATAATTTTTGTCGTCAAGTATAAGCTGACTCATTGTCTATCACCCATAACCATAGTACCGGCGCCCTCGTCGGTAAGAATTTCCATAAGAATGGAGTGGGGCACACGGCCGTCCATAATAACAACGTTTTTAACGCCCTCGTGAATAGCCTCAATGCAGCAGTCAACCTTGGGGATCATACCGCCTGAGATAATGCCCTCCTCCTTAAGCTTTTCAGCCTCAGAAAGAGTGATGTCGGCAATCAGGGTAGAGGGGTCGTCCTTATCACGAAGCACACCTGCAATGTCGGTCATCATAATAAGGCGCTCGGCATTGATGGCACCTGCTATGTATGCAGCAGCGGTGTCACCGTTGATGTTGTAAGCGTTACCCTCTTTATCGCAACCGACGGTAGAAATAACGGGGATATAGCCCTTCTCCAAAAGGTCGATAACGGGGGCAGCGTGAATCTTTTTAATTTCGCCAACGTATCCCAAACGCTCGTCCTTCATCTCTGCTTCAATAAGGCGGCCGTCCATACCTGAAATACCCATGGCCTTGCCACCCTTCATTTCAAGCAGGTTTACAAGGGTCTTGTTGACCTTGCCTGCAAGCACCATTTGAACAATGTCCACCGTTTCTTTGTCGGTAACGCGCAAGCCGTCGATGAAAACGGGCTCCTTGCCAAGCTTATTCATAATATCGCTGATTTCAGGGCCGCCGCCGTGCACGAGCACAACCTTAACGCCGATAAGCCACAAAAGAACGATGTCCTCCATAACCTGCTGCTTAAGCTGCTCGTTAATCATAGCGTTGCCACCGTATTTAACAACGACGATTTTGCCGTTGTAGCGTTTGATATAGGGCAGAGCCTGAGTAAGCACTTCGGCTCTTTGCATATTAGAAAAATCGTTAGTCATAACACAAAACCTCTTTTATCAGGTGCGATAATCACCGTTGATTTTAACGTAATCGTATGTAAGGTCGCAGCCCCAGGCACAGCTTTCGTATTGGCCGTCACCCAAGGTAACGAGAATTTCAATCTCTTTTTCAAGCAAAATATCTTTTGCAATCTCTTCCGAGAAATCTACGCCTGCGCCGTCGCGACAAACCTCAATGGTACCTTTTGCCGAGCGGAAGAAAACGCCAACCTTGTTAACGTCAACCTTTGCACCGCTGTAGCCGATGGCACAAAGCACACGGCCCCAGTTGGCATCGGCGCCAAACATAGCAGCCTTAAGCAGGCTTGAGCAAACAACGCTCTTGGCAACCGTCTTGGCAACGTCAATGCTGTCGGCACCGCTTACCTTGCATTCAAGCAGCTTGGTGGCACCCTCGCCATCACCTGCAATCATACGACAAAGAGCAACAGTAACCGAGTTAAGCGCCTTCATAAAGATATCAAAATCGGTACCCTCTGCGGTGATTTCGTCGTTGCCTGCCATTCCGTTAGCAAGCACAACCACCATATCGTTGGTAGAGGTGTCGCCGTCAATGCTGAGCATATTAAAGGTGTCCTTAATGTCGCCTGACAATGCCTTTTGAAGCATTGCAGATGAAATGGCGGCATCGGTGGTCAAAAAAACAAGCATGGTTGCCATATTGGGGTGAATCATACCGCTACCCTTGGCAATACCGCCCAAGCGGCAGGTCTTGCCGCCAAGAGTGAACTCAACAGCAACCTCTTTTTTAACGGTGTCGGTGGTCATAATAGCTTCTGCTGCAGCAACCGCACCGTCAACAGCCAAGCCCTTTGCCAATTTGGGCAAGCCGTTTGCAATGGGAGTGATGTCAAGGGGCTGACCGATAACACCGGTAGAAGCAACCACAACATCCTCAGAAGAAATGTTAAGCTCCTTTGCAACAAGGTCGCTCATCTGCTCGGCAATTTCGTTGCCGTTAGCGTTGCAGGTGTTGGCATTGCCGCTGTTGCAAATGATGGCCTGAGCGGTACCGTCTGCAATGTGAGCCTTGGTAACTGCAAGGGGAGCGCCCTTAACCAGATTGGTGGTGTATACTGCGGCTGCGTTGGCCTTTTTCTCGCTGAGAACAAGAGCCAAATCGCGCTTTGAACGATTTTTTCTTATTCCGCAATGAACGCCGTTTGCAACAAACCCCTTGGCAGCACAAATGCCACCGTCAATAAATTTAATCATCAAGTATATCCTCCTCAAAGGTCAAGGCCGGTGGACTCGTCCACACCAAGCACAATGTTCATATTCTGAATGGCAGAGCCTGAAGCGCCCTTGCCAAGATTATCAAAGCGGCTGACAAGCAAAATTCTGTCCTCATTGCCGCAAACAGAGATTTCCATTCCGTCGTTGCCTGACAAAGCGGCGGCAGACATAAAGCCACCCTCGTCACTATTTTCAACAAACTTAACCAAGCCGTTGGCATAGGTTGATTTATAAACTGATTTAATGTCCTCAATGCTGCTATTCAGCTGATTTTTAAAGAGAGGCACGGTGACTTCCATACCACTGTAAAAATCGGCAACAATGGGGCAGAAGACGGGAGCCTCGTCAAGTGAACACATAACCTTAATTTCTTTAAGGTGCTTGTGCTGCTGACCGAGAGCATACTGACGGGGTGCGCCAAGCAAACTGTTGCGGTCGTCAGCGCCGTATTCGGCAATCATACCCTTGCCGCCCCCTGAATAGCCTGTGATAGAAAAGCAGGTGAGCTGAGCATCCTTGCCAATCAAACCCTTGTCCACAAGAGGTTTAACAAGTGCCACAAAACCGCTTGCATGGCATCCGGGGTTGGCAATGCGCGTGGCAGAGGCGATCTTGTCCTTGCCGCAAAGCTCGGGGAAGCCATAGGTCCAGCCCTCTTCGGTGCGGTGAGCGGTAGAGGTGTCTATTATAACCGTGTTGGGGTTTTCAACCATGCTAACCGCCTGAACTGCAGCCGCATCGGGCAAGCACAAAAAGGCAATATCGGCGCTGTTTAATGCATCGCGTCGTGCGGCATCGTCCTTGCGAAGCTCCTCGGGCAAGCGGATAATTTCGATATCCTTTCTGCCGTCAAGACGCTCTGCAATGCGAAGGCCCGTAGTGCCTGCGCTGCCGTCGATAAATACCTTTGCCATAGCCTAAAACCTCACTTAAAAAATAATAGTCCAATTTAATCCTATGATTGAATAATTATACGCCAACAACCCCTTTTTGTCAACAAATATTTGCATAAAATTTGCATAATTTACATAGTATTCAATAAATATACGCATATTTATACATAAACTTGTGATATTTAACAAAAACACTATAAAATATTTTATGAACATAACAAAAAACCTCTGCAACGCAGAGGTTTTTCAATGATTAAAATCTGTCAACAAGGCTTGCTCCTAAGTCCAAAGCCCATTTTTCGAACCTGTCAAGCTCAAAGCCAATGGTATCGGCGCTGTGGCTGTCGCTGTTCATAATAAACCTGCCACCCTTGCTTGTTATGTACTCAATCATATCCTTGGCGGGATAGGGAGTGGTTCTGTATCCTCGTGAGATAGCACCGGTATTGATTTCAAAAGGCTTGCCCGTCTTAATCAAGCGATCAGCCGCCTTTTGCCAAGCAGCAACATATCGGGGATGGCTTGAGTCAAAAACGGCGTTCCCCTCGTTGTACTTTGAAATCAAATCAAAGTGACCGATTATGTCAGCGCCCGTCTGCTCAACAACCTGAGCCAGACCTTCAAAATAGCCCTCGCAAAAAGCATAAACGTCGCCGTCAAAATAGTCCTGCACGTTTTTGAGAAAAATCTCTTTTGAAATATCAACCACCAACAGCTCGTCACCCTTTTTAACGTAGTGAGCCGAGCCGATAACGTAGTCAAAATCTTCCTCAGGCTTACCGCTGAACAAATCCTGCTCAACGCCGCACAGAATCTCGATTTTACCCTTATACTCCTCTTTAAGAGCCTTGATGGTGGCAATATATTCCTTAATACCTTCTCGGGTCATACAGTAGCTTTGGTCAAAGGGAGTAAAGCCGTGACCCGAAAAGCCGATTCTCTCGAAGCCTTTTTCAACGGCAACTTCAACAATCTCTCTGGGGGTACTGTTGCCGTCACAAAAGCTGGTGTGCAGGTGATAATCACACTTTATCATTTAGTCATTTTCTCCTGCTTAACCTTATGGTCAATAACGTGGCGGGATTTAAGCTCATTGTGAATATCCTCAAGAGAAATACCTGCTTCAATCATAAGCACCATAACGTGATAGGTGAGGTCGGCAATTTCATATATGGTTTCTTTTTTATCCTCTTCCTTTGCGGCGATGATAACCTCAGTGCACTCCTCACCAATCTTTTTAAGGATTTTGTCCAGTCCCTTTTCAAAAAGATAGGTGGTATAAGAACCCTCTTTTTTGTCGGTCTTGCGACCTTCAATAAGAGTCATAAGTGCTTCAAGTGAGAATTCCTTGAGCTCATCGCTTTCCCAAAGCTTGTTTTCAAAGCAGGACTTGGTGCCAAGGTGGCAAGCAGGGCCATCAGGCTCAACAACCACCACCAAAGCGTCGTTGTCGCAATCGGCGGTAATAGAAACGATGTGCTGATAGTTGCCGCTGGTTTCACCCTTAAGCCACAGCTCTTGGCGTGAGCGGCTGTAGAAGCAGGTGAGGCCCTTTTCAAGAGAAATCTTAAGGCTCTCCTCATTCATATAAGCAAGGGTAAGCACCTGCTTGGTGACAGAGTCAACCACGATGGCAGGAATAAGGCCCTTATCGTCAAATTTAAGCTTAGAAATATCCAACATAACAACAAATCCTTTCTATATACGAGCAGGAATACCCTGCAATTTCATCTCTTGCTTAAGGTCGCTTATCTTAACCTCACCAAAATGGAAGATGGATGCAGCCAAGCCTGCATCAACCTTGGGCAAAGTCTTAAACAAATCAATAAAGTGACCAATGTTGCCTGCACCGCCCGATGCAATAACAGGTACGTTAACAGCGTTGCAAACCGCATCAAGCATTTCAAGGTCAAAACCGCCCTTAACTCCGTCGGTATCAATAGAGTTAACGACTACTTCGCCTGCGCCTGAGTCAACGCAACGCTTAATCCAGCTTATAGCTTCCATACCCGTGTTTTCACGGCCGCCCTTTGCAAATACGCAAAACTTGCCGTCAACGCGCTTAACGTCGGCCGAAAGCACAACGCACTGGTCGCCATAAAGTTTAGCCGCCTCATAAACAAGGTCGGGATTGCGGATGGCACCCGAGTTAACACTCACCTTGTCAGCACCGCATTTAAGCACGCGGTCAAAATCGGCAAGTGTATTGATGCCGCCACCAACGGTAAGCGGAATAAAAACGCTTTTTGCCGTCTCGCACAAAATATCGGTAAACAGCTTGCGGCCGTCGGATGAAGCGGTAATATCATAAAAAACCAACTCATCAGCACCGCAGCTGCTATAAAACTTTGCCAACTCAACGGGTGAGGATACGTCCTTGAGCCCCTCAAAGTTGACACCCTTAACCACTCTGCCGTCACGCACGTCAAGGCAGGGGATAATACGCTTTGTTATCATTTGGCCACCTCGATTGCAGTTTTAAGGTCAATAGCCTTGGTGTAGTAGGCCTTGCCGATAATGGCACCGTACATATCAAGAGCCTTCAGACGCTCAACGTCATCCATAGATGAAACACCGCCCGATGCAATAATCTGCATACTGAATTTTTGCGACAGCTCCTTGTAAAGAGGAACGTTGGTGCCCTTCATAGCACCGTCAAGAGAAATATCGGTGCAAATAAGGGTGGTAACGCCCAGACCTTGCATCTGCTCACAAAAATCAAAGGCATCTATGTGAGATTTTTCTGTCCAACCCTTGATGGCAACCTTGCCATCTTTAATATCAACGCCAACGGCAATTTTGCTGCCGTGTTTTTTAACAGCGGTCTGCAAAAACTCGGGGTCGGTAACAGCGGCCGTGCCCAAAATAACACGGTCAACGCCTGCATCAATATAGCGGTCGATAACCTCCATACTGCGAATGCCGCCGCCAACCTCACAAAACAAACCTGCCGCTGCTTTGATTTTGCAAACGGTGTCAAGGTTGGGGGTAGTGCCTTCTTTAGCGCCCTCAAGGTCAACCAGGTGAATATGGGTTGCACCGGCGGCCTTAAAGTCCAAAGCCACCTCAACGGGGTTTTCGCTGTAAACGGTCATCTGAGCATAATCGCCCTTAAAAAGTCTGACTGCTTTGCCTTCAAATAAATCTATCGCGGGGAAAATTATCATAAAATCAACCTCAAAGCTCACAAAAAGCGCGCAGAATATTAAGTCCTACGTTGCCGCTTTTTTCAGGATGGAATTGGCAGCCGTAAACGTTGCCTTTTTGAGCGGCGGCGGTGAGATATGCGCCGTACTCTGCCTTGCCGATAACCCACTCATCGCAGTCGGCAGCATAGAAGGAGTGCACAAAATAAACGCAGTCGCCCTGATTTAAATATTTAAACAAGGGGCATTTTTCATCAAATTCAAGGGCATTCCAACCGATGTGGGGGATTTTTAAATCCTTGGGGATAACGTCGGCAATAGGTTTAACGTTGCCGGGGATAAGACCCAATCCCTCGTGCTCGCCATACTCATAGCCCTTGTCAAAAAGCAACTGCATACCAAGGCAAATGCCCATAAGAGGCTTACCCTCTGCGGCCAACTCCTTAAGCACCTTGTCAAGCCCCGTCTGACGAAGCTTGGCGGCGGCATCACCAAATGCGCCGACGCCGGGCAGAATAATTCTGTCGGCACTTTTAAGCACCTCAGGGTCGTCAGTAACGACGATGTCGGCACCGATAGCGGCAAAGCTGCTCTTGAGTGAGAAAAGATTGCCCACGCCGTAGTCAACAATGGCAACCATTAAAGAACTCCCTTCGTAGAGGGGATTTCGTTGGCGAAATCGCTGTCAATTTGAACGGCAGCCTTAAGCGAACGGGCAACTGATTTAAAAGCACCCTCAATAATGTGGTGAGAATTGGTGCCGTCAAGCTGTTTGATGTGCAGTGTAAGCTCTGCATTGCGCACAAAACCAAGCCAAAACTCCTCAACCAACTCGGTGTCAAAGGTGCCAACCTTTTCGGTGGGAATGGTAAGACCGAAGTTAAGCAAGCCTCTGCCTGAAAGGTCAACGGCCGACATAATAAGAGCCTCATCCATAGGCAAAATCATATTGCCGTAACGGCATACGCCGCGCTTGTCACCCAAAGCCTCCTTAAAGACCTTGCCAAGGCTAATGCCGATATCCTCAACAGTGTGGTGGTCGTCAACGTAGGTGTCACCCTCACAGCTAAGGGTAATATCAAAACGGCCGTGCTTGGCAAAAAGGGTAAGCATGTGATCCAAAAATCCGCAGCCGCTGTCAATTTGAGCGGTACCTGCGCCGTCAAGGTCGATTGAAAGCTTGATTTTGGTTTCTGCAGTTTCTCTGTTAATAGTTGCGGTTCTCATTATTTATCCTCCAAAATGGTTTTAGTTTTTTGGATAAGGGCATCCATTTGTTCTTTGGTGCCTATGGTGATTCGGTTGTATTGGCACAGCTTTTCAGTATTGAAGTGGCGCACCAGCACTCCCGATTCCTTTAATTTTTTATAAAGCTTTTCGCCGTCAAAAGTGGGATGCTTGCAGAACAAAAAGTTGGTGAGGGACTGAGTCATCTCAAAGCCTAACTCCTTAAGCTTATCTGCGGTATATTGACGGGTTGCCATAATTTCTGCACAGTTTTTGCGAGTGTACTCCTCGTCCATAATACAACCAAGGCCTGCCGCCAAAGTCATACTGTTGATGTTATAAGGGTTGGTAGAATACTTTACGGTTTTAAGGTCGTTTATCAGCGCTTCACAACCAATGCCAAAGCCAAGTCGGGCACCTGCCATAGAGCGGGATTTCGAAAAGGTTTGTGTGACCAACAGATTGTCGTATTTGTCAACAAGGCTAACGGCGCTTTGAGCACCAAAATCAACATAGGCCTCGTCAACTACAACTACGTTGTCGGGATTGCTTTTTACAATCTCCTCAATTTCGTCAAGAGTCAATGCAATGCCTGTGGGAGCATTGGGGTTGGCGATGAATATAGTCTTGTTTGCGCCAATATAATCGGCTTTGTTAATGGTGAAATCATCATTAAGGGGAGCCTCAATATATGGCAAACAGTTAATTTGAGCAAACACCTTGTAAAAGCCGTATGTAATATCGGCAAAAAGTGCGGGAGTCTTGCTGTCACAAAAGGCCATAAAGGCAAAGTTAAGCACCTCGTCAGAGCCGTTTGAGAGTAAAATCTGACTTGCCTTAACATTATACAGCTTTGCCATCTCATTTACAAGTGCTGTGCACTCGGGGTCGGGATAAAGCTGCAGTCTGCCTGCCGCCTCTGCCGCCAAAGCCTGAGCCTTGGGGGAGGGGGGGTAGGGCGACTCGTTGGTGTTCAGCTTGATATATTGCATATCTCTGGGCTGCTCGCCGGGGGTATATGGCACAAGTGATGCATATTTATCACTAAAAAACTTGCTCATTGATTATTCATCCTCTGTTCTGATAACTGCACTCTTTGCGTGAGCGGTCAAGCCCTCTTTTTTAGCAAAGTATGCCACGTCGTCGGCTACCTTTTTAAGGGCGTCGGCGGTATAATAGGTATATTGGGTTTTCTTAACAAAGTCGTCCACCGATAAGGGGCTTGAGAATTTAGCGGTGCCGCTGGTGGGCAAGGTGTGGTTGGGGCCTGCAAAATAGTCGCCCAATGCCTCAGGACAATTCTTACCCATAAAGATAGAGCCTGCGTGACGAATGCTGTCAAGATAATCAAAGGGGTTGTCAACGCACAGCTCAAGGTGCTCGGGAGCAATTTCGTTGGCGATGTCAATAACCACCTTAAGGTTGTCGGCAACAATAATTTTACCGTTGCGGTCGATAGATTCTCTTGCAATCTCGCAACGTTCAAGAGCAGGGATTTGCACCTCAAGCTCGGCTTGCACAGCCTTTGCCAAATCCATCGAATCGGTAACAAGCACAGCGCTAGCCAGCTTGTCGTGCTCAGCCTGGCTAAGCAAATCTGCGGCAATGTGACGGGGGTTGCAGGTAGCGTCTGCAACAACGAGAATTTCGCTGGGCCCTGCAATCATATCAATAGAAACAACGCCGAACACCTGCTTTTTAGCCTCTGCAACAAAGGCGTTGCCGGGTCCTACGATTTTATCAACCTTGGGCACCGATTGAGTGCCGTATGCCAATGCGGCAACTGCCTGAGCGCCGCCGATTTTAAAGATTTTGTCAACTCCTGCAACGCTTGCAGCAGCCAAAATTACGGGGTTTACTTTGCCGTTGGCAGAGGGAGGAGTAACCATAACAACCTCTTTACATCCGGCAATTTTTGCAGGAATGGCATCCATCAAAACGGTTGACGGGTATGCAGCGGTACCGCCGGGCACGTAAAGGCCTGCGCGGTCAACGGGGATAACCTTCTGACCGATAACAACACCTTCGGTGTCGTTGATGATGAAACTGTTTCTAACCTGCTTTTGGTGGAACTTGCGGATGTTTTTGGCCGCCTTTTCCAAAATTTCGATAAATTTATCGTCTACCTGAGCGCGAGCCTCGGCAATTTCCTCGGCAGTAACCTGTAAGCTGTCAAGCTTGGCCTTGTCAAACTTCTCGCAGTACATATAAAGAGCCTCGTCACCCGACTTGCGAACGTTGGCGATAATGTCTGCAACAATATCCTCAACGTTAAATTCGGGCACAACGCGGGCAAATATATCGGCATTTGAAACTTCGCCGTATTTTAAAATCTTAATCATTTCGCTACCTCTGTCTGTGATGCCATTTCGCTCACGATTTTTTCAATAATGTCACTTTTAAACTTGAAGGCCGACTTGTTGGCAATCAGTCGTGCGCTGATGGGCACAACCGTTTCAAAAACCTCAAGGTCATTCTCCTTCAGAGTGGTGCCTGTCTCAACAATGTCCACAATAACGTCCGACAAATCAAGAATGGGAGCAATCTCAATAGAGCCGTTAAGGTGAATGATGTCAATATCTCTGCCCTTTGAAGCATAAAAATTGCGGGCAATGTTAGAAAATTTGGTGGCAACTCTCAGGGTGCGCTGGGGATTGTCGCGAAAATCCTTCTTAGCGGCCACAGCCATACGGCACTTGCCGATGTCAAGGTCAAACAGCTCGTAAACATCGGGTTCATACTCAAGCAAAATATCCTTGCCTGCAACGCCGATGTCGGCAGCACCTCGTTCAACGTAAATGGCTACATCAGAGGGCTTAACCCAAAAGTAACGCACGCCAACCGCCTCGTTTTCAAAAATGAGTTTGCGGTTATTTTCTTTTATAGAGGGGCACTCAAAGCCTGCCTTTTCAAACATGGCATAAACCTTTTCGCCCAATCTGCCTTTGGGCAGAGCAACGTTAAGCATTTTCAATTTCTGTCACCTCATTGCCGTCAAATTTCAGCAGACGGCGGTATGTCAACTTTTCAGGAATTTGCTTTTGAGCACATACCGAGCAGCCTTCCTTATTAAGCTCGGCCACAACTTCAAACACACGGCTAACCTCACAACCCTTGTCGTAAATAAGCAGTGTGTCAATGTCATAAGGAGCATCGCTACCAAGTCGCTGCAGCAAATCGATGTAAACGGCAAAGCCGATAGCACCTGATTTTCTGCCCATCTTCTGCATCAGTCGGTCGTACTGTCCGCCTGAAAGCACAGCGTCGGGCACCGATTCAACAAAGCCCTTAAAGGCAATGCCGTTGTAGTATTTGATGTCGCTGACAACTGAAAAATCAATGTGTAGCATATCGCCAAGGCCTTCACTTTCAAGTGCCTTGGCAACCTGCTCCAGCTGACTGAGCATAAGAGGATTTATAACAGCCGACATAGCTTTAAGACGGCCGATAACCTTGGCGGGGGAGCCGTAGGTGTTGCAAAGGCTGCACAGAGCAGCACAGCAATCGTCGCTTATGTCGTTTTCCTCGCAGATTTTGGCAATGTCGTGCTCGTTCTTTTCGCCGATGCACTTAACAAGCTTGTTTTTTACGTCAGCGGCAACGGCCTCGCGGTCGATGATGTCAGCCACGATGCCAAGGTGAGAGATGTCAAGCACACAGTTGTCAGAGATGCTTTTAAGGCTTTTTGCCGCAAGCAGCAAAACCTCTGCAATGCAGTAGTCGTCAATCTCGCCTATGCACTCAAGACCCACCTGCATAATCTCTTTAAAGGAGTGGGTGCCCTTTGAAAGGCGATAAACGTTTTCATTATAATATACCTTTTTAACGCCACGGCTGTCGTCACTGTTCTTGATGATAGAAAGGGTAACGTCAGGCTTAAGGGCCAACAGCTTGCCGTTAGCATCGTTAAAGGTGATAACGCTGTCGGATATTAAGAAGTCCTTATTGCGGGCATAAAGGTCATACTCCTCAAATTTGCTCATTTTAAATCTGCTGTAGCCGTATTTGTCATAAAGCTCACGCAGAGCGAAAATGGCTTTTTCTTCGTTAGTAAGCATATTGTTCATTATTATTTCGCCTCGTTCAACTTATCGATTGCGGCGTTGTAGCCACCGCTTCCGTAATTAAGGCACTTGCTCACGCGACTGATGGTGGCAGTGCTCACACCTGTTTGCTTTGAAATATCTTGATAGTTAAGGCCGTCGCGCAGCATAATAGCCACCTCAAGGCGCTGTGACATATCTTTAATTTCTTTAATAGTGCAAATATCCTCAAAAAAGTTATAGCACTCATCAACCGAATTAATGTTTAAAATTGCCTTAAACAGTCTGTCCACTTCGGGAGAATGTAAGTTTGCCATAGCAAAATCCTCACTTTAATTAAAATACTTTCATATATTAGCACTTTATCACAGCAAAGTCAATAGTGTATTACATATTTTATAATAATATACTAACAAAGGCTGAAAATGTACAAATTCAACCATAAAATGCACAAAAGAATGCTTGTCTAAAGTTGCAAACTATTATATAATCAAAGCAAGGAGGGAAGAATATGTCTTTTTTACATTTTCTCGAAGGCTTACGCACACCTTTTTTTGACACCCTTTTCGGATATATAACCATGCTTGGTGAAGAAACCTTTTTCATCGTTGCAGGTATGGTCTTTTTCTGGTGTATCAACAAGCGGTGGGGCTATTATCTGCTCACAGTTGGTTTAACAGGCACCGTGCTCAATCAGTTTTTAAAGCTCATATTCCGCATACCCCGTCCTTGGGTCAGGGACCCAAGCCTTACCATCGTCAACGGCTCAACCGAAGCAGCCACGGGCTACTCCTTCCCAAGCGGTCACACCCAAGCCGCTGTTGGCGTATACGGCGGTATCGCCCGCTGGAGCAAAAATATATGGGTGCGTGTGAGCAGCATTGTCATTTGCATTCTTGTAGGCTTTTCTCGAATGTATCTCGGTGTCCACACTCCTGCCGATGTAGCAATATCTACACTGCTTGCGGTTGTGCTTGTATTTTTGTTTTACCCCGTTGTTGCACAGGCAGCCCATAACCCCAAGGGAATGAGAATATTGCTTGCCGCAATGACCGCCTTTTCAATTATATATCTTGTTTTTGTAAACATTTACAAATTCCCTGCCGATACCGATGCCGAAAATCTTGCTCACGGCATCAAAACCTCTTACACAATGCTTGGCTGTATTTTAGGTCTGTGGCTTTCCTTTGAAATGGATGAACGCTTTATTCATTTCGAAACCAAAAGCGTGTGGTGGGTTCATCTTATCAAACTGACGATCGGCTTTGGCCTTGTAATGGCCATCAAATCAGGATTAAAGCAACCCCTTTATGCAATATTGGGCGAGGGATATTTTGCCGACGGCCTGCGCTATTTTCTTATGACCGCATTTGCAGGCTGTGTGTGGCCCATAACCTTTAAGTATTTCAACAAACTGTCAAAGAGGGATTAAAATGAAAAAATGTAAATCCTATAAGATACTACCGCTTTGTTGATGAAAAGCCTGCTCTGAATCACGTTGATTCAAGCGGCTACTGCGACGATATAACCGTGCTTAAGCAAGAGTTGATTGAAGACAACCTTTATACATTAGGAACAATAACCGTATAACAAAAAACAAGGCTTTTAGGGAGCCTTGTTTTTTATATCTATTCTGCATAAGAACATTGTGTCGCCGTTGGCATTCAAGCCCTTGGCAAGCACAGCATCATCCTCGCGCTTGTAATATAGCTTAACCGCCTCGCCTTGCTGAATTTCCTTGTGATAGTCAATCTGAAATTCATTAATATCAGCTTCACCCAAATCGACGCAATTCATAACATATATTGCATACTTGGTGTTGTTAACGTGGCCGTTGCAGTCTATATCACTGTAGGTGGGAATAACGGTGCCTGCCTCAACTCCGCCCTCAAAGTCGTGAAGTCTGGGCAACCTGCCCTCATAGTTTTTATCGGTCAGAAACTCTATTTCTTCGGGATACACACACTTGGCCGATACCAGCCTGCGAGCCACACAGTCAACTGCCGCCCATTCAGACGAGCCTTTTATAAGAGTGTCGCCCATTTCATCCGAAACAAAGTATTCGCGCTGAAATATAACTCGATTAGGCTCCAAGGGCCAGGTCGAAACCTGCACGTGTGAGTTTCTCTGCGGCTCCTTAACAATGGTAAAGCGTACCCTTGTCACCATCCAAAGCAGATTTTTTTCAAGCATTTGAGCAAAGCTGCAGCCCAAATGTGAAGCGTGACAACCTGCAACCTCCTGAAAAAGGTCAAGCACAGCGGCAGGGTGTATCTTGTTGTTCATATCAAAATCAGACGTGCGTAAATAATAATTAAGGTCAAGCTTGTTCATACAAAATACTCCTTAAAAGATACCATATTATAACACAACACCCCGCAAAACACAAGAAAAACCCTTCCTCACCGAGGAAGGGTTTAAACTTTGATTAAACGCCCGAGTAGGCAGAGAAGCCGCCGTCAACAGGAAGAACAACGCCGGTGATGAAGCCTGCAGCCTTTTCATTTGCCAAAAAGAGCAAGCCACCCTCAAGCTCTTCGGTCTGACCGAAGCGACCCATAGGAGTTGCGGCAAGAATCTTGCAGGTGCGAGCGGTGGGAGTGCCGTCGTCATTCCAAAGCAGCTTTGCATTCTGCTTGGTTGAGAAAAATCCGGGAGCGATAGCATTAACTCTGATACCAACCCTTGAGAAGTGAACGGCAAGCCATTGAGTAAAGTTAGAGATGGCGGCCTTTGCACCCGAATAAGCAGGGATTTTGGTAAGGGGAGTGAATGCGTTCATAGATGAAATGTTGATAATGCTGCAGCCCTCGCGACCAACCATCTGAGCGGCAAAAGCCTGAGTGGGGATAAGGGTGCCAAGGAAGTTGAGGTTAAACACAAAACCAACGCCGTCAGCGTCCAAATCAAAGAAGCTCTTGGTGTCGGCGTCAATATCGCCGATTTCAAAATATTCCTTGTCGGTGGTAGCGCGGGGATTATTGCCGCCTGCACCGTTTACGAGCAAATCGCAGGGACCAAAATCAGCCATTACCTTTTGAGCAACCTCAAGGCAAACAGCCTTGTCAAGAACGTTGCAGGCGTAAGCCTTGGCAACGCCGCCCTCGGCAACGATTTCGTCGGCAAAGGCTTTGGCAGCCTCTTCGTTGAGGTCAAGCAAAGCAACCTTTGCGCCTGCACGGGCAAGCACCTTTGCAAAATAAGAGCAAAGCACGCCGCCTGCACCGGTAACAACGGCAACCTTGCCGGTAAGATCGGTATTTAAGCAGTTGGTATTCATAATAATTACTCCTTTATCTGTTAGCCTTTTCGCAAGCCTCAAACAGGCCGTTGATGTAGGTAGCGCCAAGTGCGCGGTCAAACAAGCCGTAGCCGGGCTTGCCTGTTTCGCCCCAAATCATTCTGCCGTGGTCGGGACGAACATAGCCGTCAAATCCGTTGTCAACCAAAGCCTTAACGATATCGTAAATGTCAAGAGAGCCGCAGTCAGAAAGGTGGGCACGTTCCTCAAAAGAGCCGTCCTCCATAATCTTAACGTTGCGAATGTGCATAAATGCAATTCTGTCCATAGCGGCATACTTTTTAACCATAGCCACAACGTCATTGCTTGCGGCACAGCCAAGACTGCCGGTGCAAAGGCAAAGGCTGTTTGCAGGACTGTCATAAAGCTTTAAGAAGCGGTCAAGATTAGCCTCACAGGTAATGATTCTGGGCAGGTTGAAGATGGGGTAGGGCGGATCGTCGGGATGGATAGCCATTCTCACGCCGCATTCCTCTGCAACGGGAATAACCTTCTTAAGAAAACGCTCAAGGTTGGCCCAAAGACCGTTCTCACCCAACTCGCCGTAAGCGGTGATAAGCTCACGCACCTCGTCCTGGGTATAGCTTGAATCCCAACCGGGCAGATGGATGTCATCCTTAAGGGGGTCAAGGCCTCTCATCTGATCCCAATACATAACAAGGCTGGTAGAACCGTCGGCAGCCTTTTTGTCAAGCTGAGTTCTTGTCCAGTCGAAAACGGGCATAAAGTTGTAGGTAACGCACTTAACGCCATACTCGGCACAGCGACGGATGTTTTCGCAGTAGGTTTCAAGCAACTGCTCAACGTTGCCTCTGCCAAGCTTGATGTTTTCGTGCACGGGGATAGACTCAACAACGTCAAAAACAAGGTTGTGGCTGTCGCATTGCTCCTTCATTTTAGCAAGGCTTTCGCGAGGCCATACCTCACCGGGCTTAACATCATAAACTGCCGATACGATAGAGCGCATATTGGGTATCTGAGAGATGTACTCTAACGAAATGGGGTCACTCTCACCGTACCAACGAAAAGACATTTTCATACTCATTGCTTTTCCTCCAAGCCAAAATATTTAACTGCATTATGGCAACAAATTCCTTCAATAATTTCCTTAAGCTGAGCCATATCGCAAGGATATTCGCCACCCTCAACCCATTCACCCACAAGCTGGCAAAGAATGCGGCGAAAATACTCGTGACGGGTGTAACTCAAAAAGCTGCGTGAGTCGGTCAGCATACCCACGAAGTTGCCGAGTATGCTAAGACTTGCAAGGCTCTTCAGTTGGTCGCGCATACCCTGCAGGGTATCGTTGAACCACCAGGCGCTACCGTGCTGAATTTTGCCCTGCACTCCTGCACCCTGGAACGAACCGATAAGGGTGTCGATAAATGCGTTGTCACTGCCGTCAAGGCTGTAAATGATGGTGCGGGGCAGAGCATCGGCCTTGTAAAGGGCATCCATAACCTTGGCAAGCTTTGCCGAATCGTTGTTGGGGCCTATGCAGTCAAAACCGCAGTCGGGGCCAAGCTTGCTGAATATGGCAGAGTTGGGATTGCGCATACAATTATAGTGCAACTGCATAACCCAACCTAAGCGGTTGTATTCTGCGGCACAGAAAAGAAGCAGGTGGGTTTTAAGCTTTTCTGCATCATCTGCCGAAACAGCCTTGCCCTTAAGACCGGCCTTAAGGATTTTATCCACCTCTTTGGTGTCGGCCTCGGCATAAACCATACGGTCAAGACCGTGGTCGCTGGCGCGGCAGCCCTTTTCGTTAAAAAACTCAATGCGGCTCTTAAGCGCGGCCTTCAAAGTCTTGATGTCGTCAATTTTAATTTGAGCAACCTGTGACAGGGTGTCGATGTATTCTCTCCAACCTGCTTTGTCAATGTTAAGTGCCTTGTCAGGTCTGAAAGAGGGAGCAACGGTAGCCTTAAGCTTGCCTTCCTCTTTAATAAGAGTGTGCCATTCAAGGCTGTCGATGGGGTCGTCGGTAGTGCCGATAAAGGCAACGTTGCTTTTTTCAATAAGTCCACGCACCGACATGTCGGGCTGAGCCAGCTTCTCACAAGTGAGCTGCCAAACCTCTTCGGCGGTGTCACCGTTAAGGGTGCCCTCATAGCCAAAATAACGCTGCAATTCAAGATGGCACCAATGATACATGGGGTTGCCGATTGCACGGGGCAGAGCCTCTGCGAACTTCTGGAACTTTTCACGGTCTGTAGCATTGCCGGTGATGTATTTTTCATCCACACCGTTTGAGCGCATAAGACGCCACTTGTAATGGTCGCCCTTAAGCCAGGCCTGAGTGATGTTTTCAAAGCGCAGGTCCTCATAAATTTCCTTGGGACTGACGTGGCAGTGATAGTCAACTATAGGCATTTTCTCAGCAAACTCTGCAAAAAGAGAGCGAGCGGTGTCGGTAGTAAGCAAAAAATCCTTGTCCATAAACGGTTTCATAATACTTTGCGCCTCCAAAGCGTATAAGGTTACTCTACAATTTTACCATTTGTTTTATGCAATGAAAATTGCAAAAAATGTTGAATTTATTGTTAATGTTGCTTTGTGTGCGCCTCTTGTCGGTATTCCTTTGGAGTTTTGCCCACGTACTTTTTAAACACCTTTGAGAAGTAGTGCACGTCAAGAAATCCGCAGTGTTGTGCCACCGTCTGAACCTGAAGGGTGGTTTCACCCAAAAGCTGCACGGCATACTGCATTCTTTTCTGATTTACAAAATCGGTGACCGTCTGTCCGGTTTCTTTTTTAAATATTGCCGACAGATAGCCTGAGCTGATGCCCTGCATATCGGCAAGACGGCAAAGGCTCAAATCGGCGGTAAGGTCGGCGCAGATAGTGGTGACTGCCTTTTGAACGGGTGCCGAAAATTGCTTGATAGAGTGCTTTTTAACCAATCGGCAATAGGCATTAAACATATCCTTCATAAGGTGAGGAATCTCGCTCACCGAAGGGGTAGATTCAATCTTGCGTGCAAATGAGGATGAGGTGCTGTCAAGGTGTATGGGGTGCACGCCTCCTCTTTCAGCCGCCTTTCTTAAAAGGGTGTTGCATATAATACTGTAGTTTTTAAGGTTACGCAGGTTGTCGGAAATTCGTTGGTCAAAATGCAACTCGCCAAAATTTGAAAAGAGTATTTCAGCCTTGTGAATTTGGCCGTGAGTAACGGCATCCATTAACTGATTTTCAAAGGCATAGCGAGCCTCCATAACCTTTATATCAAGGCCCTGCTCAATGTATCCAACGTCCTTTTGAGCAATCGATACAAAATCTCCGTCGGTATCCGACTGGTCGCAAAAGCTGTAGTTGTCCTTGCCCCACATACACTCGGCAAGGGTGTCGATAAGAATAAGCATCTGATTGTTTTCGGGCATATTGCTGATGTTTAGATAATAAAGCTTCAGTTGATTGATGGCAATGGTAGAGAGATTATGCTTTTCGCCCAACTCAAGCAGAAACTGATGGGTGATTTCGGTGTGCAATACGGGACCTGCAACAAAAACCATATCAGGCTTAATTTCGGGTAGTACAAAATAAATGTATTTGCAGTAAAAGGCATCGGTGTACACGTATATAACGTTGTGCTTAGCATCCCTAAAAAGCGATTCAAGAGAATGAGACTCCTCTTCCTTGTACAAAACCCGTCTTAATCCCATATCTACACCCTCGTCCAAATTGACGTTGGGGTCGACGATATAAGAGTTAACGTTCATTTTGCTCAGCGCGTTCCGCAAAAAATTAAGTTGTGCTTCGTAATTCATACTAATTCTCCCAAATCAACAATTATTTTGGTAAAATGCAACAAAATACAACCTATTGTTTGTAGTATTATAACAGTTATATAAAAAATAATCAACCACTCTATAACGAATTACATTAAAATAATACAAAAACACATTAAAAATTTACTAACTCTTTTTGCGGCTTTTGACTATAATTAAAACATACTCAGGGCAAAAAGGATTTTTTATAAGAGAGGACTGCTTTCGATGGAAAACAAAACCCCGCGCAAATTTGGCATACGCGACAGCATAGCATACGCCGCAGGTGACCTTGGCTGTAATATGAGTTTTGCACTCAAGAGCACTATGTCTATATTCTGGACTCAGTTTATGGGTATGGACCTTTGGTATGCATTGCTGCTTATCATTGTTCAGGTATGGGATGCAATTAACGATCCCCTTATTGGCTCAATAATTGACGCCGACAAACGCAACTACAAACGCAACAAGTTCTTGGCATACATATGGGCAGGCTCTATCGGCCTTATCGTTGGTGGTGCATGCTGCTTCCTGCCTTTCCCCGACGCACCTGTATGGGCTAAGTTTATAATCTTCATCGCCGGTTACGTGGTATGGGATGCCTTCTATACCGTTGCAAACGTTCCTTACGGCTCATTGCTTTCACTCATTTCCGATGATGTTAAAGACAGAGCATCTCTTTCAGCATGGCGTTCTGTCGGTTCAATCTTCGGCAATATGCTTCCCATGGTTATCCTTCCCTTCATCATCTATGATAAAAACAACAACCTTATCGGTGAGCGTGTATTTATCGCCGCTCTTATTATGGGTGTGCTTGGATTCATATGCTTCCAGTTTATGATACGCAACACCGAAATTCGTGTAAACACCGATGTTGCCCTTAACGAAGAGCAGCCTAAGTTTAACATTCTCAAGGCCTTCGGCAACTTTATGAAAAACCGCCCCGCCGTTGGTGCTACCATTGCCGCAATGGGTATGTTTATTGGTATGCAGGGTGCCGCAACCGCTGTTACCGTTATCTTCCAGTCTTACTTTAAAAACGTACAAATTTCAGGTGTCGTTCAGCTTTTTGCAATGATTCCTATCGTAGTGTTCACTCCTCTTGCCCGTGTTTGCGTTGCCAAATACGGCAAAAAGGAGCTTGCAACCTTCGGCTCAATCGTTTCCATTGTTGCCGGCTTAGGCTTGTTCATCGTAACTCCCGACAACACCGGTCTGGATTTGATAATCTATATCGTATGTCAGCTTGTATTCTCACTTGGCCTTGGCATTTACTCAACCGTATCTTGGGCAATGATGGGTGATGCTATCGACTACAACGAGTGGAAGACCGGCAACCGTGAAGAGGGCACTGTATACTCACTTCACTCCTTCTTCCGTAAGCTTGCACAGGGCATCGGCCCCTCACTTGTGCTTGTTATAATGGTAGCGTTCGGATATGTCGGTGCCAACGAAGGCAACCAAGCATGGGACGTAGCTATCAATATGCGTTATATCGTAGCAGCTACCTATATGTTCTCTGCAATCTTGCAGTTCATCGGTCTTGGCTTGGTTTACAACCTTGACAAAAAGACCTTGGCCAAGATGAATGCCGATTTGGGACGCGACGTTGAAGCAGACGACGATTTGACCTACACAACAGCAGAAGACAGCAACCGAGTATAATCTAAAAGTGTCCGACTGCTCACTGCAATCGGACACTTTCTTAAATTTAAACAGGAGGATTTTTAATGAGAACCGTTTATAATATCAATCGCAAATGGGCATTCACCAAAGAGGCTGATTCAATCCCCGTAGCCATCAGCGAAAGCTGGGAGCTTGTCAACCTTCCTCATTCATGGAATGCCATCGACGGACAGGACGGTGACAACGATTTTTACCGTGGCACCTGCTACTATGTAAAAACCATCGTTAAGGACGAGCTTCCCGCCGCCGACCGCTACTATCTTGAAATCAGAGGTGCCAACTCCTCCGCTGACGTTTACGTTGACGGCGAGGCAGTTGCCCATCACGACGGCGGCTATTCAACCTGGCGCGTCGACCTTACCGATAAGCTTACCAAGGACGTGGTTTTGGCCATCGCGGTTGACAACTCTGCCAATGAACGCGTCTATCCTCAAATGGCTGACTTCACCTTCTACGGCGGTCTTTACCGTGACGTAAATATCGTTGCTGTCAGCGAGTCACACTTTGACCTCGATTACTACGGCGGCCCTGGCATAAAGGTCACTCCCGCCATTGACGGCACCAATGCAGCCGTTGAGATTGAGGTATATCTTACCAACAGCAAAATGGGTCAGACTGTTCGCTACACCATCCTTGATAAAGAGGGCAATCAGGTAGCACAAATTGAGTCTGCTGATACCACTGCAATTCTTAATATTGAAAACGTCCATCTGTGGCACGGCCGCAAGGATCCTTATCTTTATACCGCAAAGGCTGAGCTTGTTGAGGATGACAACGTAATCGACGGTGTTACCGCACGCTTCGGCTGCCGCACCTTTAAGATTGATCCCGACAACGGCTTCATCCTTAACGGTGAAGAGTATCCCTTGCGCGGCGTATCACGCCATCAGGACAGATGGGGAGTTGGTAACGCACTTCTTCCCGAGCATCACGAAGAGGATATCGACCTCATTTGCGAGGTTGGTGCTACTACCATCCGCCTGGCTCACTATCAGCACGATCAGTATTTCTACGATTTGTGCGACGAGCGCGGTCTTGTAATCTGGGCAGAAATTCCCTACATTTCAAAGCATATGCCCGACGGCCGAGAAAACACCGTTTCACAAATGAAAGAGCTGGTCACTCAAAACTACAACCACGCATCTATCGTTGTTTGGGGTCTTTCAAATGAAATCAGCATTGGTGGCTCAAGCGAAGATTTACTTGAAAACCATCGCATTCTTAACGACCTCTGCCACGAGATGGATAAAACCCGTCTTACCACCATCGCAGCCGTTTCAATGTGCAAGATGGACGATCCTTATCTGCAGATTCCCGACGTCGTATCCTACAACCACTACTTCGGTTGGTACGGCGGCGAAACTGATATGAACGGCCCTTGGTTTGACAA
>JAZNIT010000050.1:0-9254 GCA_045577615.1 Acutalibacteraceae bacterium
ATTGTTTCGGTTGGTAAGCATCAAGGTATTATCCCCGGCAAGATTTGGGTGGGTGTTCAAGATAACCTTGAACGAAACAAGTCAAAATCTTTCCGCAGACCGAGAAGAAACGAAGCCTTGCTTACGGGACTTTTGTTCTGCTCTTGCGGCAACCGAATGTACCCCAAGCTCCCAAAACGGAAAACTGCTGACGGTGATATCATATATACCTATGTCTGTAAGATGAAAGAGCGTAGCAAAAAAGACCTCTGTAATAAGCGTAATGCAAACGGTAATACCTTAGACCTTGCGGTTATTGAAAAAATCAAGCAGCTTGCAGACGAAAAAAGTGATTTTGTAAAGCAGCTTGAAAAAAGTAAAATTTTCTACACCGGCAACCGTGAGCAGTATGAGCAGAAGTTAAGTGCGATGAAAAAAGAAAAAGCCGACCTTGAGAAAAAGGTCAGCTCACTCATTGATACACTTGCCGAGTTAGATGATAATTCTGCAAAAAAATCAATAGTCGCCCGTATTAACGAAATGAATACTCAAATAGATAAAATCTCACAGGGCATTGACGAAATGATAAGTCTTACTGCCGAACACGCTTTTAGCGATATTGAGTTTGATGTACTCCGTCAAATGCTTTCAGTATTCAAGAACACTATTGATGATATGTCCTACGAACAAAAAAGAGCCGCCATTCAAAGTATTGTACGCCGTGTAATATGGGATGGCGAAAATGCACACGTTATTTTATTTGGTTCACAGGACGGTGATATCGAACTACCTGATATCACACCTTACATAAAACACATTGAAATAGATGCAGATGAAGACGAAGAACTCATTGAGTTTTCGGACGTAGATTACGACGAAGATACTACTGAGGATTTTGGTTCACAAACTAAAACCGATTTGGGTGAGGATAGCAAACGAGATATTGATGTTTTTCAGAAATCGGAAGAAATCGGTCAACGATTTGTCGGTCAACGAGCCCATTGACACCGACCGCGAGGGCAACGCCCTCACCCTGATTGACGTGATTGCTTGTGACGACAACATTGCCGACGAAATCGACCTTGCGGTAAATATTGAACAATTAGGTAGATTTATGCAAGATCTTGATAGACGGGAACACGATATATTGTGTTTGCGTTATGGTCTTGGCGGAGGGAACCCGTTGCCTCAGCGAGAGGTGGCAAAGCGGCTTAAAATCTCGCGTTCTTACGTTTCGCGCATTGAGAAAAAGGCTTTGCAGGAGCTTAAAAACCGCTTTGATGCAGAGGATTGCGACTGTTAAAAGCTTATAAATCTTACATTTTTTATGCAAAAATATGCAACAACATCTTGTAACAAGCATTAAAAAATAACCCAATATTTTGTGTTTTTTGCTATTGACACCGATTCTATATTGTGCTATACTTTACAAGCACTCTCTCGCAAAGGAAGCATTTTTATATGAATATTCAAGGTTTTCAAAAGCTTACTTTGCTTGATTTTCCGGGCAAAGTGGCCTGCACCGTATTTACCGGCGGCTGCAATTTGCGCTGCCCTTTTTGCCACAACGCATCACTTGTGTTTGAACCCACAATATATAGTGATGCCACACAAGATGTGCTCAACTATCTATCTGGCCGAAAAGGCATTATAGACGGGGTGTGTATCACAGGTGGTGAGCCATTGCTTCAGCCCGACCTTGCCGACTTTATAAGCAAGGTAAAGGCCATGGGGTTTGCCGTCAAGCTTGATACCAACGGCAGTATGCCCGACAGGCTACAGCAAATCATCGACACGAAGCTTATCGATTATATCGCAATGGATATAAAAAGCTCCCCCGAAGGCTATGCTCTTGCCACGGGTGTTGAGGGAACTGCCGATAATTATATAAAGAGCGTTAACATTATCCGTCAAAGCGGCATCGAGCACGAGTTTCGTACCACCGCCGTCAAAGGTATTCACTCCCCTGCGGATTTTGATAAAATCGGACAATGGCTTGCTGGCTGCAAGCACTACTATATACAGCGTTTCGTTGATTCGGGCGATCTCATTAAAGGCGGCGACGCCTTTGACGACGACGAAATGCGCAATCTGTTGTCAACTGTAAAAAACTATATTCCTGAAGCTCAGCTTCGAGGACAGAATTAAGAAAGAGGGGATTTAAAAATGTATAAGGTAATTAAAAGAGACGGAAAAGTTGCAGATTTTAACCTTAAAAAGATTTCTGATGCAATCACCCAGGCATTTGAGGCTTGCGAGCGTCAATTCAACCCTGACATCATCGATTTCTTGGCTTTGAAGGTTACTTCTGACTATGAGCCCAAGATTGTTGACGGTGTTATTGCCGTTGAAGATATTCAGGACAGCGTTGAGTCTGTGCTTGTTCAGGCAGGCTATGCCGATGTTGCCAAGGCTTACATCCTTTATCGCCGTCAGCGTGAAAAGCTGCGCAACATGAAATCAACCATCCTTGACTATAAGGAGATTGTTGACCAGTACGTTAAGAGCACCGACTGGCGCGTTAAGGAGAACTCTACCGTTACATACTCTGTTGGCGGTCTTATCCTCAGCAACTCAGGTGCTATCACCGCTAACTATTGGCTCAGCGAAATTTATGACGATGAAATCGGCAATGCTCACAAGAATGCCGACATTCACATCCACGACCTGTCTATGCTAACCGGCTACTGTGCAGGTTGGTCTCTCAAGCAGCTCATCGAAGAGGGCTTGGGCGGCGTTAGCGGCAAGATCACCTCTGCCCCTGCAAAGCACCTTGCAACCCTTTGCAACCAGATGGTAAACTTCCTTGGCATTATGCAAAATGAGTGGGCAGGCGCTCAGGCATTCTCTTCATTCGATACCTACCTTGCCCCATTTGTTAAGGTTGATAACCTTAGCTATGACGCTGTTAAGAAGTGCATTGAGTCCTTCATCTACGGCGTTAATACCCCCAGCCGTTGGGGTACTCAATCTCCCTTCACCAACATTACCCTTGACTGGACTGTGCCTCACGACCTTGCTGACGAGTATGCTATCGTTGGCGGCAAGCGCATGGACTTCAAGTATGGCGATTGTAAGAAGGAAATGGATATGGTTAACCGCGCCTTTATCGAGATTATGATCGAAGGCGATGCTAACGGCAGAGGTTTCCAATACCCCATCCCCACCTATTCTATTACCCGCGATTTCGACTGGTCTGAAACCGAGAACAACAAGCTTCTCTTTGAGATGACCTCTAAATACGGCACTCCCTACTTCTCTAACTACGTTAACAGTGATATGGAGCCCTCTGACGTTCGAAGCATGTGCTGCAGACTTCGTCTTGACCTGCGTGAGCTTCGCAAAAAGTCCGGCGGCTTCTTCGGCAGCGGCGAAAGCACCGGTTCTGTTGGTGTTGTTACCATCAATATGCCCAGAATCGCATATCTCGCAAAGGACGAGGCTGACTTCTACAAGCGCCTTGACCATATGATGGATATCGCTGCACGCTCACTTAAGGTTAAGCGTACCATCATTACCCGCTTGCTTGACGAGGGCTTGTATCCCTACACCAAGCGTTACCTTGGCACCTTTAACAACCACTTCTCTACCATCGGTCTTGTTGGTATGAATGAAGCAGGTCTTAACGCCAAGTGGATCGGCAAGGATATGACCCACGCTGAAACTCAAGAGTTCACTAAGAACGTGCTTAACCATATGCGCGAGCGCTTGTCTGACTATCAAGAGATGTACGGCGACCTCTACAACCTTGAGGCTACTCCCGCCGAGTCTACCTCTTTCCGTCTTGCCAAGCACGATCGCAAGCGTTACCCCGATATTATCTGTGCATCTGATGCAGATACCCCCTACTACACCAACTCTTCACACCTGCCTGTTGGCTATACCGATGACATCTTCACCGCTCTTGATATTCAAGACGAGTTGCAGACTCTCTATACCTCAGGTACCGTATTCCACGCATTTGTTGGTGAGAAGCTGCCCGATTGGCGCGCTGCTGCATCTATCATCCGCAAGATTGCAGAGAACTACCGTCTGCCCTATTACACCTTGTCACCCACCTATTCTGTTTGCGCAGACCACGGTTACATCGCCGGTGAGGTCTACACCTGCCCCACCTGTGGCAAGGAAACTGAGGTTTACAGCCGTATCACCGGTTACTACAGACCTGTTAAGAACTGGAACGACGGTAAGTCACAAGAGTATAAGGAACGCAAGACCTATGACATCGCTAACTCTGTTATGACCAGAACCGGCGTTGCAAATAAAGAATGCGCTTGTGATACCAAGGCTAATGCCGCTCTTGAAGATGGCGTATATCTGTTCGCTTCCGCCACTTGCCCCAACTGTAAGGTTGCCGAGTCTTTGCTCAAAAAGGCTGAAATCAGCTACAATCATATGCTCGCAGAGCAAAACAAAGAGTTGACCGAAGCATTAGGTATTAAGCAGGCTCCCACTCTGGTAGCTGTTAAGAATGGCGAGATTGAAAAGTTTGTTGGTGTGCCCAACGTTAAGAAGTTTATTCAAGCCGTTCAAGGTTAATTGCCATAACGGGCGGAGTTGACTCCGCCCGTTAATTTTATAAGGATGTGTAAGCTATGTATGATATTATAGTTATCGGCGCAGGCCCTGCAGGTCTTACCGCCGCAATATATGCACGCCGCGCCAACAAAAGCGTGCTTATTCTTGAAAAGGGCGCTTTTGGCGGACAAATCACCTTTTCGCCCAAGGTTGAAAACTATCCTGCTTTTGAGAGCATCAGCGGCAGCGGTCTTGCCGACCTGATGGTTGAGCAGGCCCTCGCTCAGGGTGCAGAGGTTGAGGTTGAAACCGTTACCGCTCTTGAGGACAAGGGCACAGTTAAGTTGGTTACTACCGAGGACGGCAACACATACGAGGGCAAGGCAGTTATCATCGCTTGCGGTGCAAAGCATCGCCATCTTGGCCTTGAAAATGAAGAGAAATTTATCGGCGAGGGTATATCCTTCTGTGCAGTTTGCGACGGCGCTTTTTACAAGGATAAGGACGTTATTCTTGTGGGCGGCGGCAACTCTGCATTGCAGGAGGCTGTGCTGCTGAGCGAAACCAGCCGCAAGGTTTACGTTGTGCAAAATCTTGACTTTTTGACCGGTGAGCAACAGCTGCAGGATATTCTTAAAAAGCGCGACAACGTTGAAATTATTACCGGCACCATTATCTCTGCCATTCCCGACGGAGATGCTTTCAGCGGCGTTATTACCGAGCGTGTAAGCGACGGCACAAAGGCTGAAATCAAGGCAGACGGTATGTTTGTTGCCATCGGTCTTGTGCCCGAAAACGGCGCATTTGCTCATCTTGCCGAGCTTGATAACGCAGGCTACATCAATTCGGGTGAGGATTGCCTTACCAAAACCCCAGGCGTTTTTGTTGCAGGTGACTGCCGCAAAAAGCAGGTGCGTCAGGTTGCTACCGCTACCGCTGACGGCGCTGTTTCCGCAGTTGCCGCTTGCCGTTATATTGACGCGCTGTAAGGGCATATTATAAAAGAGGTGATTGTATGGCAGTTCGTCTTAATGAAAATCCTGAGGTAGTGGCTCGCATTAAAGAAGGTCTTAAAAAACGGGATGGCTACTGCCCTTGCCGATTGTCCAAAACCGAAGAATTCAAGTGCATTTGCAAGGAATTCAGAGAGCAAATTGCCGACCCTGATTTTGAGGGTTATTGTCACTGCTTGCTCTATTACAAATCGAAGGATTAAAAAGGAGTTGACCGTATGAGTGTTATTAAAATAACTGCTGATAATTTTGAACAAGAGGTGCTTAATAATCCCAAGCCCGTACTTATTGATTTTTATGCTGATTGGTGCGGCCCTTGTATGATGGTTGCCCCCCTTGTTAAGGAGATTGCCGAGGAAAACCCTCAATACACCGTCGGCAAGGTCAACGTGGACGAGGAGCCTTTGCTTGCTCAAAAGTTCGGTATTATGAGCATCCCTGCCCTGTATGTTGTCAAGGACGGGCAAATCACTGCAGAAAATATCGGCGCGGTGCCTAAAGAAACCATCTTGAAAATGTTTGAATGAGAAAAGAGCAATCATCATTTCGATGATTGCTCTTTTTATTACATTATTATTGATTGCTTGTTACCTTCGCTGCCCCATACGATTTCTAATTCTACAGGGATGTTTGACTTGAAGGTGATTTGTGGCTTTTGGTCGGCGCTTTCTCTTGCTTCGCAGATTAGAGTCAGTTCTCCATCGCTGCCGAAGGGATATTTTTCAACGCCGTGCTTTTGGGTGAGGTTTATATGCCAGGTGATGCGATTTTTCTGTGCATCGGGCTTGATGCCAAACACATACTCAAACAGCATGGAAATAGGCACGAGTCCTGTCCAACCCACGAAATCAGGCTTGGACTGATTGCCCTTTTCAGCTCGGTCGGAGGCATAGTTTTCAAACAGGGTGCCATACTTTTTGTAGACCGACACAACATTGTCAAGGTGCTTGGCTGCTATGGCGTGAGATAGGTCAAACTCGCCGTATTTATCAAGGCCTTTAAGCACCATATAGTTGGTGGGAGCCCAAACTCCGCCCTTCCAATAATTGCCGTCGGCGCTATATTCAGGGTGGCTTTTTGCAAGTGCAGGAATGGGATGGTTGGTGCCAAACTCATTTGCATCCTTAAGGTAGGCAATGAGTCTATCGGCGCGGTCTTCGGGGGCACATTGTGCCATAAGCGCCCAGAATGCACCGATATGGCGCACCATATTCATCTGTCCATTCTTCCACAAATCGTAGTAAAAGCCGCTTTTTTCATCCCAAAGTTTTTGGTTTATAACCTTTTCAAGATTGTCACGCTCGGCAGACAGCTCGGCTATATATTCGATACGGTCAAGCTCCTTTGCCATATCCATAAGTATGGTGCAGGTCATCAACTCCTGCATACAGGTGTCAACCCACACCATATGGCCGTGGCTGAAAGTTTGGGAATAACCCTTCATCAGGCGCGGCAGGTTATCCATTCCGCAGCCCCAGCCCGATGAGAAATAGGTGCCGTCGGGCCATGTAAGATGCTCTGAAGTCCATTTATGAAACGCCATAAGAGGCGGAAAGACCTTGGCAAGGCGGTCTTTATCACCGAAATTGAGGTAATACTCCCACTCGCTCCAAGCCATAATTTCAGGGCCGGTGGCGGAAGGGTCGTGACGGGAAAAGCTATCCTTACCCGATGCCTCGTTTATTTCGCGGCAGATAAATCCATCCCTGTGCTGATGGGAATAAAGGTTATCCAGAGTTTTCTGAAAATTGAAAATTCGGTTGGCGTATTTGCCGAACATAAGTATAAAGGAGGAGTCCCACATAAAAAGGCATCCGTTAAAGGCTGTGTCGATGAAATTGGACACAAAGCCCGTTTCTCCATTGGCGGTGCGCAGGTTGCTAAAGGCAATCTGCCATGCCTTCCAATAGCAATCGATATAATCCTCGTGGTCTTGCCAAATGGGGTGCGGCAAATCCTCTTTTATCTCGTCAAAAAGAGGCAATTTATCGGTGTCGGCGGGCTTGTTTATAAAGCTGTTTTCTGCCACAAGGGGAATTTGGTCAGGTATTGTGATCTCGGAATTTTGTTTGAAAAAGCTCATACCGTTACCTCGTTATTTATTCTTTACACTGTCTGAACAATATCCTCTTCTTATCAATCCACCCAAAGATATCGTCACCTTTTTGTGGAATTATACAACTTATAATTATATTTTGCAAGATTTACATAGAGAAAAGCAAAATTTATATTGTATATTTTTTGAGTTATGATAAAATTAACATAGAGAAGTTTTAGGGAGTTGTTAATATGCTTAAAATGGGTGTTATCGGTTGCGGTAACAGAATCACATCGGTTATTAAAAAAATTTATGAGGTCAGCAATGGCGAGGCTGTTGTGACCTGTGTTTGCGATACCGATATTGAAAAGGTTAAAAGAGAAAATCTTAAGGATGAAAAGTACAGCAAGGTGCGCTATTACAGCGATGCCCGTCAAATGCTTGATACCGAAAAACTTGACGGTGTGCTGATTGGCACACGCTGCTCAACCCACACCGAGTATGCTTTGCTCGTGGCTGAATACAACCTGCCCCTTTATCTTGAAAAGCCTGTTTGCACCACCTATGACGACCTTGAAAGGCTAAAAGGCATCCCCCATATGGAGGATATAACCGTGGTTTCTTATCCCTTGCGCACATCTAAAAAACTGGAATTTGTTAAGGAACTTGTGGATTCAGGCAAAATCGGAAAAATCGAACACGTGCAGGCCTTCGATAACGTTACATACGCTCGCGGATATTATCACAAGTGGTACCGTGATGAAAATGAAACGGGCGGTTTGTTCTTGCAAAAGGCTACCCATGACCTTGACTATATTAATTATCTGCTTGGTGGTATGAAGCCCGTCAGGCTGTGTGCTATGAAATCGAAACAGATTTTTAAAGGCGACAAGCCTGCAGGATTAAAATGCGCCGACTGTGACGAAGCAAGCACCTGCCCCGAAAGCCCTGAAAACGTTATTAAGGCAGGCGACAATCTGCCCAAGGGCGAATACTGTTGCTTTGCCGTTGACACGGGCAACGAGGATAGCGGCAGCGTTATTATACAGTATGACAGCGGTATGCACGTTGTCTATTCACAGAATTTCATTGTGCGAAACGGCGCTTCAAAACGAGGTGCCCGACTTATCGGATACAAGGGTACCATTGAATTTGACTGGTACAGCGATGAGATTGTGCTTTACCGTCACGATGAGAATAAGGTAGAAAGATTCGACTTTGCCAATGCGGCGGGGGCTCACTTTGGCGGTGACACCGTTTTGGCAGAAAGCTTTGTTGCCGTTATGAAGGGCGAGGGCAAATCCTGCGCTCCCCTTTCACAAGGAATTGAGAGTGCCGCGCTTTGCCTTGCGGCCAAGACCTCTGCTACCGAATATAGATTTGTTGAGTTGTAAAAACTGCATAGGTATTCAGCATAAAAAAGATACACGAATTAGGGAGTTGTGATTAGGGACGAAATCGGTTTTGGAACCTAATTTTGCCTCATCGTTTCGCCTTTGCCCTTGTAATACACAAAGTATTACTGCAGGCTTCAGGCTTTACGAATGAAACAAAATTATTTGTTACAAAACTGCAAGCACCTAAAACAGATGAATTTTTGATAGAACAAAAGGCAAAACACCGCAGTAACGCTGTCGCGTACTGCGGTGTTTTAACGCATTGGTCTGCAAAAAGTCGCTGTTTTAGGCGAATTATCCCTAACCACA
>JAZNIT010000051.1:0-19611 GCA_045577615.1 Acutalibacteraceae bacterium
ACCTACCCTCTTTGTAGGCGTAGGAGGTACAGGCTGTAAGATCATTAAAAAAGTTGCTGACCTATGCGCTCCCGAAGAAAAGGACAACATAAACTTTCTTTGTCTGGACACCAACGTAAACGATCTTTCTGACATTGCCAACGGCAAGTCCAAGATTTACTGGGTACAGACCTCCAACACCCAGACTGTAGGAAGCTATCTTGACTATGATGATGAAGCCAGAAAGAAATGGTTCCCTAAAAACTCTGTAATGTATGACAAGACCGTTTCTGAAGGTGCAGGTCAGGTTCGTGCTATCTCCAGATTGGCTCTTAACGCTACCATTAAGACAGGCAAGATTCGTCCCCTTTACGATGCTATTGATGATCTTTTCCGCAAGACCGGCAAAGAGATGAAGCAGGCAATGCGTGTTGTTCTCGCATCTACCTCTTCAGGTGGTACCGGTTCAGGTATCATCCTCCCCTTGAGTATGTTCATCCGCGACTATGTTAAGGAAAAGTATCCCAACACCAGCCTTATCGTTCGCTCATTGATTCTTCTTCCCGAAACTTTGGACAGCGTTATCGATTCACAAACCGAGCGCGACAGCCAGGCCCGTAATGCTTACGCTACCATTAAAGAGCTTAACGCATTTATGATGAAGGGCTCAGGCTTCATCGATTTGGATGAAGATTTGAAGCAGTTCAGCAATATGCATGTTAATGTATCTATTGCAGGCTCTGACAAGCAAAAATCACTTTCATTGCTGCCTGTAGACTTCTGCTTCCTTATGGACGGTCAGGATGCTGAAGACAGCACCATGATCAGCATCGGTCAGTACATCGACCAGGCTGCTCAGGCCCTTTATGAGCAAAACATCGGTCCTATGCAGAAGAAGGCCTTCTCTGTAGAAGACAATATTATTAAAGAAATGACCAAGCCCGGCAACTACGGCCGCAACCGTTTCGGCGGTATCGGTGCAGGTGTTATCCGCTATCCTTATGAGAAGATTGCTGAATATGTATCATACGATTTGGCTATCGACAGTATCGGTGGCGAAGGCGATGCATCCAAGTGGACCAAGTATGACAAGGGCGTTCAGACCTACCGTGCCGAGCAAAAGAAGCGCGGCGTTCCCATGTCAACCTGGGATCCCATCAGCAAGAAGTATTGCGATATTATGCTCAATGCAAAGGATCCCTTCTCAAAGGACCTCAACAACACCTACGAGCTTGACAGCATCGACGACAGAATCGAAATGTTTATGCAAGAGTTCGAGGCACAGGCCTTTGCTACCATTATGAACGACAGCCGTTATAAGAGCACTTATGACAACGCTAAAAAGTGGAGCAAGAAGCAAGCCTTCGGCGAAAAAGAAAAGATCGCTGCTGCAGCCAACTCCTTGAGAGTTCTTGCCTCTAAGGTAGAAGCAAAGAACAAGGACGGCAGCCCCATCATTGAGGGCATCGTAAGCAACTGGGTAGAGGCATTGATGACCAATGATCAGAAGACCGTTGCTATCAACGACACCTACAGTATTGAAAGCTTGATGAAGAACGCACAGGGCGAGATTCTCCATCCTTGCGCAGCCCGTTTTGTATTGTATCGTTTGTTGGAGAAGTTCATTGAAAAGACCGGTTCTGACGAACACATCAACGCAGCAAAGGCACTTCAGAACTTCAAGAACAAGGAGTACGAGTTCAAGTTCTCTAACGGCTCTGTAAGAGGTATCGACGGATTGGCTTCATTGGAGAAGGATCAACCCGGTATCATCGATAAAATCAAGGGTTATGCCGCTCTTAACGAGTCTGCCTATAAGGAAGTACCTGCATATTTCAACAAGATTGAAGACTACTGCAAGAAGGTTGCTGTTCACGCAGCCTATGCAAAGGGTAAAGACTACATCCAGGCCTTTGCAGAGCAGTTCGAGCAGTTCTTCAACACCTTCGCATATAAGGTAAAGGATCTCAGCCGCAAGAAGATTGATATGATTGATGCCCTGCAGTATAAGAAGGGTGACTCTTTTGTAAACATCTGCGCTACCGAAGAGCTTTTGGTAGAGCTCAGCAACTTCTCATTGCAAAAGGCTCAAAAAGAAACCACCATGCTCAACTCCGACATCAACGGCCGCATCTTCGACGCTGTTAAGAGCAACGCTGTATTCAACCTTGAAATCAGAAACACCGGTGGTGGTTATATTGAAGAGGATCGCCGTGTTGACATCTTTGATGACATTTTGATGGGCTACTTCGGCGAGAGCGTTCGCGAGAAGTGCGACGACATCAACAAGGACATCATCGGCGCTATCGAGCTTGAGCAGCGCCTCAAGGCTCGTATCCGTCAGCGCAAAGAGGGCGGCGACGATGAAAATCAGGTATTCGGTCAGATTACTGTTGCCGATGCTGAAAGACACATCGCCGAGGTTATCGCAATGGGCGCTCGCATCGCAGCTCCTTCTGTACAGCGTGTAACCAATGAAGAGCCCAGAGAGATCAAGGTTTGCGCCTACAACAAGATCCTTTTGGACAACCGCAAGTTCCGCGTTAAGGATTTGATGCCCAACGGCGAAGCTGTTGATACCGTTTCTAAGTATGAGATTCACTTCTACAACGCACTTTACAACCTCACTCCCAACAAGCTTAAGAAGTTTGCTGCTCCCTTCGAAACCGAAACCGGTAAGAAGAGCGCAGGCACCTATCATAAGGCTTACACCGACTATTCTCGTTTGATCGGACCCGATTCAACCAAGAATGCCGCTATCTCTACCCACATCGACAAGAGCTGGGATTCTATCAAGAGCATGCCCGAGCTTGACTTCGAATATCAGGATCAGGTAACCCGCAAGGTACATAAGGCCTTCATCTACGGCTTGATTCACGGCGCTATTCAGCATCGTCCCTTGTCAGCCGTTGCCAATGGCAAGAAGGTTTATCAGTATCACGATTCTGCTGACCGTTATCAGGAGCTTCAGGTACCCAACGGCACCCTTTGTGACGAGTTCTACGAGGTATTGGACGCCCTGTATGTAAACTACAAGGTAGTTGAAGACATCGGACTTATCAAGAACCGCAAGAGAGCAATGAGCGAAGCCAAGAACTGCAACTATGAGAACACCGAGTTCTTCCGCGATATGGCCAACTTCAACCTGCTCAACCTTATCTCAGCTGATGAAGATGCTGCTATCAACAACTCTTACGATGGCTCACAAAAGGGCCTTGACGCCCTTAAGGACATCATCCTTAAGAACAAGGAAGATCGCGCCAAGCTTAAGGATCAGTACCTTGGTATGGAGGATGACGGCAAGCGCTATGTAGAAAATGCTACCAGCTTGTTTGCAATTCCCTTGATGTTCTACTGCTCACTGCCCAACTCCAGCCGTTACATTTCAGAAATTACTGCAATGGTTGACGCTGTTGTTGACGTATTCCGTGAGGAGTACGCAAAGTGGGAGAAGCCTGAGGATGTTAAGTTCGTTCTCTGCACTCGTTTGACTGACGAGTTCAACCTTCTCAAGCGCAACTATGAGCGTTACGAGAAATATTTGCGCGCTCCTTCAGCAAGCGAAAATATGGTTCTCGACATCATCCAGCGCAAGATTAAGGACGTAATCCTTTCTGCTCCGGAGCCGGAAGATTACGAAGCTCTGTTGGATAAGGTTGCCAAAGAGTTCAAAGAAAGAGAAAGCTTATAATTTTAACAAGAAACGGAGATGAGCGATTTGTTCACAGTTTTAATAGCTGAAAAAGAACATATTGATGCCATACAGCAGGAAAACAAACTGTTTTTCGAACCGTTTCTGAGAAGCAAAGATTTAGTATTTTGTCAGTGGAATCCCGAAGGACAGACTCTTGAAGAGTCTGTCCCCGGATTGATAGATGCCGTGGGCCGCGAAAAGAAGTGGCGCGCAGTTATTCTCAACAACTGCAAGGGCGAAGCCTTAAAGGCAAGAAATCCTTTTGATATTGTTGACAGCAGCGCGCTTGCCGATTTGGCTCAGCCTTCCCAATTTCCCGAGTCAGACGATTTAAGACATCAGTGGGAAGAGGATTGGAAAACATACTTTGAATCATTGGCAAAAGAAAAAGAAGAGATTTACAAAAACGCATTGGCTCTTCCGTTACAAAAGCTAAGCACCTGGCTCTGCTATCGTCCCGAGGGCTATATCCTCAACGATGCTATTGAGCATGAGTCGGTTCACGATTGGGCAGTTTCCCAAATTGGCTTATCAGCCATAAAAACTAGTGCTGTGCTTGAAGTAATGGAGCGCGACCAATACAAATATGAACTGCGTTTAAAGGAACAGCTGCGTAAGGATTTTGTTGCAGATAAATATCTCAACATTGCCTACCCGTCAGAGATTCATTGTATATCTCTTCGCACAGCGGACAGCAACTTCTTTGATCCCAATGCATATTGGACTCTGCGAAACGAGAATGAATATTCAAGCTTTGCCGACAGAAATATGTATTTTGATAAGATGCGCTTTTTGGTTTTCGACCTGTTACCGCGCACTCATCGGGATTTTCGCACCGACTATATCCGCTTTTTAGCTTCGGTTTTAATATTTGCATCTAACCCCGTGCCGAGCAGCGCAATGCAAGCTCGTCACCTTTATCAGCTTGAAACCGAAACAGACGACACCCCTCTTACCATAATGGTAAACTCTTATGACAAAAAGCTGGCTGCAACCGCAGATTTTATCAACACCGAGATGGATAGAATACGTGGTGAAATCCCCGGCAATTTGTCAGATAAAGAGGTAGAGGCACTTATTTCTACCCCCAGGGATGTTTCTGTTGTTCTTGATCAATCCTGTGATGAAGATAAGGTATATGCTGATACCGACTACGGTTTGTTCTACGACTCGCCTGAAAACGAGTTTAACAAATGGAACCGCAGTTATGACATATCTCAAAATGCACTCGCTTACATCGGCAAGCAGCGTATACGCGCCATCAGACAGAGCGTAGGCCAAAGCCACCTTGCAAGCGAAATTATGGATGTAGACGTTACCCGTTTCACTCCCTATCAGGTAGAGGATGTCAAGGATGTTACCGATAACCTTGAAAACGAAATGATTGACGCTATACCCGAAAGTCTTGCAGATATGAACCGTTATACCGAACAACTTGAAAAGGAATCGGAAAAGGTTAAAAAGGTTACCCGTCGCCGTATGACGATGAAGACCACCATAATTCTTATGGCAATCTTTCTGGGTTTGTTTTTAATGTGCTTCCTGCCCTTTATGTTCGCAAACGGCAGCACACCCAAAATGGTCACCACCGCCGTAGTGGTAACTCTGTGTATGCTTGGCGCACTTGCCGCCATAATGTTTGTTTCACTTTTCTTCCTGCGCACAACCATCAAAAAGGCAGTTAACGCCTACAACGATTCTGCTCATGGAATTATGAGTGACATCAGGCACTCGTTAGCATGCTTCTCAAGATACCTCAGCACAATGTGCAACGTACGCAGAGGCCACGCTATTCAAAAATATTCAACAAAGAATGTTGATGAATACACCAAGCGCCTGCGCATCCGTCAGAAGCATCTTGAGGATATTCGCAAGCTTCGTGCCCATTTGGAAGAAGAGTATCACGACTATTTTGGCGACAGAACTCAGTTCGACGAAACAATGTCAAGACCCTACGAGTATGACTTTGATATGAAAAAAGAGTATGATTACGACCCGCCCTTCCTGGCAGGTGATGCCCGTCATATCGAGTTTATAAGCAGTGGCAATTTTGTCAGCGTTCCGTCAAGCTACATTAAAAAAATATCGGTAAGAATGGAGGGAATTTATGAGTGATTATTGGTTTTTAATTCAATTAGCAATATCCTTCCTTCCCTTCATTCTGTTCGTTTTCATTAACGGCAAAACAAATATGAAAAAAGAGGTTCGCCACAGACAGTATCTTATGCCTGTTCTGTCGGTAGTATACAGTGTGGTCCTGCTCATATTCCTGAGTAGCATTACCACCTTGCTTATGAATCTCGTGCTTAAGTTGGTTGACCTTTGCGAAAGGTTTAATCTCGACTTTATCGGCGATTTCATATTCGATATATATACAAGCTGGGGTGTATACCTAGAGTCAATTATCTTTAATACCGCAGCGCTTATTGCCTTTATTTTCCTCAAGAGAATATTGATTACCATTTTCAGCAAGTTTGCGGTTAAGCCGGACACCTTCCTCGGCAGAGTGATGGAAATTTTCTATACTTATAATGAAGAGGATGAAATCTGGTACATTAAAGAGCACTACGGTCAGGCTCGCACCTTTATCAAAACAGCCTACTACGGCAGCGCAATACTTTCTGCCATCGCTCTATTCATTTCATACAGCTTGTGTATGAACAATGCCATTGCCGCACCCTTCTATCCTGTATTTGCAGTAATCATCATCGGAGAGGTAGCCTTCTTCATTGACGGTCTGGAAAAAGAGGAAAAAGAAGAGGCTGATTTCTCACTTGAATCCGACAAATCTGACCACATTGCAATGTATCCCTTGCTCAGAAAGCCCTTGAAGGCCTTGTTTGGTGACAAGCTTTCTGCTGAAGGTACCACCGTCAATAATGTTGGAATTATGGGCGGCGGGGTAGAGGATATCCTTGTTCAAATTGAAAAAGAGGGCGCACAAATCGGACGCAACTATTCAGCCTTCATTCGTAAGAAGATGGTTGATGGCCTTAAGCCTAATGTAGATTATTTGCGCAGCGGCTACGAACTGGCCACGGGCAAAAGCCTGCTTTTCAACACCCCCTTCTATGACAAGCTCAATCCCTATGCCTTCTATGCAATGAATCGCGCATTGCTCACCGGCGGCAAGGTAATGATTGTCCTCGGCCGTCACGGCACAGAGGAGGATTTGCGCCAATGGTGCGAAAGCGGTATGTTAGAGGTTTCTAATGTGCCCGAGCTTTGGAATATTGCTGTTTTGGACGATAAAAAGCTTGAGGATGACGAGCTTCCCGACATCGGTATAGTATCTCGCTCAAGCGTTCACGACCTGGATATTCACAAGAATAACCTGGCCTTCCTCAAAAAGGTATCCTTTGTGATGCTGGTTGAGCCTTCAAGGCTGGTTACAACCGCACAGATCGGTTTGAATTTGCTCATCAAAAACTGCGGCAAGGACAATGCCATCACCTTCTGCTCAATCGACCGCAACTGCGATGGCCTGGTCGATGCCCTGTCACACATCCTGATGACCAATATCACCGAGGTATCGGCAACCGAATATCCCCACGGCACAAGCTCATATATGTATTGGACTGCCGACAGTGATTATCTGCAGCACCGTATATTGCCCGGCGTTTCAAGATGTCTTGGTATGGGCACTGAACTTTCAACCGTAGCGCTGAAAAACCAGGTCAAGAAGGCCGTTTGGTATGGTGGCGACAGCTACCCCGTGCGCGATGCACGCTGGATTGCCAAGCAGTATTACTATGACATTCTTGATTATGCTCAGCTGCCCACTACGCAGGAAACCTTTGATAACAGCTTCCACGCATCCTTCAATATATGTGACGAGAGAGTAAACGACTACTCCTACATCACTGTTGAGGATGAGCGCAACAACCTGTTTGAAACCCGCAGAAACTTTGCAACAATTGCTGAAAAGCAGGGCTTTGTTAACGTTATTTCAACCGAATATATGCTTCGCGAATATATGTCTGCCAACACCGAGCTGTTTACAGCTGATGCAAAGGCAATTCCTTACATCACCGCAGACTATGCCCGCACCAAGAGAAATATTATCCTCACCCTCAGCCTGCTGTTGTGTGTAGATAATGTTTCAGAGGATGTTCTTCGCAGACAAATGCTGTTGCTCAATATTGACTCGCAAGACCTTGCCGCAGAATTGTGGAAGGAAATGTGCGTAATATTCTCTGATGCAGCGCAACCCGCCGATGCAGAAAATCCTGTTATCAGTGTCAATGCCAACGGCAAAACCGTGCAGTTTGAAAAGAAGGATACTCTTCTTTACAAGCGCGTTTACTCTGTTGACAGTGGCAAGTTTGAAAGCGTATATACCATTGAAAATAAAGATTTCATCCGTTTCATTCTGGATGACCTGAAAAATGCCAGCTACATTGCCGAGCAAGACAGTAAGGATCTTTATCTGGGCACCGAGCTTAAGGGTCATATTTATCAAAAATATATTCCCGGTCAGTTCTTTACCCTTAATGGTAAATATTATGAAATGGTATCAACCGCTGCCGACGATCGCATTTTGGTGCGTCGTGCAGCCGATCACATCGGCGGTCGCCTTTCTTACCGTCAGGTGCGCAATTATACCATCAGCCACCTTGAAGACTCACAGTTTATGGGTGAGCTTAAAACCATCAACAATATTGATGTTCACTATCAATTTGCTGATTTCACCGTTGACACCCCGGGATATTGGAAATTGGGTGCCTACAACGACTTTGACAACGGAACCTTGGTAACCGTCAATGGCGTACCTGCCCGTAAGTATCACCACAAGCATATCTTGAAGCTTGACTTCTCCAAGCTAGGTGATGCCTTCACCGATTCGGTACGAATGACTCTTACCAACCTTCTTAACGAGGTTTTTGTAACTCTCTTTGCAGAAAACCAATCCTTTATTTCTGCAATCACTCCCGGTCAGTTCGAAGCCCCCTTGACCTACAATCTTAGTTTGGCAGAGGGTGTAGAGAATGTTGACAAATGCATCTTCATTGTAGAGGATAGCCAGCTTGACATTGGCTTGCTTATTGCTGTTGAGCGTAACATCGGCCGCATCTTCCAGATCATTTCCGACTACCTCAGCTGGAACGATGAGCAAATTGCAGAGAGCATTCGCAAAGAGAATGAACCTGAAGAGGTTAAAGAGCCCGAGCCCTTTGATGTATACGACGGCAAACCCGCTAAGAAGAAAGGCTTCTTCGGTAAGGTCGTAGATTGGTTCAAGGGCCTTTTCAAGAAAAAGGATAAGAAAGAAAAGAAGGGCAAAAATGAGGCCGAGATAGAAGTACCCGAGCAGGATTATATGATGATCTACGGCAAGCCCCACAAGTTTGTTAACGGCAAGTGGGTCAAGTGCTCCAAGAGAGAATTCGAAGCCAAGATGGCCGAGCGCCACAAAGCAATCGAAGAAAAAGAACAAGCCGAAAAGGCAGCAAAGGAAGCCGAAAAGCAAGCTGCTGAGCAAGAGGCTGCCGAGCAAGCCGAAAACGGTACCGAACAAGAGCTCTCTGAAGAATCCCGGCCTGCCGATGGCGATGAGCAGGAAACTGACGAGGAAACTCCTGCTGAAGAGCCTGCCCCCGTGGCACCTCCCAAGAAAATGAGCTGGTTGGAGCGTATGCGCGCCAACAAAGCAGAAAAGAGAGATGCTAAGCAAAAGAAAAAGCAGGAAAAGCAGGCTGCAAAGGCAGCTGAAGCAGAGCAACCGGTAGAGGCTGCACCTGTTGAAGAAGAGTCTGTACTTGAAGTGCCTGCCGATGCATCTGAGGATGAGATTATGGACGAGGCTCCTGCACAGGATAACCTCGAAGAGGAAACCCCTGTTGAGGATACTTCCGACGAAGTCCCCGTTGAGGAGATTGAGGAAGAAGTACAACAAGAGCCCGAACAATCAGAGCAAACCGAAGGTGAGGTGAGCGAGAATGAGTGATGAAAACATCATGATTGCCCAAGAGCAACCTGAAGAAATCGTCCAAGAGCAAGCCCCTCAAGAAGAGGCAACTCAAAACGAAACCTCTGCAGAGGAACAGCTCCCCACAAGCGAAACCGTTGAGGAAACTGCCGAACCTGTTGTAGATGACATTCCTCAGGATGCGCTCCCTCAAAATGAAGAAGGCGCCTCAGAAGCAACTGAGGAGCCTGATTCTACCGAGGAAGTTCCTGCAGAAGAGCCTGCTATCGACCCCATCGCAGAGCTTATGAAGCGTCCCCCTTATCATGAGAGATACTATCTCAGGTACAACGGTGGCAAACGCACCGCAGCACTTGACCTTGAAGGCACAAAATCCTTCCTGCAAGGTTTAGGTTTCGATGGCGGTGAGCTTCGTCAGGCTCGTGAGGGCAAGGGTCAGTCAGAGCTCTTCCAAAACACCGAGAAAAAGAAAAATCAGATGTATTGCTCATATTGCGGTACAGAGATTGCCGGTGTTGAATATTTCCGTTTGCCTGATGGACGCCTTCGCTGCACAGCCTGCAGCCGCTCAATAGTAAATGATAAAGAAGAAATTCAAGAGCTGTGCAAACGCGTTATCTCTAATATGGATACCTTCTTTGGCGCTACTGTTGATGTTCCCGTATCCATCGAGGTGCTTGACGAGCGCAAACTGAAGAAAAAGGTTGGCGTTCCTATTGGAACAAAGGATGAGCAAAGTATGCTTATTCTCGGTGTTGCCGTTAATAAGAAGAAAAAATATACTATTCTTTTGGAGAATGGCGCACCCAGAATTTCTTTGGTGGCCACCTTTGCTCACGAACTTACTCATATTTGGCAATACACTCATTGGGACAACAACAAAAAACTCAAGCCTTGCCCCAAAAGCAATCGCTTGATTGTTTATGAAGGTATGGCAAAATGGGCAGAAATTCAATATCTCTATCTCATTGGCGAAACCAATGTAGCCAAGCGAGAAGAGTTTATCACCAGAAATCGTCAGGACGAATACGGCGTTGGCTTCTGCTTGTATGATCAGCGCTACCCATTGACCCGTGAGGCCATGACTTGCGAAGAAACACCCTTTGTTTCTGATAAATATCCTTTTGATGACTAAGGATTAGCAGGCCTGAAAACTAAAAAATGCACCTCGCAATTTTTGTGGGGTGCGTTTTAAAGTAAAGCATCTTTATAATAAGGAGCAATTTATGTTTAACGAAATTATGGCTTGGTATAACGGACTTACCGACAGCCTTATCGGCGCGTTGGTTTTGTTTGCCATCGGCGTTGTTTTGCTCATCAAGGGCGGCGACTGGTTTGTAGATAGTGCCGTTAACATTGCCAAGCGCTTCCATGTGCCCGAAATAATCGTTGGTGCAACCATTGTGTCAATCGGCACTACCTTGCCCGAGGTTATGGTATCAGTTACTGCCGCAGTTAACAACAACGGTGCCATTGCATACGGCAATGCAATCGGCTCAATCATATGCAACACTGCATTGATTGCCGCCCTTACCATTGCAATCCGCCCTGCTGCAATTGACCACAAAACCGTTATAACCCCCGTGGCATTCTTCTTTTCATCAGCCCTTATTTACATAGTGGCCGCCTATTTCTTCGGCAGATTTGAGCGAATTTTCGGTATAATTCTGCTGTTGGTGTTTGGTGTATATATGGCTACCACCATCTACAAGGGCTTCAAACAGCCCGTTCAGCAGGATGCAGAGCAAGAGGATGAAGCAGAGCTTAAAAAGATTTCAATTCCCAAGAATTTAATTCTTTTGGCTATAAGCGCAGGACTTATTGCCGTAGGTGCAGATATGCTCGAGGGCTCCTCGGTAGCACTTGCAACAATGGCCGGTATTCCCACCGAGGTTGTTGGCGTAACCATCGTTGCCTTGTGCACCTCATTGCCCGAGCTTGTAACAGCCGTTACGGCACTTCTTAAGGGTCACGGCGCATTGTCACTTGGTAATATTATCGGCGCAAACATCTTCAATCTGGTATTGGTATCAGGTACAGCCGTTACCATTTCACCCTTCATCGTACCCGAGGGCAGCAAGCTGCTTGGCTACAACACCTCGTTGTTGCTTGAAATTCCGCTGATGGTTGTGGTAATGGGACTTATGACCCTTCCCGCCATCTTCAAGGGCAAGCTTCAGCGCTGGCAGGGCATCACCCTTTTGGGTATTTATACCTGCTTCGTTGTGCTTCAGGTATTGATTGCCGTTGGCGCAGTATAATAATTGCAAAACAAAAACCTTGTGAGGCAACTCACAAGGTTTTTTCTTTTACCAAATGAAGGGGAAAAGGCGGTACTTAACCTTTTTGGTATATTGCTCATACCCCTCAAGCTGTGCAGACAGCAGCTTTTCTTCGTTTTTAATCCGCTTGGCAATGATAAAGGGGTAGGCCAAAAAGATTAAAAAACCAAGCAACGAGCCGAGTATAACGGGTATGCTCAAAAACATCAGCACAGTGGCAAAATACATTGGGTGGCGCACGATTCCGTACAGCCCGTCCTCAATAACCTTTTGTCCCTCATGCACCTCAATGGTACGAGAGAGATAGGAATTTTCCTTCATCACCTCGGCATACACGGCGTAGCTGAGCAAAAACAGTGCCGATGCGGCAACGACTCCAATAACGGGTATATCGGTCAGATTAAATCTATAATCCAATCCCGACACCGTAAAGCCTGCCAAAAACACCAGAGCAGACAGAGCAACAACCTGCTTTTGCTCTCCCTCTTTTTCTTTGCCGTTAAGCCGCTTTTCAAGCAAATCGGGCTGCTTGATATAAAGCACCACACCCAATATAAAAATCGGCACGAAAAGCAACCCCATCAGCAGCCATCCGTTCCAAAAGTCAAGAGTGCCTGCAGGCAAAAATATAAGGCAGCCGACCAATGCAATGCCGCATATAAATTTTACAATCCCACTTATCAATAGCTTCATTTTATCCACCAATCGGGGGTCAGTTCGCCAAGAGTGACCACCCGCTCCTCTTCATAATCAAGCAAAATCTCAACCTGCTGATAATGTCCGGCCATCAGCTGCACCATCAGCTCGCGGCAAGCACCACAGGGCGCACCGCCCACCTTGCCGTCGGGCATAATGCAAAGCACCTTGGCAATTTCGTGCTCGCCGTTGGTAATCATATTAAATATGGCGTTGCGCTCGGCGCATACACCAAGTCCCGAGCAGGTATCAACGCAAACGCCTGTGTAAATTCTGCCCGATGTAGATAGCACAGCCGCCGAAACCTCACCGCAAGAAGCGTAGTCGGAAAGCTGACGGGCATTAAATACAGCCAGCGCGGCATCCCGCATCTCGGTCCAGATTTTATCCATTACAATCCCTCCAAAAAATCCGCTATATCAGCGTGCGACTTGAATATTACAACCTTTTTATTGTTATGTTTTTCAAGCAGCTTATATATTTTTGGCAGCTCGTCGTCACCAAAACGTTCAATGTGCGCCTTAAAATCATCGTCAAAATCCATTTCAACCCAAGGCAGCTCCTCACGCTTGGTGCCAATCCGCTTCATAGCCCCTTCAAGGCAAACCTCGAGAGGCATATCAAGCAAAAACACCGTATCGCAAACGGCCATTCTCACCTCAAGAGTGCGGCTGTAATTGCCGTCAATTATCCATCGGTCGCCGCTTAGAATATCTTGGAGCGCCTTGTCAAATTCAGCCCGTGTAACGTTGCTTTTGTCAGGCTTGTGCCAAATCATATCAAGGTAATGCAGCGGCAGTCCCGTTTTATCTCTCAGTTGTCGGGCAAAGGTGCTTTTGCCACCACCCGGGCAGCCTATAACGATAATCTTTTTCATAGTCATCAGGTAAACACGGCCATCACAATGGTGGCGGCAAGCATAAGCAAAAGGCCAATCAAAGCCTTGACCGACAACTTTTCCTTAAATACAAAATACGAGAAGGTAACGGCCACAACAATGCTCATCTTGTCAATGGGCACAACCACGCTGACCTCACCTTTTTGAATAGCGTAGTAATAGCACAGCCAGGATGCACCGGTTGACACACCTGAAAGGGCGATAAAGCCGAGCTCCTTTTTGTCAAGGCTTGCAAGCCGCTTGTGCTTGCCTTGAATAAGCACAACCACCCAAGCCATAACAAGCACGATTATGGTGCGAATGGCGGTGCCGAGGTTAGATTCAATCCCTGAAATACCAATTTTCGCAAGAATAGAGGTGAGCGCAGCAAAAACTGCCGAAAGCAGCGCGAAAATCATCCAGGATTTGCCCATTTCCTTCTGTTGGGATTGTTTCTTCTCTATCATCAAAAAGATGCCTACGGCCAAAATAACGACACATATCAGCTTGGTGGCAACAGCCTTGGTTTCACCAAAGCAAATAATGGCAAGCAACACCGTCAAAATGGTGCTTGACTTGTCAATGGGCACCACCTTGTTGACGTCGCCAATAGCCAACGCTTTGAAATAGCAAATCCAGGAAGCACCCGTGGCAAGGCCTGATAAAATCAAAAACAAAAGGGATTGTCCGCTGATTTGAGTGATGGTATTGAAAGAGCCAACCACAAAGACCATAATCCACGCAAAAATGAGCACAACAATGGTGCGCAGAGCGGTAGCAACATCCGAGTCGGTCTTTTTAATTCCACATTTTGCAAGTATGGATGTAAGTCCTGCAAAGACGGATGAAAGAATAGCCATAATAAGCCAGGCCATCAATAATCACCTCACAAGCTGATTATAGCATTTACCGGTTATTTACTCAACACTTTTTCGCAATATGATGCAAAAACACGCCTGCAGCTATTTCCACAGGCGTGTTTTGTTATTTTTCATTGTTGCCGCAGTTGCCATTGCATTTGCAGCTGTTGGGGCAACCAATACATTTTTGCCCCTTCTTTTTAGCCTTGATAACGTATGCGGCGGCAAGCCCGACTATAACAGCAATAATTATTCCAATAATGATGTTTTCCATAATTACACCTCTTGTTAAGCCTTTTTGCGCGCTTTAACGCACATAGCCCACACAACGGCAACCATAATCAACACTGCAACTCCGCCACCTATAGCACCTGCAAGGTTAAGTGCGGCCGCATCGGTGATAAGGGTGCCGACGGTATAAACAAGGTAGCCAACTGTAAAGCCTACGCAAAGCTGCAGAGCAACGCCGCCCCATAACCACTTGGCGCTCTTCATTTCACTGTTCATAGCGCCGATAGCGGCAAAGCAAGGGGGAGAGAAAAGGTTAAACATAAGATATGCAAGAGCCGCCACTTTGGTAATAGCCATAACGCCTGCAACCTCTGTGCCTGCGCCTTCCATCATAGCCAGTTCTTCGGTGTCGATAAGGTTTTCAAGTCCCACAAAGCAAACAGCAAGGGTGCCCACAACGTTTTCTTTTGCAATAAAGCCGGTGATGGCGGCAGCGGCAAGCTGCCATGAGAGCACGCCAACAACGGGCACAAGTATGTAAGCAAAGGGTCCTGCAACAGATGCAAGAATAGAGCTTTCAGCCGACTGAGCAGCCTTAAAGGACCAATCAAAGCTTTGCATAATCTGAACGACGGTGTTGCAAAGCAAAATGATGGTGGCGGCCTTTACTATGTAAGCCCAGCCGCGGCTGCACATTGATTTGGTTGCTCTCCACAAAGAGGGCAGCTTATACTCGGGCAGCTCAATAATAAAGAAGGATTTGCCAACCTTATAATTGGTGAGCTTGTTAATAAGCAGGGCGCAAAGAAAGATAATTACAATGCCTGCAAAATACATCAAGGGGCCAACCCAGGTGGCGTCACTGAAAAATGCGCCTGCAAACAATGCAATAACCGGCATTTTGGCGCCGCAGGGCATAAAGGGTGCCAGCATAGCCGTGGCTCTACGCTCACGCTCGTTGCGGATGGTGCGGCAGGCCATAACGCCGGGGATGGCGCATCCTGTGCCGATTACAAAGGGAATAACCGATTTGCCCGACAGACCGACCTTCTTAAAAATGGGGTCAAGCACAACCGAGGCGCGAGCCATATAGCCGCAATCCTCAAGCAGAGCGATAAGAAAATACATAACCATAACCAGGGGCAAAAAGCCGATAACGGCAATGACGCCGCCGATTACGCCGTCAACCAACAGGGCATACAGAATGGAGTTGCTGTCGGCAAACAAGCTTCCAATCCACGCCTGACCCTGTTCCAAAAGGCCAACCAGCCAATCAGCGATCCAAACGCCGGGGCCTGCCTGGGAAACCCAAAACACCAAAAACATAACCACGGCAAAGATGGGAATACCTGCCCACTTATTGGTTAGCACGGCGTCCACCTTGTCTTGAGCGTTTTTCTCGTTGGTATGGACTTTTCTGGTCTCAACCTCTTTAACAACCTTGTTAACGTATTCAAAGCGCTTTCTGTCGGCTTCGTTAACGGCTTTTTTATCGGTCAGGTCGATGTCATTCTGGTTATAAGGAGCAGTTTGCTCCTTTCCTATCAGACCGATAGCGGCGCTCACAATCTCCTTCAGTCCGTCTGCTGAGGTGGAAACGGTGCTTACAACGGGGCAACCCAGCATTGCTGATAAAGCCGCGGTATCTATTTTTGTTTCTTTTTTCTTGTTGATGTCAGCTTTGTTAAGGGCAACCACAACGGGAATACCAAGCTCCAAAAGCTGGGTGGTGAAGAAAAGACTGCGGCTTAGGTTGGTGGCATCCACGATGTTGATGATGGCATCGGGATTTTCGTTTTTTACAAAAGAACTGGTGATGCTTTCCTCACTGGTGAAGGGTGACATAGAGTAAGCACCGGGCAGATCAACTATAATGATCTCGCCGTCGCCGTCATAGTAGCTCTTTTTGACGGAATGCTCCTTTTTGTCATCGGTAACGCCTGCCCAGTTACCCACCTTTTCGTTGCTGCCCGTTAGGGCGTTAAACATGGTGGTTTTACCGCTGTTGGGGTTACCTGCTAAAGCGATTCTCATTTCAAATCCTCCTAAATATTTATGGTTATTTAAACAGCAAAAGCTGGATAAATACGATTGGTTAGTCATTGCTAACTAACCGGTAAAAAAGTAATCAGCGAAGGGCTGACCGCTTTTTCAGATTATGATGGCCTCTGCCAGCTGGCTGTCGATATTATATCTTCCATCCTTGATGGATACAACGCAGCCGCTTCTTCTGCGAGAGATAAGGGTGATAGGCTCACCGCTGTAGCAACCTAATGAAAACAAAAAGGCGTCAAGCTCTTCGTCATTGGTTTTAATATCACTTATAATATATTCAATTCCTTCTTCTGCTTGCATTAAATTCATAGCGCACTCCTGTTAGCCACTGCTAACTCAATCGTATAAAAATCTGATTAGCCATTGCTAACCACCTGAACATAATAACACCGTCCAATATTTTTGTCAAGTGTTTTTTGGTATTTTTTTGTAAAAATCCGCGTTAATCTAAGCCTTGCAAAAAGGGACGGGGTGTGGTATAGTATTTTTATCTGTGAGAAATAATTTTGCAACGGGGGGTTAAGATGAGTCTTCACGAATCAGCAGAAATGTACCTTGAAACAATATATCTTTTGTCTGAAAAATCGGGCTCTGTGCGCAGCATAGACGTGGCCGAGAGTATGGGCTACTCAAAGCCCAGCGTCAGCAGGGCAGTGGGTCTGCTTAAAAAAGGCGGCTACCTGATTATGGCAAAGGATGGCAGCCTTTCCCTCACCGACGAGGGCAAAATTGCCGCCCGCAAAATTTTCGAGCGCCACACAGTGCTTTCTCGTTTTCTTGCGCTTATCGGTGTAGACGACGAGGTAGCGGCCAAGGACGCCTGCAAAATCGAACACGTGGTAAGTGATGAAACCATCTTGGCAATTAAAAAGTATATAGAAAAATAAAACCGAGGGGCTTCTTATTTGCCCCTCTATATTTATGCGTGTAAAAAGGAGCAAGGTATGAAAGATTCGCACCTTAGATTAAAATTGGCTTGCTATTCAACCGGTGCTGCAATGGCTGTTGTGTCTAATATGCCGCCAATTTTATTTATAACCTTTAACCGAATGTACGGCATTTCTTTTACAATGCTGGGATTTCTTGTTTTGCTTAATTTTAGTATGCAACTGCTTATAGATCTTGCGTTTAGCTTTTATTCACATAAATTCAACATACCATTAGCGGTTAAGGTTACTCCCTTTTTAACCTTTGTGGGTCTGCTGATTTATACCCTGTGGCCGATATTGTCACCGACCACCGCTTATACAGGAATGCTTATCGGCACATTGTTTTTTGCCGTTTCAGGCGGATTGGCAGAGGTGCTTATAAGCCCTGTAATAGCTGCCTTGCCTTCTGATAATCCTGATAGAGAGATGAGCAAGCTGCATTCGGTTTATGCGTGGGGCGTGGTTTTTGTTACAATCATAAGCGCCTTTTATATCGTGGTTTTTAAAGACGCAAATTGGTACTGGCTTGCCCTTGCAATGTCTGCCGTGCCTCTTTTTTCATTTATTCTTTATTTGGGCGCCGAATTACCGCAAATCAAAACTCCCGAAAGGGTGTCGAGCGCAATTAAAACTATGAAAAACAAATGGCTGTGGGTCTGCGCGTTGGCAATATTTTTTGGCGGTGCGGCTGAGGTGTCAATGGCTCAATGGAGCTCGGGATTTTTAGAGCAAGGTTTAGGTTTACCTAAATTTTTGGGAGATGTGTTTGGTGTTGCCTTATTTGCAGTAATGCTGGGATTGGGCCGAACTTTATACTCCAAAATCGGCAAAAACATATATAAGGTTCTGCTTTTTGGAATGATTGGCGCAGCGATGTGTTATTTAACCGTAGTTATTTGTAATGTAGCTATTGTGGGTGTTTTTGCCTGTGCATTTACCGGCCTTTGCACTTCTATGTTATGGCCGGGCAGCCTTATCGTAGCTGAAAATAAAATTCCAAACGGCGGCGTGTTTATTTTTGCAATGATGGCGGCAGGCGGCGATTTGGGCGCCTCTGTTGTACCGCAGCTTATAGGGGTCACTACCGACAGCGTAATGCAGTCCCAATGGGCAGCGACTTTAAGCCAAAAGCTTGCCCTTACCCCTGAAGGGTTGGGTATGAAGGCCGGTATGCTTATAGCAGCAATCTTTTGTTTGGTTGCGATTCCTCTTTATATATTTATGTACAGACGAAATAAGAATTAAAAAAAGGCGGTCTTTGGAGCATTCCAAAGACCGCCAACATATTTATTCTAACACAACCAAAATCAACAGTCAATAAAAATCCTTTTGCACTTAAAAAATTCTGTGTTTTGCCCAAATTAAGGCTTTTATATTTATTAGTTTTGCGAATTGAAATGCGGCTTTAAAGATGCTATCCTAAAATCAAAGAAAGGGTGAGTCCAATGTACAAGTAAAAGCCTAAAACCTTAAGAAAGGGTGAGTCCCAAAATTAAATAGGACAAATCAAAAAGGCAATTACAACCCAATGACAGCAGCTTAAAAGGTGCAAAACAAAAGTCTATCTCACTTACGAGAATTCACATAAATGCCAATGAGTTTCACCACCTGAGAAATAGAAAGGCTGCAAGTCAAATCACAAAATGCAGGAGGTAGCCAAATATGATGTTAGATACTAAGAGTGAACAGAAATAGCCCTCGACCTGATGAAATCTGTATCGTCGGTCGAGGGCTGTTTCTATTTTCTCTTAAAAGACTAAAACGAGGTGCAACGCACCTCGTTTTTTATTGTAAACGAAAACCACGCGATAGTCGCGTGGTTCAAAAGAGGTTTACCGATGAACAAAAATTGCAGAAATCAAAGGCGAACGCAGAAAGCGCTTTATGTCCTACCTCCCTCAGACGAGGGAGGTGGATTTTTGCGAAGCAAAAAGACGCAGGGAGAGAAAAGGAAAGACTACCCCTCAGTCGGCTGCCGCCGACAGCTCCCCTGACAAGGGGAGCCGGCAAAGACTTACAACCCGTTTACGGGTCGCCGATGACCGTTGCGTGGCTGGCAGGCCAATAAAAAGCGCACTT
>JAZNIT010000052.1:0-80665 GCA_045577615.1 Acutalibacteraceae bacterium
CAGTTTTGTAACCGATAATTTTGTTTCATTCGTAATGCCTGAAGCCTGCAGTAATACTTTGTGTATTACAAAGGCAAAGGCGAAACGATGAGGCAAAATTAGGTTCCAAAACCGATTTCGTCCCTAATCACAACTCCCTAAAGTCTGCTTTTTATTTTTATCGTCTGCCTATATGCGACAAAATAGTCGATAGGGACAAGTTATAATAGGCTCATCATATCAGGTGGTGAGATTATGAAAGAAAACATAGGCGGCACCGAAAAGGTAAAACTCAACTCTGAAAAGGTCAACCTTGTATCACATGGAGTTCTGCAATTTTCACTTAGTGCTGTGTGCGGATTTTTGCTGTCGAGAACGGCTCTGTTGGGGCAAAGCGTTCCATTTGGATTAGGCTTTTGCGCAGGACTTGAGGGGATATATTCCTTTGCGGCTGCTTTGGGCGCAGCACTTGGCTACTTCTTCCCTATTACCGACCAGGGCGGCTTTGGTTACGTTGCCGCAGCATTGGCGGTAATGGCAATAAGATTCATTTTGCACGGAAAATTTGAAGGTAAGGCGCGACATACCTTCTCTGCCTTGTTGGGCCTTTCTGCCTGTCTTGTTGCTGCGGTGCCAATTATCATCTATTCCTTTTCGGTTAAAATGTTGGTAACCAAACTGTCAGAATGTATTATTTGCGGCTGTTGTGCCGCTGCCGTGAGCGTTGCCTTCAGTTATGTTAAAAAGAAAAAGGCTGCCAACATTTCTACAAGTGATAATTTGTGCATTCTCATAGTTGCAGGGCTGCTCATATCCTCCTTTGCCTGGTTTAAAATAGGCGGTGTTTATCTGGCGGTTGTTTTTGCAGGGATTATTATTCTATGCGCGGCATCAGGTGGTCAGGGGCTTGCAGGAGCTTACGTAGGTGCAACGCTTGGTTTTATTTTGTGCATTACAGGAAGAGCTGACCCCTGGCTTCCCGGAGCGCTTGCAGTAAGCGGATTGGCAGCAGGATTGGTATTCCCTTATTTGCACGCAGCAGGCGGCATTGCCTATGCCGCAGTTGGAATTATCTATGCGCTGTTAAGCGGTGAAAACATATCGTTTATATATGAAGTTGCGGCAGGGGAAATTATCTTTATGTTTTTACCCAAAGAGGTGCGCACAAAAATTTCGATGCTTTTTGCTCCAGGTGCTGAGATGCCTCGCCTTGACGGATTGAAAAAATCGGTTTCAATGAGGCTCAGCTTTGCATCCCGAGCCCTTTGCGATGTTTCTGATACGGTTGAAAAGGTTGCGGACAAGCTTGAAAAAATCGACAATCCCCCTCTTGAAAAGGTTATAACCTCAATAGAGCAAAAGGTATGCAACGGTTGCTCTATGCGATGCTACTGCTGGGAGGAACGGCGCGAAAGCACTGTTGCAACTATTATAAGTAAAGTTCGCAATGAAGGAAGCGGAAGTATTACGGGGTGCGGCAGGCAGGGAGAATTGATTGCAGCCGCTAAAAAGTCATATGACGAATTTGTAAGTCGCAATGAGGCGTCAGGCAGAATAAGAGAAATCCGCGAGGCATTGGCCGACCAATTCGCAGGTGTTGCTGACCTTTTGGCAGAGATTGCCGACGAATTTGACCGTGAGCGCATATTTGACCATGAGGCCGCACAGCGCATTGAGTCTGCTTTGAGATCAGTGGATATCATCCCGTCTGATATTGGATGTGCTGTTGATAAATACGGCCGAATGACGGTTGAAATTCGTGTTATAAACGGCGACCGAGCAAGATTTAACAAGATGACTATTTTAAGGGAGATTTCTGCCGTATGCGGTCGTGAATTTGAACCTCCTATCATTTGTTCATCGGCACGAGGCACCCTTATCACTCTTGCACAAAAGGCTCGGCTTACCCCTGACGTAGGGCTTGCCAGCCTTACTTGTAACGACGGAAAACTTTGCGGCGATACCGCAGCTTTATTTAGCGATGGTCGCGGGCATAATATTATGATGATAAGTGACGGAATGGGCACCGGTGGCCGCGCCGCCGTTGACTCTGCAATGGTCACGGGTTTGATGGAGCGTATGATTAAAGCAGGATTCGGATATGACAGCGCACTTAAAATTGTAAACTCTGCATTACTGTTTAAGTCGGCAAACGAGTCATTAGCCACACTTGATATTTGCTCAATCGACACCTTTACAGGTAGAGCTGAGTTCTTTAAAGCAGGGGCTTGCCAAACCATTGTTCTTAAATCAGGCCGCCCAGGTGTGGCCGAATGCGCATCTTTTCCTGCAGGAATTTTGCGGCAGGTTGCATTCGATACAGCCGCCGTTTCTCTTTCAAAGGGCGATATCGCCGTAATATTCTCTGACGGAGTTAATGCCGACGGCATAGATTGGATCATTGACGAAATGAAGTGCTTTGACATTCATCGCCCTGCGCAGCAGCTTGCCGAGTCAATTGCGAACGCTGCACGAAGAAGGCGAACCGACGGACACGACGATGACATCACTGTTGCCGTTACCATTATAAAATAAGCCAAAAACTCCGCCCGTGTTGCACGAAGCGGAGTTTTTAGGTAGTCAATTAGCAGCAACAATCGTTGTTGCAGCCACAGCCGCAACCGCCGTTACCTGAGGTGGTAAGACCGTTGTTGCCACAGCAGCAGAACAGTATGATGATAAGGATGATTATCCAGCTGCAGTTTCCGCCGAAGCCGTTACACATATGCGCTACCCCCTTTCCAAGGGTAAGGGAGATGATACTCTCTTTTGCCACCCTTCGATATCATTTTATGATGGGCTGCGCTTTTGGTTACGGATTTAATTTTTAAGTTGCGATGAGAATCAAAGAAAATCGAAGAAAAAATTAGCATTTGAACGATAATTTTTATTTTCGGCGGATTTTGAACTATTATTATTTATTTTTGACTTTCTTTGACTTTGACTTTCTTTGACTTTATCCGTATAATCTAATTATTCAATAAAAGTCAAAGGAGGCAGAAATATGCTTATCAGTGACCTTATAGCAAAACGAATACTTGAACTTTTGGAGGGCTCGGAGAACGGAATTACCGAAATTCAGCGCAACACACTAGCTGAAAATATCGGTTGTGTTCCAAGCCAGATTAACTATGTTATATCTTCCCGATTTACACCCGAAAAGGGTTATATCGTTGAAAGCAAGCGAGGTGGCGGCGGCTACATCCGCATCACCGAGGTAAGAACAGGTGCAGCATCGGCACTTATGCATATCATTAACTCTATCGGTGACTCATTGGATATGCGCACCCACCGCATCATTGTTGAAAACCTTGTTTTTCGCGACCTTATATCCCCCAAGGCAGCAGCTCTTATGAGCGCTGCCGTATCCGATTCGGCACTGCGTCAAATTACGCCAAGCAGTCGCGATGAAATCAGAGCATCCATCTTTAAGCATATGCTTATGACCCAGGTTGGTTAAGGAGGTAATTATTATGTTGTGTGATAAATGCGGCCAAAAAACCGCTACAACCCATATTAAAACAAGCATTAACGGAATCGTTGAGGTGCATCATCTTTGCCCAGATTGTGCAAAAGAGCATTCGGGCGGCAGCAGTGTAATGCTTGACAGCCTTATAGGCTCATTCTTTGGTGACAGCTTAAAAAGCCATCCCGTCACCGATAATCGACGCAGATGTGAAGGCTGCGGCATGTGTTTTGACGATATTGCTTCAACAGGCAAGGTTGGCTGTGACAAGTGCTATGAAACATTTTTGGAGCAGCTGCTTCCCTCCCTTCAAAGAATGCACGGTCGCTCACGCCATGCAGGTAAGGTGCCCAATCAAATTAAAATTGAGGTAAGCGCTGAGGATAAAATTGAGCAACTAAACGCACAACTGAAAAGCGCCGTTGAAACTCAAAATTTTGAGTTAGCAGCTAAGCTCCGCGACCAAATTATAGAGTTGAAAAAGGAGGAGTCTGATAATGAGTAAGTGGTACACCTCATGCGGTAATCAATCAGATACCGCTATAAGCACGCGCATTCGACTTGCGCGAAACATTGCAGGCCTCCCATTCCCCTCCCGTATGACTGCCGAGCAACGAAAAGAGGTTAATGCAGCCGTTAAAGATGCTATCATTTGCGACAGCGAGGCAGCAAAAAAGTATAAATATATCGAGATGAATTCGCTGCCAGACATTACCGTTATGTCGATGGTAGAGCGTCACATAATCAGCCCCGAATTTATTAAGGCACGCGAGAACAAGGCGCTCATTTTATCAGATGATGAGTCGGTCAGCATAATGCTTTGCGAGGAGGATCATATTCGCATTCAGGTTATGAGAGCAGGTCTGGCACTTGACGAAGCTTATGCCGAGGCCGACCGCATCGACAACCTGTTGGGCGATAAGCTTACCTATGCATTTAACGAGCGCTTGGGCTATCTGACCGAGTGCCCCACCAATTTGGGCACAGGACTTAGAGCATCAGTTATGCTCCATTTACCTGCGCTTGAAATGGCAGGTGCTGTTAACCGCCTTGCATCAACCGTAAGCAAGATTGGTCTCACCATTCGCGGCACCTACGGCGAAGGCACCAAGGCCACCGCATCAATGTATCAACTATCTAATCAGGTTACACTTGGTATTTCTGAAAAAGCGGCTATTGAGAATTTAAAGTCCATTGCTGCGCAAGCGATGGCACAAGAAGAAGGAGCAAGACAAAATCTTGACACCGAGGCGTTGGAGGACAGCGCCTACCGTGCCCTCGGCACCCTTAAATTTGCACGCATTCTGTCGGGTGACGAGTTTATGAAGTTAATATCACGGGTTCGCTTGGGTGTAGCCGCAGGAGTTATATCCGATATTACCCTTGAAAAAATTGAGGAACTTATTATTGACGCCGGCGCTGCTACCCTGCAAGCTAATGCAGGACAGCCGATGGATGCGCCGGAGAGAGACCGATTGCGTGCAAAACTAATACGCGAAAGGCTGTGAAGCTATGTATAAATTCAATGGGTTTACCGAAAAGGCCAATTCGGCACTTAATCTTGCCATTGAATCGGCCGAAAATTTAGGTCACACTTATATTGGCAGTGAGCATTTGCTCATTGGAATTTTAAAAGAAGGAAGCGGTGCTGCCGCACAGATTTTGTCGGCAAAAAGCATCTACGTCGAAGATTTGGAGGGCGCACTTGCCGCAACCGTAGGCGTTGGTGAAAAGACCAAGCTGTCACCCGCTCAATTCACCCCACGCGCTAAAAGAATTATTGAGATGGCTGTTGCCGCCGCAAAAGGCAGAGGTATTTCATTCGTAGGTACAGAGCAGCTGCTGCTTGCCATTCTTGAAGAGGGAGATAACTACGCCGTAAGATTTATCAGCGAGTTAGGCGGTGACTGCACCGCCATTTTAAACGAGGCTTTAAAGGCTTCGGGCAACGGCGCAAAGCCAAACGAGACTAATGCAAACGAAAAAAAGAAATCGGGAGATAAAACTCCTACTCTTGATAAATTTGGCAGAGATTTAACCGAAGAGGCGCAAGGCGGTAAAATCGACCCCGTTATAGGCAGAGAAGAAGAAATTCAGCGCATTATTCAGGTTTTGTGCCGCAGAACTAAAAACAATCCTTGTCTTATCGGTGAGCCGGGCGTTGGTAAAACCGCTGTTATTGAAGGTCTCGCCATCAAAATCAGTGAAGGTGAGGTGCCTGAACTACTGCGTGACAAGCGTGTTGTTGCACTTGATTTAACAGGTATGGTTGCCGGCACAAAATATCGCGGTGATTTTGAGGAACGTGTTAAAACCGCTATTGACGAAGTCAAAAAAGCAGGCGACGTTATACTGTTCATCGACGAGGTGCATACCATTGTGGGCGCCGGCTCTTCAGAGGGTTCTACCGATGCTGCTAATATGCTCAAGCCGCAACTTGCCCGTGGCGAGTTTCAGGTTATCGGCGCAACTACTCTTGACGAGTATCGCAAATACATCGAAAAGGATGCCGCTTTGGAGCGCCGTTTTCAGCCCATAACCGTTGGCGAACCCAGCGAGGAGGATGCTGTTCAGATTTTGTTTGGGCTCAGAGACAGATATGAAGCCCATCACAAGGTCAGCATAACCGACAAGGCTATTGAGGCGGCAGTTAAGTTGTCATCAAGATATATCAGCGACCGCTATCTGCCCGACAAAGCCATCGACTTAATTGATGAGGCCTGCTCAAGAGTAAGACTTAACAACCTGACTCCTTCGGCTGACATGAGGGACCTTGAAGAAAAAATCAAGAAGCTTTCAGATGAAAAAACCACCGCTGTTAACGAACAAAACTTTGAACTTGCTGCAAAGCTTCGCGATGATGAAATCAAGTTGCAGGATGAACTTGCATCACTAAAATCAAAGTGGCAGGAACAAAACGAGCATTCATCAGGCGAGGTTGGCGAGGAAGATATAGCTCAAATCGTTTCGGGATGGACAGGTGTGCCTGTGCTCCAACTAACCGAAGAGGAAGGCAAGCGTTTGCTACGTCTTGAAGAAGAGTTGCATAAGCGCGTTGTTGGTCAAAGCGAGGCTGTAACCGCTGTATCAAAGGCTATCCGACGCGGCAGAGTTGGGCTTAAGGACCCCAAGCGTCCCATCGGTTCGTTTATTTTCTTGGGCCCCACGGGTGTTGGTAAAACCGAGCTGTGCCGCGCTCTTGCAGAAGCTATGTTTGGCGATGAAAACGCCATGATTAAGCTTGATATGTCGGAGTATATGGAAAAGCATACCGTATCACGCTTGGTCGGCTCCCCTCCCGGTTACATTGGATATGACGAGGGTGGACAGCTAACCGAAAAAGTGCGTCGCAAGCCCTATTCGGTTGTGTTGTTTGATGAGATTGAAAAAGCTCACCCCGACGTATTTAATATGCTGCTTCAAATTTTAGAGGACGGAGTTTTGACCGATTCGCAAGGTCGTAAGGTCAACTTCAAAAACACCGTTATCATTATGACCAGTAACGTTGGTGCCAGACTGATAACCGACAATAAAAAATCCATGGGATTTGGCACCGATTCTTCTGACGACGTGGATATTAAAGGCAAGGTTCTGGATGAGCTTAAGCGCACCTTTAAGCCTGAATTTCTTAACAGAATCGATGATATTATTGTATTCACCAAGTTGAGTCAGACCGAAATCGGTGAGATTGCCAAAAAGATGCTTGACATCCTTAAAAATCGCTTAGCTGATATGGATATTACCATCACATTTACCGACGGCGCGGTTAAGGCGATATCCGATGCAGGGTTCGATGCGGTATATGGTGCTCGACCTTTGCGTCGCGCCATTCAAAGCAAGATTGAGGATACCATCAGCGAGCAGATTTTGGAGGGTACAATCAATCAGGGTGATACCATCAGCTGCGACTTTGCAGAAGGAAAATTTGTTTATAACAAGGTTTAAAAAAAGTTCCCGATGAAAATTCATCGGGAACTTTTTAGTTAGCTTTTATTGTCAGTTCAAATGGTGCAAATCCATCGTCGCATTCGGTTGCAAAACGTATGGGATGGGTTTTGCCGCCAAGTGTTTTATCTGCCGTTAATTTGTAGGTTTCCCAGTCGGCTTTGTCGGGCAAGGGTATCTCGATCTGATTGGTTGCCATACCCAAATCGCCACCGTCAACTTTAACAAAGGACTCATCCCCTGCGTTCAGCTTGAAGGTAATAACTCCTGCCGGTGTGGTACAGCCATCGTTGGCTACATCCATCACAATTGACTTTTTGCCATCGGGGTATTGGCAGCGCCACACAACCGAAGGACGAAGTCTAAAGCCCAGCCTAGCATTATAAAGCTCAAAAAGCTGAGGCATATTATCTGCAAACCATTTATAGTCAACCCAGTTGAAGCCAACCGATGAATAAGACGTGCCTTGGTCTAACTTCAACTGCGCTTGAGTTAAAACGTCAATTTTTTGGTTTGGGCTAGCCCTTAAGCCGTTAACGGATAACGGCGGCACATCGGTTTCAAAAAGCATTGCTGCATTTTTGTGCCGTTGCTTGCTGTAAAATGATTCGCTCGCCTTATAATAGGTTTTGAAGCTGTCGCGACGCACCCACGCTCCATCGGCCAAGGCTTTTCTGCCTGCCTCATAGTCGCAAAGATGCAGACTCAACACCATGGGAGTGGTTGGAAAGGCTGCCTTATGGTCTTTTATAAGGCGGTCAACAATCTGCTCGTATTCCTGCCACGAGGATGCAAGTATATGGTTTTTATGCTCACCGTTATATTCAAAATAATGGTGACCCTCACCCCACAGACCAAAGCCCGAAACATCGGCAAACTCTAAACAAGGGTCGGAATCAAACTGTTGTCCGAGCAGCACAAGCATTTCTTGCCAATAGTTTAAATAGTCGTCGGTATAAAGGGGCATCACAACATCAAACGGTGTGCTTTTGATGGTGATTTGAGGCAATTTATCCTGCAAAAATTCGGGCAGCAGATTGCCGGGGTAATCACCCTCGGAGCTTTGCATAACCCTTAATGACCATCGTTTACCCGTTGCTCTTACCGTTTCGATTGCGGTCTTAAAGCGGTCGGAAAAATCCAATCTGCCTACAGTGCGCTGAACATCGTTCCAATTAACGCGGATATAAATATTATCACTGTTGGGCTCAGAGCATATTTGACGAGCAAGCTTTGGGTTTATTTTAAAGGTGTCAAAGGCATCCTTTGTGTAGCCGAATTTGTGGGTAGACTCTGTTCGCATATGGTCACTGATAAGCATAGAAACAGTGCCCATACCGTAGTTAGAAACCTTACCCTTACAGGGATAAAAGTATGCGATTTGGTCAAAGCTGCAATCGTTCAAAAGTTTTTTGTTCATATTTGAACACCTCTGTTAAAAGTGTTAAACATCTAATGAAACAACATCTTGCCAGGTTTCGCGACGAACAATCTCGCGGGGTTCACCATTCGACACCATTACAACGGCGGGGCGAGGAATGCGGTTGTAATTGCTTGCCATTGAATAGTTATATGCGCCTGTGTTAAGCACAGCAACAATATCCCCTGCATCGAGGGTTTGAATGGGCGCATTCTCTTGAATAAGGTCACCGCTTTCGCAGCATTTGCCCGCGAGAGTGATAATCATATCCTTGGGCTTATCGGCCTTGTTGGCGCACTCAATGGTATAGTCTGCCTGATAAAGAATATATCGTGGATTGTCACCCATACCGCCATCAATTGACACATAGGTGCGAATATCGGGGATGTTTTTTACGTTACCAACAGTATAAAGAGTAATACCTGCATCGGCTACGATTGAGCGACCCGGCTCAATAAAAATCATAGGTGCTTTAAGAGAGTTTTGCTGACAAATATTATTGATAACGGCTGAAACAGGCTCCATAAAATCAAGGTAGGACACCTGGTCATCCTTATCAACGTAGCGCACACCAAAGCCACCGCCCAAGTCTAACTGTTCAACGATTATGCCTTGCTCGGCATTAAGCTTGGCTATGAAATTCATCATAACCTCTGCTGCCTCGACGTAAGGAGCAACCTCAAAAACCTGAGATGCTATATGGCAATGGAGGCCTGCCAAACGGATGCTTTGCGCTTTTGATGCTGCAACAACAGCATCATAGGCCTCGCCTGTTTCAAGAGCAAATCCAAACTTTGAGTCGATTTGGCCAGTGCGAACATAATCGTGAGTATGAGCATCTATACCCGGCTTAATGCGAAGCAAAACATTAGAGATTTTGTTAGCCTTTGCAGAAAGATCGGAGAGCATATTAAGTTCGTTAAGGTTATCAACAACAAAACAACCGACACCTGTTTTAAGAGCAAGGACAATCTCATCCTCGGTTTTGTTGTTGCCGTGAAAGTGCACCTTTTCCATAGGAAAGCCTGCACTGAAGGCGGTATAAATCTCACCGCCCGATACAACGTCTATGCCAAGGCCTTCGTCGGCTACAATACGGCAGAGTTCCTTGCAGCAAAGAGCCTTGCTTGCGTAAAGGCACATCGCATTGCCCTTGTAATATTTTTCGAGAGCGTTGCGGAATTTGGCGCAGTTAGATCTGATTTTATTTTCATCAAGCACATAAAGCGGTGTGCCGTATTTTTGCGCCAGTTCGACGGTATCAACACCGCCTATGGTCAAGTGTCCGTCACTGTTTACAGACAGACAATCGCTAATAAACATTATGCTTCCTCCTGAATTAAGGATTTTTCTATTTCGGCCTTCAACTGCTCAACACCTTCACCGTTTTGTGATGAAAAAGGAATAGCAACGAAGGAATCTAAAAATGCCAGTTCTTCATTTAATGCCTCAAGCCGAGCGGTGCGCTGTGTTTTGTTCAGTTTGTCGCTTTTGGTAAGCGCAATGACAAATCTAAAGCCTGCAGATTGCAAAAACTCAAGCATATTAAGATCATCTGCTGAGGGGGGATGACGCATATCCACCAACTGAACGACAAGACGAATGTCGCGGCTGGATTGAAAATATCCCTCCATCAAGTCAGACCAACGCTTGCGCTCGCTGTCGGATACCTTGGCATAGCCGTAACCGGGAAGGTCGGCGAGGCGTACGTCACCCACTCTAAAGAAATTGACGGTGACGGTTTTGCCGGGAGTGCCGCTGACACGTGCAAGTTGCTTGCGGTTTACAAGCTTGTTGAGCAAGGATGACTTGCCAACATTTGATCTGCCGCTGAATGCAATCTCGGGCATATTGGATTTTGGCAACTGTTTTGAGGTGCCATAGGCTGCTTCAAAATAGGCTGTATTATAGTTCATATTTCCCCCTGCATTACTGCGTGACTTGCTCCCCTATTTGACACAACGGGAACAACAGATATCTTTTCTGCACCTTCGGTGCAAACCCTATCGGGCACCAGTGCGGTTTCAAGAACCTTGCTCATTTCAGAACAAATTACAAACTCGACGTTATCATATACCACTTTTTCAATCTCTGCCAAATCGGGCTCGTTGTCGGCAGGAATAATAACCTGCTTAACACCTGCACGATAGGCAGCCATCGTTTTTTCTTTAAGGCCGCCAATGGGCAATACGTTGCCGCGCAGTGAAATCTCACCCGTCATAGCAACATCGTGCTTGATTTTCCTACCGCTGAGGGCTGATAAAATAGCCACTGCCATAGTTATACCTGCTGAAGGGCCATCCTTGGGCACAGCAGCCTCGGTAGCATGGATATGCAAGTCGGTATTTTTATAGAAATCGTCATCGATGCCATATTTATCGGCAACACTGCGCACGAAGCTTACAGCAGTACGAGCCGACTCTTTCATTATGTCGCCAAGAGAGCCTGTAAGCTCAATTTTGCCTGTACCTGTAAGAGCAGACACCTCAAGTTTCATAAGCTCGCCGCCAACAGAAGTCCAGGCTAAGCCGTTGACTACGCCAACCTCATCGCTAGCACCAACAACAGTTTCAGGCTTGTAACGCTTGGGGCCAAGCAAATCCTTAAGCTGTGCGGCTGAAATATTAACCCGCGTTGTCTCGCCGAGAGCAATTTTATATGCAGCCTTGCGGCAGAGAGAGGCAATCTCACGCTCTAACTTGCGAACACCGCCCTCACGGGTATAGCTGTCAATAAGCTCGTACAAAACACCATTGGAAATTTTGCAGAATTTAGCGGTCAAGCCGTGGTTGGCAAGTTGCTTTTTGACAAGATGATTTTTGGCAATTTGAAATTTTTCTTCTCTGGTATAGCTTGAAAGCTCGATAACCTCCATTCGGTCAAGCAATGGAGCAGGAATGGTTGAGGTATCGTTTGCCGTTGTGATAAAGAGCACCTTGCTCAAATCGTAAGGCATATCTACAAAGTGGTCCACAAAGGTTTTGTTTTGCTCGGGATCCAGTGCCTCAAGCAATGCAGAAGAGCAATCGCCCTTGTAATCGCTGCCAACCTTGTCGATTTCATCCAACAAAACGAGAGGATTGGATACGCCGCTTTGTTTGATAGCATCTATCAGTCGGCCGGGCATTGCGCCAATATAGGTGCGACGGTGACCGCGAATCTCTGACTCGTCCTTAACTCCGCCCAGAGATACACGGGCAAAACGTCGGCCCATACAACGGGCAACCGATGAGGCGATTGAGGTTTTACCCACACCGGGAGGGCCAACAAGGCATATAATCTGACCCTGTCGATCGGGCGCAAGCTTTCGAACGGCAAGCATTTCAATAATTCTTTGCTTAACCTTTTTAAGACCATAGTGGTCTTTATCAAGAATGGCCTCAGCCTTTTTAATGTCAATTTTATCAGTAGTAACAGCATCCCAAGGCAATTCGATGCAGGTGTCAAGATAACCTCTGACTACAGTTGCTTCGTGGGCGCCTGAAGGCATTTTTGAAAGCTTGGTAACCTCTTTGCGAAGTTTCTCTTTAACGCTGTCGGGAGCGGTCAAGGAATTAACCTTGGCAAAGTATTGGTCAATCTCGTCATCCTCTTCGGGGCCGTTAAGCTCTTCGCCAAGAACTCGCAGCTGCTCGCGAAGGTAGTATTCACGCTGATTTTCCTCGATATTGTGCTGCACCTTGGCGGTGATTTCGTTCTCATACTTAAGAATGCCACATTCACGGTGAAGAAGTACAACCAGTTCTTCGGCCCTGCGATTATCAGAGGTTTGCTCTAATATGTACTGCTTATCCTCCCACGCCATAGGAAGATTGGCAGCAATATAATCGGCAAGATGGCCAGGGTCGTCATCGTTAATTACAGCGGTGATAACATCGTCAGACACGTGACCTGATGAGAGGGAAACATATTGGTCAAAGGCATCGCGCAAATTGCGAAGCAAAGCCTCTTTTCGTAGCTGATTTGGCCTGCCGGGGCGGGCAAAAATGGGGTCAACCGCAACGGTAAAATAGGGTTCTGCAGTAAGGCACTCGGCAACTCTTGCACGGTGCAAACCTTTAACAACAATGCGAATATTATTCTCGCCCGGCAGCTTTAAAACCTGCTTGATAACGGCAACACAGCCGACGGGAGCCACATCCTTAAACTTAGGCTGTTCAAGGGTGATGTCGTCCTGTGCGGCAAGATAAATCATTCGGCCGTTTTCCATAGCACTGTTAACTGCAAGTATAGACATTTTTCTGCCTACGTCAAAATGAACGGTAGCGTCGGGAAATACCACGACACCCCTCATTATTAACATAGGCATAATTTTTATATTTTCCATAACAAATCCTTTCGGGTAATGCAAATATCGAATGTTTAAATAAGGATATAATTATCCATTTTTATCTATTCATTATACAATAAACCCATTTATAATTCAAGAAAAATAAGCAAAAACGGCGCAATTTATCATAAAAACTGCACCGTTTTGTAATATTTATGCCATTAGCATTCAGTTTGATTGCCGTCCGAATCGCACTCGTTAAGTCGGGGCGGGAAAAAGTCGTTGGTGGGAAACTCCAATCTGCTGAAAATTTCGCAAGGATTATCGGTAACTGCGGAGCATTTTTGCTCGGGGATGCAAAAGTCATAAACAGGGATGAGCATTTGCACATTTCTTATAAGCTGTACTACACTGAAAAGTCCCAAAGTTACCAGCGCAATCATACCGTCTGCAGCGGGTGTGCCTATCTCGCCACCGATTAAATCGAGCACGCATTGAGGAATCAAGGCAACGTCCCCCGTGCCCGTATACTCGACAAAACGGCAGCCCAGTGTTACGGGGTCAACCGTTTGAACTACGCAACGAGGCAGGGTGTTAAGCTCTGAGGGATTGCATCCGCCCGCTTCGGTTGCCAGATTTGAAAAGGTGCGCACGTTGCCCTCGCTGCCGTACAAAATCACGCGTTTATTGAAGGTAGCTATACCTTCAACGTCGGTAGGCACAGTAGCACCTGCTGCAGTAACGCTGAAGTTAACTAAAAAGTAAAAGGTTATGTCGCAGCTATAAAATCCTCGGTTAAGATTTACGCTCTCTAAATTGATGAAAACGTTGCTTACCTCTGCACCCCTGCATCTGATATTGGTTGCGGTATCGACGATCGCCTGATTTTCGGGAGAAAAATACACCCTTAAATCTTCAAGGCAATCTCGGGCACAGCACGAGTCATATACCCTGCCCCCATCGATACAAACAGCCTCGCGAAAATCACCCGACGCGACCATTGTTCGTCTTGAATCTGCCATAGACAGTTCCTCCTATGTTAATTTGTCGAAGCTATACTTCATTAACATAGTATGTAAAAACCGCCTTTGAGTGAACAAAAGCGGCTTAAATTATTATAAAACTTCAAGTTTTGCAAAGTTTTGCATTATTTTTTTGGTTCCAACTCGATCGAAAGCAATCTCTAACAACGAGTCATTGCCCATTGAGGTAACTCTTACAATCATACCGTCACCAAACGCCTTATGTCGCACCTTTTGGCCAACCTTAAGTACCTTTTTATCAACAGCGGGGGCTGATTTGCTGCTGAATGATGAGCGTTGGCTCATATCGGTAAAGGAAGCGCGATCGGATCTGCGGCGCTCGGCATAATCATTGTCAAAGGGAAGTGAATCGTAGTCACTACCCTTGCGGTCATAATTGCCATAACCGCCAAAGCCTGCAAAGGCCACAGGTTGAACCACATGCTTGATAAGTTTTTGCGGTATTTCGCCCAGAAAACGAGAAGGACGATAACGCTCGGTGCGACCGAAAATCATACGGGATGATGCGGTTGAAATGTTAAGTTCCTCTTTGGCACGGGTAATACCAACGTATGCGAGTCGGCGCTCTTCTTCAATATCGTCAGGTGTGCCGTAAATGGATTGGTTGCCGGGGAATATTCCCTCCTCCACACCTGCGATAAATACTACGGGGAACTCAAGGCCCTTTGCGGTGTGCATGGTCATAAGCAACACGCGGTCGTCGTTATCGTCGTCCGTGTCAAGGTCGGTAATAAGTGCAAGCTCTTCCAAAAATCCAGCCAAGGTTGCCCCATCCTCTTCGTGCTCTTTTTCATACTGAACGATGTTGGATGAAAATTCGTTGACGTTTTCAAGGCGATCCCGTCCCTCGTCACCCGACTGCTCCAAAGCGGTAACATATCCGCTTTTATCAAGCACATATTCAAGCAGCTCGTGAAGCGAAACTTCATTTTCTTTATTAATAAAATCCTTTATCATTGCCGCAAACCCAATCAGCTTGCCCGATGCTCTTGACAATGCTTGATACTGATTTGCAGTTGCCATTATCTCTAACATACCGATACCCGTTTGCTCTGAAATAGAAGCAACGTTGTTAACAGTGGTATCACCAATTCCCCTCTTGGGCTCGTTGACAATTCGCTTTAGTGCAATACCGTCATTAGGGTTGTTTATAAGGCTTAAGTATGCAATGACATCTCGAATTTCCTTGCGATCAAAGAACTTCATTCCGCCGATAACACGATAACTGATTCCTGAACGCATAAGCACGTTTTCAATAGAGTTGGACTGTGCGTTCATTCTGTAGAGAACGGCGTGATCACTTGCTTTGCGGCCCTTTGTGAGATTTTCGGATATGGCATCGGCTATAAAACGAGCCTCACCCTGTTCGTCCGATGCTGAATACCAGATGATGGATGAGCCGCCATCTTTAGCTGTCCAAAGCTTTTTGCCCTTTCGGCCGCGATTGTTGGCAATAACGGCGTTGGCGGCATCAAGAATTATCTGTGTTGAACGGTAATTCTGTTCAAGACGGATAACCTTTGCATCCTTATATTCGGTTTCAAAGTTAAGAATATTCTCGATGGTTGCTCCGCGGAATCGATAAATACTTTGGTCATCGTCGCCCACAACGCACAGATTGCGATGCTTTTCGCATATAAGCTTGGCAAACATATATTGGGCGTGGTTAGTATCCTGATACTCGTCTATCATTACGTATTTAAAGCGGTTTTGATAGTATTCGAGCACGTCAGGATGCTCTTTAAATAAACGAACGGTGTTGACAATCAGATCGTCAAAATCCATTGCATCATAGTCTGTAAGAGTTGCCTGATATTTGCGGTATGCATCGCTTATCATCCTGCGGCGAACATCACCCGATACGGTGTTTTCGTACTCGTCGGGAGAAATGAGCGAATCCTTTGCGTGGCTTATTTCGTTTAAAATCACGCGGTGGCCCATCATTTTTTCGTCGATTCCGAGGGAGTGCATTACATCCTTCATCAAACGTCGCTGATCATCGGTAGAATAGATAGTGAAGTTGTTCGAGAATCCGAGACGATCACCAAATCGGCGCAAAATTTTTGCGCAGGTGGAGTGAAAGGTTGCTGCCCACACCTCGTTGCCCTCTTCACCAACAGCTGTATCAAGGCGCTCTTTAAGCTCGCGGGCAGCCTTGTTGGTAAAGGTTATAGCAAGAATCTGCCACGGCTGCACCTTATCCACTCCCACCCATTCGGGTGCGGGCAAATTGTTGTCGAGGCAGTTTTGCAGCACCTCAACATCCTCACTGTCGGCATAGGGAGCCTTGTCGTTATAAGCAACACCGTAGCGTATCATATTTACTATTCGGTTAATGAGCACGGTGGTTTTGCCGCTGCCTGCACCTGCAAGAATAAGCAAAGGACCGCCGACAGTAACAACCGCCTCAAACTGACGGTCGTTCATTCTGCCGAAATCACGCTCTATTAGTTTTTTACGCAATAATTCAAATTGCTGAGTATAATCCATAATATCACCAACAAAGATGCCGACTTTTAGGTCGGCATCTGTAATTTAATTAAACAATTTCAATATCGGTTACAAAGTAGCTGCCGTCAGCATTGCGATACTCATCCTGCATACCAAGTTCAATGGTACGGTTTTTATCGTTATGCATACGAACGGAAAGCTTATATTTGCCCTTGGGGGCCTCGGTTTTAAGATCAAAATCACGCACGGTGATGGTGTGAGGCATCATCTCGTTGCTGTCGAAGCCTTCAACAGGGATGGTATAAGTGCCATTTTCATTAGCAAGAATTACATCCAGCTTGTAGCCCTTATAGGAAGGAGCAGCACCCTTATTCTCCCAATAGAACTTGATGTTAAACTCGTTACTAATCTTCTCAGCAACATCAACACCGTAAAGGAAGTACCAATATCCAAGCTGATTGGCCATAATAATAGCCAATTCGGGGTTTTCTTTAAGCCATTTGCGAGGTTCACCGTGGAAGCCTGCATAGGTCGCATGGCTACCCTGAACTGATGCGAGGAAGGGCCAGCCTTCAAGATACCAACCTGATTTAATGGTGGTGTCATAGTGCTCAAGTTCAAGAATGGTGGGGAATTTGCGCCAAGCGCGGTCATAAATCTCTTCTGAACGAAGGGTGTTGAAGCCGAAACGCTCTGCAAACCAGGTTACGCTGATACCGTCGTCACGGATGGTAATACCGTTATCGATAATGTAGTTAAGTATTTCTTCTTTTTCTTCGCGAGGAGCAGAGTCACGGCTGCCAACAACGTCGTCACTGATTGAGAGCTGGGTTTTCTTGTAGTTGTTTACGTGGATATCGATGTGCTTTTTGATTACATCAACAGGCCAATCCTTGCGCGATGATGAGCAGCAATGGAACTCGCCCCAGTCGCCGTAGCTGCCGAGGTCAATGTAAACGACCTCTTCACGGCCGTCGTAACGTTCAGCAAAAGCGCGATGGAAATTGTTAAGCTTTTCAAGGAAGATGGGATCACCATATTCGGGCTCAATGGTTCCATTGGCCATAACGGTATACTTTGCACCTGCATCAAATACCCACTTGGGAGTTGCGTAGCCGTCAAGCTGCATATTGGTTTCTTTGCAAGACACACGGAAGGATACACGCTTACCTGCAGCTACCCACGGGTCAACAATTTGATCAAGAAGTTGCCAATTAAATTCACCCTCTTTGGGCTCAAGGTAACCCCACGCCATACGCAAATAGGCGTGGTCCATCAACGGAAATTCATCGAAGGTGTTTTGGGGATCATACTGTGTGCAATATTTGCCTAAGCCATTGTCATAGTAGTGCACGTACCAGCCTTTGTCAGGGTTATTGCACAATTTTTCATCATCATATCTATTTTTAAGTTTTAACATTACCTTCACCCCTTAAAGTAAACAGTCTTATACTTATCAACAATGGTAGTCATTTCGTACCACTTGTTTTCCATATCCTTAACCAGCTCAAACTGGCTGCGCGCACGGGACAAGTTGTGACCGTTGCGAGTGGTCTTAAAGTACACATCGCCCTCAAGGTAGTCGGTCAAAAAACGAATACCGCACTCGAGAGTCATAAGCTTGGCACCCCAAACAAGAGAGTCAATCTCGTTTTCTGTAAGGCAGTCGCCGCAGCCCTCCAAAAATCCCTTTACAAAGGCCTCAAACAGTTCTATATCCAGTCGCACATCCTCAGGTGTGAGGGTATCCTCATTAAGAGTAGGTGCGCCTGAGCGAATAGCATCGCCAAAGTCGTAAGCCACTGCACCGGGCATAACTGTATCAAGGTCAACTACACAAAGCGCCTTGTTGGTATCTTTGTCGAAAAGGATATTGTTAAGCTTTGTGTCATTATGGGTTATTCGCAAGGGCATACTGCCGTTGCTAAGCATATCAATAAAATAGGACAACTCCCCTGCTCTTGAGGTTACAAAAGCAATCTCTGAGCGCACGCTGTCAAGTCGGCCGCAAAGGTCATTTCTTACTGCGCGCATCAATTTTGCACAACGGTCAGGGGTGTTGTGAAAATCGGGGATGGTTTCATAAAGCTTTTCTGCAGGAAATCCGTCAAGCAGGCGCTGAAAATTGCTGAATGCCAACGCACAGCTGTAAAAATCGTTGGGCGATTCCACAGAGTTATAAACAACGGTATCGGAAATAAACTCGTAGCAGCGCCAGTAATATCCGTTTTTGCACCGATAATAAGGAAATCCGGTTTTGGTATTTATTACATTAAGAGTTTCGCGGTCAGGATCACCGCCCAGGGTAATAATCTTATCTCTCAGGTAGGATGTTACACCACAGATGTTTTCCATAAGAGCATCAACATCGCGAAATACCTTGTTGTTGATTTTCTGCACTATGTAAGCACATTCGTTGGTATCGGCTCTGATGGTTGTGTTAATAAGGCCGTTGCCGACAGGTGCATATGAAACAACTTCGCCTTTAAAATCAAAGGCTTCAAGTATCTCTTTGTCTACTGTAAACATAACTCCTCCAAGTTAAAAAGCCCCAAAAGTTTTTGTTTAATAATAAATATTCGGTTGGTTTTTTACTAAAAACACACCCTAACACAAGTCATTTCGCAGTTATGTATATGGTATCATATTTGCGTTGTTTTTTCAAGGCTTTATTGCCGTTGACATTGCCAATTTTAAGGGTTATAATATAGTAAAAAGTAACAACCAAGGCGGTGCTTTTATGATTGATTATTCTAAGGCTCTTATGAAAAGAAAAATTGACAAAGTTGTTAAGGCTCTTGAAGAAAATAACATCAAGGCCTATCGCATTTCTTCACGGGAAGAGATGTTTGAGGTGCTTGAAACTCTTGTGCCCGAAGGTGCCACGGTTGGATATGGCGGCTCTGAAACTCTTACCAATACCGGTGTTATCGATTGGTTAAGATGGAAAAAGACTATCGAGCTTTATGACCGAGCAAGAGTTGACGATCCCGACGAGTGCATGAGAAAAAGCCTTACAAGCGACGTGTTTTTCTCATCCACCAATGCAATCACAGAGGATGGTTGGCTTTATAACGTTGATGGCAGAGGCAATCGAGTTGCTGCAATGATTTACGGTCCCAAGAGTGTTGTTATCGTTGCCGGTTGGAACAAGATTGTTGCCGACCTTGAAGCAGCCAAAACCAGAGTCAGAAAACTTGCTGCACCCGCCAACTGTATGCGTCTTGACAGACAGACTCCTTGCGTTAAAACCACCAGCTGTGCCGATTGCAAATCTCCCGACAGAATTTGCCGATCTTATGTGGCAATGGGACCACAGGGTGAGAAAAACAGAATTAAAGTCCTTATTTTGGAAGAGAACTTGGGATATTAAAAAAAGCCACCTTTGAGGTGGCTTTGCGCTTATTTTATATCAATAACGGTGAGTGTTCCGTCAGACACGGTAAACTTAACCTCATACTGAGCATACTCAAAGCCGTAAACACGGCTTTCATCATCCTGATAAGAGGGGCGTGGATCTTGAGCCAATATGCCAAGCAGCCCTTCCCTTTTATCATCGGGAATGGTATTGAGCAAAGCAGGCTCAATCTCTACCTTTAAGGCGTAGTCGTATTTTTCATCGGCAAAGCCACCGACCGCATCGGTATGACAATCGGTAAAGGGCAGATAGGGTTTTATATCAAAGATGGGGGTACCATCCATCAAATCGGCACCCGACACATATAACACGGGGCCAGCATCGGTTAGCTCAAATCTCTCAAGTTTAACTGAGGACAGGCCTATCGCGTTGGGTCTGAAGGGTGAACGGGTAGCAAATACACCCACACGCTTGTTGCCGCCCAAACGAGGTGGACGAACAGTAGGCGACCAATCATCCCGCACAGCTTCGGAGAACTGCCATATAATCCAAAGATGGCTGAACTGCTCTATATCCCGAAATGCTGATGCATTCCTATATTCAGGCTCAAAAACTATTGCAGAGGTTATATCGTTCACCAATCCGCTTTGACGGGGAATGCCGAATTTGGTTTTAAAATCGTTGCGGATGTGGGCAATGATTTTGGTTTCATAGGTTTGCATTGTTCAGCCCTCCTTTACGCAAATTGTACCACATAATTGCCATTATGTCAAAGGTGGGTTATTATTGTCACATTACGCTTGCTATGATATTATTGAGGTGATTTTATGATTGACTACTTTATTATCGGAATAGGTGCAGTTATACTGATTTTGATGGTGGCTTTGCTTTTTAAAAAGCAAGGGCAAGGCATAGCAGAAAAACGGGATATTGACCGCACAAAACTAGAATTGACACAGCAAATCGACGGTGTAAAAACCGCTTTGTATGAGCAACGCGCCGCCATTTTAAAAGAGCAATTGGAGTTGCAACAAAGGTTGAGCAAAAGCTTGTCCGACAGCGTAGAAGCCTTGCAAAAAAGCAATGAACAAAAGCTAGAGCAGATGCGTCTTACCGTTGACGAAAAGCTAACCGACACTCTTTCAAAGCGCCTTGACAGCAGCTTTAAAGCGGTTGGTGAACAGCTTAACAAGGTTTATGAATCCTTGGGTAAAATGCAAGAACTTTCAGGCGGTGTTACCGACTTGCAACGGCTGCTGACCAACGTTAAAGCTCGCGGTACCTGGGCAGAGGTGCGGCTTGGCGAAATACTTGAACAGATATTGACCGCCGACCAATATGAGCAAAACGTATCTATCAAAGGCAATTTGGAAAGGGTTGAATTTGCAGTAAAAATCCCCTCTAAAGATAAAGAGGGGGATTATGTATATTTGCCTATTGACTCAAAGTTTCCGCAAGAGGACTATCTTCGTCTTTCTGCAGCCGCCGAATCAGGTGACAAGGAGCTGGTTGAGCAGTGCGCAAAGGCACTTGAAAGAGTGGTTAAAAACGAAGCTGCAACCATTTGCAAACTGTATATCGACGTACCGAAAACCACTGATTTTGCCATTATGTTTTTGCCCACTGAAGGGCTTTACGCCGAGGTTTTGCGACGTCAAGGATTGATTGAAGAAATTCAAAGCAAGTACCGTGTTATGATTTGCGGACCTACCACCATCACCGCGTTTTTAAACACCCTCAGAATGGGCTTTCGTACCATTGCCCTTGACCGCCGAGCCGCTGAGGTTTGGGCTGTCTTGGGCGCGGCTAAACAACAATACGAGCGTTTTGACATTGTGCTTGAAAAGGCTCGCAAAAAGCTTGACGAGGCGTCAAATGCTCTTGACGATGCTCAAAAGCGCAACGTTATAATTCGAAAAAAGCTAAAGGGCGTTGAAGAGTTACCTGCCGATGAAGCAGTGTTGTTGCTTGACATGGGTGATTCCACACTCATCGACGAGGATTAAAACATTATATAAAGCAATGCCATCACGAGCAAATCATCCGCATCCTCTGTTTTACCGTAAAGCAAGGCCAACATCATCAATATAAGCGATCGGTCGGAGTCCATCGTCATATTTTTGATGTTCAGCAGGTCAAATATCCCCTTCGATTTTTGGGGCGGCTGTGCTATTGGTTTAGGCATTTTTTCCTCCGTGCGTGCAGATGAAGTGGTCACCACAAAACTTGGTGCGTTGATGGGTTTTGAGTTTTTATTCATCACACTCACCTCACAAATTAAATAATCCGCTTTCTGTAACAAGTGGCATAACTGCCGCCAATTTAAGCAACTTAACAGCCTTGTCTACTCTTCCCTGCCGCTTCTCTGACAGGTGGGGTTTAAGTGCCAAAAGCAAAGCTGTGCGATCATCTGCACCCTTTGAGTTAAGAGCACTCATAACCCGCATAATTCCGCCCATCTGATCGGGTGTTACCGAGTTAAAAATCTGCGATAAATCGGGAGCTTGACTTGATTTTGGCTCAGACTTCTCCCCCTCACCCATAAGACTGTCGGCAATGGATTTTATGGTTTCAAGGCTTTCAGGGTCGTTTAATATAGAGGTGATTTTTTGAGTTAAATCATCCAACTGTTATTCCTCCGATAACTTTTTAATAAGTTTTTGAACCTGCTCTGATTGCAGTAATTTTTGTGTTGCCGCTTTGTCGGACAGGATGCCTTTTAGTTTCGCTGCATCTTGCGGACTTAAGGCAGCCATCAATTTTTCGGTGGAGCCGCTGTTCATTGCCTCGGTTATGGTTGATTGGTCAACGCCAAGCTTGTTCGACAATGCGCCCATCATATTTTTCATATTATTATTCATGGCAAAAACTCCTTTGTAAATCAGGTGAATTTATGAAAATTTTAGTTATATCCGACTCTCATCGTCGCGCTTCAAGCATTTTTGCTGCCGTTGAGGCTCACCCCGATATTGAACACATCGTTTTTTTAGGGGACGGCATAAACGATTTTGAGGAGGTTGGATACATATATCCAAGCAAAAACTACTATGCCGTTTGCGGTAACTGTGATTTCACATCTAACCTGCCCACAACAAAAATAATAAAGCTTAACGGCAAGGTTATTTATGCTTGTCACGGCCATTTGCACCGAGTTAAGGATGGCTATGAGCAGGCGGTTACTGCAGCAAAAAATGCAGGTGCTGACATATTGCTTTTTGGTCACACCCATTTGCCCTTATCCACCTATTACAACGGTGTGCATATTCTTAATCCGGGTTCCATAGGAAGCCCAAGAAACGGCAAACCCACCTACGGAATTGTTGAGATTACCGACAAGGGAATTATAACCAACATCCTTCCCTTAACATAATATGCGATTGTTTTTTATAAAGTACCAAAAGAAAAACTCCCCGTGCGATTTGCTCGCGCAGGGAGTTCTGTTATTTAAATCAGTCGTTAAATTCGCCAAGCTTGCCTTGACTTTCTGCTTTAAGATATGCATTGATGAATCCATCAATATCGCCATCCATAACGGCGTTGATATTGCCGTTTTCAAAGCCTGTACGATGGTCCTTAGCCAAGGTGTAGGGCATAAATACGTATGAACGGATTTGTGAGCCCCAGGCAATTTCTTTTTGGACACCTTTAATATCTTCAATCTTATCCAAGTGCTCGCGCTCTTTGATTTCGATAAGCTTTGATTTAAGCATTTTCATAGCCATATCCTTGTTTTGGAATTGGCTGCGCTCGTTTTGACATGCGACAACTATACCTGTGGGGATATGGGTAAGACGAACGGCAGATGAGGTCTTGTTGATATGCTGACCACCTGCACCGCTTGCACGGAAAACATCCATCTTAATATCCTCAGGGCGTATATCAACCTCAATATCATCACCGATTTCAGGCATTACTTCAAGTGATGCAAAAGAGGTGTGGCGACGGCCTGATGAGTCGAAAGGAGAAACACGAACAAGGCGGTGAACACCCTTCTCACTCTTTAGATAGCCATAGGCATTTTCGCCCTCAATCATAACGACAGCACTTTTAAGGCCAGCCTCGTCACCGTCAAGGAAGTCGACGGTTTGAGCCTTAAAGCCGTGACGCTCTGCCCAGCGCAAGTACATTCTGTGAAGCATCTGAGCCCAATCCTGAGCCTCGGTGCCGCCTGCACCCGCGTGGAAAGTAAGAATTACGTTGTTCTTATCATACTCACCAGTAAGAAGAGTGGCTAAGCGCATCTCTTCAAAGGTGGTGATGATGCGGTCAACACCCTCTACGATTTCGTCAAGCAAGGACAAGTCCCCCTCTTCATCGGCTAATTCGATGAGAGTGGTTGTATCGTCATAGTCGGAGCAAAGAGCTTCGTACTTTTGCACTGTGGCCTTACACTGTGCAACCTTGCGCAAAACATTTTGCGAGTTTTCAACATTATCCCAAAATCCGGGCTCGGCTGTTTGTGCCTCTAACCTTTCGATTTCGGATTTAAGCACCTTGACGCCAATTGCATCGGCAAGCTCTTTGATAGGTGCATCAAAAGCCGTTAATTTAAGCCGTTGTTCTTCAAATTCAAGCATTAGATTCTCCCCTTTTGCATACAAGCGCAACCCATCCGCCACTTTCAAATCGCTCTACAACCTGAAGGTTGACGGCAGCAAGCTTGTTCAAAACATCCTGCTCTCGGGTGTCGATGATACCTGAGCAGATGAAAAGTCCGTTATCGGACATAAAATCGGTAACGTTATCACACAGTGAAATAATTATGTCAGCAACAATGTTTGCACAAACAATGTCGTATTTGCCTGTGATTTTTTCAACCAAATCGCCGCAAACAAACTCAGTTTCAGATTCAACATTATTGAGTTTGGCATTCTCTTGTGCGACCTTTACAGCCATAGCATCGATATCTACACCAACAGCCTTGCTGCAGCCAAGCAACAAAGCGGATATAGACAAAATTCCGCTGCCACTGCCAACATCAAGTATGGTTTTATCGTCACCGCAATAGCGGTCAAGCACACCCAGACAAAGACGGGTTGTATCGTGAGCACCTGTGCCGAACGCTGCGCCAGGATCGATATTGAGCACTTTGCGCCCTTGAGGATTATCATACTTCTCCCACGAAGGGCAGATGGCAAGTCGGTTGCCAATTTCGATAGGCTTGAAATACTTTTTCCAATTATCGGCCCAATCGGCATCGTTAACGCTGATGGTTTCGATTTGGTTCTCTATGCCGACAGCGCTGTAACGCTCAGTGAGATATGCCACTGCCTCAAAAGGATTTTCTTCAGGGCTGACATAAATGTGGATATATGCTACTGAGCGGTCGCGAACCTTAAGTTCTTCATCGATAAGATCGATATGTGCAATCTCTAACGACATCTCTTCAAGATCGGTATAATCCTCAATATAAATACCGTAAGGCACTACCATGTTGGCGATGTCAGCGGCTTGCTCCGTATCGTTACTGTTTATGCGGATTTTGATTTCGGTCCAGTCCATAATACTCCCCATAACACAACATAAAGGCCGCAACCTAAAATTGTGGCCTTTATGTATAATTCAAGTTTTAAATTATCAGTTGTTGCCGAAGATGGTCATAATGTCTGCATCCAAATCGTCGTTATCATTGGTTGCAGCGGTAAAGCTATCGATGATAGCGGTTGCATCGGTGCTGCTGCGCTTGCCGCCGCCAAAGCCGGTAGCAATAACAGTCATACGGATTGCATCCTCAAGATTTTCATCAAGTGAAACACCCCAGATGATGTTTGCATCTTCATGAGCAGTCTCTTGAACGATGGTAGAAGCAACCTCAACCTCTTCCAAGCCGATATCAACAGAACCGGTGATGTTGATGATAACACCCTTTGCACCCTTCATATCGGTTTCGATAAGGGGACTGGTGATTGCAGACTTAGCAGCGATTTCTGCCTTGTCACGGCCGGTTGCAAAGCCAACGCCCATGTGAGCATAGCCGCTGTCCTTAACAATAGCGGTAACGTCTGCAAAGTCGAGGTTAACCATCTGAGGAACCTTGATAAGGTCTGAGATGCTCTGTACACCCTGACGAAGAACATCGTCAGCGATGATGAATGCGTTTTTAAGAGTAATCTTCTCTTCAGAAACGTGTTTAAGACGCTCGTTGGGAATTACGATAAGGCTGTCAACATGCTCGCTGAGTGCTGCGATGCCCTTTTCAGCCTGGTTCATACGAAGCTTGCCTTCAAATGCGAAGGGCTTGGTTACGATACCAACGGTGAGGATGCCAAGCTCTTTGGCAATCTCTGCAACGATGGGAGCTGCGCCGGTACCGGTACCGCCGCCCATACCAGCGGTGATGAATACCATATCGGTGCCGCGAAGGATAGCAGCGATCTCGTCACGAGATTCTTGTGCTGCGTTTTGACCAACTTCGGGCTTGGCGCCTGCGCCTTGACCGTTAGTTGACTTCTCACCAATTTGAAGCTTGTGGTCTGCCTTTGAAAGAAGAAGTGCAGATGCATCGGTATTGATAGCGATAAACTCTACACTGTTTACGCCTGCATCAACCATGCGGTTAACTGCGTTACCGCCGCCACCACCGACGCCCACTACCTTTATTTGAACAACGCTGTCAAGTTCATTTGCTACTTCGAATGCCATGATTATTTGTCCTCCTTATATTTAAGTCCTTTTAATTGTTTACAAAAAATGGAATTCGCATAGATATAACATCCCATATATTTGGTATTTTAACACGAATTAAAATAAATTTCAATATAATATGTTTATTTTTTTTGCTTATTTACAATATTTTTTTAAAAATTTTATTGTTTTTCTTCGGTTGAAGTGACTTGCTCGTCACTGTGAATACTTTTTCTTGTAAAATAGCTCTTGTTTGAGTCACCCGTAAGGTATCGCAAATTGGCATAGCCCTCTACGATATCGCCGTATTTTTTGCGGCTGCTTTCAATTATTTTGGCCGCATTTTTGCATTTTTTATCCAAATTCTCGGTTGAGCCGAACTGGAGCACAATAAGGTCGTCAATCGTAACCTCGATGTCGGAAATATTGGCTACATTTATTGAGGTTATACCTTTGATTCCTGCACTTTCAACAGAGCTTCTCACGGAGTTTATAATATCCTCCATCCCCTCATCGAGAACTACCTTTGCGCCAATTGAATAACGCTTTATTTGTGCCTCGATTATGGGCAGCTTTTCGGGCATGGTTGTAACAGAATCGAGCACCTTTCCTTTATATGTCAGCACATATCCTTTGTCGGTTTTGTATGCGCTGTCGGCCTTGCAGGTCTTTACTGTAATTGTTATGGTGTCGGGGTATTTTCGATTGACCTCTGCCTCGCCGATGTAAGGAAGCTTTGCACATATATCTGCCTCAACCATTTCAAGGTCGAGCAAATTCATATTGGCACCTTTTTTCACTCCCGAAGCATCCAATATATCCTTTTGAGAATAGGGCGTTTCACCCTTTACGGTTATATTGGCAATGTTGAAAAACACGGTAACTGATAAGGTGTATCCTACAGCACCCAAGATAGTAATAATCATAAGTGCTATAAGCAGTTTAACAAAACCGCTTTGGCGCCGCCTTTTTCTTTTTTTGTTTTTGGTTGAGGTTGCCAACTTTATCTCTCCCTTACTATATTTGCTCCTATTTGAGTCAATATACCCTCTATGTTTTCGTACCCTCTATCGATATGCTCAAGGGCTGATATTCGCGATACTCCGTCTGCCGCCAAGGCGCAAATTACCATTGCGGCACCGCCTCTTAAATCAGTGGCTTCAACATTGGCTGAATTAAGCTTGTTGACCCCGTGAACTACTGCTACGCGGTCATAAACCTCAATTGCTGCACCCATTTTGTTAAGCTCCGAGACATATCTGAAGCGGTTTGAAAATATATTCTCAACAAACACCGACGTTCCTCGACTAAACGCTGCAGCCGCAACAAGCACGGGCTGTGCATCGGTTGGAAATCCCGGATACTCGGTTGTGCGAACCCTTATATTACCTTTAAGTTTGCCTGTTGATTCTATAATTATGCGAGTGTTATTGCTATTGATTTTGCAGCCAAGCTGCTCGAAATAAGGAATTACTGCGTGCAAATGCTTAGGCTCTGCATCAGCAAGTTCAAGTTTACCGCCGCACACCGCAAGCGCACTAATATAGGTTGCCGCCACAATTCTGTCAGGGATAACCCTATGTTCACAACCCGACAATTTTTTGACGCCTTCGATGGTTATAACGGTTTCGCCATCCCCTTTGATTTTGGCTCCACAGTCACGTAAAAAGTTGGCCAAATCGCAAATTTCAGGCTCTTTTGCAGCGTTATGAATAATCGTTGTGCCCTCTGCGGTAGAGGCTGCAATCATTATATTTTCAGTCGCTCCAACGCTTGCAATGGGCAAATCCACCGTGCAGCCTTTCAGTCCGTCTGGACTGCTGCAGATTAAGCGACCATGCTCTTCGCATATAAAAGCTCCCATCTTTTTAAGTGCATCAATATGCAAGTTTATGGGGCGAAGGCCCAGCTCACATCCGCCGGGCGCTGAAAGCTCTGCTTTGCCTGTTTTTGCAAGCATTGCTCCCAAGAAAATTACCGACGAGCGCATTTCACTCATAAGTGAATCGCTGACCGACCAACCTGTTGTATTGGTGCTGTCAACAACCAAGCTGTTATTTGTAAAGTTACACTTACAACCAAGCGACTCAAGAATTCTAATAGACACCTCTACGTCGCTTATCCGTGGACAGTTATGTATAGTGCAAGGAGTTGAACACAGCAGTGCCGCAGATAAAATGGGCAGCGCACTGTTTTTAGCCCCCTGCAGTTTAATTGTTCCGTTAAGGCTATTTCCGCCTTCAATAAGCATCCCCGACATAAACACACGCCTTCCGCCATAGTTATACGACAGTTTATGCACGGCTTGCTTGATTTGTTATTTAGTTAAAAGATTGATAATTACCTCATAGATACGTTGATTTGTATCTAAAATTGCGTTTTTCTTGGATTTTTGCGACATCTCGGCAAGCTTATCAGGATTGTCAATAAGCTCTGAAACTGCATTGACAATAGTGTCGCGATTTAAATCTTTTTCTTCTACAAGACAGGCTGCCGATTTGTTAACAAGAGTCATCGCATTGTAGTACTGATGATTTTCGGCAACATTTGGAGAAGGAATAAGCACGGCAGGCTTGCCTTGTGCCTGAAGCTCGCTGACGGTGATAGCTCCTGCGCGGCAAATAACCAGGTCTGCTGCTGCCATAAGTACATCCATATTGTTGATATACTCGGTTATATGTAGGCAGGGTGAATTTATATCCACTCCCCTATCCTTTAGCAGCTGAGGCATAAGCTCTACGCCATACTTACCTGTGCCGTGAAAGTGATGAACCTTGCCCGACGAAGCGTGCCACTGCATAATATCGGCTGCCGCCTCGTTGATTTTGCGTGCTCCCAATGAGCCGCCGAAGGACAAAATCATAGGCTTGTCGTCAAGACCAAGAATTTCTCTTGCTTTTTGTTTATCAGCATTCATAACCGATTCACGCACGGGATTGCCGGTTATAATCGCTTTTTTGCCTTTTAGATTAAAAAACTTTTCTGCCTCCGGCATAGCAAGCATAACTGCATCCATATCGGGAGCAAGCAATTTATTGGCTTTGCCTGCAAATGCATTTTGCTCGTGAATGCAGCATTTAATGCCCAATTTATGAGCCTCGCGCAAAACGGGGCCGCTTACATAACCGCCCGTACCCATTACAACGTCAGGCTTTAACTCCAAAAGCAGTTTCTTGGCCTGTGCAGATGCGGTTGCAAGCAACTTGAGTGCAGAAAGGTTATGCTTTATGTTTTGCAGACTGATTTTGCGCTGAAACCCTTTAACGTCGATGGTATAAAAATCTATGCCGGCTTCGGGAACAAGTTTAGATTCCAATCCTTTTTTAGTACCAACGTAATAAAGCTGTGCTTCGGGATGGCGGCTACGAATATAACCCGCAACTGCAAGAGCAGGATTTATGTGACCTGCTGTACCGCCGCCTGCAAATAATATTTTCATTTTGCCGCCCTCCTTATATTATTTAGACATTTTACTGTCTCGTGAAATCGAAAGAATTATGCCCATCTGTGCCATAAGCATTATAAGTGCTGTACCGCCATAACTGAAGAAGGGCAAACTGATACCTGTGTTGGGAATGGTGTTGGTAACAACCATTATATTAAGCGCTGCCTGAATACCCACCTGAATGGTAAGACCAAAGGTCATAAGTGATCCAAACTTATCCTTTGCACGAGTGGCAAGGGTAAATCCGCGCCATACAAGCAAGCCAAACAAAACGATAATAGCCAATGCGCCGATAAAGCCCAACTCTTCGCAAACAATGGCAAAAATAAAGTCGTTATGAGGTTCGGGAACCCAAAGGTATTTTTGCTTTGAGCCACCAAGACCTGCGCCAAAGATACCGCCTGATCCGATTGCAAGCAAGGACTGAATGGTTTGCCAACCTGCGCCCGAAGGATCACTCCAAGGGTCAAGCCAAGATTGAATACGACTTGAGCCGTAGTCAACAACTCCTGTTAAAATCGCACCTGCGCCAAGGGCAACACCTGCACCGAGACCGCCAAAAACATAGCGAAGCTTGATGCCGCCCACAACCATAAGAGATGCGCCGATTGAGAAAATAAGCAGAGTTGCCGAAAGGTGTGTTTCAACAACAACCAAAGCGCACACAAGTGCAAGCAAAAGTCCAAAAACCAATATGCCGAAGCGGAAGCGCTTCATATGCTTCATATTATCACATATCAAGTGTGAAAAAAGCAGAATTATTGCAAACTTGGCGATTTCGCTGGGCTGAAAGCTAAAGCTGCCGATAACAAGCCAACGCTTATAATCAAAGCCCTCTTGCAAGGGAGGAAGCATAAGCACGATGGCAAGCATCGCCACCGATGCGAGATAAATAAACCATGCGAATTTTCTGTAAATATGGTAGTTGATTTTGGACGCAATAAGCATCACAACAACTCCAAGCACAGCAAAAACAAACTGCTTTTTGATAAAGTGATAGCTGTTTCCGTAGTTTTGAAGTGCATAGGCATAGCTAGAGGAGAACAAGCATATCAAACCAACAACCAAAAGCAGCAAAACAAGACCAAAAAAGGTCATATCCATTTTGCCCTGCTGAAAAAAGTCGTGCTTTAAAAAATCACCCAAGGATGAGTTTTTCTTTTTGGCCGGTGTTTCGCCGTTATTCACATCATATTGATAGTCATAAGTGCGTTTCATTACCGGCACCCCCTAATAGATTAAATAAGATAAAGAACTGCTGCGATTGAGCAGCCTATAAGAGTTATTGTTGAAAACACAACGCAAATTTTGTTTTCAGACCATCCCGACATCTCATAGTGATGATGGATGGGAGTCATTTTAAATATACGTTTTTTGGTCTTTTTGTAATAGGTAACCTGAATTACTACTGATATTGCCTCCCAGAAATATACGATGCCTGCAAAAAAAAGCAAAATGGGCATTTCTATCATAAAGCAAAGGGCTACTGCCATACCGCCAAGGAACATTGAGCCGGTATCACCCATAAACACCTTTGCAGGGTGTCTGTTCCACAAAAGGAAGCCCAAAAGTCCGCCAAGAAATACCGATGCGGTCAGGCAAGCCAAGGGGTAGCGGGACATTATTGCGGCGATAACAGCAAAGAAAACAGCAACAACAACGGTTACAGAGGTTGCCAAGCCGTCAACACCATCGGTAAGGTTAACCGCGTTGGTAAAGCCATAGATAAAAATCAATGCTATAGGCCAAAACAAAAGCCCCCAGCCCGAGGTAATATCGATATAGCCAAAGATGGGCAGTTTGGTTTGAGTCATACCGCCAAGATAAAGGCTGTAAAGATATGCTGCTGCAAGCAAAAGTTGAAATAAGGTTTTTTGCTTGGCAGTTAATCCAAGGTTGCGCTTTTTAACCACCTTGATATAGTCGTCGATAAATCCAACAAGCGCCATACCGAGAGCCAATATAACACCTGCAACCAAGGGCACCACGCGAAATTCCTGACCGAAGGCTTCGATTATCCCACCCTCTTCAAGAACTCCTGCAATCCTGCCGATTGAAAGTGCGGTCGGGAAGGCTACCAAGCAGCCAACTATGAACATTATACCGCCCATTGTGGGAGTACCTTGCTTATTCTTGTGCCAAACGGGACCGATATCAAGAATAGTTTGACCAAACTTAAGCTTATGCAAGTAAGGTATAACGGTATATCCCAGCAGGCCTGTTATTGCAAACGCCAATATCATACCCACAACTGCAGTTACTATCATAGTATAACCCGTCCTTCGTTAGATTTTTAACTCTTCGAGCGCCTCGGCTACAACCTCGCGCTCGTCAAAATGATACTTTGTTGTTCCTATAATCTGATATGTTTCGTGACCTTTGCCTGCAAGAACGATTACGTCGTCCTTTTGTGCATTTTTGATGGCATATTTTATCGCATCGGCGCGATTTTCAATAACCGCGAAGGGCGTAGTTGAGCCCTCAACACCCGGCAAGATATCATTGATTATAGCAGCAGGGTCCTCTGTGCGAGGATTATCGCTTGTAACGATTACAAAATCCGACAGCTTGCATGCAATTTCGCCCATAATAGAACGCTTAGTTTTATCACGGTCACCGCCACAGCCAAAGAGAGTTACCAAACGGCCGCTCTTGATCTCGTTAACAGCGTTTAAAATGTTTTCAACGCCGTCGGGGGTGTGTGCATAATCGATAAGCACGGTAAAGTCTGCATTGGTAGGCACTACCTCTGCCCTGCCCTTGACTCCTTCGGCAACCGAAATTGCCTCGCAAATCTGTTTCACATCGAAGCCTAAAGCTGCAATAGTGCTGATGGCACACATAGCATTGGATACAGAGAATTTACCGGGGGTTTTGGTTTTAACCTTTTCGGTCAATTGGCCATTTTTCAAGGTAAACTCTGTGCCTGCAGGATAGTATTTTATATCTTCTGCTACATAATCACCGCCGTTAATTCCGTAGGTAATTACAGGATATTTGATACCTGATTTTATTTTCTCTGCATAGCTGTCATCCTCGTTAACAACAGCAACTGCGCATTTATCAAACAGCTTGCGCTTTGCGGCAACATAATTATCCATGGTGCCGTGATAATCAATGTGGTCGAGTGTAAGGTTGGTAAATACGCCGACGGCAAAATCTACGCCGTAAACTCGCTCTTGGTCAAGAGCATGTGACGAAACCTCCATAACCACATATTCGCAACCCTCGTTGACCATCATATCAAACAATTCGTGCAGCTTAATAGCATCGGGTGTGGTGTTTTCAGAGGGAATAATCTTATCCCCTGCCATATTGTGTATGGTGCCGATAAGTCCTGTTTTGTGACCCATCGCTTCGAGAGTTGATTTGATAAGATAGGTGGTTGTGGTTTTGCCGTTTGTGCCTGTTACTCCTATAATTTTAAGTTTATCCTTAGGATTTCCGTAAAACTCGGAGCAAGCCTTTGCATATGTGATGTGAGTGTCAGGCACAACAATCTGACAATCTATGCCCACGTTGTGATCAACCACAACTGCTGCAGCGCCTGCGCCGGCGGCAGCCTCGGCATATTTATGACCGTCGGTTGCCCATCCGCGAATACAGAAAAACAGTGAGCCCTTTTCCACCTTGCGCGAGTCGTTTGTAACTGAGGTTATTTCAACATCGTGATTACCGTAGGGCAATCCGCCCAGCAATTTACTGAGTTTCACGTTATCAGACCTTTCGTCAATTAGTCGCTGCCGTCACTTGTACGGAAGCTTACTGTAACAACCGAGCCAATCTCTACCTTGTCGCCATAGGCAATGCTTTGTGAATAAGCCACAACATTGCTTGCGCTCAAGGAGTAGCCCGAGAACTTAATGTTAAGTTTATATTCAGCAGCAAGTGCATTGGCCTGTGACACTGTTTTGCCTGTGAAATCAGGCACCTCTGCCATTACCGCCTCATCGGTGCCTGTGTAAACAACAACAGTACCTGACTTGGATATAGGCTGACCTGATGAGGGAACCTGACGTTGAACTGTATCTCCATCACCTACAACTCGAACGGTAAGTCCGTTAGCGGAAATGGTTTCTTTTGCATCGTCAAGTGATTTGCCTGTTACATCAGGGGTGCTTACGCTGAGAGAAGATATCTCCTCTTCGTTGTAGGCAGGCTCAACGCCCATATAAGGTAACACCTCAGAAAGAATACTGCCTGCTACGGGAGCTGCGATGGTACCGCCGTAAATTACAGGAGCGTGAGGTTCATCAAGAACAACAAGAACTACAATCTGCGGGTCGTCGGTAGGTGCAAAACCGCAGAAGGATGCGATACGCGCCGACAAGTCCTCTGACGAAAGCTTTTGTGAGGTGCCTGTTTTACCGCCAACGCTATAACCGGGCACGTAAGCGTTTTTACCTGAGCCTTGTGAAACTACGCTTTCAAGCAGGGTGCAGATAAGCTCGGAGGTTTCTGTAGAAATTACCTGACGCTTTTGTTGTGTTTCGTAATTCTTTACGGTGTTATTGTCTGCATCAACAATCTTGCTAACCACGTGAGGCTGCACAAGATATCCACCGTTAACGGCGGCGCTGATTGCGGTGATAAGCTGAATGGGGGTTACGTTAAAGCCCTGACCGAAGGATTCACTGGCAAGGTCGATGTTGCTCATTGTGCTGCCGTCGTGGTAGGTTACGCCTGCGATGGGTGAGGTTTCACCGGGCAAATCAATACCTGTTTTTTCAGTAAATCCGTAAGACTGGAAATATTTGAAGAAGGGCTTTACACCCAAGGTTTGACCAATTTGGATAAAAGCAGGGTTGCAAGAGTTGGCAAATGCGCCACCGAGGGACTGTGTGCCGTGGCCTGCATGCTTATGGCAAGAGTAACGAGTACCTGCTATAACGATATATCCGGGGCAACTGAAGGAGTTGCTCAAAAATACTACGCCCTCTTCAAGTGCTGCAGAACCTGTTACAACCTTAAAAACTGAGCCAGGCTCATAAGTATCGGATATTGCCTTGTTTCGCCATTGCTCCTTTTGAGCCTTATTAAAGGCCTCGTTATATGCATCTTCGTCGGTTTCTTTAAGCTCGGCAAGTGCTGCCAAGGTCTTTTCGTCAGTAATCTGGAAGGGTGTGTTAGGGTCAAAATCAGGCTTGGTGGCCATAGCGAGTATGCCGCCCGTATTGGGATCCATTGCGATAACGCAACCACGGTTGGTTACATTGTTCTCTTCAACCGCTTTTTCGAGATATTTCTCGGCAACATATTGGATGTATTTGTCGACGGTAAGCACCAAAGAGTTGCCTGTTTGTGCCTCTACAATTTTTTCATAGCTGAAGGGCATATCGGCGCCGCGAGCATTTTTTGCTGCTCTTACTCGGCCGTCAGTACCTGACAAATTCTCGTCGTAATATGATTCAAGTCCGCTCAAGCCCTGATTGTCGGTGCCAACAAAGCCAAGCACGGTTGATGCCAAGGAGCTGTTGGGATAATAGCGCTTTGTGGTTTCGTCAAGGCCAACGATAGAGCCCAATTTATGCTCGCTTATAAAGGCTCTGACCTTATCAGCGGCTGTTTTTTCTATTCTTGACTTGATTTTTTCGTAGTAGGTTTTCTTTTGGGTCTGCTTATATACTGTTTCATAATCCAGCTCAAGAATTTCACTGAGACCTGATGCTATGGTTTTGCGCTCTTCTTCGGTTTCGATATCCTGAGGGGTTATGTAGACAGTCCATGCGGTGGCGCTTGTTGCCAAAACCTCATAGTTACAGTCGTAAATATCGCCTCTTTTGGCAGAAAGGGTGGTATCGCTAAGCTGTTGTGCTGCTGCCTTTGACTTATATTCTTCTCCGTTGACAACCATAATGTTGACAAGGTTAACCGATGCGGCGCCAAAAAACACCAACACTATAACGCATATAATTGCAAACATTCTGACTCTCATTGAAGTGGTGCTTCCTTCAGTCATTGATGCCATCCCCTTTCACAATTTAAGTGTATTTTGCTCTCTTTTAAGTAAAACTTCGTTTTTTAATGCTACCCAATAAAATCACGAAAGAGAGTTAAAACATTACGCTCTAACTCTCATAAATCCACTATTGAATTATACTGTGATTTTGTTCATTCTATTCCTCATCTGTCTGTGCAGTTACAAGGCCGTTGCCGTCTTTAACCTCGACAACATCTACGTCGGCAGAACAAATGTAATTCATCTGATAAGGCTCTGCCTTTTGCATACCAAGCGCTTTTGCAGACTCTTCAAGATTTTTGTATGCCAATTCGTTTTCTAATTTCATCTCGAGGCTGACTTGCTCACTGATAAGCTTGTCATTCTCGATTTGTGCTTTATTGATTTTGCTCGTTACCTCGGTAACTTGTACGCGAAGGTAGATATTGCCTACTATAAGAGCAAGCATAACAACAGCAAAAACGGTGGTCATCAAGCGCTTGCTTTTAAGCTTTGCTCTGGGCTTTTTAGAGGTTGACTTTGAAGCAGTCTTCTTGCGGTCAAGCTCTACGATATTATCTTGTCTTTTTTCGCGAGGCATAAACATATCAAAATCGTATGCAAAGCTGTCCACATAGTACCTGCTCATTGCCGATTCCTCCTGTTATAGTTTTTTTACAGCTCGAAGTTTTGCGCTTCTTACTCTATAGTTGTCATCAATTTGATTTTCCGTAGGCTCGATTGCCTTTCGGGTTATCAGTTTTGCCTTTGGTTTTTTGCCGCAAACACATACCGGCAGGTCGGGCGGACAAGTGCAGCCCTTGCACCACTCCTGAAAGCGGTGCTTTACCATTCTGTCTTCAAGTGAATGGAAAGAGATTATTGACACCACGCCGTCTTTATTCAAACGGTCAAGTGCTTTGTCAAGGAAGGTTGATAGATGGTCAAGCTCGCCGTTTACTGCGATCCTCAGCGCCTGAAAGGTGCGTCGTGCCGGATGGCCGTCTCTGCGAGCGGCAGCAGGCACTGCTGAAGAAATAATCTCCGCTAACTGAGAGGTGGTTTCGATGGGTGCCTTTTGACGGTGGTCAACAATTGCGTTGGCTATACGCCATGCAAAGCGCTCATCTGAATACTCTCTGATTATACGAGCCAAGGAATCGGCGTCGTAGTTATTAACAAGATCTTTTGCGGACATTCCGCTTTGGCTCATTCTCATATCAAGCGGTGCATCCTTATGATATGAAAAGCCGCGCTCTGCTCTGTCAAGCTGGGGCGACGATACGCCCAAATCAAGAAGCAGTCCGTCAACCTTATCTATACCCAAACTGTCAAGCACGGTATCAAAATCACTGAAATCGGATTTTACAACCTGCGCATTGGGGTATTGACTAAGTCGTTTGGTTGCCGCCTCGATAGCGTCGGGGTCTTTATCAATAGAAATCAGCCGACCGGTAGTAAGCTTGCTGGCAATTAAGGAGGAATGTCCCCCACCGCCTGCCGTTCCGTCTACATAAATTCCGTCAGACTTGATATTCATTACGTCAACCGCTTCATTAAGCAGTACGGTAACATGTACAAATTCCATAATTAAAAATCGATGTCAGCCATAATTGCAGCAATATCTTCTGCCTCAAGCTGTTCGTAGGTTTGATTCCATTTGGCTTCATCCCAAATTTCGATGGTGTCGCCGTTGCCGATGATACATACGTTTTCATTTATGCCGGCATAGTTGCGAAGTTCCTGAGGAATGTTCACTCTGCCTTGCGCGTCACAATCAGCTCTGCAAGCGCGACCGTTAACGATACGGTGCACACGAAGCTTTTGTGCTGATGACAAGGCTTCAATCTTTTCTTGCAATATATCCCAGCTTGCAGCGGGATAAACCGACAAGCAAGGCTGGCCGTCAAGGGGTACGGAAACGACAAAATTCTCCCCAAGCTCATCACGAAGCTTGGAGGGGATGAAAACACGGCCTTTTTTGTCAACCGTGTGTCGATATGTATTCATAAATGACATTAAGACCGCCCCTTTCGTCGAATTTTGCACCACTTTAAACCACTTTGCGACACTTTTGTGGGATTACAATGCAATTATAGTACAATAAAGCGTAAATTTCAAGGGTTAACATAAAAAAACTTGTTAAAATATTAACCAAATTTGAACACCATGGCAAAAACACAATATATAGTGTTTCACGCATCAATCACCAACTATATGCGTTTTTTCGACAGGAAAATATATAAAAATGCACATAAGAACAAATGTTCTTATGTGCATTTTGACCAAAAACTATTATGTCAGATAGGTAAGCAACGAACAGGTGTTTTTATAAGTTTACATAATAACCAGCACCCTGCTCTGATGGTAAAACTATATAAAAAAAGCCCAACTAAAGGGAGCTGTGGTTAGGGATAATTCGCCTAAAACAGCGACTTTTTGCAGACTAATGCGTTAAAACACCGCAGTACGCGACAGCGTTACTGCGGTGTTTTGCCTTTTGTTCTATCAAAAATTCATCTGTTTTAGGTGCTCGCAGTTTTGTAACAAATAATTTTGTTTCATTCGTAATGCCTGAAGCCTGCAGTAATACTTTGTGTATTACAAAGGCAAAGGCGAAACGATGAGGCAAAATTAGGTTCCAAAACCGATTTCGTCCCTAATCACAACTCCCTGAAGAGCGGAATTTATTAAAATTCTTCATCCTTTGGCTTGGCCAATTCGGTGCCTAAAAGCAACGAAATGCTGCCGCTGTACACCTTCATCGGGTCGTCCATAAAAGCGGCTTTTACTACGTCTGCTTGCTGAGTATCGGGCACCCAAAGCACGATTTTAAGCAGTTCCATATCTCGGTCGGTAACAATGCATTCAACGTTGTAGCCGGTGGGAACAGGCACGATATTAACTTTGTTTTCTTTCGCCACGCGAATTTTGGTGAGCATCGCAACAGCAGCGCGAACAGCCTTTTTCTTCACGGTGTAGGGCAGCATAAACTCAAGCTCTTTAGCGGCTTTGTTACCCTTTTCGGTCAAAGAAAGCATCTCCTGACCGTCCTCGTCAAGCACGATTTCCACGTTCTTTTCTTCAATCATACGGTCGATGGCGTTGATGACCTCAAACAGATTGGCAAGGCCTTCGTACTGCAAAATTTCGGGCAGCATAGAGCGGCCGATGGTGGTTTTGATGGATCTCAATATATAGCACACAAGCAATCTGATTTGCTGTGTGTTGTTAAGACCGCCGGGCTCAACGCCGGCTATAAGCGCATCATATTCCATAATAATCTCCTTTTAATAAAAATTAGTGCAAAAAAGCAAAAAATGTGTTGACAAATTGCACGGACTATATTATAATACGATTTGTTACCGATGCTGATATGGCTCAGGAGGTAGAGCGCATCCTTGGTAAGGATGAGGTCACCAGTTCGACTCTGGTTATCAGCTCCAGAAAAAACTCTTGTTCGAAAGAACAAGAGTTTTTTCAGTTATATTCGCCTTCGGCGAGTGATATTGCTACGCAGTGATATTCGGCTAACGCCGAGCGATATTGCCCTTCGGGCAGTTAAGGGCGAATATAATATCACTGAAACCGTAAGGTTTCAATATCACTTTCACGAAGTGAAAATATCACTCTGTGCATAGCACAGAATATCACTAACTCTTGCACCTCCACCGCTTTTATGCTATACTACACACAGGCGGTGAGTTAGATGAGTATGGGTGAATTTCTATTTTTAGATAAACAAAAATTTGATGTGTTTTTGCCAAGATTGTTTGAAATCTTACATTCTAATATGAGTCTAATTGCTCCAACAAACAATTCGTACGAAGATGATTTTGAAATTTGGAGTTCTCATATAATTCCGGCTATACAAAAAGAGCAACGCCAAATTGTTTTGATGTGTGTTGAAAGTGAACTTGTTGGCTATTTTCAGTATTATATTAATAGCGATACCGATTCGTTAATGATGGAAGAAATACAAATAAAAAAGGAGTTTCAAGGAACAGGATTGTTTTCTGAATTTTATAATTGGTTAATTAAAAATTTGCCTAAAGATATTATGTATGTAGAGGCTTATGCAAATAAAAAGAATCTAAAATCGCAAAGTATTTTAAAACATTTGGGACTAGTTGAGTCTGGAGAAAATAAAAACGGTAACTCCTTTTATTTCAAAGGAGCATATGTTAATTTGCTGAATAAGTATGGTTAAAATTTAAAGAAATCTTTAGTTTTCAGGCACATTTAATTCGTGCCACTAAGTTCAAAACTCCCAAACGAAAATCCGTTCACGAAAGTGGGCGGATTTTTTGTTTTTTTCTTTAAAATAGGCCACAAAAATATTCTACCATATTTATTTAATTTTTTCAAATATTTTATTTGAAATATGGCGGATTTTTTGGTATAATAGTAGAAATAATAGGAGGATTATACCCATGTCGCAAATTAAAGCTATACTTTTCGATTTAGACGGCACCGTTAACGACACCGTAACCGACCTTGCAGTGTCTGTAAACTATGCTTTAACCAAAAACGGATTACCCACTCATCCCGTGGATGCATACAAGCTTTTTGCAGGCAACGGAATGCGTGTTATGGTTCAGCGTGCAATGCCCGAAGGCCAAAAAGAAGGCGACCTTTACGAGCAGGTCGTTGCCGATTACGCTGAATATTATGCCCTTCATTCAATGGATAATACCAAGCCCTACGACGACGTGCCCGAGCTTATCGACAAGCTTCGCGAAATGGGCTATCTCACCGCTGTTGTAACCAACAAGCCCCACGAACAGGCAGTGCCCCTCATCGCACAGATGTTGCCCAGCAAGTTCGACGTGGTCATCGGTCAGCAGGACGGTGTGCCTTCAAAGCCCGACCCCGCAATGCCCATTATGGCAATGAAAGAGCTGGGTGTCACCGCCGACGAATGTGTGTTTATCGGCGATTCGGGTGTTGATATACTTACAGGTCTTAACAGCGGCGCTTATCCCGTTGGTGTTCTTTGGGGCTTCAGAGGCCGCGAAGAATTGCTTGAAAACGGCGCCAAACAGCTTATCTCCAAACCTATGGAGCTTATCGAAATTCTGAAGGGAAGGTGACTTTCTTGGGGTGCAATATAACCCGAGTCACAGCCGAAGAGGTTGCCCAACAGTTTGAATATGCCAAAAAGTCGGCCCCCTTGCTTATAGAGCACTTTGGTCACACTCCCATCGCCTTCGTTCATTCTTACGGATGTCAGCAAAACGTCAGCGACGGCGAGCGCATCAAGGGTATGCTTGCCGAGATGGGCTTCGGCTTTACCGACGCCCCCGACAATGCCGACCTGATACTCTTTAACACCTGCGCCGTCCGCGGCCATGCAGAGGATAGGGTGCTTGGCAATGTTGGTGCCCTCAAAGCTATTAAAGAGGCTCGTCCTCAAACTATAATTGCTCTTTGCGGCTGTATGGTCCAGCAGGAGCAGGTTGCCCAAAAGGTACGCAAAAGCTACCCCTATGTCAACCTTGTTTTCGGCACTCACGCCATACACCGCCTGCCCGAGCTTGTTTTCAAACTTATCAAAGGCGGCAAGCGAGTCTTTGAGCGCCCCGAGTGTGACGGCGTAATTGCCGAGGGTATGCCCATCCGCCGCGACAGCACCTTCAAGGGCTGGCTGCCTATTATGAACGGCTGCAACAACTTTTGCTCATACTGCATTGTGCCCTATGTCCGCGGCCGCGAAAGGTCGCGCACCCCCGAAGATGTAATTGCCGAGGCCAAGTCAATGATAGCCGCAGGCTTTAAGGATATAACCCTGCTTGGCCAAAACGTTAACTCCTACGGCAAGGGCGACAGTCACGGCGTTGACTTTGCCAAGCTGCTTCGTATGTTAAACGATATCGAGGGTGATTTTCAGCTTCGCTTTATGACCTCTCACCCAAGGGATTGCACTCTCGAATTGCTTGATGCAATGGCCGAGTGCGACAAGGTGTGCAAGCATTTGCATCTGCCTTTCCAATCGGGTAACGACAGAGTTCTGCAGGCAATGAACCGTCACTACGACCGTGAGAGATACCTTTATCTTATTGACGAGGCAAGGCGCAGAATGCCCGACCTTAGCATTACAAGTGACGTTATCGTCGGCTTCCCCGGTGAAACCTATGAGGAGTTTTGCGACACCTTAACCCTGGTTGAAAAGGTGCAGTTTACCTCACTTTTCACCTTTATCTACTCTCCCCGCGAGGGCACTCCTGCCGCCACAATGGATGACCCTGTCACCCACGCCGAAAAGGCCAAGTGGATGTCCGAGCTTCTTTCTTTGCAAGAGGGGATAGCAGCCAACCGATGCGCCTTGTCACTTGGCAAGACCTATCGTGTGCTGTGTGAGGAGCATCATCCCGACGGCAAGCTTTTCGGCCGTACCGACGGCAATATAGGCATCACCTTTGACGGTGACTCGTCATTGGTGGGCAAATTTGTAAACGTAAAAATAACCAAGGCACTCAATTGGGTGCTTGAGGGTGAAATAACCCACTAATTCAGGAGGATTTAACTATGGATATTATCGCAGCAGCACGTGAGCTCGGCAAAGCAATTCAGGCCGACGAGCGTTATATTGAGTTCAACCGTTGCCGCAAGGCCAACGATGAGGATGCCAAATTGCAAGAGCAAATTCACGAGTTTAACCTTGTGAGAATGCAGGCAAGTGAAGAGGCTAACAAAGACGAAGACAGAAACGAAGAGCGCTTCAAGCAGCTCAACGCCCGTATGCGTCAGCTTTACGCCGATATTATGGTTAACGAAAATATGATTGCCTACAACAAGGCCAAGGGCGATATGGATGCGGTGCTTCAGAATATGAACGGCATCATCGACCTTTGCATTCAGGGTGAAGACCCCGACACCTGCGAAATGGCATCAGGCTGCACAGGCAGCTGTGCCACCTGCGGCGGCTGTCACTAATTAAAACTAACAAAACAGGAGCAATAAAATGGCAGAATTATCTCCTATGATGCAGCAATATCTGCAACTGAAAGAGCAGCATCCCGACACCATACTCTTTTTCCGATTGGGCGATTTTTACGAGATGTTTTTCGACGATGCAAAGCTGGCCTCTAAAGAGTTAGAACTGACTCTCACAGGCCGTGATTGCGGACTTGAAGAAAGGGCGCCTATGTGCGGCGTACCCTTTCACAGCTACGAAAATTACGTATCCCGTCTGGTGGAAAAAGGCTACAAGGTGGCAATATGTGAGCAAACCGAAGACCCTGCAAAGGCAAAGGGTCTTGTTAAGCGTGAGATAATTCGTGTTATAACCCCTGCAACCGTAATTGAGGATAGTATGCTTGTGGAATCCCGCAATAACTATCTTTGCGCCTTGATGGTAGAGGGGGACAGAGCAGGCATCTGCTTTGTAGATGCCTCTACGGGTGGACTTCACGCCACCGCATTGGCAGGGGATAGCCTTGCCACTCGCATTATTAGTGAGCTTGGCTGCTATCAGCCTCGCGAGGTTATTATGAACGCACCTGCCGTGGTTGAGCCGGGCATTGTAGATTTTCTCAAAACCCGCCTTAAATGCCGCTACGAGCCCCGTCCCGACAGTTACTTTGAACCTCAGCACTCCGTCGATTTGTGCGAGGCTCACTTTGGCAAATCGGTCAAGGATTTGGGTATGGATGGTGACACCTCCGTTGTCAGGGCCGTCGCCGCTGCCATTGCCTATCTGCAAGAAACCAAGCGCACAGGCCTTGACTGCATAAACAGCGTAAACATTTATACCGAGGCACAGTTTATGCGCCTTGATATGTCCACGCGCCGCAATCTTGAGATCGGCGAAACCATGCGCAACCGCGACAGCCACGGCTCTCTTATGAAGGTTATCGACGACACCTGCACTGCAATGGGCAAACGTCTTTTGCGTCAATGGATAGAGCAGCCTTTGCTCAACCCCATTGCCATCAACAACCGCCTCAACGGTGTGCAAGAGCTTGTTGACCAAACCGAAATCAGATGCGAGCTGCGAGAGATGCTTGGCGGCGTATTTGACCTTGAGCGACTTATGTCCCGCGTGGTTTACGGCAGCGTATCTCCCAGGGAGCTTCGCAGCCTTGCCTATACCATCAGCCGACTTCCCGGCATCAAAAACTACCTTGCATTGTGCAATTCGGGTATTCTTAAGGATATCTATAAGCATGTTGACGAATTGCAGGATGTCTATGCACTTATCGACAGCGCAATTTCTCCCGAACCCCCTGCCTTGCTTAAGGATGGGGACGTCATCCGTCAGGGCTTCAATGCCGATATTGATCAGCTGCGCATTGATATGACCGACGGCAAGGGTGTCATCACCCGAGTCGAGGCGCAGGAGCGTGAGCGCACGGGCATCAAAACCCTTAAAATCAAATATAACAAGGTGTTCGGCTACTGCATCGAAATCACCAATTCCTTTAAGGATATGGTGCCCGACACCTATATCCGCAAGCAGACCTTAACCAACTGCGAACGCTATATTACCGAAGAACTTAAAGAGCTTGAAAGCCGCATTTTAGGCGCATCCGAGCGCCTTGCCCGACTTGAGCGCGAGATATTCGATCAGGTTCGTTGTGCCGTTGCCGACCAACTTAGCCGAATTCAGTCCACCGCCTCTGCTCTTGGCAGAATGGATGTGCTTTGCTCTTATGCCCACACCGCATCAAAGCTTGGCTACTGCCGTCCTCTTATCAATATCGAGGGCAGAATAGATATTCACGGCGGCCGCCATCCTGTTGTTGAAAGTTTGCTTTCAACCCCCTTCGTACCCAACGATACCTATCTCGACAAGCGTGACGACCGCTGCGCCATTATCACAGGCCCCAATATGGCAGGTAAATCTACTTATATGCGTCAGGTGGCCCTGATTGTGCTTATGGCTCAGGCAGGCTCCTTTGTGCCTGCTCAATCGGCCGACGTCAGCATTTGCGACGCCATTTTCACCCGTGTTGGTGCCTCCGACGATTTGTCGGCGGGTCAGTCAACCTTTATGGTTGAAATGAGCGAGGTGGCCTACATTCTCAAAAATGCCACCGCCGACAGCTTGCTTATCTTTGACGAAATCGGTCGCGGCACCTCTACCTACGACGGTATGTCTATTGCACGCGCCGTGCTTGAGTTTGTCTGCAACAAATCAAAGCTGGGCGCAAAATCCCTTTTCGCAACTCACTACCACGAGCTTACCGAACTTGAAAACAGTCTTGACGGCGTCAAGAATTACAACACCTCTGTCCGCAAAAAGGGTGACGACATTACCTTCCTGCGCCGCATAATCCGAGGCTGTGCCGACGGCAGCTACGGTGTCGAGGTAGCCAAGCTTGCGGGCATCCCCGACGGGGTGGTGCGCCGCGCCCGCCAGATTCTCAAGGATTTAGAGAGCGAGGGCCCCTCTGCACCCCGTCAGATTCTCACCGAGGATGAGGGTGTGCTTTCCTTTGGCGACACCGCCACAATGCAGCTTATCGACGAGCTTAAATCTATCGACGTTAACGCAATGACACCCCTTCAGGCTATGAGCCGACTGGACGAGCTTACCAAGCTTGCCCGTTCACTTTAATTTTCAAAAAAGGAGGAGCAACAATGCCCATAAAAGTGCTTGATAAACATGTCGCAGAGCTTATTGCGGCAGGTGAAGTGGTCGAGCGTCCCGCATCGGTCATCAAGGAATTGGTTGAAAACTCAATAGACGCAGGCTCCTCTCACATTACCGTTGAAATCAAAAACGGCGGTGTAACCTTTATGCGCATTACCGACGACGGCTGCGGCATCCCTCACGATCAGGTGCCCACCGCATTTTTGCGCCACGCCACAAGCAAGGTCAAAACCGAGGAGGATTTAACCTCCATCGCCACCCTTGGCTTCCGTGGTGAAGCCTTGGCATCGGTTTCGGCCGTTGCAAGGGTAGATATGCTTACTGCCACCACCGATGGGGAGGGCACCTCATACTCCATCCACGGTGGGGAAGAGGTAGCATATGACGAGGCAGGCTGTCCCAAGGGCACAACCATTATCGTTCGCGACCTCTTTTACAATGTTCCTGCACGAATGAAATTTCTCAAAAAAGACAGCCGCGAAACTGCCGCTGTCGCCTCGGTTATGGATAAAATGGCTCTCTCACATCCCGAGATTGCCTTTAAGTACATAGCTGATTCAAAGGTGCAAATGCAAACCCAGGGCAATGGGGATTTGTCGGCCACCGTCTATTCGGTTTACGGCCGCGATTTCCGTTCGGGACTCATCCCCGTTGATTATCAGTCCGACTGCTTCAAGCTTAACGGCTTCATCTGCAAGCCTGAGGCCGCCCGAAAATCAAGGGGAATGCAGCACTTCTTTATCAACGGCCGCTACGTCAACTCCAATACAATGCGCGCCGCCCTTGAGCAAGCCTATCGCGGCTCAATTATGACGGGCCTTTTTCCTGCAGGTGTCCTTTTCTTAACTATGGATTGCTCACAGGTTGACATCAACGTTCACCCTGCTAAATTAGAGTGCCGATTTACCAACGAAAAGCCTGTTTTTGACACCGTTTACTACGGGGTGAAATCGGCTTTGGGCAGCGGCTACCGTATGAATGAAATCAAACTTACACCCACAAAGCCTGCTGTGAATATCCCCGTAGCAGAGCAAACTGCAGTGTTTGATATACCTGCTCCCACACCCCAGAAGTCTGTGCAAAATCCCTTGCGCCGTGACAACTATTTTCAGCATATCCCCGTCACACCTGCGCCCCAAAGGGTGAGCGAAAGCGTGGTTGTGCGCGAGCCTACCTTTGAGCTCGAAAGCCGACCCACCACCCCCAAGGCAACCCTTGATATTATGGTGGATGAGCCCGAGCCAATTCAGGCCCCCCCTCAGTCGGAGCTTAAGCCCCAACCTACCCAAGAGGCAGCACCCACCCCCGATATAAGCGAAAGGGTAGATGTCACCTTTGTAGGCGAAGCATTTGCAACCTATGTGATGGTGCAAAGTGGGGACGAGCTTATTATCATCGACAAGCACGCCGCCCACGAGCGCATAATATACGAAAAACTCAAAGCCTCGGCAACGGTCAGCTCACAGCTTTTGTTAGAGCCCGCTACCGTTACCTTGTCAAAGGATGAATATGCCGTAATCTTTGAAAATCTTGAGCAAATTACCAAAGCGGGCTTCGAGATAGAAGAATTTGGCGGCTCAAGCATACTTGTCCGCGCAGTGCCCTCTGTCCTTACCGATGAGGATGTAACCACTTTGATAACCGAGGTGGCAGCAGGCCTTGTTGAAAGCAAGGGCAAGGTGCAGATTGACAAAATAGATTGGCTTTATCACAATATGGCTTGCCGTGCCGCCGTCAAGGGCGGTGACAAATCGGGCAAAGAGGATTTGCTTCATCTTGCCCGTCGCGTTGCCCTTAGTGACGACGTAAGATATTGTCCCCACGGCCGCCCCGTTGCCTATAAATTAACCAGAAAAGAGCTGGAAAAGCAGTTTGGCAGACTTGGATAAAAAGATAAAAATGATAGCGGTTGCAGGGCCCACTGCATCAGGCAAAACCTCCTTGGGCATTGCCATAGCCGAGGCCTTGAAGGGCGAGGTAATATCCTGCGATTCAATGCAGATTTACCGCAATATGACCATCGCCACAGCCGCCCCCACAAGTGAAGAAATGCAAGGCATACCCCATCACCTTGTGGGTATCCTTGACCCAAAAGAAGAATATTCGGTGGCTCAATTTTGCAAGGATGCAGGAGCCGCCGTCAATGACGTTAACCAAAGGGGCAAGCTGCCTGTTTTGGTTGGCGGCACAGGCCTTTATATGCAAAGCTTTGCCGAAAACCTTACCTTCTCAGGCTCCAATTCAGCTGAGGTGCGCGCAACACTTCAGGCCCGTCTTGAGCAAGAGGGGTCAGAGGCTTTGCTTAAAGAACTGTTCCAAATCGACCCCGAATATGCGGCAAAGCTTCATCTTGCCGATGTCAAGCGCATCACCCGCGCTCTCGAGGTTTATTATTCCGACGGCATAACGATGACCCATCAGGTTGAGCGTTCTCACGACAACCCAACCCCCTACGACACCTTGTATATCGGCATTACCTTTGCCGACCGCCAAAATCTTTACGACCGCATCAACCGCCGCGTAGATATAATGGTGCAGCAGGGCCTTGTGCAAGAGGCAGAGCAAGCCTATCACAACCGCGGATTGACTGCCGCACAAGCCATCGGTCATAAGGAGCTGTTTGATTATTTTGACGGTACAGCAACCCTTGAAGAGTGCATTGAGCGGCTGAAAATGCAAACTCGCCGTTATGCAAAAAGGCAGCTTAGCTGGTTCAGACGAAACGAGCAAATGCACTGGATTTATGCCGACGGCAAAACAAGTGAAGAAACCGCCCGAGAGGCGATAGAAATTATTAAAAAGGAGTGGCAGATATGAGTATCGGATTTAAGCGAGTAGGCTCAGCATTATTGGGCTTGCTTTTAATTGCATACTTGTTCTACCACGTCGCTGTAGTACCTTACCAAAGTATCGAAACAGAGCAAGCGGTGTCATATGCAGCCCGCGATACCATAGATGCTGAGCGTGCCTATATCATCCGCACCGAAACGGTTATCCAAAGCGATGTAAACGGTTCCTACCGCTATGTCATCGGCAACGGTGAACGAGTGGCTTCAGGCAGCGCTATCGCCAATGTTTACTCCAATGACAGCGTTGTTCAATCCCTCGCTAAAATAGACGATTTAAACCGACAGATTGAAAATCTTGAGTCGCTTAACAACTACTCAAGCGGAGTTGTGGTTGACATTGCACAGCTTAACAACCACGCCCACGCGAGCCTTGTTGATTTGCTTAACTCGGTTGAACAGGGCGACTATTCCTCCTGCCGTGAAAAGGCGCAGGACTTTTTGACCATCGTCAACCGTCGTCAGACCATAACGGGTCAAAACGCTGATTTTTCAAACCTTATCTCATCTCTCAAAAGTGAGCGTGACGGCTTGGTGGCTTCGGTGGGCAACCCCGTAGGCAGCGTAGCCGCCCCATCGGCAGGCTATTTTGTCGCCTCGGTTGACGGCTATGAGAATGTCATCAGCATTGATGATATTGATAGCCTGACCCCCGAAAAGCTTAAAAATATTCAGGGCAGCGAGCCCAATCCAAATGCCGTTGGCAAGGTAGTAAGCGACGTTACCTGGTACATCGCCGTTTCCATAACCTTTGAGCAGGCATTGCAGTTCTCACCCAAAGACAAGGTAAATGTGGATATATCCACCTCCCAAACCGTAACCGTGCCTGCCACTGTGCTTCAGGTTAACAAAAGCGCCGCATCCGACGAGGCAGTGCTGGTGCTTTCTTGCAGCTATATGAACAGCGAGCTTTCAGGCTTGCGCACTCCTTCTGTCAGCGTGGTGCTGCGCACCTATGACGGGCTGAGAGTGTCTGACAAGGCCATCCGCGTAAACGACGGCAAAAAAGGTGTATACACCTCCAACGGCACCACCATTGAGTTTGTGCCGGTCAAGGTGCTTTACACAGGTAACGGATACGTTGTGTGTGAGCGCGCCGACCCGATGGAAAAGGGCTTGCACATATACGACGACGTAGTTGTAAAGGGGAAAAACTTGTATGACGGCAAATCTCTTTAATGAAGAATTTATACTGCGTTGCAAGCAGTTTGACGATAATTATGCATACGTCCTCGACCGAATAGAAAAGGCGGCTCAATCGGTGGGCAAAACCGCAGCAGACATCAACCTGCTGGCTGCCACCAAAACCGTACCGGTAGAGGTAATAAACCACGCTATCGAAAGGGGTATAACCCTTATCGGTGAAAACCGCGTGCAGGAGCTTTGCGAAAAGTATGACGACCTTAACAAAACAGCCACACGCCACCACATCGGCCGCCTGCAAACCAACAAGGTAAAGCAGGTTGTGGGCAAGGTGTCAATGGTGCAATCGGTGGACTCGGTCAAGCTTGCAAGCGAGCTTTCAAAGCGCAGCCTTGAAAGGGGCCTCACCACCGATATTTTGGTCGAAATAAACATCGGTGACGAGCAGTCAAAGTCGGGAATTCCCTTCCATCAAACCGAAGAGTTTTTAGCCCAAATTGCCACATTTGACGGCATAAAGGTCAAAGGATTGATGTGTATCCCCCCAATATGTGAAAATGATATAGAAATTCGCAATTTTTTCGATAAAATGTATCATAAGTTTATTGACATTTCGGGTAAAAAAATAGATAATATTAGTATGGACTTTTTGTCTATGGGAATGTCGGGTGATTTCGAGCAAGCCATCCAATCGGGGGCCAATATAATCCGCCTCGGTTCGATACTTTTCGGTGCCCGCCAATACAAATGATTTTATTTTAAAAAGGAGAATATACTATGGGCTTTAAAGAGAATTTTAAAAACTTCTTTACCCCCGCAGACGAAATCGAGGAAGAGGTAGAACTTGAAGAAGAATATGAAGAGGAGCCTCGTCGTTCCTTCGGCGTAAAACCCCGTGCTGAAGCACCTAAAAATGTTGTAAATATGAACAACGCACCCCAGCTTCAGGTTGTGCTTGTGAAGCCTGAAACCTTCGAGGACGGTTTGGCAATCGCCGACCATCTTTGTGCCAAGCGCACCGTTGTTGTAAATCTTGAAAACGCACCTAAGGATGTTGTTCGCCGCTTGGTTGACTTTTTGAGCGGTGTTGCATATGCCAACAAGGGCACCATCAAGCGTGCTGCCAACAACGCCTTTGTTGTAACCCCCAACAATGTCGACGTAATGGGCGACGTATTGTTTGAAGAGGTTGACAGCAGCTCCTACTTCCGTCCTTAATGGCAGACAATATCAACAGCGAAGACCGACTGATAATCAGTCGTGTGCAGGATGCCGTATGTTCCGCTCGGGATAGATATGCCACACGGTTTATCGGCTTTCTCGACGGTCACGGCACCGCCGTTGCCAAGCAAGCGGCAGCGGGTTATGCAAACGTAGCATTTTACGGCGGCCACGAATCGGCAGAGCGGGTGTTTATGTGCATTTATCCCGACTATGCCGAAATAAGCGCCGACGATTATCCTTTTCAAGCCGTTACCGTTACGGCCCGTCCTACCGCTCAACTAACCCACAGGGATTGGTTGGGCAGTTTGATGTCTTTAGGCATTCGTCGCGATTCGGTGGGTGACATACTTACCGACGGCAGCAAAGGGGTAATTTTTCTGGCAGACGGCATTGTTGACTATGTGGTCGGCCAACTGCAAAAGGTAGGTGGCGAGGGGGTTAAAATCCAACTCGGCTACACCTTACCCTTACCCGAAACCAACGGCTTTGAGGAGTTGCGCTTTACAGTAGCATCCACCCGACTTGATTGTGTGGTGAGTGCCCTGTGCTCCTACTCACGCAGCAAAGCGGAGGAGGTTATATGCGCAGGCCTTGTTACCGTCGATTCAACCGAATGTCTGTCCACCACCAAAAAGGTGAGCGCAGGCAGCCGTATCGCCGTCAGGGGCAAGGGCAAATTTATAATTGACAATTGCTTCTTTACAACACGCAAAGGCAGAACAGTTATGTGTGTTCGCAAATACATCTGAAATATCGAAAGGCAGGAATTTATAATGATAACATCTGAGCAGGCTTTGAACCATCAGTTCCAAAAAGCAGGAATGAACGGTTATCGCGCCGCCGAGGTTGACGAGTTCATCTCCTCCGTAGCCGAAACCCTGAGCTTCCAAGAGAGAAAGATTCGCGATATGCAGCGCATTATTGAGGAGCTTAAGGTTAACGAAACCATAATTCAAACCACTCTTGTTAACGCTCAAAAGCTGGCAATGCAGCTTACCGACGAGGCAAAGGCAAATGCAGACCAGGCTCTCGCTGAGGCAGAGGCTAAGGCCGCTGCCGTTACTGCAGATGCCCAGGTAAAGGCCGAGTCAGTGCTTGCCGACGCCATTGCCAAATCCAAAGAAATGACTGCCGAGGCAGAGGCCGCCCATGAGTCAACCCTTACCGACGCAAAGGCAAAGGCTGACGCAATGCTCGATGATGTTCGCCGCATCGCCGCTGAAGAGGCAGCAAAGCTTCAGGCCGAAAGCGATGCACAGCGCGCCCTTTACGACGCACTTAAGGCCGAGGTTTCAGCCTTCCGTGCCGACGTGCTTGAGCGCTACAAGGCACAGGTTGCCCTCATTAAGGACCTGCCCGATCTTATGCCCGAGGTTGTGCCTGCTCCCGTTCAGCAAGAGATTGTTGTTGAGGCAGAGCCTCAGCCCACTCCTGAAGAAATCAAGGCAACCCTTTTTAAAGAGGCAGAGGACGACGTACCCGTTGCTCAAATCTCATTTGTAGATACTGCCGAGCCCGAAACAGAAGAGCTTGAACCCAGTAACGACCTGCTCAAGCTTCTCGGCGATATGCAAGAGAATGAGGCACAGGCTGCTGCTGCAGTTGAAGAGGTTGCATCCCTCACCGAAACTCCTGCCCTCATCACCAACGGCTTCACCGTTTTCATCGACGATGACGAGGATGAGGACGAAAACGCATTTGGCGGCAGAATTGAAATTGAAGAATAACTAATCGATTGGAGATATAACAATGGCACAGGATTATAATCAGACACTTAACCTGCTCAATACCGAGTTCCCCATGCGCGCAGGTCTGCCCGAGCGTGAGCCCGCAGCACTTGAAAAGTGGTATTCAAACGAACTCTATGAGCAGATTATGAAGCGCAACGAGGGCAAGCCCGTCTACACTCTGCACGACGGCCCTCCTTATGCCAACGGCAAAATTCACCTTGGCACCGCTCTTAACAAAATTCTCAAGGATTTTGTTGTTCGCTACAAGAATATGAGCGGCTTCAAAGCCCCCTATGTTCCCGGCTACGACACCCACGGCCTTCCCACCGAGCTTAAAGCCCGCAAGGCCGCAGGTATGAAGTCCTCCGAGCAGGTATCACCTCTGGAGCTTCGCAAAATTTGCCGCGAGTTTGCACTTGGATTTGTTGACGATCAGCGCGACCAATTCAAGCGCCTTGGCGTTTTGGGCGAGTGGGATAATCCTTATCTCACCCTCAAGCCCGAGTTTGTTGCCCGTCAGGTTGAAATTTTCGGCGAGATGGCCAACAAGGGCTATATCTACAAGGGCCTCAAGCCCGTTTACTGGTGCCCCGAGTGTCAGACTGCACTTGCCGAGGCTGAAATTGAATATGCCGAGGATCCTTGCCATTCCATCTATGTTAAGTTCAAGGTAAGCGACGATTTGGGCAAGCTTGCTCAGTACGGCTGCGACCTTGATAAGACCTACTTCGTAATTTGGACCACCACCACATGGACCTTGCCCGGCAATGTTGCCATCTGCGTTGGCCCCAACTACGACTACGGCATTTATAAGTCAGGCGACGAGTTCTTTATTATGGCTACCGAGCTTGCAGGCAACTCATTTGCCGCAGCAGGCATTGCCGATTACGAGCTTATCGCTACCCTTGAGGGCAAGGAACTTGAGCTTATGTCTGCTCAGCATCCCTTCCTCGACAGAGAGAGCCTTATCATCGTGGGCGACCATGTAACACTCGAAAGCGGTACCGGCTGTGTTCATACCGCTCCCGGCTTCGGTGTTGACGACTTTGAGGTTTGCCGCAAATATCCTCAGGTGCCTATGATTGTATCGGTTGATGCAAAGGGCATTATGACTGAAGAGGCAGGCCAATTTGAAGGCCTTTCCACCGACGAAGCCAACAAGAGCATTGCAATGCACCTTGATAAGACAGGCCACCTCTTTGCTCTTGCCAAGATAATCCACCAATATCCTCACTGCTGGCGCTGCAAGTCACCCATTCTCTTCCGCGCCACCAAGCAGTGCTTCTGCTCCATCAAAGCCTTCTCTGACCAGGCACTTGACGCAATCAAGTCAGTCAAGTGGATTCCCGGCTGGGGTGAAGACCGCATTTCAGGTATGGTACGTGACCGTTCCGACTGGTGCATCTCACGTCAGCGCACCTGGGGCGTGCCCATTCCTCTCTTCTACTGTGAGGATTGCGGCGAGCAGATAATCAGCAATGAAACCATCGCAAAGGTTGCCGATATCTTCCGCAAAGAGGGTGCCGATGCTTGGTATGCCCGTACTGCTGCAGAGCTTATGCCCGAAGGCAGCGTCTGCAAGTGCGGTTGCAACCGCTTCACCAAAGAAACCGATATTATGGACGTTTGGTTTGACTCAGGCTCAACCCACGCCGCCGTTCTTGACGAGCGCGACTACCTCGGTTTCCCTGCCGACCTTTATCTTGAAGGTGCCGACCAGTACCGTGGTTGGTTCCAGTCAAGCCTTCTTACCAGCGTAGCCACCAAAGGTATTGCTCCCTACAAGGCAGTTGTAACTCACGGCTGGGTTGTAGACGGCGAAGGCAAAAAGATGTCAAAGTCTATCGGCAACACCATCGAGCCTGAAGAGATTGTTAACCAATACGGTGCCGATATCCTTCGTTTGTGGGTTGCATCAAGTGACTATCACGCCGACATCCGCATTTCAAAGGATATTCTCAAGCAACTTTCAGAGGCATATCGTAAAATCCGCAACACCGCTCGCTTCATTTTGGGCAACATTCACGATTTTGATCCCAATGCCGATGCAGTTGCCATCGACAACCTCGAGCCTATGGATAAGTGGGCACTTGCTCGTCTTAACCAGCTTATCGAGAAGTGCCGCGAAGCCTATGAAAACTTCGAGTACCATATAATCTTCCACGCAGTTCACAACTTCTGCGTTGTTGATATGTCCAACTTCTACCTTGACGTAATTAAGGACAGACTTTATGTAGAGTGTGCCGACAGTCAAACCCGTCGTGCAGCTCAAACAGCAATGTATCGTATCCTTGACAGCCTTACCTTGTTGCTTGCTCCTATCATCGCCTTCACCGCTGAAGAAATCTGGGAGTTTATGCCCCACGATAACAGCCGCGATGCAAAGAGCGTAATGTTCAACGATTATCCCACTGCAATCCAACTTAACGTTGACGACAACTTTATGGCCGAGTGGGATATGCTCCACGCCGTTCGTGACGATGTTAAGAAGGCAGTTGAGCTTGCCCGTAAGGATAAGGTTATCGGCGCATCTCTTGATGCAAAGGTCAGCGTATACGCTCAGGGCGAGTGGCTTGACCTTCTTCGCACCACCGCCAATCCTCTTACCGCCTTGTTCATCACCTCTGCCGTTGACGTAATCGGTGAAGAGGGTGGCGACTTCAAGGGGGATAAGGTTGGCGTAACCGTAGCCAAGGCAGACGGTTGCAAGTGTGCTCGCTGCTGGACCTACTCAAGCACCGTCGGTGCCGACGGCAATTATGCCGACCTGTGCGACCGCTGTGCAAAGATAATTGCTCAGATGAATTGATTTTAAGTGGAGGCTGTGTAGCTTGACCGAACAAAAAAAGTCCTTCGACTTTATGGGCTGGATTAAATCCAGAAGGGCAGCGTTGTTTGCCCTTCTGGCATCAGCCGTAATGGTGGTCATCGACCAAATAACCAAGCTTTTAGTCGAAAGCAACTTTGCCAACGTAGGTGATACCGTGCCCGTCATCAAGGGCGTGCTTAACTTCACCTATGTTCGCAACACAGGTGCTGTGTTCGGCTCATTGGCAGGCAAGTCCTATATCTTTAACACCGTAACGGTTATACTTGTGGTGGGTTGTATAGCAGCACTGCTTATGGGCAAAATCGAGGGCAAATGGTTAATCAGTACAGCCTCTCTCGTAATAGGCGGCGGCATTGGCAATATGATAGACCGCTTCCGACTTAAATACGTCATCGATTTTATCGACGTCAAGCTTTTTGGCAAACTGTGGGTTTGGGTGTTCAACATTGCCGACTGCTTCGTTGTTATCGGCTGCCTGATGTTCGCGGCATATATTATCGCCGACATAATCAAGGATATTAAAAAGGCCAAAAACCAAGCCCCCAAAGGTGAATGATATGCCTAAAATGGAGTTTATTTGCACCGACTCATTCGATAGGGTAGATGCCTTTTTAGCCACCACGGGCGAGTTCACCCGCTCGGCGGCCGCCCGACTTTGTGACGAGGGCAGGGTGCTTATTAACGGCACCCCCGCCAAGAAAAAGGCTTCTCTCAACCCCAACGATAAAATCGTGGTTGACCAACCACAGCCGGTGGATTCTACCGCCGCACCGCAGGACATTCCTCTTGAGATTGCATATGAGGATGATAGCCTGCTTGTGGTCAACAAGCCCAAGGGAATGGTGGTACATCCTGCTCCGGGCAACAGCGACGGCACTCTTGTAAATGCTCTTTTGGCACACTGCGGCAGCAGCTTGTCGGGCATAAACGGTGTCATTCGTCCGGGCATAGTCCATCGCATAGACAAAAATACAAGCGGTCTGCTCATCGTAGCAAAGAATGACCGCTCCCACACATTTTTAGCCGAGCAGATAAAAGAGCACTCCTTTATGCGCGAGTATGAAGCGGTGGTCTACGGCAATATTAAAGAGGATTCGGGCACTGTAAACGCTCCCATCGGCCGTCATCCCACCAAGCGCAAGCAGATGGCAGTCACAGACAAGGCGTCACGCAACGCCGTTACCCATTGGCGAGTGATAGAGCGCTTCGGTGATTTTACCCATCTTGCCCTCAGGCTGGAAACGGGTCGCACCCATCAGATAAGGGTGCATATGGCCCATCTGGGTCATCCGGTAGCGGGGGACTCGGTTTACGGCCCCAAAAAAGTAATAGAGCGGTTGGGCGGTCAATGCCTCCACGCCAAGCGGATAGGCTTCGTCCATCCTGATGGACGCTACCTTGAGTTTGACAGCGAGCTGCCCCAATATTTCACCGCTTTTCTGAATTGGTTAAGAAACAAATGAAAAAATTTGACGGATACTTGTTAGTATCAGATATTGACGGCACCCTTGCAGAAGGGCGCTACATACCTCCCGCAAACAAGGCTGCCATAGAGCGCTTTATTAACGCAGGCGGTCAGGTGGTGCTTGCCACAGGCCGCTCGCCCCAATCATCCTTGCCCGTTGCCAAAGCACTGGGCTGTGACGGCAAGATTATTGCCAACAACGGCGCCTTGGTTTACGACATAAAAACCGACAGTATTGTGATAGAATACACAGTTGACTGCGAGCAAATCTCCCATGATGTCATTGAAAAATTTGAGGATGCAGGCGGAATGTTCTATTGTGGCTGTGATTTGTGCCTTATCAAGGAAAATTGGGTTATGACCCAACTTATCAAGTCGGAGCAACTTACCGTTACCGACCTGTGCACAAGCCCGACAAACAAGGTCATCTTTGGCGGCACTCCCGAACTGCTTGACAAAATCGAGCAGTATTGTCAGGGTCATCCTCACCTTCACGGTGAGCTTGTTCGAAGCGATGACACCTTTATTGAGATATTGCCCACGGGCATCGATAAGGGCAGCACAATGACCAATTTGGCAGCGCAAATGGGTATTGATAAAAGCCGTATTTTTGCGGCAGGCAATTTTTTCAACGACGTCAATATGATGTCGGCAGCGGCATATAGCTGTGCGCCAAGCGACTCACCTCAAGAGGTTAAGTCCATGGCCGATTATGTTGCCTGTCCCTGCCGAGATGGTGCAGTGGCAGAGTTTATAGACCAGCTGTTTGAGAAGTATTAAAACAAAGGTTATCGTCCGTCGCAAGGCGGTAGTAATAAATATTCAAGCTGAAGAGGAGTTACTTATGGACGTTCAGACTAAAAAACAACTCGAAATTGCAGCCTGCAAAGCAAGAATGGGTGTTATAGAGGGCACCTTCAATGCTAAGGCAGGCCATCCGGGCGGCTCGCTTTCAATATGCGACGTGTTGGCATATCTCTATTTTTGCGAGATGAATGTTGACCCCGCCAACCCCAGCAAGGCAGATAGAGACCGCTTTGTTCTTTCAAAAGGTCATGCAGCTCCTGCACTTTATCCCATCCTCTCACTCCGTGGCTTCTTCGACTGGTCAGAGATTGCCCGTCTTCGCAAGCCCCACGCAATGCTTCAGGGTCACCCCAGCCTTAAGAGCACTCCCGGTGTAGATATGTCTACCGGCTCTTTGGGTCAAGGTGTTTCTACCGCTGTCGGTATGGCTCTTTCAGCCAAGCATTTCGGTGACGATTATCGCGTTTACACCATCCTCGGTGACGGCGAAATCGAAGAAGGTCAGGTATGGGAGGCAGCAATGTTTGCTTCTAACAAGAAGCTTGACAACCTTGTTGCTTACGTCGATTTCAACCACCTTCAAATCGACGGCACTGTAGAGGAGGTTAACTCTCCCGCTCCTATCGATGCCAAGTTTGAGGCTTTTGGTTGGAATGCAATCGTTATTGACGCACATGATTTTGACCAAATCGAGGCAGCCTTCAAGGCCGCTCGCGAGTGTAAGGGCAAGCCCACCGCTATTATTGCTAACTCAGTAAAAGGCAAGGGTGTATCCTTTATGGAAAATCAGGTTGGTTGGCACGGTGTTGCTCCCAACGCTGAGCAAGCAGAGCAGGCAATGACCGAACTCAAAGCGCAACTTGCTGCTTTGGAAGCATAATGAAGGAGAGTGAATGTGATGGCAGAAATCAAAAAGATGGCCACCCGTGACGGATACGGTCAAGGCCTTATCGAATTGGGTAAAACCCGTGACGACGTTATTGTTTTGGATGCTGACCTTGCAGCTGCAACCAAAACCGGCACCTTCAAAAAAGAATTCCCTGAGAATTTCTACAACTGCGGTATCGCAGAACAAAATATGATGTCCATTGCTGCAGGTATTGCATCAACCGGCAAGGTTGTATTTGCATCAAGCTTTGCAATGTTTGCTGCAGGCCGTGCTTTCGAGCAGGTTCGTAACTCCATCGGCTATCCTCATTTGCCTGTTAACATCGGCGCAACCCACGCAGGTATCTCCGTTGGTGAGGACGGTGCAACCCATCAGTGCTGCGAGGATATCGCTCTTATGCGCACCATCCCCGGTATGACCATCATTAACCCTGCCGATGCGGTTGAGGCAAAGGCAGCCACCATTGCCGCCGCCGAGATTGACGGTCCCGTTTACTTGCGCTTCGGCCGCCTTGCCGTGCCCGTAATCAACGACGATAACTATAAGTTTGAACTTGGCAAGGGCGTCAACCTTGTTGACGGCACCGACGTTACCATCGTTGCAACCGGTCTTATGGTAGAGCGTGCACTTCAGGCATCTGATATGCTTAAGGCAGAGGGTATCTCTGCCCGCGTAATTAACATCCACACCATCAAGCCCCTTGATGAAGAGATTATTCTTGACGCCGCAAAGAAGACCGGCGCAATCGTAGTTGCAGAAGAACATTCTGTAATCGGCGGTCTTGGCAGCGCAGTGTGCGAGCTTCTTGCCGACAAAATGCCCACCCCTGTTAAGAAGGTTGGCGTAGAGGATGAGTTTGGCACCTCCGGTCCCGCTCTTGATTTGCTTGAAATGTTTGGTCTTGGTTCAAAGAACATCGTTGCAAAAGCAAAAGAAGTTATTTCTATGAAATAATGCTCAACCGAGTATTATATATTCCTCGGCATAAATTTTAAATAAAAGAGGTTAACAAAAAGAAAAAGATTATTTCAATAATCTTGTGTGCAGCAATGCTGTGCACCATGTTTGCAGGTCTTTCTGTATCAGCTGCAGAGACCACTGCGCCCGCAAAGAGCCTGGTTGGTAAGCAGGTTGGCAACTTCAACAACACCGATTGGACTTCAACTGCCATCAATGACGAAAAGGGCCTTAAGGCTCCCAAGGGCACCGGCACTGCATCAGCAACCACCAATGCAACCTATACCCTTGGCGAAAAACTCGAGCTTACCTTCAACTTTGTTTGGGGTGGCTACAACAACTACTACGGTAACGTTGTTATCACCATCGGCACCAACAAAATCACTGTTGGCAATATGGATAACAGGGCTACAAATAACTATCAGGTAGTAGTTACAACTTCTGCAGGTACCGTTGCTACTGCAGAGCTTGGCAATGATAAGGCTAACATCGGCGGCAAGTATGTATTTACCTATTCCGACGGCAAACTTTCAGCAACTCGCGGCGGCAATGTTATCAACTGGACTGTTGGTGACTCAACCGCTACCTCTGTTGAAGTTGCCTTCGACAAGGCTGCAGGCGTTCCCGTAAAGGCATCTGTTGGCGGCAACTATTGCGACGACAGATATCTTAAGAATTTTGCTTTAAACGGCACCATCAACGGTGACGTTAACTACGACAGCAAGATTTCTTCTGCCGACCTTCTTGCTACTCAGCAGGCATTGCTTGGCATCAAGGGCTCACCCGATGCTGCAAACTGTGACAACACCTATGACGACAAGCTTTCTTCAGCTGACGTTCTTTCACTCACCCACCACATCCTTGGTGTAAGCCTTATGGCTAACTATGAGAGAGAGCCTGTTAAGATTATGGCCATCGGTGACTCTATCACCGCAGGTGCAGGCGTTCCCGCCGCTTGGAGATATTTCTTCTTCGAAAAGCTTTACAGCTACGGCGCAAACTTCCGCCTTGTAGGTCAATACACCTCTGTTGAAGAGCCCCGCTTGCCCGACGGCTATCGCGGTCACTCTGCAGTAGGTGGCCACAAAACTTCAGATGTAATAGCCAATCTTGACAACTATATGGCGGTTGATTTTGACGTAATCGCAATTATGATTGGTACCAACGATGCCGATAAGGACATCCCCACCTCAATTGCAAACTATCGCACCATTCTTGACCGCATTTATGAGACCAACCCCAAGGCAAAGGTTTACATTGCATCTATGTGCCCCAAGGATGGCATTTCAATCAGCACCTGGTGGAACTTTGGTCTTAATCCCTACATCCCTGACTTTGTAGAAGAGTACAAGACAAAGGGCTACGATATCACCTAAACAAAAAACACCTAAGCGTCAGCTTAGGTGTTTTTTAATTTTGCCTTTACCATTTCATATATTTCTACAATCTTAAACTTAACCTTAAATTTCTGCCCACCCTTTACAACCGCCTGCCCGCTTTTGTCAAGGGCATCGTCAACCTTGCCTGCCGCACTGCCGAGGCAAATGTTGGGGAAGCAGACGCACCACCAATTTTGTCCCTGACCCTCACCGAGCAGCACCTGCACCGCAAGATATTCTCCTGCAGGCACCGTCAGCTCGCCGTATTCGCGGGTATTAAAATCCGTTAGGGCAACCTCTGCTGCTGCGCCGTAGTCCATTCCTTCGTCCTTCAAAACCTCTTGGGCCACCTTTTGCAATTGGGGCAGGTTAGCCTTGGCAAGGGCTGCCGCCTCGTCAATGGATGAAGCCCCTTCGAACAAGTCGCTGCACTCCTCCAGCAGGGCGTCGCGCACCTTAAGCTTTACCGATTGGTCAGCCTCGCTGTCAGAATTGGCAAGTATGTGCAACCGCAAAAGGTTGTCCCGCACCTCTTCGCAGCGTGCGTCAAAACAAGCTAAGGACATAAGTATTGCAAACACCAATCCCAACGCAACAGATGCAAAAAGTTTGCTTTTATCGGGCTTTAAAAACTCAAATTTGCTCATAAAAAACCGCCTTTCGATAAGATTATCGAACAGACGGTTTAATTTTATTCAACTGTTTCAACAGAAACTTCTGAGGGAGAGCAAAGTTCTGCCCAACCAAATTCAGCACTGATTTTTTTGGCGCAAATTTCAGCTTCAGCCTTGTTGTCAAATATGGCAAACAATGTAGGGCCTGCACCGCTTAAACTGCAACCCAAAGCGCCTGCAGCGGCAAACTCCGTGCATATGCTCTGCACCTTTTCGCCATACCAAAGGGGAGCAAAGCTGTTGCCCAGAAAGGCAGCAATTTTACTCAAATTGCCTTCCTTGAGGCCATCCTTAACCTTCTCAATATCGGGGTGATATTGCTCCTTTGCCTCGTCAAATCGGGCAAACATCTTGCCGGTAGAGTCTTTAACTCCTCCCGATGCAAGCACAATATAGCAATGTGGCAGAGGGGACAGCCTTTCAAGTTTTTCTCCAACTCCCGTAGCGTATGCCGTGCCGCCCATCATAGCAAATGGCACGTCGGCACCAAGGGAAAGAGCAATCTTGTCAAGGGTGTCCTTGTCTACCTTGCCAAATGTTTTGTCAAGAGCAATCAGCACCGCGGCACAGTCGGCACTGCCGCCGCCCATACCACCTGTAAGGGGCAAATGCTTTTCGATGTGTATCTTGCCACCGATATTAAGCTCGGCCGCAGCAGCATAATTATTAACCGCCTTTGTAACGATGTTTTCTCCCTCGATTTCAACCGACGAAGTCACCTGTAAGGGTGAGTTAAGAGCAAACTCGACCGTTAATATATCGGCAATATCCACCGACTGCATAATCATACGCATCTGGTGATATCCGTTATCCTCCCGTGGGCCAATGTCCAGCACAAGATTTAACTTTCCGTATGCTTTAATCTTCATTTTGCTTCACTTTTCAGCTCGTCAACAAACAAGCCAACGCGGCGTATAGCCTCTTTAATATGGTCGCCGGAGTAGCAGTAGGATGCGCGCACAAAGCCTTCGCCGCCTGCACCAAAAGCGGTGCCTGGCACAAGTGCAACCTTGTGAGAATAGAGCAAGCGCTCGCAAAACTCCTCACTGGAAAGTCCTGATGAGCGAATGCAGGGGAAGGCATAAAATGCACCCTTAGGTTCAAAGCAGTCAAGACCGATTTTGTTAAAGCCGTTTACCATAATTCTGCGGCGTGCATCATATTGAGACCGCATTTTAGCAATGTCGTCGTCGCCGTTTTTGATAGCCTCAACTGCGGCGTACTGAGATATGGTGGGAGCGCTCATAATGGCAAACTGATGAATTTTGGTCATCTGAGTAATAACGGGAGCAGGGCCGCAGGTGTAACCCATACGCCAGCCCGTCATAGAATAGGTTTTTGAAAAGCCGCCGATGATAACTGTGCGCTCCTTCATACCTTCAATAGATGCCACAGAAACGTGGTTTATGCCATAGGTAAGCTCTCCGTAAATCTCATCAGACAAAATCATAATGTCGGTGCCGCGAAGCACTTGGGCAATCTCTTCAAGATGCTCCCTCTCCATAACCGAACCGGTAGGATTGCAGGGGTATGGAAGCACCAGCAGCTTGGTTTTAGGTGTAATAAGAGCCTTCAGCTGCTCAGCGGTAACTCTGAACTCATTTTCTCGCAGGGTTTCAAGTGCCACGGGTACACCGCCTGCAAGACGAACGATGGGGTCGTAGCAAACAAAGCTGGGCTGAGGAATGATAACCTCATCTCCCGGCTTAACGATAGCCCTCACCGCAGCATCAATACCCTCGCTGCCGCCAACCGTAATAAGTATATCGGTTTCGCCGCAGTAATCAAGGCTGAATCGACGTTTCATATAGTCGGCGATTTCGTTGCGCAGCTCAATAAGACCGCTGTTAGAGGTATAACGGGTCTTTTTACCTTGAATGGCCTCAATGCCTGCCTGGCGGATGTGCCAGGGCGTAGCAAAGTCAGGCTCGCCGACACCAAGGGATATAACACCGCTCATATTAGCGGCAATATCGAAAAATTTACGAATACCCGAGGGGGTTATATTAACCACTTCGGGATTAAGAATTTTAGAATAATCCATTATAAAGACACCGTTTCTCTGTCATCGGGATTGCCGCACAATTTAACACCCATATCCTTGTATCTGCGCAATACAAAGTGGGTAGCGGTAGAGGTAACCTCTTTCATGGTTGCAAGGTGCTTGGCAACAAACATAGCCACCTTCTGGAAGGTTTGGCCGGTAACGATAACGCTCAAATCGTAACCGCCTGACATAAGATAAACTGCCTCAACGTATTCAAATTCGGCAATTCGCTCGGCAATTTCCTCAAAGCCGGCATCGGCCTGAGGTGTAACGTTGATTTCGATAATGGCGGTCACGCGCTCATCATTCACGCTTGCCCAGTCGATAAGAGTCTTGTAGCCGCGGATGATACCGTCAGCCTCCAATTCGGCAACTGCAGCGCAAACCACCTGCTCGTCGGCACCAAGCAAAGTCGCAAGGTCGGCGGCAGTGTAACGAGCGTCTTCGCTAAGCAAAGATAAAAGTTTTTCTTTCATAATATCCAACTCCTTAAACCATAGTTGTAACGCATAAAATAAACGAAATAAAATAAAGAATGGGGCTTAAAACTCTCACAACAGATAAAAATTTAGGCTTAATTCCACAATCGTTAAGGTAGCCCTTAAGCTTCAAAAAGTTAAGGTAGATAACCATAAAAATAATAATGGTGGCAATACAGCCCACGCCCGTTTTGACAGCGGTAATAATCTGCACTGCAAAAAGCAGATAGGTAAGAGCAATCATAACCGCCTGAACCAAAACCATAACAAAAAGGGCTTTTTTCTGCTCCTTTGACATAAGTATTTGGTCAAGCCGCTCCTCATCGGTGGCGCGCATAACGGGTGCGTTATCCATTTCAACAGCCTCCCATTTTTCAAAAGATAACCGTCAAAAGTCGTTGGTTTTGCCAAAAACCATAACAGTTACAGTTATTATACCATATAAAGCAACAAAAAACAATCTTTATTAAATTAAAGGGTTTATTTTTTGAATAAAATGTGGTAGAATTAACTATCTGTTAATGGAGGTATTATTATGAAGGCAGTTATCACCGTAGTAGGTAAAGACACAGTTGGAATTTTGGCAAAGGTATCTAACCTTTGCGCCGAAAAAAATATAAACATTATCGATGTAACCCAAACAGTTATGCAAGAGTTGTTTTGTATGATTATGCTTTGCCGGATTGACGATATGACCTGCAGCTTTTCTGAGTTTGTAGATGCCGCCGATTGCATAGGTAAGGATAATAATCTCAGTGTTCACGTTATGCATGAAGAGATTTTTAACTCAATGCACCGTATTTAAGGAGGGGCATAATGCTTAACACTAAGGATATACTTGAAACAATTGCAATGATACAAGACGAGCATCTTGATATACGCACCGTTACTATGGGCATATCATTGCTTGACTGTATCGACCCCGATATTGATGCCGCCTGCCGCAAGGTATACGACAAAATCACCCGTTATGCTGCCAACCTTGTGCCCGTATGTCAGGATATAGAAAAGACCTACGGTATTCCGATTATCAACAAGCGCATCTCGGTCACTCCCATCGCCCTGCTTGCATCTGCATGCCCCGGTGCCGATTTGACCAAGTTTGCCGTTGCCCTTGAAAAGGCTGCCTGCACCGTTGGTGTAAACTTTATCGGCGGCTACAGCGCATTGGTGCAAAAGGGCTTTGCTCACGGCGATGCCGAGCTTATCAATTCAATTCCCGAAGCATTGGCTATCACCGACCATATCTGCTCATCGGTTAACATCGGCTCAACCAAAGCAGGTATAAATATGGATGCCGTTGCCTTAATGGGCAAGGTTATCCGTCGCACAGCCGAGCTTACTGCCGACCGTGATTGCATCGGTGCCGCAAAGCTTGTTGTATTTTGCAACGCTCCCGAGGATAACCCCTTTATGGCAGGCGCCTTCCACGGTGTTGGCGAGGCCGATTGTGTAATTAACGTAGGCGTATCAGGCCCCGGCGTAGTTCGTGCCGCTCTTGCCAAGCTTGGCGGTGATGCCAGCGTTACCGAGGTTGCCGACCTTATCAAGCGCACCGCATTCAAAATTACCCGTATGGGTCAGCTTGTTGCTAAAGAGGCTTCTTCACGCCTGGGCGTGCCCTTCGGCATTGTTGATTTGTCTTTAGCACCCACACCTGCAGTAGGTGACTCGGTTGCCCACATTCTTGAAGAGATGGGCCTTGAGTCCTGCGGTGCTTGCGGCACAACCGCTTGCCTTGCCTTGCTCAACGACGCTGTTAAAAAGGGTGGCGTAATGGCCTCCTCTCACGTTGGCGGCCTTTCAGGCGCATTCATCCCCGTAACTGAGGACGCAGGTATGATTGATGCTGCCCGCAGCGGTGCCCTCACCATCGAAAAGCTTGAGGCTATGACTGCCGTTTGCTCGGTAGGCCTTGATATGATCAATATCCCCGGCGACACACCTGCCGAGGTTATCTCAGGCATTATTGCAGACGAAGCTGCAATCGGTATGGTCAACAGCAAGACTACTGCCGTCCGTCTTATTCCTGCAATCGGCAAGAACGTCGGTGAAGAGCTGTCCTTCGGCGGCCTTCTTGGCGGCGGCCCTGTTATGAGGGTTAACACCGCATCTCCTGCCGTATTTATCAACCGCGGCGGTCGTTTGCCTGCACCTCTGCAAAGCCTTAAAAACTAAATCAAAACCCAACGGCTCGACTTGAATCTTAGCAGATTCGAGTGCGAGCCGAATTTATTGTTACAAAAATCACTGTTTTAGGCGAATTATCCCTATGTGAGCGCTCCTTTTGTTAAAATGGTGTTGTATTTGTTGCATATATTTGGTATAATATTTTAGTAAGTTTAAACGAAAGGATAGTGCAACCTATGTACTACAAGCTTGAAAACTTCTATAACAGCATAAAGGGCAAAAAAATTGCCTTTTGCGGTGTAGGTATCAGCAACCTGCCCCTTATATATAAATTCAAAAAACTTGGAGCCGATGTTTACGCATGCGATCGCCGCACAGAGGATCAGCTTGGCACCACCGCTGCCGAGCTTAAGGCAGCAGGCATAGGCTTGATATTGGGTAACGACTACCTCAAAAACCTTGATGTAGATATAATTTTCCGCACCCCGGGTATGAATTTCTTCCTCCCCGAATTGGTAGAGGCAAGGCGCAGAGGCATCGTTGTCACCTCTGAGATGGAGGTTTTCTTTGATCTGTGCCCCTGCAAGCTTTTTGCAGTAACAGGCTCCGACGGCAAAACCACAACCACCACCCTTATTGCGAAAATGCTTGAAACCCAGGGCTACACCGTTCACCTTGGCGGCAATATCGGTCGCCCTCTTCTGCCCATAATCGACGAAATCAGCGCCGATGATTGCGCCGTTGTCGAGCTTTCCTCCTTCCAACTTATTTCAATGCGCAAAAGCCCTAATGTAAGCGTTATCACCAATGTGGCACCCAACCATTTGGATGTGCACAAAACTATGGACGAATACATCACCGCCAAACGCAACATTATGCTTCACCAAAATGCGTTTTCACGCACTGTGCTTAATGCGGATAACGAAATCACAGCAGGCTTCGAGCAGGATGTTCGCGGTCAAACTGTTACCTTCAGCTACAATCATCCCGTTGATAACGGTGCCTATTACGGCGCCGACGGCGTGCTTTATATGTCCGCAAAGGATGGGGTAATCCCTGTTATGCACCGCTCCGACATCAAGGTTCTGGGCGAGCATAATGTCGAAAATTTTCTGGCAGCCATCTCTGCCGTATGGGGCTATGTAACCCCCGAAAACATTGCCAAAACCGCCCGTGAATTCAGCGGTGTCGAGCATCGAATCGAGTTTGTGCGTGAACACAATGGCGTGCGCTACTACAACGATTCAATCGCCACAAGCCCCACCCGTACAATAGCAGGTCTTGCTGCCTTTGACCGCAAGGTTATCCTTATCGCAGGCGGCTACGATAAGCACATCCCCTTCGAGCCCCTTGCCCCTCACGTGATTGAAAAGGTTGCCACTCTCATCCTCACAGGCACCACCGCCCAAAAGATAGAGGATGTTGTGCGCGCTGCCGATGGCTTTGAAGAAAGCAAAATTCAGATTGTCCGCGCTGACGATTTGGTCGATGCTGTCAATAAGGCACACGCCATTGCAAAGGACGGGGATATAGTTACCCTCAGCCCTGCATGTGCAAGCTTCGATGCTTATGCCAATTTTGAACTTCGCGGCAAGCACTTTAAAGACCTTGTTAATGCCCTTTAATAAATTCAAAAACGCCCATTCGGGCGTTTTTTATAAGACGGTGATAAAATGACACTTAAAGAAATGATATTCAAGCTTTCTGCCGCCAAAGGCGTGGCAGGAATAAACGGAGCCTCTGCTGTGGCTGTCGAGTTGCTTGCCCCCTTAGGCAAGGCAGAGGTTGACAGTGTAGGCGGCGTCACCTGTAAAGTAGGCAACGGCCCTCGCAAAATAATGCTGGATGCTCACATTGACGAAATAGGTTTTATCGTTACAGCCTTGGAGGGTGGCTTTTTGCGCGTCGCCAAGTGCGGCGGTATAGACGTGCGCACCGTTATCGGTCAACGAGTTACCGTTCACGGCAAAAAGGATATTTCGGGTGTCATCACCTCAATGCCGCCCCACCTTAAGGCCGAGTCAACCGATGCTCCCAAAATCGACGAGCTTTCAGTTGATTGTGCAATGAGCGGCGACAGTCTTAAAGAAATCGTTTCAGTGGGTGACCGCATCAGCTTTGATTGCGAGCCGGTGGAACTGCTTAACGGCCGAATTACCGGCAAATCTCTCGACAACCGTGTGGGAGTAGCCGCCATAATCCAAGCCGCACAGCAGATTGCAGCAGCCAATACCGATTGCACTCTCATTCTTTCTCTCTCTGCTCAGGAAGAGCTGGGTCTGCGTGGTGCTCGTACCGCCACCTTTGCTCTCAAACCCGACCAAGCCATCGTTGTGGACGTATCCTTCGGTGACGGCGCAGGTCTTGCCGAAAAAGAATGCGGCAAGCTGGGTGGGGGAGTGATGATTGGCGCATCTCCCATTCTTAACAAAAAAATGACCGACCAAATGATTGCCCTTGCTGAAAAAGAGGGTATCCCATATAAAATCGAGGCGATGAGCGGCTCAACAGGTACCAATGCCGACGTGGTCACCATCTCTCGTGAGGGTGTTCCCACCGCATTGCTGTCCATCCCCCTCAGAAATATGCACACCGCCTGTGAGGTTGTGGATATTAAAGACGTGCAATGGGTTGCCCAACTCATAACCGCCTATATTTGTGGAGGTGCCCAATGACCAAAACTCAGCAATATTTAGAAAAACTTTGCCAATTCTACGCCCCCTCAGGTATGGAGGGCGACCTTACGAGCTATATAAAATCCCAAATTGAGCCCTATTGCAAAGAGTGTTACATTGATGCTCTCGGCAACCTTATCGCCTTTAAAGAAGGCAAAAACCGTGCTGTAAAGCGTGTTCAGGTGGATGCCCACACCGATGAGGTTGGTATGATAATCACCGCCATCAACAGTGACGGCTCCCTTTGCTTTTCTGCTATCGGCGGTATAAATTGCGATAGTCTGGTGTCAAAACGAGTCATTTTCGGTGATGTGATTGGCGTAATTCAAACCAAGCCCGTCCACCTTCTCGACACCGCTCAAAAGAGCAAACTGCCCGACAAGTCATCCCTCACCATCGACATCGGTGCCACCTCTGCAGAGGATGCCAAGCAGTATGTTTCGGTGGGTGATATCGGCACCTTCTATTCAAAGTACGAAACTCTCGGTGACGGCTACCTTCTTGCCCGTGCCCTTGACGATAGGGTAGGTTGCGCCGTGCTGATGACCCTTATCACCGAGGAGCAGCCCTACGATGCATACTACACTTTCTGCGTGCAGGAGGAGGTAGGCTGTCGCGGTGCCCGTACGGCAACCTATGGAATCAATCCCGATATTGCCCTTGTGCTTGAAGCCACCACCGCCGGCGATATTCCCGACGTGCCCGATAGCAAAAAGGTCTGCCACTTGGGTGACGGCACCGCCCTATCATTTATGGATAACGGCACAATTTACGACCGCAAGCTTTTCGACGCCGCTTTCGAAACTGCCTCTGAAAAAGGCATCAAGGCACAAGCTAAGGCTTCGGTCAGTGGCGGCAACGATTCCTCCGCCATTCACCAAACCCGTGATGGAGTTCGCACCATTGCAATATCTACCCCGTGTCGTTACCTTCATTCAAGTGCCTGCCTTATCAAGCTTGAGGATATGGAGTCACAGTTGGCCTTGACTCGCGAGATGTTAAGCCTTTGCGCTTCGGGTAAGGTATGATAACGCTCACAAAATCAATGGCAACGGTTAACCCAACCTGCGCCGCACAGGTGCGCATATTTTCCCTTTTTGACGCCTACGGTCAAACCGACTTGGCATATTTTTGGGAGCAAAAGGATGAAAAGGGCACAACCACCGCCTTAATTTCAAAAATGGACGGCGCCCTTACTATTTGCCTGACCGACAGCGCACAGATGGACGAACTCGTTGAATTTATAAGGGTAATCGGTGCAAGCACAGTGCTTTCAAACTTGCCCTTGCCCCTCAAAAACGAGCACCGCCTTAATCAATTTATCTGCTATGGGGCAGCGGGGGATATGTGGCCCACCACTGCCGATTATAAAGAGGTATACAGAATTATGTCAACTAGATTTGATATGCCTCCTTATGATGGGTGGTATGTGGATATGTCCCACCGCGTGCGCCACTCTGCCGCCTGCCTTATCCACAACGACGGCGCGGCGATGTGCGGATTTCCTGCTGATAACAGCCTTCTTATTGTCGGCTTGTCCTCTTTGCCTCAGTGCAAAGGGCAGGGCAAAGCAGCAGAACTGTTAAAGCAAGCTGTCAACACCCTGCCGCAAGAAAACTTTTTTCTGTTGGCAGAGGAGTCACTATACAAATATTATGTAAACCAAGGATTTGCCCACTCGGGCTATCATTACACATACGAAAATAACGGAGATGTCTAAGATGCAGCAACCCTTTTTCAAATTGTCACCTCGCCTTGCAGAGCTTGACAAAGAGGTTATGGAGGCAGTCAAACCTCAGTTTGACCTTATTGACCAAATAACCGAATTTAACCAACTTAAAATGCTTAACGCGTTTATAAAAAACGGCGTCAGCGAGTCCCATTTCGTTGCCTCAACGGGCTACGGCTACGGTGACAGAGGCCGCGAAGTTATCGACTTTGTTGCCGCCGATGCCTTCGGCACAGAGGCTGCCATTGTGCGCCACAATTTTGTCAGCGGCACCCACGCCCTGACCGTTGCCCTTTTCGGCTTGCTCCGTCCGGGTGATACAATGCTGTGCGTTACGGGCCGTCCATACGACACCCTGCTTGGTGTAATCGGCATTAACGGTGACTCTGACGGCTCACTTAAGGAGTTTGGCATCGGCTACGACGACGTTGCCCTGCTTGAAGACGGCACTGTCGACTATGAGGCCATCGAAGCCCGACTTAAAAAGGGTGGCTTCAGCATCGTCTATATCCAACGTTCAAGAGGCTACAGCCTGCGCCCCTCTCTTACTATTGAGGACATCGAAAATATCGCAAGCCTTTCAAAGAAAATTTGTCCCACCATCCCCGTTGTTGTTGACAACTGCTACGGTGAGTTTGTTCAAACCAAAGAGCCTTGTCAGGTGGGTGCCGACCTTATCGTCGGCTCGCTTATCAAAAACGTTGGTGGTGGCATCGCCTCAACGGGTGGCTATATCGCAGGCCGCGCCGACTTGGTGGAAAAATGCTCCTACCGCCTTACTGTTGCAGGAGCAGGCAGCGAAATCGGTGCAACCCTCGGCCATAGCCGAGAACTGTTTATGGGCCTTTTCAACGCCCCTCATTTAACGGGTGAGGCGGTCAAAACCGCAGTATATTCAGCTTGTCTGTTGGAGCGTCTCGGTTTTGAAGTATCCCCCAAATGGAACGAGGTGCGCGGTGATATAATCCAAACCCTGACCCTGGGCACTCCCGAGCGACTTGTTGATTTTTGCCGCGGTCTGCAAAAGGGAATGCCTGTAGATGCCTTCCTTCGCCCCGACCCAAGCGAAATGCCCGGCTACGATTGTGATATAATTATGGCTTGCGGCAGCTTCACCTTGGGCGCCACAAGTGAGCTTTCAGCCGATGCACCCTTGCGTGAGCCCTACGCCGCATGGTTGCAAGGCTCTCTCAACTTCCACAGTGGAAAGATGGGTGTCCTTCTCGCCGTCGACTCTTTGCTTAACGAATAAAAAAATCACCGCAGATTAGCTCTGCGGTGATTTTTGGTTTTACAGGTCTAGTTTAAGGTCGCCCTCTTTAATCCAACCGATCTTACGCATAATCTCGCTGAACACAAGGCTCAAAATTGCAGGTGCCACAACGCACAGTGTAACGATGCCGATCCACATAAAGGCGCCACCCTGCATATCCGAAAGGATACCGATGGGGCCAACCAAACCGCAGGTGCCCATACCTGCAGCGGCCCCCGAGCATTCAAGTTTGAACACCATAGTAGAGATAGGTCCGCAAATCGCAGCGGCAAGAGTAGCAGGTACCCATACAAGAGGACGGCGGCAGATGTTGCCCATCTGCAGCATAGAGGTGCCCAGACCCTGAGCCACAAGACCTGACCACTTGTTTTCTCTGAAACTGATAACTGCAAATCCCACCATCTGAGCACAGCAGCCAACGGCGGCGGCACCGCCTGCAAGGCCTGTGATGCCAATCATAGCGCAAATTGCAGCGCTTGAAATGGGCAGAGTGAGAATCATACCAACCACAACACTGATGATAATACCCATAAAGAAGGGCTCGATAACAGTGGCGGTGTTTATGAAATCGCCAAGATAATACATAGCATAAGCGATAGCAGGGCAGCACAGCTTGGCAATGCCAAAGCCAACAAGAATAGTAACCACGGGGGTAACGATAATGTCAACCTTGGTTTCTTTTGAAACAAGCTTACCAAACTCACAAGCAATAATTACAGCAAAAAATGCACCTGCAGGTCCTGCTGTATATGTAAGTCCCTCGCTGATTTGAGCGCCCAAGGAGTAACCGATTGTACCAACAACGGCGCAGGAGTACATAACAAGAGGGGGAGCCTTCAAAGAACTTGCAACGGCCACACCGATAGCCATACCCGTAGCGGCAACGGCAAAGGATGCCACCTCAACCAAAAAGGTGATGGCAAGCTGCTCACCCAGGGTTTTAAGAATGGTGCCGATAAGCAGGGATGCAAAAAGTCCCATGGCCATAGCACCCATAGAATCGATGAAATAGGTACGTAAGGATAAATTTATATCCTTCTTTTTCAAAAACTCAGCAAACTTTTTCATAAAAGATACCTCCTCAAAGATGTTTATTGCAGTATAATCCAAAAAAATCCTATATGCAAGGCAAAGTGCGAAAATTCGGCAACAATACCTATATAGCCAAAAAGCACCAAAAAAAATTGTTTACTTTTTAATCACACTGATAAAAAATTAACGAAGTATAAAACCCCAACCAACTTAATATAGATAATATACGCAACCGTTTTCGGTGGGAAGGGGTATATTTATGAAGGTAAGAACGGTCAATTTGCGCCTGCTTTTAACAAGTCTGGCGTTTCCATTGCTTGTGGCGATATGCGGAGGCTTGGTGACAGCATCAGGTATGGATGCCTTTGATTTGCTCAAAAAGCCGCCCTTGGTGCCGCCTGCATGGGTGTTTTCGGTGGTGTGGACGGTGCTTTACGTTATGATGGGCGTTGCCCACTATCTTGTAAAAACCTCCAATTCATATTCAGCCCGCGAGGCAACACAGTATTTCAACATTCAGCTTGCCCTCAATTTTTTGTGGGTGGTAGTGTTTTTCCGTTTTGGATGGCTGTGGGCAGCGGTGGTTGTTCTGCTTGGGCTTATAGTCGCCCTCGCTCTTACTATAAAAGAGTTCGGCAAAATCAGCTCTGGTGCCGCGCGATTGCTCGTGCCTTACTTTTTGTGGTGCCTTTTTGCCCTATATCTTAATATAGGCTATGCCGTGCTGAATTAAAAAAACACCGCAGACCATTGGTCTGCGGTGATTCGCATTTGTGATGATTAAAGAATAACCTCGCCCATCATACCGGGGGTGCAGCCTGCGGCATTAGACTCGTCGGTGTCGATGTGCATTGCCAAAGCATAGCTGTCGCTAACACGAACGATAACATCACCGAAGGTAAGGCTGCGGCCGTCAGAGTCGATCTTAACGCTAACGATCTGAGTGTCCTTAACGCCAAACTCAGCAGCGTCTGCAGTGGTCATATGGATGTGACGTTTTGCAGAGATAACGCCCTCGCTGATTTCAACCTCACCCTTGGGGCCAACCAACTTGCAAGCGCCTGAGCCTGCAACGTCGCCTGACTCACGAACGGGAGCGGCAACACCGATTGAACGGGCATCGGTGAGTGACAACTCAACCTGAGTTGCGGGGCGGCAGGGGCCAAGGATAGAAACGTTAGCCAATTCCTTTTTGCTGCCAACAACGGTAACTCTCTCTTCGCAAGCGTACTGGCCGGGCTGAGAAAGCATTTTCTTAACGGTAAGCTCGTAGCCCTCACCGAAAAGTATTTCAAGATGCTCTTTTGACACGTGTACGTGTCTTGCAGAGGTTTCAACAAGAACTTTGTTTGCCAAAATAAAAACTTCCTTTCGTTTTGAATATAAGATAATTTTACAACGATTTGTCCAACTTTGCAACACCTATTTTAAAATATATCCATATATTTTCCGCTGCCCCCTCACAGCAACAAAAAATATTGAAAAAAGGGGAGCACTTTGCTATAATTAAGGTAACAAAAGGAAAGAGGTATAATTATGAAAAAAGTTTATCCGTCTTGTTGTGATTAATACTTATTTTTTCGTTTGTTCCTACCTTTGAAGTTCCTGCCTCTGCACTCACATCAAGTGACGGAGCGTATAACTATACCCTTTCAAACGGAGAGGCTACTATTGTAGGTGCAAACCTTCATTTGCTTGGTAAGAATATAGTCTTTCCATCCACCATTGACGGCTATGTAGTAACCGCTATCGGTGAAAATGCATTTTCGGGCACACTAATTACAAGCATCACTATTCCAAACACTGTAAAAACTATCGGCGATGACGCTTTTTACAATTGCTTTCTTGAAAGTATTACCCTATCTGATAGTGTCACTTCTATCGGCAAAAGAGCATTTATGTTTTGTTATGAGCTTACCACTATAAATTTTGGCAACGGATTGTCCACAATAGGTTTAAAAGCTTTTTTCGGTTGCGAACAGCTTGATAGTATTGTTTTTCCTGACAGTGTTACCGTTATTAATGCAAGTGCTTTTCAAAACTGCACTATGCCGACGGCGAATGGTACTACGTTATCGGCGGCTGCAAAGCGGTCGACTATACCGGCCTTGTTTACTACAACAACACCTGGTATTATGTGAAAAACGGCTACCTTGATTGGAATGCCGTTGCCGTTGTGGATTATGCAGGCAGCAAATATTACGTTTCAGGCGGTATGATTGATTGGAACTTTATTGGCAAGGTCACCCTTGACGGCACCACCTATTCCGTAACAAACGGAGTAGCACTGATTATGCCCTAAACCATTCTTGAGAGCCCACCTCAGCCTCATAAATAACCCTTAACGAAAAAGAGTTGTGTAGATTTCTACGCAGCTCTTTGTATTTTAATTATTTTTGGTAAGCTTGCTTGACACCTCTGCAAATTCAGCAGGGGTGATTTTTTCCACCTTGCGGTCATAGGTGAGCAGGCCGTTGGTCTCATCCTCAACGTCTGACACCTGAGTGTAAACCGCCGCCGACAAGCCTTTATCAATCAAAGGCAGCACCTGCTCGGTGTACAGATTAACTACCGCCTTGCAAAAGTCCTCGCGGTTGTCAAACTTGCCATAGCCATAGGTCTGCGCGGTGTTAAAAACGTGACCCTCAGGCTTGTATGAATATCCGCCAAACTCCGACAAAACCAAGGGATTTTTGCCGCATTTCAGCTTGACCTTGCGAAAATAAATATGCTTGCTGTCAACGTCCGACTCCACTCCGTCAAACCAACCCGACGCGGTGTCGATAAAGCGAGTGCTGTCAAGACGCTTTAGTTTTTCATACATCTTTGAGCCGCAAAACTGTCCCCAACCCTCATTAAAAATGGTCCAATAGCAAATGCAAGGGTGGTTGCGCAGCTGCTTAACAGTGTTTGTCATACCGCGTTCAAACTCCAAGCGGGTCTGCTTGTCCTTGTGCAGTCGTTTGTCATTCAGCCTGCGCAAAAAGAAGGTGGGCAGCACCGTGTCCCGAATAAAGGAATAATCGCCGTTGTTAACCATATCCTGAAAAACAACCATACCCAAGCGGTCGCAGTCATAATAAAACTGCTCAGGTTCAACCTTAATATGCTTGCGCAGCATATTAAAACCAAGCTCCTTCATTTTAACAATGTCAAACTCATAAGACGCAGGGCTTGCAGGAGTATAAATTCCGTCGCTAAAATAGCCTTGGTCAAGCAAACCGTGAAAGAAATAGGGTTTGCCGTTAAGGCAAAGACGGGGATAGCCCTCGACCTCTTTGATTTCCAACTTGCGAAACGCAAAGTACGACTCAACTCTGTCCTCACCGCTGACAATGGCAAAATTATAAAGATAAGGGCTTTCGGGTGACCACAGCCGAGGATTTTTGGGGGCAAAGGTAACTTCCCCTTCATATAAAGGATAGCTAACCTGCCCATCGGGAGTATCAATTATAATAACGCCTTCACTGATACCCACCGCCTTAACGGTCGCCTGACGGTCATCAGCATCAATAATCAGCCCGCTTATATACTTTTCGGGCACGCTCTCAAGCCATACCGATTGCCATATACCCGAAACGGGGGTGTACCACATACCACCACGCTTTTTGCACTGCTTACCGTAAGGAAGCACGCCGTCAAGTGTGTCGCAAACCTTAACCGTAACGACGTTTTTGTCAGCAAGATAATCGGTAATATCAAACGAAAAGGCATCGTAGCCGCCAATGTGCTTGCCTACCGACTGCCCGTTAATATGAACCTCAGAAACTGCATCCACAGCGCCAAAATGAAGCAAAACTCTGCCTTTATTAAAGCCTTCGGGCAATTCGAACTCCCGACGGTAATATAAAAGCTCGTTCTTTTGGTTATCCTTTTCAATACCCGACAAAATGGATTGGGGAGCAAATGGCACCTCAATCACGCTGTCAAAGTTGGGCGCTGTATTTTCATTAACAATGCAAAAATCCCAGGCTCCGTTAAGACTCAAAAAAGAGACGCGACGCATTTGAGGACGGGGATAGACCTTCCAATTTTCGCTGCTGTAATTCTCACCCCAAGGGGTCAAAAGTCTTTTGTTATCCATTTTGCACCTCACCTGCAGAGGCCTTTTTAACCGTCTTGTAAAATGCAAGATAAATGCACACAACAGCGGCTGCGATAAGAGCTGCCAAGAAGATGTTTTTATTGGGAAGGAAAGAGTATGTACCGTCAGAATTTAAAATCTGCTGTGCGTTTTTAAGCACCTCTTTGCTGATGGCAGGACCAACCACACCGGGGATAAGCACCTGCGCCACAATTCGTAAGCCTTGAAAACGGCCTGCTTTGCCAACGGGAGTGCAATCTCTTATAACTGCGCCAAACACCGCCGCACCTGTCAGATAGCCGCACATCATAAAGAGGGAGCCCACAAAAACAGGCAGGGTGGTCTTGAATATAAACAGCAGCACGTAGCCGATGCCAAGCATAGCCATCGGGGCAATGATAGCCTTGCCAAAGCCTACCTTGTCATACACTCTGCCATAAAATGCGGTAACGATGGAAGCAATAATAATTGCAGGTGCCATAATCAGCACGTAGTCGCTCATCTGCAGGCTGCTTTCATAATAAATGATGAGGTAGGGCATAAAAATCTGAATAGAAATGCCAAACAAGGCAAAGCCGCCAAGAGCAAAATAAAGCAGGGGATTAACCTTAATAACCGAGGGCCTGAAGCCATAAAAAACATTGGCAAAAACGCCGCCCTCGCTTTTGGTAACGTGGGGCGCATCCTTAATCAGCCAAATGCCCAAAAGACCGATGGCCGTAACGGTAACGCCTATAATAAGGAATATGGCTGTCCAGCTTTCGGCCTTGTTAAGGTCAAAGGCCATAAAGCCACCAAACACCGCAAGAATAGCGATAAGAGGCATCATAGAGTTAACACCCTCTGCCGCACCTCTGTTGCCGCTTTCGGTAGAGTAGGTCAGCCAGGCGTTAAAGCAGGCATCATTGGCAGATGAGCCAAAAAAGGTCATTACGCAGTCAAGCACAATAACAAGCGAAACTCCCACAGCTGCTGCAGAAACAGCAGCAGGGAAGAGGGCGCTTATAACCTCTAACCTAAGTAGCGAAAATGCACTGATAGAAATACCCCAAAGGATGTAACCGCCGCAAATAAACAGTTTGCGCTTGCCAATTTTGTCCGACAGCGCGCCCACAAAAACGGTGGTAAGGGTAGCGGCAATGGCCGATGCCGAAACCATAGCCGAGATGGCGGCCGCATCAGCGTTAAACATCTTGTATATGAATACGTTAAAATACATATTTTCAATAACCCAGGCGATTTGACCGATAAGGCTGAAAATCACAAGGGCAACCCAAAAGCGCGACTTTGTGGTATTTTTCATTTTTCTACCTCCAATGATTTTATAATACCACTATATCATTTTTCTACCTTTTTTTCAACATCAATAAAATGGTAATCTGCCGAAATATTATGTTGTTTTGTTAAAAAAAGTGTGCTAAAATAGGCTAATGAAAACTATTAAAGAAAGGGGTTATGAATATGGCATTGCTGTCAGCAGATAATTTGTCGATGTCCTTTGGCGACCGAGTTCTTTTCAAACCCTTTTCAATGGAAATCGGCGAGGGCGAAAAAATCGGCCTCATCGGTATGAACGGCGCAGGCAAAACCACCCTTTTCAAACTGCTTACGGGCGAACTTGACTCTGACACAGGGGGCGTTGTCCGCCAAAAAGGGCTTCGCGTGGGATATATGGAGCAGATAGTGGCCTCCAACTCCAACCAAACGGCATACGAGGCGGCACTGTCGGTTTTTGACCATCTTATAAAGGCCGAGCAACAGCTTGAGGCCTTGCAAAACGCCCTTCACAGCGGTGATGAAAAAACCATCAATCTTCATCACGATTTGCTTATGCGCTTCGAGAGTGACGGCGGCCTTACCTATAAAGCACGCACCCGCTCCGCCCTTATCGGCTTAGGCCTTAGTGAAGAACAGCTTAACTTGCCTCTGCGCTCCTTAAGCGGTGGCCAGCTTTCAAAAATCTCCTTGGCGCGTCTGCTTTTGGGCGAGGCACAGCTTATGCTGCTTGACGAGCCCACCAACCACCTTGATATTCCCTCGGTGGAATGGTTAGAGTCCTTCCTGCGCTCAAGCCGCTCGGCAGCCATTATAATATCCCACGACCGCTATTTTCTTGACGCTGTCACCACCCGCACCTTAGAGGTGGAGCACGGCCGAGTGGCCGATTTCAAAGGCTCATACACACCTTATATGGAGTTTAAAAAAGAGCAACGCGAGATTGAGCGTCGCCACTACGAAAACACCATGGCCGAAATCCATCGTCTTGAAGCTGTGGTCAAGCAGCAGCATCAATGGAACAGAGAGAAAAATATCCGCACCGCCGACTCCAAGCAAAAAGAGATTGACCGCCTTTATGAAGGCCTTATCAAGCCCGAAAGCGAGCTGGAGGGTATACGCTTTGCCTTCAAGCCTAAGGCGACGGGCAGCAACGATACGGTAATGGTGCACGACCTTTCAAAGGCTTATACCGAAACGCCTCTTTATAGCGGCGTGAATTTTACCGTACGCCGTGGTGAGCGGGTTTTCCTGCTTGGTGCTAACGGCTGCGGCAAAACCACCTTGCTCAAGCAACTTATGCGAGAGGGTGGTTCGGTGCGCTTCGGCACGTCGGTTTCGGTCAGCTATTTCGACCAAACCCAAAGCGACTTGACCGATTCAAACACCGCCCTTGAAGAAATTCAAAACAAATTCCCAACAATGACCGAGAGTGAACTACGCGGCGCTCTTGCCGCCTTTATGTTTAAGGGTGATGACGTTTTCAAAAAGGTCGGCAGCCTCTCAGGCGGTGAGCGAGCTCGACTCGCCATTCTTAAAATAATGCTGTCAGGCAGCAACTTTTTGCTGTTGGACGAGCCTACCAACCACCTTGACGTCTATTCACGCCAAGCCTTAGAGTCGGCACTTGCGGCATACGGCGGTACAATGCTTATCGTATCCCACGACCGTCGATTTATCGACTCACTTGCCGACCGCATCTTTGTAATGGAAAACGAGGGCATAACCATCTATAACGGCAATTATACCTATTATGCCGAAAAGCGTGCCCAATCAGCCCCACAGACTGCCGAGGTCAAGGTTAAGGTTAAGGCACCAATGGGCGCAGGCGGTCAGGCTTATAAAGAGAAAAAGCGTATCCAAAGTGAACTGCGCCGTCTTAAAACAGCCATCAAGCAAACGGAGGATGAAATCGACCGTTTGGAAACCGAACTGGGCGAGCTTAACGAGCAATTGAGCAATCCCGAAACCGCCACCGATTACCTGCTCACAATGGAGCTTACCCAAAAGTGTGAGCAAACACAAAACCAACTTAACGAGGCGGTTGAGCGGTGGGAAAGCTTAAGCGTAGAACTTGAACAAACCGAGTCAGATAATCAAATATAAAATAAAATCAAAATTTTTATAAAAAAGACTTGATTTTGTCGTCGTGTTGTGATATTATACTTTGGCACGACCGATTTGCGCCAGTAGCTCAGCTGGATAGAGTGTTTGGCTACGAACCAAAAGGTCAGGGGTTCGAGTCCCTTCTGGCGCGCCAAGAAACCAGGTACCCAATCGGGTATCTGGTTTTTTCTTTGCCCGTGACCGGCCAGGACGATTTTTGTTCCGTGCCTCGCGGGTGTTTTTGTTATTATCAGTAAACTGTACGCATCGCGTTTGTCCACCGCAGCCATGCGGTGCCTCGCGGGTCTTATTTTTATAAGTTGTTGAGTTCTTTCACTAAGTCGGAGGCCAAGC
>JAZNIT010000053.1:0-2169 GCA_045577615.1 Acutalibacteraceae bacterium
GACTTACAACCCGTTTACGGGTCGCCGATGACCGTTGCGTGGCTGGCAGGCCAATAAAAAGCGCACTTGTGCGCCGCCAGTAGTATTAGGGCTATGCCCGAAAATGAAATACCCCCCGTTATACGGGGGGATATTTATTTATTTTAATTTATTCTGTTACCAGCTTGTAATTGCCGCTCTTAAGCACCTCAACAAAATCGGCAGCGGTGGCTACACGCTTGGGCAGCAGCACGCCTGCATGGCGACCTGAGTTGACAGTGTGGCTGTCGGTGCCAGCTGTGAGAATGAAATTCTTGCCCTCTGCAGCGGCAAAGGCTTTTTCGTTTTCTTCTGCAAAGTTGCCGCAGTTCCACACCTCAATGCCGTCGCAATCGTCAAAATAGGGGTCAACATACCGCTTCATATAGGCTCTGATGCGGTATGGATGGGCCTGAACAACAATGCCCCCTGCCGAATGAACAAGGTCAACAAAGGTTTTGCGGTCGGCGTTGCGAAGCTCCTCGCAGTTAAGCAAAAAGTCAAAATCAAGGTTGTAGCAAAGCATCTCTTTGCTGTCGCCAACGCCCTCTTCAATGCCGAAAATGACGTCGAAATCATATTTTACAGCCTCGTCGCAGGCCTCATAATAGGCGTCGATGTAGGGCTGCACAAACTCCTTCCATGTGCCTGTGCGGTCGCTTGAGGAGTTGCCGTGGTAAAAGTGGTTGGTTATGGCAAAACCTGCATAGCCCTGCTCTTTAAAGCTTCTGACCATCTCGCGGGCGGTGTTTTTACCGCAGGCGCTGGCTTCAAGCGTGTGGATGTGGGTATCGTACAAAAACATAAAATCACCTTAAATTAATGCCTTATAGGTTAAATTTCGCAGCATGGGGTGGATAAAGCTATAGCAATATCCACAGCCGACCACCTGCATTGCAAAGAAAATGCCGATTTGGTTGTCGGTATCAATCATAGTGTAGCAGCCGCCCATACCGTCCCAACCGAATTCGCCGACGGGAGAAAGGGACTGACCGATTTCGCGGCTTGTGAGGGTGCGCACGCCATAGCCGTAGTTATAGCCCGGTTTGCCCACCGTCTTGTTAAAGCGTGACAGCTGTACATCGTTAAGCTGAGGGGTGCGCATAATATCGATGGATTGCTGTGACAAAAGTCGGTATCCGTCGGCGCTGATACCGCCGTTGGCCATAGCCCCTGCAAATTTGCCATAGTCGGAGGCGGTGCAGATGCCGCTTGCGCCACCGCTTTCGTAGTTGGGGCTTGGCTGATGTTTGTTTAAATAAACATCAAAGGGAATGGACCTGTAAAGGCCTTGGTCGAAGCTGTAAGTTTGGGTAAGACGGCTGCTGTCTGCCCTGTATTGGTCAAGGGTTGCAGACTCCATACCCAATGGCTCAAAGATGTGCTTTGACATATATTCGCCCAGTCGCATACCCGAAGCCACCTCGATAACAGCACCCAGCACGTCGTGGCAAAGGCTGTACTCATAGCTTGCGCCGGGGTCAAACTGAAGGGGACCCTTGGCGATGGCGGCCACAAGCTGACGGGTGGTGGCGTTGTTTTTAACCGCCTCGTTAATGGCAGGGGTGTCAAGGTTGTATGAAAGTCCGCCCGTCATAGTCAGCAGGTGACAAATTTTCATTTCGGTTGCGGCAGGACGCTCACCCCCGTCGGTTTTGACGGTGAGGGTGGCATACTCGGGCAGATACTTGCTCACCGGATCGTCAAGGGCGATAAGGCCCTTCTCAATCAGTTGAAAAACGCAGGTAGAAGTTAACACCTTGGTGCAGGAGAAAAGGCGGTAAAGGTCAGAAAAATCGGCTTTTTTGGTGCCTTTTGCATCGGAGTAGCCTGCCGCGTGGGCATAAACCTCCCGACCGTGGTGGTAAACCCGCATTTCGCAGGCAGGAATGCCGCATTTTTGCAGGGAATCAAGATATTGAGTAAGTGTTGAAAAATCCATTTAGGCCACCTCTTTATCCTACTATTTTAGAACAAAATCTCCGCTGTGTCAATGGATTGAATAAATATCCCCCCGTATAACGGGGGGTATTTCATTTTCGGGCATAGCCCTAATACTACTGGCGGCGCACAAGTGCGCTTTTTATTGGCCTGCCAGCCACGCAACGGTCATCGGCGACCCGTAAACGGGTTGTAAGTCTTTGCCGGCTC
>JAZNIT010000054.1:0-19497 GCA_045577615.1 Acutalibacteraceae bacterium
GCTTCGCAAAAATCCACCTCCCTCGTCAGAGGGAGGCAGGACATAAAGCGCTTTCTGCGTTTGCCTTTGATTTCTGCAATTTTTGTTCATCGGTAAACCTCTTTTGAACCACGCGACTATCGCGTGGTTTTCGTTTACAAAAAGATCCCCTATGTGTGCAACCACACATAGGGGATCTTTTTGTTATCCTACCTTTTCGGCTTTGGAGGTTTCGATGTGAACGCGGTAAAGGGCGTTGTTGTCGTGCTCGTTTCTGAAATAAATATAGTCGTCAAGCACGTTCAGGAAGGGGTTGGAACCGTTTTTGCAATCATGCTCATAAATGGTGGTTTTTTGGCTGCCGTCGGGCTTCATTCGACCAAAGGTGTCGATATCCTTGTTATGGTCCAGCTCAAGATAATAGAGCCAACCCTTGTAGCCGTTAATCAAATAGTACTGCACATTGTTCTCTCCAAAGGAGTTAAGATTGCGGCCGTCAATATCCACGGTTACAAGGTCGTACATATCCACAACCACAAAGGTATCCCCGACCAAAGTAAGGTAAAGACCCTTCAGGCCTACCATAGGAACGTGGCTGCCCTTGCCGTCGATGCGGCAGCGGTAAACCTGCTCGTCCTCGGCTCGGTCGTTGTCGGTGTCCTTTACATAATAGATATAGTCGCCGCTGACGATAAAGGAGTCGCAATCCACACTTGTGAGTTTGGTTCTAGAGCGACCCTCGGTGGTCATTTTGTATATTTTGCCGCCCCAGAATTTATCGGTATAATAAATCCAATCGCCGTAAACATAAAGGTGATAGCTCACAGCGCTGCTTAATCTTGTTGCGGCACCGCCTGTGGTTTTGACCTTGTAAATGCCGCCGTCCTCAAGGGAATAGTCGGTAAAATAAATCCACTCTCCTACCACGTTTATGCTTGTGGCAGTTCTTTGACAAATCAGCTCTTTTTGGTCAAATCCTTTTTGGCGCGGTAGATAAACTCATCCTCGCCGCTCACATAGTAAAGCCAATCACCCTGAGAGGTGACGCGGCTGCTGTTTGTTGCGTTAGAGGTGGTTGTGCCTGCAATATTGGTGGGGCCAAGGCTGACCTTAACCTTAACCTGAGAGTCACGGGCAACCTTCTCCTTAGGGGCAATCTCTTGGGATATTATGCGCCCTTCTTTGACAGAGTTGCTTGCCTCGGTTTCAGGGATAAGCATAAGTCCCTCTTTTTGAAAGATTTTCTCTGCCTCCTCAAGGGGCAAGCCCACAACGTCGGGCATTTTGGCGAAGTTGGGGTCATCCTTCTCCACGGGGGCAGGTTTGATGTTTAAAAAGACCAGCAGACCTGCTACAACTACAATTGCCACAATAATTGCCACATATTTGATTGCAGATTTTTTCATAACTGTCACTCCTTATTTTTCGGGTATAAAGCCCTCGAATATATAAGTATTGAACTTAGACTTTGTCTTTTCAATATCTTGCTGATTGGTATATGTCCAGCCCACAGGAAAGGCGCCAAGCAAAGTGTTCAAGCGGCGGCAGGGGTGATTTTCATCCTGATGACAGTAGGACAAAAAGTGGGGGCGTGAGATAAAGTTAAACACTGTGCAGGCAAGCAGCTTGTTGCGCAAGGGCCCGCCGTTTCTGAAAGCGCAAGAAAGCTGACCACGGCAAATATCCTTGCGGTGCTTTTTGTACCAGCCCATAGCAGGAGGATAAAAGGACTGCACGAAATATTTGCCCTTGTAGTTGCTCAAAATTTCATTGGCAGCCTTGCAAAGCCGCTCACAGGTTTTTTTGTCGGTGCATTTGAACTCAATCAAAAAGGGCACGCGACCATCCACCAAATCAAGACACTCCTGCAGAGTGGGGATTTGCAAATCGGTATCCAAAAGGCGCAGCTGCTTGATTTCGGCCAAGGTCATTTCTTCAAGCTTGCCCTCAACGCCGCACATACGCTTGGGGTCGTGGTCGTGAAAAATCACAACCTCACCGTCGGCGGTGATGTGAATATCGTTTTCGATGATGTAGCCTTTTTGGACGGCCGCCTCAAAGGATGGCAAGGAATTTTCGGGTACGCCCGGCTCTAAATCGTGAAGTCCCCTATGGGCAATCTGTGCACCCTTGAGCAGCTCAAGGTCGGGGTGTCCCTTAACCGAGGGATAGATTGCAAAGAGAAAAACTGCACACAAAATAACTAAAACTGCAACAATTATCAACGGGATCATTTTTTAATCCTCCACGTCAAAGCTTTCAAGCACCGAGGCTTTTTTCATCGGCTTTGAGTCGCCGTGCTTAACAAAACACATTGTGACAAAGGAAAGGGCCGAGAAAAGCACGGCATAGGGGAAGAGAATGGAATATCCCCAGCCCAAGCGGTCAATAAGAAAACCTGACAGCAAGGGGGTGGCAATTTGTGCCGCCATTGAGAAGGTGTAGTAAAAGCCTGTGTATTTGCCCACGTCGGCGCCGCTGCTCATCTCTACCACCATTGGGAAGGAGTTTACGTTGATGGCCGCCCAGCCGATACCCACAAGGCCGAAAATGGCATACATTGCAGGGGTCTGCTTGGTGAAAAGAATTGCCACAAGGTAGCAGGCGGTCATCAGGCTGATGCCCAAAAGCACGGTGGCCTTGCGACCCAGCTTGCTTGACAGCAAGCCAAGGGGCACAAAGGCTATTATAGCCGCAACGGTGGCGGTAAGCAGATAGCTTGACGAGGTGCTGAGGTCGGCGCCCCACACGTTAACGCAGTAGCGTGAAAAGGCGGTGGTAACAGCGTTATAGGCGGTAAACCACAGAAATACCGAGGTAAGAATAAGCACAAGGCTTTTGAAAACGGGGCGAGACAGCTTGCCTTTTTGGGTGGGAACCGACTCTTCCTCTTGCTCGGTCATCTGGGGCTTGACCTTTTCTATCAGTCGGTTTTCGTTGACGGAAAAAACCATCACAAGCACCGATATAAGCATAAAGGCGGCAACCACCAAAAATACGGGCAAAAAGGATTGGTCGTCGGAATAAACGCTTTGTCCGTCGGCAGTTTTTTCGCTTTTAAGCATAAACATCATCACGATGGTTGAGAAAATGCCGCCGATATATCCTACCAGATTGATTATGGCGTTAGCCTTGCTGCGCAGGGGCTTGGGTGTGACGTCGGGCATATAGGCAACCGCAGGAGTGCGATATACAGCCATAACCACAAGAATTGCCACAAGGGCAACAAGAAAGCCCACAAAATTGGCCGACTGCTGAAAGAGCCCAAGCACTACCATAAGGGCAACCGATGCAAGGGTGCCAAAAAGTATGTAGGGGGTGCGCTTGCCCAAGGGGGAGCGGGTGCGGTCGGATATTGCACCGAAAAGGGGCAGCATAAATATCGCCAGCACATTGTCGATAGACATTATTGCATTGGCAGTAAAGGTTTTAAGGCCAAAGCGGTTTTCAAGCAAAAAAGGAATCACCTGATCATAAAACTGCCAAAAGGCCAATATGGACATAAACGAAAGTCCCACGAGCACCGTTCTGCCGTAATTAAGCTTCATAATCAACCTCCAAGATTTATCAAAATAATCTTTAAACAAAGCATACCATAATTCCTTCAAATTTACAACAAAAAAGAGGAGCTGACAGAATAAATCCGTCCGCTCCTCTACCGCCTATCCCCGTCATTTGCCACGCAGGCGGTGATATTAAATTTTATGCTTGAAGGTCTGAAATTATACACCCATTATTTCAAGAGGTGCAATAAAGGTTTCGCCCTTTTTCATAGAAAAGTGCAGGTGGGTGGTTTCCACACTTTCGCAAGGCACCTTGCCCAAGGTAGCAATTTGCATATTGACCGCCACCACGTCGCCCACTTCCACCAAAATCTCGTCAAGGCCGCTGTAAATGGCGGTTATATCGTTGCCGTGGTTGATAACCACCGTTTTGCCATATTCACGGTCGTCGTAAATCTCAATAACGGTGCCGTCACCTGCCGCGTTGATAGCGGTGCCCTGAGGCGCTTTGATATCAACAGCGGTGTGCATTCGCCAGTCGTTATAGGTCATGGAGTATTGCAGCTTTGTGTCGCTGAAATCCTTAATGATTTCACCCGTCACAGGCAGCACAAAAAATCCTGCCGCCTGAGTTACGGTTTCAACCGATTCCTGCGGCTTTTGCTCCTGTGAAGAGGTTGGCTGCTGCTTTTGAGAGGAGGGGTTTTCGGGCTGCTCGTCCCAGGCACCTATATCCTCGATTTCGTGGGTATAAAGGTTGTCATCGGCAGTGTCGGAGGATACCTGTGCGGTGTCCTGTCCCTTGACGGCATCGATGCCCTTTTGCATACCGAAATAGGCCAGACAGCCCACCGCCACAAGGCAAAGGGCGGCGGCCACAAGCAAGCCTTTGGTCTTTATGCTTAGAGGGTGAGTAAATCTCATATTGCTCATAAAAATTGCCTTTCTTTTTGTTTATTCACCCATATTATTGCCACCTTTGAATTTATTATACAAAAAAATCCCCCACGGATGACTCCGCAGGGGAAATTTTTTGTGTTTATTTTGCGTAATCGACTGCGCGATTTTCACGAATGAGGCTAACCTTAATCTGACCGGGATATTCAAGGTCGCTTTCAATCTTTTTAACAATCTCGCGGGCGGTGAGCATCATCTGGTCGTCGCTGATAACGTCGGGCTTAACCATAATGCGAATCTCACGGCCTGCCTGAATTGCAAAGGACTTTTCAACGCCGTTAAAGGAGTTGGCGATCTCCTCAAGCTTTTCAAGGCGCTTAACGTAGCTTTCGATGTTCTCGCGGCGAGCACCGGGACGGGCTGCAGAGATAGCATCGGCGGCCTGAACGAGGCAAGCGATAACCGTTTTGGCTTCAACGTCACCGTGGTGGGCGTGGATAGCGTGGATAACGGCCTCATTTTCTTTATACTTCTTGGCAACGTCAACGCCAAGCTGAATGTGAGTGCCCTCGTGCTCGTGGTCAAGAGCCTTGCCTATATCGTGCAACAAACCTGCGCGGCGGGCAAGAGATACGTCCTCGCCCAATTCGGCAGCCATAAGACCTGCAAGGAAGGCAACCTCGCGAGCGTGGTTAAGTACGTTCTGGCCGTAGCTGGTGCGGTAGTGCAGGCGACCGAGCAGGTTAACAAGGTCGGGATGCAGATTGCGCACACCGGTTTCCAGCACAACGTTTTCACCCTCTTGACGGATGGTGCGTTCAACCTCTTTTTTAGCCTTTTCAACCGTTTCTTCGATGCGTGCGGGGTGAATGCGGCCGTCCTGAATAAGCTTTTCAAGGGCAAGACGGGCAACCTCGCGACGGATGGGATCGAAGCTTGAAAGGGTGATAGCTTCAGGAGTATCGTCGATAATTAGATCAACGCCGGTGAGAGTTTCAAGGGCGCGGATGTTGCGGCCCTCACGACCGATAATGCGGCCCTTCATCTCATCATTGGGCAGGTCAACAACAGAAATTGTAACCTCGCTTGAATGGTCGGCGGCACAGCGCTGAATGGCCTGAGAAATAATCTTGCCTGCCAGCTTGTCCGATTCGTCCTTAAGCTTTTGCTCGTGGTTCATAATGCGAAGAGCCTTTTCGTGAGTAAGCTCTTCATCAAGGGAGCGAAGCAAATATTCCTTTGCCTGCTCGATAGAGAAGCCCGAGATACGCTCCAGCATATCCAACTGGCCCTTTTTGAGCTGCTCAACCTCGGCCATACGCTCGTCGACAACCTTGGCTTTTTGTGCTACGGCTTCTTCCTTAGCTTCCAAATTTTCGATTTTGCGGTCGAGTGATTCCTCTTTTTGAACGATTCGACGCTCTTGCTGTTTAACCTCGTTGCGGCGCTCGCGAATTTCCTGATCGGCTTCGCTGCGCATTTTGTGGATTTCGTCTTTTGCTTCTAAGATTGATTCTTTTTTCTTGGCTTCGGCGCCCTTGTAGGCGTCGTTGAGAATACGCTTTGCTTCTGCCTCGGCAGAACCGATTGTGGCCTCTGCCTTGCGCTTGCGGTAGGAAACACCGCTTGCAAAAGCGATTACTGCGGCAATTACTGCAGCGGCAACTGCAATAACAATAGCGATTGTTAATGAAATTTGCACTTAAAGTGCACCTCCTTTATAAAAACCACTCTTTTGGGGCGGTGGGTTCACCCGATATCCAATTGAACGAAATATGCCGCGCCATCGGCACATTTCAAGCAATCATACCATATCAATTTACAGTTTATTACATAATTAACAAGATGTCAAGGTGATTTTGTCATTTTTTCATAATATTCGCACAGTGATAAAATTTGGTATTGTATTTACGATAAAAATATATTAAAATAGATAGATACTATTTGCAAATATTTCAGAGGTGACAATATGACAAAAAGATATCTTGACTGCAACGCTGCCGAGCTTGAGGCTTTGCTTGAAGAGGCAACCCGAGAATACAACGGCTTTAAAGCGTTGGAATTAAGCCTTGATATGTCACGAGGCAAGCCTTGTAAGGACCAGCTCAGCCTGAGTATGGCCTTGCTCGACAAGGTTGGCTCCGACGACAACATTATTGCCGAGGGCAACATCGACTGCCGCAACTACGGCGGTCCCGACGGCATTCCCGAGGCCAAGCGTTTGTTTTCGCAAATTCTTGGCTGCTCTGAGGAGAAGGTTATTATCGGTGGCTCTTCTTCTCTCAATATGATGTTCGACTTCATCGCTCAGGCTATGATTTCAGGCTTGGGTGGCGAACCTTGGTGCAAGCAGGGCGAGATTAAATTCTTGTGCCCCTCTCCCGGCTACGACCGCCACTTTGCCATATGCGAGCATTTTGGTATCAAGATGATTCCCATCGCTATGGACACTGAAGGCCCCGATATTGAAGAGATCGAGCGTCTTGTTAAAGATCCCTCTGTTAAGGGTATGTGGTGCGTGCCCAAGTATTCCAATCCTCAGGGCATCACCTACACCGACAATATGGTGCGCCGCATTGCCGCTCTTAAGCCTGCTGCCGACGACTTCAGAATTATGTGGGACAATGCCTACTCCATTCACCTTGTAAGCGCCGATGACCACCTTATTGACGTGCTTGAAGAGTGCAAAAAGGCGGGTAATCCCTCATTGGTAGTTGAGTTTGCATCTACCTCAAAGGTTACATTCCCCGGTGGCGGTATCGCTTGCGTTGCCGCTAACAAGGCCAATCGCGACCTTATCCGCAAGCGTATGAGCGTGCAGACCATCTGCAACGACAAAATCAATCAGTTGCGCCACGCTGCCATGTTCCCCGATTTCAAGGCTCTTTCAAGCCATATGAAGCGCCACGCAGAAATTCTTGAGCCCAAGTTCAGAATGGTGCTTGATATGCTTAACGACCGTTTGGGCGGCCTTGACATTCTTGCTTGGAACCATCCCAACGGCGGCTACTTTATCAGCGTCGACACCTTGCCCGGCTGTGCTACCCGCGTGGTTGAGCTGTGCAAGGAGGCAGGCGTTGTGCTCACGGGTGCAGGTGCTACCTACCCCTACGGCAACGATCCTCTGGACAGCAATATTCGCATTGCTCCCTCATTCCCCCCTGTTGACGAGCTGCGTCAGGCTATGAAAATCTTTACCACCGCTGTGAAGATTGCAACCGTCGAGATGCTTCTGCAACAAGGTGTATAAAAATCCAACGCCATTTTTGTTGAAAATGAGGCTCTAAATAAATTGACTTTTAGGGCGAAATCTAATATAATAGGACTATTAGCGGCTTATGCCGTATTAAATGTAAGGAGGAATATAGGCCAATGAAAAAGATTCTGAGCAAATGCTGGGTCTTCATTGTTGCCCTGCTGATATTCGCATTAACCTTTACTGCGTTTTTCGGTGTTAAGAATTACTATGGCGACAAAGAAATTGTCTATTTCAAGAGCGCCGGCGACATTCGTTGGGGTATTGACATTCAGGGCGGTGTAGAGGCTGTTTTTGCACCTGCTGATACCGACACCTCAAAGATTACCGCAAGCCAGCTTGAAGCGGCCAAAAAAATCATCGACACCCGTCTTATCAATCAGGGTGTTACCGACTACGAAACTTCTATCGACTCTGCCAACAAGCAGATTATCGTTCGCTTCCCCTGGCAAGCAGGTGAATCAGAGTACGATGCTGCTTCAGCCATCGGCGAGCTTGGCGAAACCGCTCTGCTCGAGTTCTGCGGCGGCAGTACATACGATAAAAACAACATCCTTTTGGAAGGCAAGCACGTTGTATCTGCCTCTGCCGAGGTAAGAGAGGGTTCACCCTACGTTTTGCTTAAGCTTAACAGCACCGGCAGAACCAAGTTTGCAGAAGCCACCAAAAAATACATCAACCAGGAAATTGCCATTTGTATGGACGGTCAGGTAATTTCTGCTCCCACCGTTAACGACGTTATCAACAACGGTGAGGCTACCATTACCGGCCCCGATTACGAGGGTTGCGTTGACTTGGCCAACACCATCAACGCCGGTTCATTGCCCTTCGCAATGAGCGTTGACGATTCTAAGCTGCAGGTTATCAGCGCTACCTTGGGCGCCGAGGCTCTTAACGCAATGCTTATTGCAGGCCTTATCGCTTTTGGTATCGTTTGCCTTATCGTTATCGCAAAATACCGCCTGCCCGGTCTTGTAGCCACCGTCTGCCTTGCAGGTCAGGTTGCAGGTATGATTGCCTGTGCTTCGGGCTACTTCCCCGGTTTTGAGGGCTTCACCCTCACCATCCCCGGTATCGCAGGTATGATTCTTTCAATCGGTATGGGTATCGACGCCAACGTTATCACCGCTGAGCGCATCACCGAAGAAATGCGTGCAGGCCGCACCGTTACCTCTGCCATCAAGATTGGTTCAAAGAACTCCCTTTCTGCTATCGTTGACGGTAACGTAACCAATATTTTGGTTGCCATCGTTCTTATGGGCTGCTTCGGTCCCTCCGACAACCTGTTTGCAAAGATATTCAGTCCCGTCATCGGCTTGTTCGGTGCATCTGTTTCGGGTACTGTTTACTCCTTCGGTTACACCTTGCTGATGGGTGTTGTATTCAACTTCATTATGGGTGTGTTCGCATCAAAGATTATGTTGGGCAGCATTTCAAAGTTCAAATGTATGAGAAAGCCCTGGCTGTACGGAGGTGTTAAGAATGCTGAAGAATAAGTCTTTTGAATTTGTCGGCAATCTTAAAAAGTATGCTATGGGCTCGTTGGCCATCATTCTTGTTGGTCTTATCGTTGCTTTGGTGCTTGGCCCCGTGCTTGACATCACCTTTAGCGGCGGTACCAAAATCACCTATTCATATGACGGCAAGGTTGACACCAACAAGGTTGCTCAGCTTGCCGCCGACACCATTAACAAAAAGGTTAGCGTAACCACCACCTCAGGCGTTTCTGACGATTCACAAAAGTTGGTTGTTTCCCTTGCTGATAAGGACGCTCTTGACACCGACCTTATCGACAAGCTCACCAAAAAGCTCACCGGCAAAGATTTTAAGGATAACAAAATCAAGCAGGAAGAGGTGCTTAGCGTATCTCCCAGCGTTGGTGTTATCTTCTTCGCCAAGTGTCTTGTAGCAGTTATTATTGCTGCACTGCTGGTTATCATCTACACCGCCATCCGCTTCCGCAAAATCGGCGGTTGGTTGGCAGGTACCTCTGCAATGGTTGCCCTCGTGCACGATATACTTATCGCTTTCACCGTTTCGGTTATCTTCCGCTTGCCCATTGATGCAAACTTCATCGCTGTTGTAATGACCCTTCTCGGTTATTCACTCAACAGCACCATCGTTGTGTTCGACCGCATCCGCGAGAACAGACGCATCTATGGCAATAAGGAAGCTCTTAATAACCTGGTTAACCTTTCTAACAATCAGGTGCTCAGCCGTAACATTATGACCAACCTTTCAACCGTTGCGTCCATTCTTGTTGTGCTTGTAGTTTGCGAGCTTAACGGCATCACCTCTTTGCGCAGCCTGACCATTCCTCTTTGCTTTGGTCTTGCCAGCGGTGCCTATTCATCCATCTGCCTTGCTCCCGCTATTTGGGTTAAGTGGAAGCAAGCTTCTGATGCCAAGAAAAAGGCAAACAGCAAAAGATAATTTTGCTTGGTAATTAAAATTTTAAAGAACGGATTCAGTCAATCTGAGTCCGTTCTTTTTTTGCAAAAATAAGTTGAATTTTTTGCCGTTTTTTCTTGAATTTAGACGTTATTATGACACCATCTGCCCTTGACATCAATCCCTTTATATTTTATTATATAAGGTAGGATATTATATCCCGTCAGTTTTTATATTATTGTAAGAATTCGGCACAATAATATAAGTCAGTACGACTCTTGTTTAAATTCATATAAAGAAAGGTGTAGGAACAATGTCTTCTTCTCTTCGCGGAGTACACGTACCACACAGAAAAAGCACACGCAAAAAACCCGTTGTGCGCATCGAACCCCCCAAGACTGTAACCATTCCTATGAATATGCACATTGGCAGACCTGCCACACCCACCGTTAAGGTTGGCGATCTTGTTAAGGTGGGCACCCTTATCGGCGAGGCCGCCGCAGGGGTATCCGCCAATATTCATTCAAGCGTTTCGGGCAAGGTGATTAAGATTGTCGAGCAGCTGTCTTACGACGGCAATAACACCACCGCCATCGTCATCGAGTCGGATGGTGAGATGACCCCCGACGAAAGCATTGCTCCCCCTGTTGTTAACGATAAAGACAGTCTTATCGCTGCCCTTAAGGCCAGTGGTATAGTTGGCTTGGGCGGTGCAGGCTTCCCCACCCACATCAAATTTGATGTAGATCCCGCCCGCATCGAGTATCTTGTTATTAACGGCGCCGAATGCGAGCCCTACGTTACCAGTGACACCATCACTATGGTAAATCGCGCCGACGATATGGTTGTTGCCTTTGAGGCCCTCAGCCGTTGCCTTGGCATCAAAAAGGTTATCTTTGGCATTGAAAGCAATAAAAAGACTGCCATCGCCACCATGACCAAGATGGCAAAATCAGTCACCGCCTGCGATATTAAGGTAGTATCTCTTGCTCCCCTTTATCCCCAGGGCGGCGAAAAGGTGCTTGTATACCACACCACCGGCCGTCAGATTCCTGCAGGCAAGCTGCCCATTGACGTGGGCTGCGTTGTTATCAACTGCACCACTCTGGCAACCATCGGCGCCTACCTTAAAACAGGTATGCCTTTGGTAGAAAAGTGCCTTACCGTTGACGGCGGTACCGTTAAAAATCCCCAAAATGTAATTGCTCCCGTGGGCACATCCCTTGCACACGTGTTTGAAAGCTGCGGCGGCCTGACCCAAGAGCCTGCCAAGCTTATCTACGGCGGCCCTATGATGGGCATCACCGTTCCCAATACCGACGCTGTGGTGCTTAAAAACACCAACGCCGTGCTTGCCCTCACCAAAAAAGAGGCTCGCTTGCCCAAGACCACTGCTTGCATCCGTTGCGGTGCCTGCATCAACACCTGCCCCTTCGGTCTGGCTCCTGCCGCTATTGCCCGCGCCTTCAACGCAGGTGATACCGAGGCACTTGAAAAGCTGTCGGTTGACACCTGTATGGAGTGCGGCTGTTGCAGCTTTGTGTGCCCCTCTAACCGTCCTCTGGTGCAGGTGAACAAACTTTCAAAAAATCTGCTTAAAGAAAAAAGAGCAAAGGAGGGTGGCAACAAATGAGCGCTTTAACCAAATTAACCGTTTCACCTCATATCCATAGTGGCCGTTCAACCCACTCTATTATGAGGGACGTTTTGATTTCTCTTATTCCTGCCACTGCCGCAGGTACTGCCATTTTCGGTTGGCGCGCTTTGGCTGTAATTGCTCTTTGCGTGGCCTGCTGTGTTGGCTTTGAGGCGCTGTTTAACCTTATCGCCAAAAAAGAGCAGACGGTGGGCGACCTTTCAGCCGCCGTTACAGGCTTGCTGCTTGCCCTTAATCTGCCTGCCAATATTCCTCTTTGGCAATGCGTTATCGGCTCACTGTTTGCCATCGTTATCGTCAAGTGTATCTTCGGCGGTATCGGCTGCAACCTTGTAAATCCTGCCATCACCGCTCGCGTATTTATGCTGGTGGCCTTTGGCTCAATGGCCGTCAACGCCTACCCCGTTAACACCTTTGGTGTTGACACCATTACAGGTGCTACTCCTCTTGCCGCTGAAAAGATGCCCTCCTTGCTCACCCTTGCCCTAGGTGTTCACGGCGGTGCAATTGGCGAAACCTGTGCAATTGCATTGGTTTTGGGCGGCATCTACCTTATCGCTCGCGGCATTATCACCTGGCATTTGCCCGTTACCTATATCGCAACCGTGTTTGCCTTCTCATATTTTATGGAGGGCTTCAATGCAGTCAGCGCCCTGTCAATGGTGCTTTCGGGTGGCTTGCTCATCGGCGCTATCTTTATGGCCACCGATTACGTAACCTCTCCCTCTACCGCTTGGGGCAAGATTATATTTGCTCTGGGCGCAGGCTTACTTACTTGCCTTATCCGTTATTTCGGTATGTATCCCGAGGGTGTATCCTTTGCAATTCTGTTTATGAACATTCTCACTCCCTATATCAGCCGCTGGACCAAGCGCAGAATTTTCGGAAAGGGAGGTAAATAAAATGTTGAAAAACATTAAAAGCATTGCCATTTCTGTGTGCATATGCGTTGTTATTTCGGTACTGCTGGCCGTGACCAACGCTATCACCGCTCCCATTATTGAGAAAAATCAAAATCTTGCTGCCAACGAAGCCCTGCTTGAGGTTATGCCGGGCGGCACAGGCTTTGAGCAGATAGACATCAGCTCCCTGACTCTGCCTGCCACCGTTACCGAGGCTTATAAAGAGGTAGGCGGCGCAGGCTACGTTATCAAGCTTAAAACCTCGGGCTACGGCTCCGATATGGTTATTATGTGCGGCATTTCTGCCGACGGAGTTGTTACCGGCGCAACCTGCCTTTCAAGCAACGAAACCTTAGGCAAGGAGAAAACCTACGGCGCTGAGTTTGCCGATAAAAACGCCGAGGCTGTGGATGCCGTTGAGGTTATCGCAGGCGCCACCAAAACCACCGAGGCTTACAAAAATGCGGTGAAGGATGCGCTTAACGCTGCTATCATTCTTGGCGGTGGCTCGGTAGACATCCGCACCGAGGAAGAAATTCTTGCTGACAATCTTGCCGCTGCATTGCCTGCAGCCGACAAGTTCACCAAGCTGTTTATTACCGAGGATATCGGTGACATTGATGCCGTTTATACTGCCGACAACGGCGCAGGCTACGTATTTGTAGTTGGCGAGCAGTTTGTGGGCGTGGCCGACGGCAAGGTAGTAACCGACGGTGTGGCAGACGCGGCTCTCTTTACCGAGGCCGCAAATAAGCTCACCCTCTCTGAAAATGACAGCGTTGACATTGCCAACTGTCCCGACTATATCCTTTCGGTTAAGCAGACCCTTACAGACAACTTTATAATTGAAACCAAGGGCGCAGGCTACGGCATCAAGGGCGGCGACGAATGGCACCCTGCATCGGGCGAATATATCGTTGTTCGCGTTGCACTTACTCCCGAGGGCAAAATTCTTGACTGCATCACCGTATCGCAGGCCGAAACCAAGGGCTTGGGCGATGCTTGTGCAAGCGAAAGCTTCTACGGCCAGTTTAAAGGCAAGACCGAAACCGACTACACCGAAATTGACGCTATCGGCGGCGCTACCATGACCACCGACGGCTATAAGCAAGCCATTCAGCGTGCCTATGAGGCACTTGGACTTTTGAAGGGAGGTAACTGATAATGGAAAACAAAAACAGTATGTCTACCTTATTTAAAGGCATTATCAAGGAAAATCCCGTTCTGGTGCTCATTCTCGGCACCTGCCCCACCTTGGCAACCACCAACACCGTAAGCGGCGCTTTCGGTATGGGTATTGCCGCACTTGTGGTTTTGCTTTGCTCCAACGTGTTTATCTCACTGCTTCGCAACATCATCCCCAAAACCATGCGTATTCCCTGCTATATTATGATTATCGCAGGCTTCGTTACCATCGTTAAGATGATTGTGCAGGCATTTTTGCCTTCCCTTTATGCCGTGCTTGGCGTTTATCTTGACCTGATAACCGTTAACTGCATCATTCTTGGCCGCGCCGAGCTTTTTGCAAGCAAAAACAAGGTGGTTGCCTCTGCACTTGACGGCATCGGTATGGGCTTGGGCTTCACCCTTGCACTGTGCGCTATGGCCTTTATTCGCGAGGTTTTCGGTGCCGCATCCTTTGCAGGCATTTCCATCCCCTTCCTTGAAAACTATAAAATCGAATTCTTGACCAAGGCTCCCGGCGGATTGTTGGTTTACGGCTTGCTTATCGCTCTGGTTTATGTTATCACCAGCGGCAAGGCTCCTGCCAAACGAACCTTCTCTTGCGCAGGCTGCCCCAATGCAGGACTTTGCCACACGGGCACCTGCACCGAGAAAGGAGCAGATGAATAATGGATACTTTTAAGACTCTTATTGTTATCTTGCTTTCTTCCGTTTTTGTAAACAACTATGTGCTTAACCGCTTTTTGGGCATATGTCCTTTCCTGGGCGTTTCCAAAAAGTTTGACCAGGCAACAGGTATGGGCGTTGCCGTTACCGCAGTTATGCTTATTGCCACCGCAGTAACCTGGCCCATTCAGTACTTTGTGCTTAACACCCTGCACCTCGAATATCTGCAAAACATCGTTTTCATTCTTGTTATTGCAACCCTGGTGCAAATTCTCGAGCTTTTGCTTAAAAAGTTCTCTCCCTCGCTTTATAAGGGATTGGGCGTTTATCTGCCCTTGATTACCACCAACTGTGCCGTTTTGGGCGTAACCATCAACAACATTCTTGACGGCTACACCTTCCTTGAATCAATGGTCAGCTCATTGGGCTGCGGCATCGGCTTTTTGCTTGCAATGGTGCTTTTCTCAGGCCTTCGTTCACGCATTGATGAAAGCAACATCCCCGCTCCCTTCCGCGGTCTGGCCGTAACCCTTATTGCCGCGTCCTTCATTTCGCTGGCATTTATGGGCTTTGGCGGTATTGTTGACAATCTGTTTGCTAACGTTTAATGAGAGGTGACCGATATGGATATTTTAATTGCATTTGTTGTGATGTTTTCTATCGCGCTGGTTGCCTGCGTTTTGTTGGCAGTAATTTCTCACTTTTTCTCTGTGCCCGATGACCCGATGAAGGCCACCATCCGCGAGGCTCTGCCCGGCATCAACTGCGGCGCTTGCGGCTTTAAGGGCTGCGACGACTATGCCGCCGCTTTGGCAGAGGGCAAAGCAAAGCCTACTCTTTGCGTGCCCGGTGCCCAAAAGCTTGCCGACTACCTCAGCGACCTTTTGGGTGTTGAGTCTGAGCCCTTTAACGACGTGGTTGCCTTTGTTGCCTGCAACGGCAACTGTGAGGCCACCCATCCCAAGGCTATCTATGAGGGTGTTCAGTCCTGCTATGCCGCATCTATGATTTACGGCGGCGCCAACTCCTGCCGTTTTGGCTGTCTTGGTTTTGGCGATTGTGCCGCTGCTTGCCCCAACAACGCCATTTGTATGATTGACGGCATTGCTCACGTTGACACCTCTCTTTGCATCGGTTGCGGACTTTGCGCTCGCACCTGCCCAAAGAAGATTATCAAGATGTTAGGTCAGGCCACTGCTACAGTTGTTATGTGCTCAAGCAAGGATAAGGGCGCCGATGCCCGTAAGTCCTGCACCAACGCATGTATTGCCTGCAAAAAGTGCGAAAAGGTATGTCCTCACGGCGCTATCACCGTGGTTAACAACCTTGCACAGGTTGACTATGACAAGTGCGTTAACTGCAAGCTTTGTGTGAGTGAGTGCCCCACCGGCTGCCTTAAGTCGGTATACTTCCCCGATTTGGACGAAAAAAATTAATATGAGCTGCAACTGTAAAAAACGACGCAACGATGTGATTTTGATTGCAATAGTTATTGTCGTTGCTCTGATGCTTGGCCTTTACCTGCAGTTTTTCAAACAAACGGGAGATATGGTGGAGGTAACGGTTGACGGTGAGTTTTACGGTCGCTACTCCTTGTCGGAAGAGCTGACTGAGGATATTCACACCGGTTTTGACGGCCGGCAGCTTAACCGCCTTGTTATCAAGGACGGCAAGGCTTATATTGAAAAGGCTTCGTGCCCCGACGGCATTTGTGCCGATCACCGTCCTGTTTATCGTGACGGCGAGAGCATCATCTGCCTGCCAAACCGAGTGGTGGTGACGGTGGTATCGGCCAATTCAGCGGATGTCCCCGACATTGTAACCTGAGGAGGTTGTTATGAACAAAAAGGTACGAACAACCGCCTTTTTAGGCCTTTACACCGCCCTAATGCTTATTTTAGCTTATGTTGAGATGCTGCTGCCGCCCATCTTTGCATCGGTGCCCGGCATCAAAATGGGATTGCCCAACATAATCATAATCTTTCTGCTTTATCGCAAGGGTCCCCTGATTGCCGCAGCGGTATCGCTGTTGAGAATTGTGCTTGTGACCATTCTTTTTGGCAACACCATGGCCTTCCTTTACAGTCTGGCGGGGGGCATATTGAGCCTGATTGTTATGATTTTGCTCAGCCGCTTAAACCTGCTTTCAACGGTAGGGGTCAGCGTTGCAGGCGGCGTTGCTCACAATGTGGGGCAGATTATTATGGCAGCCTTTTTGCTTGAAACCACACAGATCGTTTACTACCTGTCGGTGCTTATGGTGACGGGCGTAATTGCAGGTGTCGTAATAGGGCTTTGCGGTGCTATGCTTGTAAAACGCATACCCGCTAATTTTACAAAATAACAATTTGTTGACTTCTTGTCAATTTTATTGTATAATCTCAGTTGGTTCTAAAAAAATAATAATAAAGGAGAAAAGCTTATGAAAAAGATAATCGCATTGTGCTTGTGCCTTTTGATGGTACTCGCATCCTTTGTTGCTTGCGGCTCTGAGCCTGCAAAGAACGACGCAGACGCTAAAGAAAACACCCTTAAGTTCGGCTCTGCAGTATATGTTACTGCTCCCGCTGTTACCGACGCTACCGCTGATAAGGATGGCACCGGTAAAATCGACGTTACCGTCGCAGCCGTTACCGTTGATAAGGACGGCAAAATCGTTGCTTGCGCTCTCGATACCTCAAGCAACACTGTAAAGTTCACTGCAGACGGTAAGGCTGTTGCAAACGAATCATTCAAAACCAAGTATGAGCAAGGCAAGGAATACAATATGATCGCTTACGGCGGCGCTACCAAGGAATGGTATGAGCAGGCCGACGCTTTCGAGGCTCTCGTAGCAGGCAAGACCATTGACGAGGTTAAGGCTTTGGTTGCCGGCGAAGGCAAGGGCAATAACGACGTTATCAAGGCAGGCTGCACCATCACCATCACCGATTTTGTTGGCGCAATCGAAAAGGCTTACAAGGCTGCTGCCGATTCAAAGGTTACTGCTAAGGACACCCTCAAAGTTACCGCTGCTACCGAGCAGAACTGCACCGACGCTACCGCTGATAAGGATGGCACCAACAAGGTTTCTACCTACTTCTTCGCTGCCGCTGTTGATGCAAACGGCAAGGCTGTTGCTGCTGCCAGCGATTGTGTAGAGGTTACCTTCAGTTTCGATACCAAGGGTGTTTCTACCCTCGATACCACCAAGGCTGTTGTTTCTAAGAAGGAGCAGGGCAAGGATTACGGTATGGTTGCTTACGGCGGCGCTACCAAAGAGTGGAACGAACAGGCCGCTGCTTTCGATGCTGCTTGCATCGGCAAGACCGGCACCGAGATTTCAAAGCTTGTGGCTGAAGACGGCAAGGGCGTTGCAGACATTCAGTCTGCAGGCTGCACCATCTACGTTACCGGCTTTGTAAAGGCTGCTTCTAAAATCTGATTGAAAGCTTAAATATAAAAAAGGGAGGGCCCCCTCCCTTTTTTGTTACCTTAAAACGATATGAAAAAATCCTTTCTGTCGGTCATCGTGACTTTTTGCTTGATTTTGTCCTCTTTTGCAGGCTGCACCGCCGAGCAAAAGAGCAAATTCACCGCCAACTCTTTTGACTATTTCGACACCGTGACGGTTATCACAGGCTACGAAAAAAGTCAGGCAGAGTTTGATAAGGTGTCAAACGAAATTATGTCACAGCTGGCCGAGTATCACAAACTATATTCAATATATCACCGATTTGACGGGGTTAACAACCTTTGCACCATAAACGAGCTGGTGGATGGGGAGCACAAAACCGTTAAGGTTAACAAGGCCATCATCGACCTGCTGCTTTATGCCAAACAGATGTACAGCCGCACCAACGGTATGCTTAACGTGGCTATGGGCAGCGTTTTGAAGCTGTGGCACGACTACCGCACCACGGGGATGGACAACCCTGCTGAGGCGGCTCTGCCCCCCGAAAACCTGCTTAAAGAGGCGGCTTTGCACACCGATATAAACAACATTGTTATTGACGAAAAGGCTTCTTCCGTCACCATAACCGACCCCAAGACCACCCTTGATGTGGGCGCTATAGCCAAGGGCTTTGCAGTTGAGCAGGTTGCCCTTGCCCTTGAGAAAAAAGGGATTAGCGGCTACGTTATCAACGTGGGCGGCAACGTGCGCACCGTGGGCGCAAAGCCTGACGGCTCACTGTGGACGGTAGGCGTTGAAAACTCTACCGGTGAGGACTATATCGCCTATTTGCAGCTTGAGTCTGAATCGGTTGTTACCAGCGGCTCTTATCAGCGCTACTACGTGGTTGACGGCAAAAAGTATCACCACATCATTCATCCCGACACCCTTATGCCCGCAGAGCAGGGCTTCACCTCCGTTTCGGTGGTGTGCAAGAATTCGGGGCTTGGAGATGCTCTTTCCACCGCGCTGTTTTGTATGCCAAAGGCCGACGGCCTTAAGCTGATTGAATCCATCACCGATGCAGAGGCTATGTGGGTAGCCGAGGACAACACCCTTTCATACTCATCGGGCTGGAAGGATTATATGAAAGACAAGGAGTAAATAATATGGAAAACTTTATTGCACAGTATAAAAATATTCTTTATCCCTTTGCCGAAATTACTGCCTCAACCCTTGAACTTATCGGCATTATCATTATCTTTATCGGCTCTGTTCACGCACTTGTAAAGGTGTTTGGCAGCCTTGTCAAAAAGCAGCCTCTCCATGTGTTTATCGACCTTGGCAAAGCGCTGTCCCTTGCTCTTGAATTTAAGATGGGCGCCGAGATTATTAAGACGGTTGTCATCCACAATCTTGAAGAACTGGCTATTCTGGGCGTGGTAATTATCATCCGCGCACTGCTTGCTATCATCATCCATTGGGAGCTTCGCTCCGAGCAAGCCGCCGAGCGCCTGCAAGAAAGCAAAAAAGAAAAAGAAGAGTAAAATAAATACCCCCCGTATAACGGGGGGTATTTCATTTTCGGGCATAGCCCTAATACTACTGGCGGCGCACAAGTGCGCTTTTTATTGGCCTGCCAGCCACGCAACGGTCATCGGCGACCCGTAAACGGGTTGTAAGTCTTT
>JAZNIT010000055.1:0-52602 GCA_045577615.1 Acutalibacteraceae bacterium
CAAAACTGCAAGCACCTAAAACAGATGAATTTTTGATAGAACAAAAGGCAAAACACCGCAGTAACGCTGTCGCGTACTGCGGTGTTTTAACGCATTGGTCTGCAAAAAGTCGCTGTTTTAGGCGAATTATCCCTAACCACAACTCCCTTTCATAAGTCTGCTTTTAGTCTTATCTGTATTTTTGCTGGCACTCTCTGGTTTTGTCAACATGAATTTTTGCCATCTCGGTGATTGCCGCATAATCCTCCGCCTCAATCAGGTCGGGCTTTAGGATTGATAATCCCGTGCCGACGCCAACGGCACCTGCCTCAAAAAAGGCCTCAATAGTGTTTTCGTTAGTGCCGCCAACGCAAATAAAGGGGATATAGTTAAGGGGCCTTGCGATATTCTTTACATAACCGATATCGTTGATGGTTATGGGGAACAGCTTAACTATATCAGCGCCTGCATCATAAGCGGCGGCGCACTCTGAAGGAGTAAAGGCGCCGGGGATAGAAATCATACCCAACTTTTTGGTAAGCTTAACAACCTCAAGGTTGAGGTTGGGCGAAAAGATAAATTTTGCGCCTGCGTCATAAGCGGTGCGCACCAAGTCGGTGTTGACCACTGTGCCCGCGCCAACGGTTAGCTCAGGCACCTCGTTGATTATGGTTTTAATATAATCGGCGGTGGTTTCGGCCGTGTTTTCTTCGGCAGGGTTAAAAGCGACCTCTACCAATCTGACTCCGCCGTCATAAACCGCCTTGGCTACCTTTGCAATCTTATCCTTGGGAATGCCTCTGAATATGCAAATTAAGCCTTCATTAATAATAGCGTTCATTTTCAAGCCCCTTAAAGTAATAGATGGTGTCATCGGGTGGACGAATATCGGTTACTGTGCCAATATAGTGACGCAGATTGCGAGGCTTATAGGGATGAGAAAGCACAACCTCTTCGTTAACATCAATTCCAAGACCGGGCTTGTCGGGGATCTTAATCATACCGTTAGAGTATACAACCTCTTCATTAGTAACCTCTTTACGGAATGAGCCGTCGGTAAGCATAATCTCGTGAATAACAAAGTTAGGCACGGTAGCAGCCAACTGCAAAATAGCGGCGTTTGAAACGGGACCACTGGGATTGTGGAAGGAGATGGGGATGTGTCTTGCCTCGGCCATAGCGGCAATTTTCTTACCCTCTGAAAGACCGCCTGTGTGGAATACATCGGGCTGAACAAGGTCAACGCAGCCCTTATCAAAGTAATCCTGAAATTCGTATTTGGTATAGATACGCTCGCCGCCTGCAATGGGCACGTTTGAACGGCTGCGAACGTATGCGGTTGAGTCGTTGTTGTCGGGCACGCAAGGCTCTTCAAGGCAGAAAGGCTTGAACTGTTCAAGCTCTCTTGAAATCTGCAGTGCAGTGGTAGGATTAAATCTGCCGTGACATTCAATAAGCAGGTCAACCATATCGCCGACAGCCTCTCTTACAGCACCGACAATGTTAACCGTCTTTTCCATTTGCTCGTTAGATATGGTCATATGTGCTGAACCAAAGGGATCCCACTTCATGGCGGTGATGCCAAGCTCTGCGGTGCGTTTTGCCTTTTTGGCAAAGTCCTCGGGGGTACGAGCGCCAACAAACCAAGCGTTAGCATACATTCTTACCTCATCGCGCATTTTGCCGCCAAAGAAGGCAGAAACGGGGCAGTTATAGAATTTACCTGCAATATCCCACATCGCCATCTCAATAGCACTGATGGCCGACATGAGCACAGGGCCGCCCTTCCAATAAATATCACGGTAAACCTCAAAAAGCATACGCTCAATCTCAAGGGGATTACGACCAACGATCAAGCGCTTAAGGTCGTGAACCATACCTTCGAGAGCAAGCTCATTGGTGCCCAGTGAGGCTTCGCCCCAACCGTACAAGCCTTCGTCGGTTTCAACCTTAACGAAATTCCAGTTCATACGGAAGGAGTCCATCGTGTAAACCTTTACGTCAGTAATTTTCATTGACAATCACTCCAATCATCATTTTGAGTGTACCATTTGCACGGGGTTGGTAGAATGTAGAGTATAGCATTTTTTTGCACAAAACGCGCATACGTGCTTGACAAATCTATTGTGGTATTGTAGATTGAAAGCAAGAGGGGGTGACCTTTTCGTGCTTGAAAAATGGAATAGCCTTGCTAACGGACAGTTTGTCCTGCGTGATATAGCAGCCTTTGATGTGGCAATGAAGGGCAGCAAATTCTCGCCGCCTGCTGATAAGGGACGCATTTGCAGTGCTTTTTTTATGATACGAAAGGGCAGTGCAACCTATAGTTTTGCATCGGGCGAATTTGATGTTGACGAGGGCGATCTGGTATATCTGCCAAAGGGCTCAAACTACACCTTCACCCCAAAGCAAAAGGGGCTTGTGCATGCCTTGGTCAATTTTGATATTTATGATGTTTACGGCAATTTGATAGAACTGTCATACGAGCCTCAGATGATTGTTAAAAACGCGTCCAAGGGGTACAAGCTTATTATTGACGAGCTTATAAAATGCTTTATGTTCCGCAATTTTTCAGGTGAACTGCGAAGCTCGGCCTTGGTAATGCAACTTATATCTAATATGCTTGACGATATCAACATTAAGCAAATGGGATATGTTGGCTATGAAAGAATTATACCTGCAGTTACCTATATAGAGCAAAACTGCAATGCCGATATATCCACTGCCGATCTTGCCGAAATGTGCGATATGAGTGAATCTCAGCTGCGCCGCCTTTTCAAAGAATATTCGGGCTCATCACCCGTTGAATACCGCAATAAGCTGCGTGTCGAAAAGGCATATCAGCTGCTTAAATATAATTTTTGCAATGTTACCGAAGCGGCCGAAAGCGTTGGCTTTAATAACATATATTATTTTTCGCGCCTTTTCAAATCGGTCATTGGTGTTGCACCAAAATCTGTGCAAATGCAAAGTGAAAACAAACAACAATAGTCATATGGAACCCCTGCTAAAAATATATTAGCAGGGGTGATTTTTTTGAAAATACTGATTCTGTCCTCAAAACAGTTTAATTTTGCACTTTGTGTTGCAACCGTTATTACTCTTGTGCTGCTCACCTTCGGCACCTATGTAACCGCTACTGCCAATAGACTTTTACCTATATACTCGGTAGAAAACAGCAAAAAGCAAATTGCCATTACTTTTGATGCTGCGTGGGACGACAGCGGTCTTGATGAAATTATGGCAGTCCTCAAAAAACACAATGCTTTGTCAACAGTTTTTGTGGTGGGTGAGTGGGCAGAAAAATATCACGATGCAGTGAAAAAAATAAGTGATGCAGGGCATACCATCGGCAACCACTCCAACAAGCACAGCCACCTTAACAAAATGGACGCAACGCAGATTGAGAAGGATGTCACCGCTTGTAACCAAACAATTGAGGCTATAACCGGCAAAAAGGTAACTCTCTACCGAGGTCCATACGGCGAGTATAACAATACCGCCGTTTCGGTAATAAACAAGCTTGGTATGTATTACATACAATGGAGCTGTGATTCTCTTGATTGGAAGTCAAATTATACTGTAGATATGATAACTGCCGCCGCCCTTAAAAAGGCAGGAGCAGGGGGTATAATGCTATTTCATATTGGAATAGAGAATACTGCCGCCGCCCTGGAAAATATCCTCGCTCAACTTGAAAAGGATGGATATACATTTGTCACAGTTGACCAACTGATTTTAAAAGATAACTACACAATCGACCATAGGGGCAGACAAATTAAAAAAGGCTCCCTCTGATGAGGGAGCTGGATTTTTGCAAAGCAAAAAGACTGAGGGAGAGATATTAATTTTTCTCTCCTTCCACCGCAAGCGGTCCCCCTTCCTCGTCAGAGGAAGGCATAAAAGGGCGGTGGCACATAAACACAATGACTTAGGGTTAATGTGTGTGTTTTCTTTTGTGTGTGATTTTCAAAGATAAAATATTGCTCCTTCGTTTTGTTCTCAAATATTGCTCCTACATTGTATTTTATAAATACAATATTAGTATTGTTGAAAACTGTTTAAAAAGCAAGAAAAAACACCGACGAAATTCGTTGGTGTTGAAAAGAATTTATTTTACTATTTCGGTGCCACATTTGTCACAAAACTGACTATCAGCAGGTAACTTATTACCACATTTACGACAATAAAAATAATTGTTTGATTCTTGTGTGTTTTTTTCTACCGATTTAATAACGGGCTTATTTTGAATAATTACCTCTTGGGGCTTTGGTGCATTACATTTTGCCAACTTTACGCGATAAGTTATAACTATCGTTATAATACTCAAAAAGGCAAGTAAAGCAATTAACCCACCACCTGAAACTATAGGTAAACCATCTATTAGGAGATATAATAACGTAAAACTTAAAATCGCACCTAATACATAACTAACATAAAACCATATTCTAAAACGATATGTAACTAATGCTTCTGGCTCTAAATCTTCAACTTCTAAATTGTTTGTCTTAACTGGCAAAGAACAATGTGGGCAAGTTATCGTTTTGGGACCTATTTTAGGTATATCAGGGTCACCTAGTCCCCAATATTTAATAATTGCATACGGAATTAAAATAGGAAATGTTATAAACCACAAGCACGAAATTATGGGGGTTAGTGCTCCGTGTGTCTCCTCGTCAAGAGTGTATCCGCAATGCGGACAACGAGTAGTTAATGTTGTTACTGTATATCTAAATGTGCCCATTTTTTAAAACGCTCCTTAATAAAAAATTACTTCCCAAAAAGTACAATACCTTCTCAACTTTACCTCAACAGTTGCACTTGGTCCACCCTCTAAATATAAAGATTTAGTAATGGAATATTTTCCGTTTGTAAAATCAGATGAATGTAAAGTAATGGTATCGCTTGTAGAGTCTTTTTTATGATTTCCTTTAACTGTAATTTCCAACTTTGTCGGTTGTCCAAAAGTTATTTTTGCAGAGTCATTTGCACCATTAATTTCAACAGAGGTGTTAGGGTCATAAACAACACCCGTCATATATGAATAATAATCCGTATCATAACCCACATCAACAAGAATAGTTCCCGAACTTGGAATATCTCTTTCCACCATATCGACTTTTGAATCGTAAACTATTCTTAATGTAATTGAAGATAAAATAACGAGAATAGAAAATACTAATGATACAATTTTTATTGACACATTAGAACTATCCGCTATTTTTCGCTTGGTTAACACGACTAGTCCAATAGCGATAGCAGCCTCGACAATATAGGCAAGAAACTTCCATCCACTATAAAATGGAGCCATTTTAATATTAAAGAACAAAAACACACCGAGTGCAATATAGCAAGATGCATTGACAAGTAACGAAATGTTGTTTGTAAAGAAATTGTTTTTTGGTTTGCAAGGAGCAGAAATACTTGTCGTCATCTTTTCCGTGCTTGTATCATTTAACTTTTCAAAAAGCGACTTGCCACAATAGGTGCAAAAATCACTATCTTCGGCAATGGATTTACCGCAGTATCGGCAAAACATATATCAATCACCCCTTTACTGTTTAATTATAACACAAACTATAATAATTTACAATTCTTTTTGGAAAAAGTAAGAAAAATGCGATTATTAAAGTATTACTTTTGTATCTAATGTTGATTCTCTTGATTGGAAGTCAAATTATACTGTAGATATGATAACTGCCGCCGCCCTTAAAAAGGCAGGAGCAGGGGGTATAATGCTATTTCATATTGGAATAGAGATAATTCCTTTGGGCCTGCCGCAGTGTCGGGCAGTGCCGCAGGTCTTAACATTGAGGGCTTTATAACAGTAACTATGAATGGCTTTGAGGCGGCAGCGGTTAACTTCACAGGCCAAAATATTGGTGCTAAAAAGTATAGCCGCATCAATAAGATTTTGATTACCTGTACGGCTTGCTCAATGGTGGTCGGTATGGCCTTGGGCGCTTTGGTGTTTATCTTTAAGGATGCGTTGCTTTCTATATACATTACCGATTCTGCAGAGGCTATAATGTATGGCGCACAACGGCTTACTGTTTTAACCTGCAGTTTCTTTATCGTTGCTGTCCTTAACAGCTTGGTGTGCGCACTGCGCGGAATGGGCAAGGCGTTCTATGCTATGCTTGCAAACGTATGCTGCGTGTGTGGAATAAGGGTTGTGTTTGTTCTTACACTCTTTAAATACGTGCCCTTCTTTCACACCTTCACGTGGCTGTTTATCATTTATCCCATCACTTGAGTAGGCTGTATTTTAATATTGTTGCCGACCTATCTTGTTCAAATTAAAAAACTTCTTATCTCAGGCGAAGGAGAATAAAATAAAAAAGCAAGTCTTTCGACTTGCTTTTTTATATGTGGTTTATGGTTTCTTTAAAAGCCTTTTGTATGTAAGATAAAAACCGCCAATCCAAACCGGAATAGAAAACAATAGCTGCAAATATTTACCATCGATGAAGCTGATATAGTCCCAGTATATCAAAAAGCCAAATAAATACACAAGAAATGCAATAGAGTATATCTTCCTGACTTTAGCTGCTAAAGCTCTTTTGTTTAGTATAATAAAGATGTTTTTTAACCCTAAACCAATGGCAAAAACAAGAAACGGTATAACAATGACTTTTGTCAAAAAATCATTTGTGTTAAACAGAACATAGAGCAAAACAACTGTAACAACGATAGATGTAATAATTTGCTTCATAAAATTCCTCTGCGTGTTTAGTTTGTAAAGTAACTATATCACGGTTTATTATACCATAAAATAAAAAACAAAGCAAGGCGCAGCATTGTATATCATAAAAACTTTAGTTTTATAAATCATCATTGCGAATGGATTTTTATGCACACCTAAAGGTGTAATGAGATACAACACGGCTTTGCCGTGTTGATGATATGCACGCTAACGCGAGATTACATGCCAATCCTTCGGATTGGATAAAAAATAAGACAGTCCGAAGACTGTCTTATTTTTTGGGACTGACACACAAAATGGAACCGGCCTGAAACCAGATTTTCTTTAATTCTAACTTATCTAATATACTTTTTATACTCAACTTTAATAATATCTTGTTTCTCTACTGTAAATCCAGAAAACAAATGATATCTTTTTCTCGCAAAAATCCGAAGAATAGGAAACACATCTATTTTTGTCTTATCAATTTTCAAAGTCAAAACCCCATTATCTTCTGAGAATCCTTCGATTGCATAAAAAGGTATTGTCCTTATAGGTACAACAAAAATAAAAGCTAACACATTGATTGCAGTTGCAGTATTATGAATTCCATCCTCATCTATCACAAAGGCATACCCAAACAGCACTTGTCTTATCAATGTAAAAAATGAAAATGTCCACGATAATACAACTGCACCAATGGCGATAGTAAACAAAATTTTAGTTTGGCTATCCATTGGCATATTATCTTCCATTAAGATTTCATTTGCGTTTAGAAAATATATCCCGTACCATCCCAACACAACAATACCTAATAAAAGGATAGAAACAATATAAAACTTCAAATTCAATTTAGCCTTAAATTTCACTATAATCACCGCCTCAAATATATTGTATGCTTGTGTCAAATTAGGAACAAATTAACCCTTGGCTCCCTCTGACGAGGGAGCTGGATTTTGCGAAGCAAAAGACTGAGGGAGAGAAAAACTACCCCTCCGTCAAAACTTCGTTTTGCCACCTACCCTGACAAGTGGAGGCTACCATTTTCAACTTGTGGAAGTCATTTCCACAAGTTAAATTTTCCGCATAACAACAAGCATTTTCTTTAATTTAATATAACATTTTTTATTGTGATTTTCAAGTTATATATGCAAATAGAATTATCCCAAAACCACGAGATAACTCTATTTTTTATGGTATGACAAAAATCATACCGAAGCACCCAAAATCATACGAAAGAGAATACAGTTAAAAACTTTGTTTTTAAGCAGTAAAACCGCCAAAAGTATGACAGTTATTCCTGCCTTACCCTGTACGTTACTATATTTTTTGAAATTAAAATATATAGTCCGTTATACAGTCATACCAATGAACATAAGTCTCTCCGTTAATAATAAGTTGTTCGTTGTTGGGGAGTTGTTCGCTCCATTTCTTTTTATAACGCTTTATTGCCCAATCATCACGGTTGAATCTACGCCAAAGAATTGTTCGTCCGTTTTCATCAACATATTGTTCTATTGCAATCGCATTGTTAAAATGTCCCAAATCCATTACACATACTGTATCAAAACTCTTTTTACCTATTTCAACTTTGAAACACCCTACAATGTCTATTATTTCATTATCAACTGTTTTGGTAATGTTATTTCCAATGCGGTTTATGATGCCTTTGGATTTTAATTCAGTTTCGTTTCCGCAATTATCTTCACCAAAACCCCAGTTGTTCATAAAAACCTCACCATCAAGAAATGTAATGGTTTTTTTAACATCGTTTTCTTGATGAGTTTCCGATAAATATCTACAATGTGTATCTGTCAATTGAGCAACAAATACTCTTTCGTTTTTTCGATTGTTTTTTATATCGTGCTGAATGCTCGTTATTTCAACACCTTCAATACCGTGAACCTCCGCTTTGCCTATTACGCTAACCTCAGAATACTCATCACATTTTTTAGTTTCAAAATCATACAATCCCCAAGTTGTTTTTTCTCCGAGTTTTGGTATAATACTCAAACCTTGAAGTTCCTCACATTTCACAGTAAAGGGTGTTTTTGATAACGGTGTAATTTTATAATCAGGTAATCTATCTGGTAGTTTATTCATAACATCATTAACCTTTCTAATATAAGTGTTTGTTGGATATATCCTTTTGAAATTTTGTTTAGCAGTATATAAGCGACTTTTGACAGTTCCGATAGGAACACCCAACCTTGCGGCAATTTCAGTTTGAGGCAACTCTTTCCAATATGATAGATAAAGAATTTGTTTATCTTTATCACCAAGTCCCTCCAATACATCGCTGACTGTATTATTCTCAACATATCCAAATCGTGTTTGCGAAAGCCCTAATTCGTTTAATTCTTCGATAGGTATTTCTAAATCTTTGGATTTTTCCCTAAAATAATCATTACACTTATGTCGTGCAATACCTATTATCCACGCTTTGAAAGATGCTTCTGTTTTAAGTTGCCCAAAGTTCTTAAATGCAGTTAAAAACACCTCTTGCAGAATATCTTCCGCATCCGAAACATTTGGAATCCTAAATTTCACAAATCGTTCAACAGACAATTGATTATCAGAGAGCAGATTTTCAAAACTAGACATCGCCTCACCTCCTATAAGTTATTTAAAACCGGTTTCACTTATATAGTCGTAAAAACACACCAAAAGGTTCATTTATAATAAATTTTTTGTCCCTATTGTAGCACAACCATAGCATAAAAGCGACGAAGGGGCAAGATGAAATGATATATCGCCTTTGGCAATATGATGCATTTGCTTCGCAAATATGATGCTGCTCATTTCATTCGCAATGATGCGATGTTTGCCAATAAAACATTAGCGAAGCGTCATCATTAGGCGAAGCCGTCATCATTAGCGATAGCGTCATCATTTGCCGTAAGGCAAACATCATTGAAAAAAGTCCTGTTCTTTCGAACAGGACTTTTTTCTGTCTTTTCGTCCATAAAATACGAACAATACAATTTTAAATTCAGGCCGCTAGTTCGAGTCTGGGTATTTAGTTTAACTAATACTCAAAACAAAACCATTAAAAACCGAGTTTTTTACTAAAACTATAATTTTAGCTCAAAATATAGCAATCAAGAAAAATTCCTAACAACAAACTCAAAGTATTTGCCGTTATAGTATACCCCGCAATCTTAATCGTGCTTATATTCTTAAAATATTTCTTATAAATTAAAAATTCAGCAGTATAAACACAAACTTCAAGAACAATAGTTTCAATTAAATACGTAAATGGTAACACCAGATATAACAATCGCATTATGACCTGCGAACATATATTTACAATAAGTACCGTTAAAGTTTGTCGTCCTCTAAACCCAAACAAAAGAGAGGCGCCAACTTCAGTTCCAATAGATACCATCATTATCAATATTGAAAAGAAACCACCAAATACTATGAAATATGGATTAATTCGTGTATCGAAATCCAAACTGTTAGTATTGAAATCAAAATATATTTCTCCATCGAAAACAAACGCATTATTCTCTTCTGGTAATTGTATCAATTCTGAGACAACGATAATATTAAAATCCTTATCCAGTAGAGCAACTTTAACATCTCTATAATGATTGCGTAAGCTTTCATATTGAGTTAGATAATCCTGATAATCTAAGCCGTTACAAAAATCCACATAATCTAAATTATCATAGTAAGATTCAATTTTTATATTAGATTTTGAATTTTTATAATGAAATGTAAAACTATAGAAACCGCCTTCTGAATAACTAACTATTTCACTTGATTTCGAAACAGAGTCCGAATAATTATTTAATTGAAAATCCACAAAGTTAGGATCATCTTGACTAATTTTGACCAACAAATCTACATACACCGCATCATTCGGGAGATTTGATAAAACAACCGTCAAATGATCAGCAGGCATTGGTGCATTTGCAAAAACAGGTAGTGCAGACGAAAAAACAAGTATATAAACTATAATAAACACGAAAAATAATTTCGTTAATTTTTTCATATTTTACCACCTCAAATGTATTATAGCATAAAAGTGGTAGAAAATCAATGCGAAGCATTGTTGTTATAATTTGTGGCGAAGCCACACCTAACTTATTACCTATTACCTATTACTTATTACTTCCCAAAAATCCCGTGCGAAACTTTATTTTGAGGTAAGAGTGAAGAGGTAAGAGGTAAGAAGTAAGAAGTAAGAAGTAAAAATCCCGCCCACTTGCGTGAACGGGATTTTTGGAGGTGCCACCCAGATTTGAACTGGGGAATAAAGGTTTTGCAGACCTTTGCCTTACCACTTGGCCATGGCACCGCGTCAACGCATTATAGTATATTTTAAAAAGGAGCATTTGTCAATAGCAAATTTTAAAATATTAAAAATTATTTTGCTTAATTATATTATGAACGATTGTAAAAAACTATTCTTAAATTGCTTAAAAAAGGTTGACCCACCTTGTTTTTTGTTGTATTATATACAATATGTGGTGTTAAGCCAATATCTACCACACTTTTGGAGGGTTTTACTTGCAACAGATTTTTGATGATAAGGCAGTTCAGATAGTCGCAGCCCCGGGCGGCGTCATATTAGTAGTTACCGAGCAATGCTTTGACGACCAAGCCATTGTTTCATATAAATATTTCGATTTTAATACCAAGCAGATTTCAAAGGTTGCACGCGAGGTTTATTTGCGCGGCAAATTCGGCGAAAACTATATTGTTTATTCTTCAAATTTGCACGACTTTGTTAATCAGCATACTGCCTATTTGCCCGATGGCAGATGTCTTTTTATCTATCCTACGGGCGAAGGCGTGGCCTATGATGAGCAGGCATTGCGCGTTTGGTCAGGCACCCTGAAATACAAAGAGTTCACCCCCTGCGATGTTGTCTGCATCGGCAGATCCGTTTGGGTTTCCTTCCCTGATGGTGACACTATTTTGCGATACAATGCGCGCACTTTGCGAGAGGAACTTCGAATCGGCAGCAAAAAGGATAATGCCTTCTCCCGTCCGTGCGGACTCTATGCTGACGGCAGCAAGCTGATTGTGTGCAACTCCGCAAGCAATTGCATTGAGTCGGTAGATACCGAAACCTATACCGTTGAAAAATTTGCTACCTTTAACGAGCCCGTTTATCAATATGTAAAATCGGGAGAGCATCAGGTGGTTCGTTTGGCATCGGGCGTTTATATTCTTTAAATTATTCCCCTTGATAGCGTCAGCTTTCAAGGGGTTTGTACCATTTTTGGTGCAAACCGTCTGTTATACTTGATTTCAGAGGTGAAAACAATGCTTAACATTATATACGGAACTGCAGGCTCAGGCAAAACCTGGCGCACACGTGAGTTAATCGCACAGCGTGTTAACGAGGGTGAGCAGGGTATTCTTTTGCTTGTGCCCGAGCAGAATAACTATGAAAGTGAACGGGCGATGTTGCAGCTTCTGGGCAGTGCGTCTGCCGATGTTGTTGAGGTGGCAAGTTTCAAGTCACTTGCTCGCAATGTTGCTGCCGCTTGCGGCACCGATGCGCTTGCTCCTGCCGATGATGGGGTCAAGCTTTTGATTATGAGTCGTGCCGCCCGCAGCGTGCAGGAACAGCTTGCTATATACGGCAAAGCGGTAACAAATAAAGATTTTTGTCGCAGCCTGCTCGACCTTCATTCAGAGATGAAACGCAGTGTTGTCACCGCTGACGATTTTGGCCGTGTTTCAGCACAAATGAAGGGTATGTCAGCCGATAAGCTTAAGGATATAGCTCTCATAATCAACGTATATGAGGGTATGCTTAACCAACGCTTCAGCGATTCACTTGATACCCTTGACCGGCTTAGTGACAATTTGCAGCAGATTGAATATTTTAAAGGCCGCACCGTATTTCTCGATGCTTTTAAGGATTTTACCGAACAGCAATATAAAATTTTAAATTATGCCATCCGTCAGGCAAAGGATGTTTATATAACCATCTGCACCGACGGATTGAACGATAACGATAACGGACTCGGCCTTTTTTCAAACAACAAAAAGACGTTGTCAAGAATTGTCGATATTGCCAACTCTACGGGTGTCAAGGTGGCTGCACCTCAGCAGGTGGCTTTTGACCATCGCTTTAACGGCTCTGCCATCCGCGCTGTGGAACAGATTGTGAGAGGGGATGAGCCTGACGAGGCCAATTACGGCAAGGTAGTTGTTTGCTCTTGCCCCACCCGATATGAAGAGGCTGACTATGTTGCCTCAACCATCCGCAAACTTGTGCGCACCAACGGTATGCGCTACCGCGATTTTGCGGTTATTGCCCGCGACATCAATCTTTATCAGAACGCTCTTGTGGATGCCTTCGGTCACTACAAGGTGCCTTGTTTCAGCGATATGCGAGTTGATGCATCATCCTTGACACTGTTCAGATACGTTGTTTCTGCTATCGAATGCGCAAGGGGGAGCATTCGCAACGAAAATATACTGCCCTTTATTAAATCGCCCCTTTCGCCCATAACTGTGGAAGAAAGCAGTGAACTTGAAAACTATGCACTTATGTGGGGCAAAAACGGTGCCAAATGGTACACCGAATGGAGCGAAAACCCCAACGGATTGGAAGAAAACTTCGACAAAGAAGCCCTTGAGCGAATCAATGCCGCAAGGGACAAGATTATCACACCTATAATCCGTCTGAATGCAGCGCTTGTCGCTGAGGACGCAAAATCCGTTTGCCGCGGTATATACGATATGCTTATTGATACGGGTGCCGACAAAGCGCTCAAGCAGTACGCTGCCGACTTTGAAACTCGCAAAGAGTTTTATTATGCCGATATTCACCGCAAAAGCTGGGATGCGCTGATTGGTTGCCTTGATAATATGGTTCGCGTATTTGAGGACGATTGCTGCGATACTGATGAGTTTTGTGATTTGTTTGAGCTTATGCTCAACTCCTGCGATATCGGTGCCATTCCCGACCGAATTGACGAGGTTATAATCGGCTCTGCTGACCGTATTCGCGCAGGTAATCCCAAAATCACCTTTATAATAGGCGCTAATTACGGCGAGTTTCCTCGCCCTGCAGCGAGAACAGGGCTCCTTTCTGCCGACGAGCGCAAAAGCATTATTAAGTGCGGCTTACCCATTCCCGATTACCGTGTCAATGCCGCCGTTGACGAGCAATATTTTGTCTATACCGCATTGACCAGTCCGTCGGACGAACTTTATATTACCTATCATACTGCTGTCAGTGATTCAAGCGGAACTGCCGCCGAGTTTGTAAAGAACCTTCGTTCAACTCTTGGCGACACATTGGTTCAGACTACCTATCGTGATAACAGTACCAATAGGTTTGAAGGTGTGCTGCCCTCGGTGGAATTGGTGGCTTCTGCCGATTACAGCCGCTACAGGAACTCCCTTTATGAGCAACTTAATGCCAGAGGTATTTATGCCCCCGTTCTTGACACCGATACCCAAATGAGGGCAATGAGCATTTCGCCCGAAAACGCCGTTAGGCTTTACGGCAACGATATTTATATGTCGGCCTCAAAAATCGAAACCTTTTCAAAGTGCCCCTTCTCATTCTTTTGTCAGTTTGGCCTTTGTGCAACTCCCGTTAACTCTGCTGATATGGACGTTATGCGTCGAGGCACCCTTGTGCACTATGTTCTTGAAAAAGCGGTTGTCGCTCACGGCAAGGGCCTGTCACAAATGACGGCCGGGGAGCGTCGGGATGAGATTGCACAGCTTGTGCACGAATATGCCGACACCACCCTTGGCGGATATGATAACCTTGATATAGCGTTCGTCTATATGCTCGAGCGTATTGCTTTGCTTGTTGATCATGTGGTTGCCCGCTTGGGTGAAGAGTTTGACGTGTGCGATTATGAGCCCAGCCACTGTGAGCTTTATATCGGTGGTGACGACGTACCTGCTCTTCAGGTGCCTACACAGCAGGGTAACGTTGTGCTTACGGGCAAAATTGACCGCGTCGATTTGTATGAAGCCGACGGCAAAAAATATTTGAGAATTGTTGACTATAAGAGCAATTCTAAAAAGTTCGATTTGTCCGACATTTTCTACGGAATGAATATGCAGATGCTTATATATCTGTTTACCGTTACAAGCAGCGGCATTTATAACGGTGCCCTTCCTGCAGGCGTGCTTTATATGCCCTCAAAGCGTCCCATACACTCTACCTCTTCTAAAGACTGGGATGCTGTAGCTAAAGAGGAGCATAAGTCTATGCGTATGAACGGCTTGCTTGTGAATGATGAAAAATCGCTCCATGCAATGGATAGAGATGAGTCGGGCCGATACATTCCCTATTCTCCTAAGGATAAAAAGAGTAGCGTTATGGATAGTGATGATTTTGCGCTGCTTGGCAAACTGGTGATGGAAACTATAAGAAAAGCAGGGGATAGCATCCAGGCAGGCTGTGTCGATGTCAAGCCCACCACTAATGCATCGGGCAAGAGCGCTTGTGATTATTGCGATTATCGCTCCGTCTGTCTTATGGATAGCGAGGCTTCTTGCGAATCGGTTGAAAAAATGACTATAGAAGAAGCAATTGATAAAATCAGAAAGGGTGAGAGCGATGGCACAGTTTAAACCAACCGAACAGCAACAAAAAGCCCTTGATGCCAAGGGAGCAGTGCTTGTATCTGCCGCTGCAGGCTCGGGCAAAACTGCGGTGCTTGCCAACCGCGTGTTTGAGCGTGTTACCAACTCTCAAGATCCCATTGATATAACTGATATGCTCATTGTTACTTTTACCAATGCAGCTGCAAGTGAGATGCGTGAGCGCATATACACCTTGCTTTCGAAAGCATCAAAGGCTAACCCTCAAAATGTTCGCCTGTTAAAGCAAAAAATGGCGGTGGATAACGCGGCTATTTGCACTATGGACAGCTTTTGTATCGATTTGATTCGGGAAAACTTTGTTGATGCAGGAGTAGAGCCCGATTTTAAAATTATGTCGGGTGAGCAAGAAACCGTGATGATGAACGAGGCTGTAACTGCAGCCTATGCAACTCTTGCAAGCGAAAGCTTTGAGGATTTCTCAAATCTGCTTATTGCAATGAATTGCGAAACGGTCGATACCAACGCCAAGGATTCTGTGCTTAAAATTTACAAGCACATCTGCTCCTTGCCGATGCCCGACCGCTGGCTTGACACCGTTTGCAGAATGTATGACCAATGCAATACCTTCGGTGTGCCTTTTTGGCTTGATGATGTTTGTGCCAATTTAAAAATGGCATCGGAGCATTATGTTGATTTGCTTCATAACGCACAGGAATTGTTGACTCTTAATGCAACGGTTGCTTCTAACTATGCACCTATTGTAGAGGGCCTTATCTCTCTGTTTAAGGATTTGATTAAAGCTGCCGACAAAAAGGATTATCAAGAGATATATACTGCTCTTAAATTCCGCAACCTTGATAAAATCGGCAGAGCGAGCAAGGATAGTGACCCTATCATTAAGGATAAGGTCAAAGCAATGGTGGATGCTGCCCGTGGCGAGCTTGCAAAGCTTGACGTGTTTTTTTGCTACGACTATGCCGAAACGCTTGAGGATATAAAGACTGCAGGCAAATATGTCAACACCTTGGCTCGTCTTGTGCGCATTTTTCGCGAAAAATATGATGCACTCAAAGCCGAGCGCAAATATATGACATTTTCTGATATAGAGCTTGCCGCTCTTAATCTTTTGTGTGAGGATAAGAATGGTGAGCTGGTGGTCAAGCCCTCTGCTTTAGAACTTACAACCAAATATAAAGAGGTAATGGTAGACGAATATCAGGATACCAACGATCTTCAAAACTCAATATTCAGCGCGCTTTCTGACGGTGGCAAAAATCTTTTTTTGGTTGGTGACGTTAAACAAAGTATATATCGTTTCCGTCACGCCAATCCCATGAACTTCATCAATATGCGCGACAGTTTCCCTGATTATGACGCAGAGCAATATCCTGCCAAGATTATTCTCAGCGGCAACTTCAGAAGTCGTCCCCAGATATGCAACTTTGTAAACTACTTTTTTGATTCTCTTATGACCCGTGAGGCGGCACAGATTGACTATTTAAGGTCTGATTGGCTTGATCCCATTGCAGAAGGACTGCCTGACAACGAGTATTGCGGGGCAGAGGTTCATCTTATTGACGGTGGCGATATAAATGCTGAGTCAATGCACATTGCCCACTACGTTAAGCAGTGTGTTAAAAATAAAATACAGGTTACTGACGGCAAGAGCTTACGAGATGTCAGGTACAGCGACTTTTTGATTCTTTTGCGCTCTTATAAGAGAAACAGCATTGCCGTGGTAAATGCTTTAAAAGCAGAGGGAGTACCGGTGATTGCCGAACTTAAATCGGACTTTTTCGGTCGCCCCGAAATAATGATTATTATGTCTCTGCTTCAGGCGATTGACAATCCGCTTAAGGATATTCCGTTGCTTTCTGCAATGATGTCAACCCTTTTCGGGTTCACTGCCGACGAGCTAGCACAAATGAGAATCGGCAACCGCAAAGAGGGTTTGTACACATCCCTTTTGAAGTATGCCGACAAGAACGAAAAAGCAGCAAAATTTGTACAAACCATCTCTAAATACCGTTCATGGGCTGCAACTCTTCCTGCCGACAGACTTATAACCAAAATTTACGACGATACCGGTATGCTGGCTGTTGCCAGAGCAATGGATGACGGCGCTTCACGACGGGCAAATATGCTTCTTTTGGCCGAACTTGCCGCATCTTATGAGCAAAACGGATACAAGGGCCTTACTGCATTTTTACGATATGCCGACAAGGTGTCGAACAGCGCCACCGATATGGCAGGCGGCAACGCTCCCGATAATGAGGATGCCGTGCGTGTAATGACAGTGCATAAATCCAAGGGCTTGCAGGCTCCCGTGTGTATCGTAGCAGGGCTTGAATCATCCTTTAATTTTATGGATGCCCGTTCAGGTCTTGTAATGCACGAGCAGGGAGGAATTGGTATGCGTATGTGCGACAGTCAAATGGCTGTAAGATACGATACCTTTGCACGTAAGGCAATCGGCGTTATGGAGCAAAAGGCTACCGTTGCCGAAGAAATGCGGCTGTTATATGTTGCTATGACTCGCGCACAGGATAAGCTTGTGCTTGTTTCTGCTGAAGAAAATCTTGCAAGAAGTGTTGCTTGTGTTGCTTCAAACATAATCAAAAAGATTGACACGTCTTCATTAGATGCCTTCAGCGTGCAAAAAATGAGCAGTTCTGCCGATTGGCTTTATGCCAATTTACTTATGCATCCCGACGGGGAAGCGTTGAGAGAACTCGCCGATGTACAAATTCCCGTTTGCGATACCTGCGGCTCATCAATTAAACTGAAAATTGCAAATGCAAGTGAGGTTGCAAATTCTCAGAACGAAGTTGTAACAGAGGAAGCCTCGATTGATTTGTCTGCACAGCTTGATTATGTATATCCTTATGAGAACCTGCTTAATATTCAGTCAAAATATTCAGTTTCCGAATTAGCGAAAACCGTAAGAAATGATGCCTATATTTGTTCTGCTCGCCCTGCGTTTTTAAATAACGACGGAATGACACCTGCAGAGCGCGGCACCGCTACTCACCGATTTATGTGCTACGCCGATTATGAGAGGGCTCAGCAGGATATAGGTGCAGAGGCTCAACTGCTTGTTAAGCAAGGCAAACTTACCCAGGCACAAGCCGAGGTTATAGATACCGAGGCGGTAGCTCATTTCTTTAGCAGCGATTTGTTTGCCGCTATGCAGCAAGCAAAAAAGGTAATGAGAGAGAGTCGATTTATCTTTGAGGTGCCTGCGAGGGAAGTTGACGGTTCGTGCGACAGTGACGAAATGATTGTTTTGCAGGGCGTTGCCGACTGCGTAATCTTTGATGAGGATTCTTTGACCGTGGTCGATTTTAAAACCGATCGCAATGTTACCGAGGAAGAACTTGTTCAAAGGTATACACGTCAGCTGCATCTCTATGCCCGTGCATTTTCAGGCAACTACAAACTGGCTGTGAAAGAATGTCTTATCTATTCTTTTTGGCTTAAAAAAGTAGTTAAAATACCGATTTAGTAAGATTTTTTAAAAAAATTAAAAAAACCTCTTGCAATTATCTATCTGATGTGGTATCATTCTTTCGTTAATGTGAAAATATGAGAAAGAGGTGACTACGATGAAAGAGGGAATCCATCCCAAGTATGAGAAGGTTGTTGTAAGATGTGCCTGCGGCGCCGAGTTTGAAACCCGCTCCACTAAAGAGGGCATCCGTCTCGATATTTGCTCGAACTGCCATCCTTTCTTTACCGGTAAGCAGAAGCTGGTTGATACCGGTGGACGAGTAGACAGATTCAAAAAGCGTCAAAATCTCGCCGACTGATTTGTATAACAGTTCAAGGCAGTTCCGCAGCCATCACGGTTGCGGAACTTTTTTTACCCAAAAAGCATAGGAGGCAAAACAGTGGAACTTAAAAGCTATTACACCGTGCGTGAGTACGGTGTGGATGAGTATGTAGAAAAGCGCTCAAGATTTATCTGTGCGGCAACTCCTGTCAAAAGCGAAGAGGAAGCGATTGAGTTTATCAACTCTCGCCGCTCACAGTATTGGGATGCGACCCACAACGTTTATGCCTACTCTTTGCGCGAGGGCAACGTGCGGCGCTACTCCGACGATTCAGAGCCTCAGGGTACGGCAGGTATTCCAACCCTTGATGCATTGGTTAAGTCCGAAATCACTGACGTGTGTGTGGTTACTACTCGATATTTCGGCGGCATTCTTCTTGGCGGCGGTGGGTTGGTAAGAGCCTACTCTCACAGTGCTACTGTTGCACTTAAGGCGGCAGGTACGGTTAAAATGGTGCCTGTCTACGATTGCTCTATTAAATGTGACTATCATATGTACGGCAAGCTTAATGCAATGCTCGCTTCAAATGGCGCTATGGAAATCAATCCTGTTTTTACCGATGGGGTAGAGCTGTTGTTTTGCGTTTCCTTTGATGATTATGGTTCTCTTTACAGTGCGGTAATTGATACATCAAACGGAAAATGCAGTGTCGAAAAACTACTCGAAAGATATAAAGAACAAAATTTATAAAAAAATAAAGTGAATTATAATCTTTTGTCGAATAATAATTATAGAAGATAAAAAACGAGAGGGGTGTCGGTTATGAGTTCCGTCCGTGAAAGGATAGAGGCCGCAGAGCATATGATTTTGTGCGACAAAGCCGCCTTTGCCGATCAATCAAAGGGTCGTTCCGTTGAAGAGGAGCCTTGTGATTTGCGCACCTGCTATCAGCGTGACCGCGACAGAATCATTCATAGCAAGGCGTTCCGTCGCCTGAAGCATAAAACCCAGGTTTTTCTTTCGCCCGAGGGTGACCATTACCGTACTCGTTTAACCCATACTCTTGAGGTTTCACAGATTGCCCGCACCATTGCACGCGCCTTGGCTCTTAATGAAGATTTGACCGAGGCGGTAGCGCTTGGTCACGATTTAGGCCATACCCCCTTTGGTCATGCGGGTGAGCGCGCTCTTAATGAATGCTCCGAAACGGGCTTCCGCCATTTTGAGCAAAGTGTTCGCGTGGTTGACCGCATTGAAAAGGATGGTGAGGGCTTAAACCTTACCTTCGAGGTGCTTAACGGCATTGAGCGTCATACCAATGGTGAGCAAGCGGTTACTCTTGAGGGCCGCATCGTTCGTATGGCTGACCGCATTGCCTACATAAATCACGATATTGATGACGCTGTTCGCGCAGGTATACTGAGCGAAAACGACATTCCTCTTGATATAAGGCAAAAGCTTGGCTTTTCAAAAAGCGAGCGAATCGATACTCTCGTTAATTCGGTCATACGTGCCAGCGGTGATGATATTTTAATGGAACCCGATTTTTTCGAAAAGTACGATAAGTTGCACAAGTTCCTTTTTGACAGCGTATATACCAATCCGGTAGCCAAAAGCGAAGAGTATAAGGTAGGGGATATGATCAAGTGGCTGTTTAGCTACTATGTTCGCAACTCCAACAAGCTGCCTGCCGAATACAACGCAATCCGCGAGCGCGAGGGTGTAGAGCGTGCAGCTATTGACCATATCGCCGGTATGACCGACCGATATGCAACCTTAACCTTTACCAATTTGTTTGTTCCCCACGGCTGGGAATATTAAACTTAAAACCTGAAAGGTGGTGAAACATATGCGTCTTAACGAATCTTTTTTATCGGAAGTCTCTGCAAGAAACGATGTTGAATCAATAATATCGCAGTATGTTTCACTGCGCCGCAGAGGTAATACACTTGTAGGCCTTTGTCCCTTCCATAATGAAAAGACAGGTTCTTTCGTTGTCTATACCCAAACCAACTCATTTTATTGCTTTGGTTGTGGTGCAGGCGGTGACGTTATAAACTTTACCATGCGAATCGAAAATCTCGATTATATGGAGGCTGTTCGCACCCTTGCCGACCGAGCAGGTCTGCAAATGCCTACCGACGGTTATGACGATTCTATGCAAAAACTTCGCCTTAAGCTGTACGAGGTTAACCGTGCCGCCGCAAGGTTTTATCACAGCAAGCTTTTCGATAAGGTTGATACAAGAGGACTTGATTATTTTACTCAAAACCGACAGCTGTCGGTTGCAACCATCCGTCATTTTGGACTTGGATATTCTCCCGATTCGTGGGATGCCCTTTATCAGCATTTGCGTAGAGAGGGCTTTTCAGACGATTTGATGGTTCAAGCCAATTTGGTTGTAGCTCGCAAAAACGGTAACGGATATATTGACCGATTTAAGCGCCGTATAATGTATCCCATTATCGATTTAAGAGGCAATGTAATAGCCTTCGGTGCAAGAAAATTGCCTGATGATGAATCTTCAGCCAAGTATCTTAATACGTCTGATACTTTGGTTTATAAAAAGACCAACAACGTCTTTGCTCTTAACTTTGCCAAAAACTCCAAACGCAAGGGTCTGATTCTTTGCGAGGGTTATATGGACGTTATTGCAATGCACCAGGCAGGCTTTGATAATGCCATTGCCGCTTGCGGCACAGCATTTACCGATGAGCAAGCCAAACTGCTTTCTCGCTACGCCGACGAAATTGTGGTAACGATGGATGCCGATGCAGCAGGTGAAAAATCAACCAACCGTACCATCGATATTTTAAGTAAAACAGGTATGAGTGTGCGTGTCGTTCGCTTGCCTGACGGCAAAGACCCCGATGAGTTTATACGCAAGCACGGGGCTGCAATATTCTCTAATTTGATAGACGACGCAGGCAATGATATTGAGTACAAGCTTAAAAGTGAAGAAAACAAGCACAACCTTGCATCCGACAATGGCAAGCTTGAATATTTGCGTGGCGCTGCGTCGATACTCTCGAAGGTGGACGACCCCATTGCACGCGAGTTATACTTAAGCCGAGTGGCTGAAAAGTTTGACATCCCTGTGCAGGTTTTCCGTCAGTCGGTATCACAAGCGGTGAAAAGCCGCGTTCGTGCAGAAGAGAAGCGAGTAACCTCAAAAATTGTCAGTGGACAAGCCGAGGTTAAATCGGCAAATCCTGAAAAACGACTTCGCCGCCGCGCCTGCATCGCTGAAGAAACAGTGCTCAGCGTGCTGTACAACCATCCTGAACTTTACAAAGGCACGGGATTAACGGCTGACGATTTTGTTACCGATTTTAACCGCCGCGTGTTTGTGCGAATGGTTGAGATAATCGAATCGGGTGTTCAACCCGAATTCAGCCGTTTCAGCGGCAATTTTGCCCCCGATGAAATGGGCGAAATGGTTATGATGTTTAACCGTCGCGTCGGTGGGGATGTAGCCGCAAAAGAGCTGCGTGACAGTATCACTGTTATGCAGGATGAAAAGTCCAAAACCGCCTTGCAGAATCCGTCAGAAATGACCGATGATGAATGGGCGGCCAATATAAAAAGAATGGGTAAACTAAAGAATGGAGAGCAGAAATGATGAAAGATGATTTGACTTACGGCAAAGGTGAAGAGTTTGATATCGACAAGGCAAGCGCACAGCTGGGCATCAACGAATTGGACGACGATTCACCCGTATTGGATTTAGATATTGATGTTATGGCAGATGAGCCTACTGCAGAAGACCTTGAAATGGAAGAGGCTGAAGCAGAAGATTTAGAGGATGCCCTTAACATTGACAGCGTGTCGCTTGACGACCCGGTTAAGCTTTATCTTAAAGAGATTGGCCGTGTGCCTCTCCTTTCACCCGATGAAGAGGTTGATTTGGCAACTCGCATCATTGACGGCGACGAAAATGCCAAAAAGCGCCTTACCGAGGCTAACCTTCGCCTTGTTGTCAGCATCGCAAAGCGTTACGTTGGCAGAGGTATGCACTTCCTCGACCTTATTCAAGAGGGCAACGTAGGCCTTATTAAAGCAGTTGAAAAGTTTGACCACACTAAGGGCTTTAAGTTCTCAACCTATGCAACATGGTGGATTCGTCAGGCCATAACCCGTGCAATTGCCGATCAGGCCCGTACTATCCGAATTCCCGTTCATATGGTTGAAACCATCAACCGCCTTAAGAAGGTGCAAAGCCAGCTTTTGCACGAAAACGGCAGTGAACCCTCTGAAGAGCAAATCGCTCAGGCTATGGATTTGCCCGTTGAGCGCGTTCGCGAAATTATGCGCGTGGCTCAAGAAACCGTATCTATGGAAACTCCTATCGGCCCCGAAGAGGATAGCCGTTTGATGGACTTCATCCGCGATGAGGACGCACTTGCTCCCGATGATGCTGCCCTTAAGACTATAACCAACGAGGACATAGACAATGTTCTTAAAACCTTGACTCCCCGTGAAGAGCAGGTTATCCGTTTGCGCTTTGGCTTGGTTGATGGCCGCTGCCATACCCTTGAGCAGGTAGGCGAGCAGTTCCAGGTCACCCGCGAGCGTATCCGTCAGATTGAGGCGAAGGCACTTCGCAAGCTTCGTCATCCTGTTCGCAGCAGCAAGTTCAGAGATAAATAATAATGCAAAATCCCTTCCGCATATAATATGTGGGAGGGATTTGTTTATGATATGCAGCATTCTTGATTTAAAGCATAAAGAGGTGGTGTGTGTTAGGGATGGCAGTCTGTTGGGTCCGGTGAGCGATATAGAATTTGACACCGAAACGGCTAAAATTCAATCTATTATAGTATATGGAAGGCCTCGCTTTTTCGGCATAATGGGGCGAGATGACGACCTGATAATATCCTGGAACGATATCGAAGTAATAGGAGAGGATACCGTTTTAGTCAACTGCACCCACATTCCACACCGCAACAAAGGGATATTTGCATCAAAAACAAGATAAAAAATATAAAAAAAGACTTGCAAAATAAAAACGGTTGTGATATAATCCTTTGGTGACATAATACACACGCTGTGGGACTGTGCCCCGGTGCCGATGCTTTTTCGGTGGGCGTACGGGCTGACTACGGCGGAGGAAAAACTAAAAGGAGGATATTTGTCATGTCAGTAATATCTATGAAACAGCTTCTCGAAGCAGGCGTCCATTTCGGCCACCAGACCAGACGCTGGAACCCCAAGATGTCAGAGTATATCTTTGCAGAGCGCAACGGTATCTACATCATCGACCTTCAAAAGACCGTTAAGAATCTCGAGGTTGCTTACAACTTCGTTCGCGATCTTGCTCTTGAAGGCAAAGACATCATGTTCGTTGGTACCAAAAAGCAGGCTCAAGAGTCCGTTAAGGAAGAGGCTATCCGTTGCGAAATGCCTTATGTTGATGCAAGATGGCTCGGTGGTATGATGACCAACTTCAACACCATCACCCTTCGTATCAAGCGCCTTAACCAGCTCCGCAAGATGCAAGAGGATGGCACCTTTGATTTGCTCCCCAAGAAGGAAGTTATCAAGCTCAAACTCGAAATCGAAAAGCTTGAAAAGTTCATGGGCGGTATCCAGAATATGAAGAAGTTGCCCGGCGCACTCTTCATCGTTGACCCCCGTAAAGAGAGAATTGCCGTATCTGAGGCAAAGAAGCTCAACATTCCGATCGTTGCTATCGTTGATACCAACTGCGATCCCGATGAGATTGACTATGTTATCCCTGGCAATGATGACGCTATCCGTGCAGTTAAGTTGATTGCCGCTACTATGGCTGATGCTGTTCTTGAGGGCAAACAGGGCATGCAGGGCTCTGCTGCTGTTGAGGCTGAGGCTCCCGCCGAGGCTGAAGCTGCCGAGTAATTTATCTGTAACTTTTGATGCCCGCCGTTTCAAGCGGGCATCTTTTATGGTCAATATTTGAATGGAGGAAAAAATTATGAATTTTACTGCTAAAGACGTTCAGGCACTCCGTGAGCAAACCGGTTGCGGAATGATGGATTGTAAAAAAGCACTTGTAGAGTGCGATGGTGATATGGCCAAAGCTACCGACTACTTGCGCGAAAAGGGCCTTGCTTCTGCTGCTAAGAAGGCTGGCCGTATTGCTGCTGACGGTCAGGTTGTAGCTATTGCAAACGATGTTGCAGGCGTTGTTCTCGAGGTTAACTCTGAGACCGACTTCGTTGCAGGTGGCGACGGCTTTAAAGAGCTTTGCAACAACATTGCTGTTATCGCTCTTGAGCAAAATCCCGCTGATGTAGATGCTCTTCTTGCTTGCTCTGCAAACGGCAAGACCGTTGAAGAGATGGTACAAGAGTACTTCCTCGTTGTTCGTGAGAACATGAAGGTTCGCCGCTTTACCCGTATGGAGGGTATCATTGCTAACTACGTTCACGCAGGCGGCAAGATCGGCGTTATTGCTAAGTTCGACACCACTGCTGAGATCGCTGCTACTGCAGAGTTCAAGACCATGGCTAAGGACGTATGTATGCAAATCGCTGCAGTTAACCCCACCTATCTTAACAAAGATGCTGTTTCTGCTGAAGCACTTGAGCATGAGAAGGCAATCCTTGTTGCTCAGATGAAGGAAGATCCTAAGATGGCTAACAAGCCCGATGCAGTTCTTGAGAAGATCGTTGCCGGTAAGATGGGCAAGTTCTACAAGGAAAACTGCCTTGTTGAGCAAGAGTTCGTTAAGGATAACGCCATGACCGTTACCGATTACATCAACTCTGTTGCTAAGACTCTTGGCGGCGAGATCAAGGTTGTTGACTACGCTCGTTATGAGAAGGGCGAAGGCATCCAAAAGCGTGAGGATGACTTTGCAGCTGAAGTAGCCAGCATGGTTAAGTGATTTAACTAATAAAATGCCGAAGCGATGCTTCGGCATTTTTTATTTTTATTTCATTTAATTGACATAATACTCTTTACAATCGGTCAATATTATTGTAAAATAGATAAAAATGGCGGAGGTATGCGTATGTCTGTTAAATACAATAGAATTCTTCTTAAATTAAGCGGTGAAGCAATGGCCGGTGACAAGGGCACGGGTCTTGATTTCGATACAGTATTGCGAGTTTGCGAAAGCATCAAAAAGGTTGTTGAATTGGGTGTTGAGGTCGGCATCGTTGTCGGCGGCGGCAACTTCTGGCGCGGCCGTTCAAGCGGCAAGATGGATCGCACCCGTGCAGACCATATGGGAATGCTTGCAACCGTTATAAATGCACTTGCTATCGGCGATGCTTTTGATCAGCTTGGTGTTGAAAATCGAGTTCAAACCGCTATCGCTATGCATGAGGTTGCAGAGCCTTATATTCGCAACCGTGCAACTAACCATCTCAAAAAGGGCCGTGTTGTAATCTTCGGCTGCGGAACGGGTAATCCCTTTTGCTCAACCGACTCAGCAGCAGCACTTCGAGCCTGCGAAATTGAAGCACAGGTTATTTTTAAGGCTACTAACGTTGATGGTGTATATGACAGTGACCCCCGCAAAAATCCCGACGCCGTTATGTTTGATAAGATGAGCCTTGCAGAGGTTGTTGAAAAGCACCTTGGTGTTATGGATACAACTGCAGCTGCAATGTGTCTTGACAACAATATTCCGATTTTGGTATTCAACCTTGATGACCCCGACAATATTTTGCGCGCAGTTCAAGGCGAAAAAATCGGCACTATAATCGAGTAATCAGGAGGGTAACGTTATGAAAGAAGTTATTAAAGTAGCAGAAGAAAAGATGGGCAAATCGGTTGCCTCTTTGGATAAGGAATATGCCGCAGTTCGTGCCGGCAGAGCCAACCCCGGTATTTTGGATAAGCTGACCATTGATTATTATGGTTCACCCACACCCGTTGTTCAGATGGCGTCTGTATCTGTAGTTGAAGCTCGTTCCTTGCTCATTCAGCCTTGGGATGCTTCAATCATTAAACTTATTGAAAAGGCTATTCTTGTGTCCGATATCGGCATCACTCCCGTTAACGACGGCAAGAGCATTCGTCTTAATTTCCCCCCTCTCACCGAGGAGCGTCGTAAAGACCTGGTTAAGGACGTTAAGCGTATGGCTGAGGATACAAAGGTTGCAATCCGTTCAATTCGCCGTGATGCAATCGAAAAGATTAAGGCAATGAAAAAGAATTCAGAACTCACCGAGGACGATGTTAAAAAGGGTGAGGCAGACGTTCAAAAACTCACCGATAAGTACAGCAAATCGGTTGAAGATCTTGCCGCCGCAAAAGAAAAAGAGATACTCGAAATCTGATTTTATCATCAAGGGACTGTGGCGTAACTGTTGCAGTCCCCATTTTTAAGGGGTAGCAAAGTGAAACTGTTTGGTAAAAAAACAAAAAAACCGAATCCTGCCGATTTAAAAATGCCCACTCACATTGCCATTGTTATGGATGGTAACGGCCGATGGGCTAAAAAAAGAGGCTTACCAACTACAGCAGGCCATTCTGCAGGCGCCTCAACCTTCAAAAACATTGCGAGATATTGCAATAAAATCGGTGTTAAATATCTGACCGTATATGCTTTCTCAACCGAAAATTGGAAGCGCTCGGCAGAAGAGGTTGGCGGAATAATGAATATTCTGCGCGACTACCTTATTGATTCGGCTAATTTTAAGGGTGAGAACATTCGCTTGCATTTTGTGGGCGATTTAACTCCCATCGATGCTGATATAATTGAACTTATAGAAAAGGCTGAGGCCGATTCTGCCGAAGCTACCGGTCTTTGGGTAAATATCGCACTTAACTATGGCGGAAGGGACGAAATCCTTCACGCGGTTAAAGATATAACAAACCTTGCTTTAAATGGTGAACTTACCCCCAACGATATTACCGAACAAACAATATCAGATCATCTGTATACTGCAGGTATGCCTGATCCGGATTTGCTTATTCGACCGGGCGGTGAGTATAGACTTTCAAATTATCTTATTTGGCAAACCGCCTATGCTGAATACTGGTTTACGGATGTTTTGTGGCCTGATTTTACAGATGAAACCATTGAAGAGGCTATTGTAGCCTTTTCATCCCGCGACCGTCGATTTGGCGGCAGAAATACAAAATAAAGGACGGAAAAATATGAAAACGCGTATAATATCAGCTGCTGTGGCATCCGCATTGGTTATAATAGTGCTGATTTTCAGATTAACAATCGCACTGCCTATATTCATCGCATTGGCAGGATCTATTGCAGTTTTTGAAATTTTCAGAGCAGTTGGCTCTCAGGTTAACATACCCTTCTTTATTTCGTCCTTTGTTTTTTCCATTGTTACTCCTCTTGCAGCAAGAGGAATAATTCCCGTTGCATTTTCCTCAATGGTATATATTTATTTTGCTTTGTTCGCAGCAAGCCTTGTGCTTAAGTTTAACCCTGAAATTTTGCCTAAGATATTTATTACCTTTGTAATGGTCTGCTCGGTAGTATTTGGGTTATCTACAGCCATAGTTATGATAGATTGGCAGTTTGGTATGTTCTATTTCTTGCTTGCCGCCTTTGCTGCCTTTATTTCAGATACAGGCGCATATTTTGTTGGCAGCGCCGTGGGTAAAACCAAACTTGCTCCTGCCGTTAGCCCTAAAAAAACTGTTGAGGGAGCTATCGGAGGCTTTATTTCGGCAATAATAGTATGTATAGCTTTTGCATATATTTATGCTGCAATCTTTTGTAAAAACGGCGAAACAGTTCGTGTATTGCCTGTAATTATATGTACTCTGTTAGCATCTGCAGGCGGTATGATTGGCGACCTGTTTGCATCAAGTGTTAAGCGCACCTATAATATCAAAGACTACGGTACACTGATGCCCGGTCACGGCGGTATTATGGACAGATGCGATAGCCTTGCAGTTTCTCTTCCTATCGTAATGCTTTTTGCGCAGCAAGTTATGTTGTTGGGATAATAGGTGATTTAAGTTGAAAAATATTGTTGTACTGGGTTCAACCGGTTCTATAGGAACACAAGCACTTGATGTTATCGAAAAGTGCGGAATGACTGCCTTGGCTATAACTGCCAATCGCAGCGTTGAGCTTCTTGAAAAACAAATTAGAAAATATAAGCCTCAATATGTTGCGGTGGTCGATGAATCAGCTGCGGCTGATTTGAAACAGCGCACTGCTGATTTGGAATACACCTTGCTTACCGGCATTGACGGTGTGTGCTTCTGTGCATCACTTGAAAGGGCCGATATCGTGCTTAATGCGGTGGTTGGTATTGCAGGACTACGCCCCACGTTTGCTGCTATTGAGGCAGGCAAAACCTTGGCTCTTGCAAACAAAGAGTCGCTTGTTACAGGCGGCGACCTTGTGATGAAAAGAGCTGCCCAAAAAGGAGTAAAAATACTTCCTGTTGACAGTGAGCATTCGGCAATTTTTCAGTGCCTTAATGCCGCTCCTCCCGAAAGAAAGCTGCATAAGATTATTCTTACTGCGTCAGGCGGCCCCTTTTTTGGCAAAACTAAGGATGAGCTTGTAAATGTAACCGTTGATCAAGCCTTGCGCCATCCAAACTGGAGTATGGGTGCAAAAATCACCATCGACAGCGCGTCGATGATGAATAAGGGCCTCGAGGTTATTGAGGCTGTGCACCTTTTCGGTGTGCCTGCTGATGATATTGAGGTTGTGGTTCACCGTGAAAGTCTGCTTCATTCTGCAGTTGAATTTACCGACGGCTCAATAATTGCTCAAATCGGCGTTCACGATATGCGTGTGCCCATTCAGTATGCTTTGACATATCCCAACCGAATGGATGTACCCTGTGAGCGTCTTAGCCTTACCAATGCAGGAAAAATGACCTTTGCAAAGCCGGATGTTGATACCTTCAAATGCTTGCGGGTTGCTATTGATGCTATTGGTCACGGCGGTTGCAAACCCATCGCCGCAAACGGAGCAAATGAGCAAGCGGTTGAGCTTTTCCTTAACGGTAAAATTAAATTCTTGCAAATCGGCGATTTGGTTGAGGCTGCTACTTCCGCACAGCCTGTGTCGTCAGTCAACAGCTATGAGGATATTGCTGCTGTCGACCAAAAAGCAAGAGAGTTCGTTTTATCTTGCATTTAATTAGGAGTGATTTTTATACTCGCGTTTTTAAATAATGTTTGGCCTTATCTTGTGGCCATTTTGGTTTTTCTTGTTGTAATAATTATCCACGAGTTTGGCCACTTTATTGTTGCCAAGCTTAATGGAGTGCGCGTCAATGAGTTTGCCGTAGGTTTCGGCCCTAAAATTTTCAGCAAGAAAAAGGGCGAAACTGCCTATTCGCTTCGCCTTGTTCCTTTCGGCGGCTTTTGCGCTATGGAAGGGGAGGATGAGGCTTCTGATGATCCCCGTGCTTTCAGCAACAAAAAGGCTTGGCGCAGACTGTTGGTTGTTGCCGCAGGCGCAATATTCAACCTTGTTTTAGGCTTTGCGCTTTGCATTGGCTTTGTTGCAGGCAATGATCTTTATGCTACCACAAAGGTTGCCGATTTTGATAAAACAGCTGTTAGCAATCAGTACGGCCTTCAGGTAGGGGATACCATTGTTGAGGCAAATGGTAGATCGGTTTATACCTTCAACGATTTAAGCTATATTTTCGGTACAAGTGAAGATGGCGTTATGGATTTTGTGGTTGAACGTGATGACCAAAAAATCACCCTTAACGACGTTAAATTTGCCATGAAGGAATATGAAGACGGCAATCAGTATATTTCGCTTGATTTCTACGTTTACGGTGAAAAGCGCACTGTATTATCCGTTATAAAAAATGCAGCCAAAACAGAGATATCACTTGCCCGTGTTGTATTTATGTCTATAGGCGATCTTGTCAGCGGCAAATTCGGTATATCTGATATGAGTGGCCCTGTGGGTATTACCGCTGCGGTTGGCTCTGCAGCAAAGGATTCGCTTAACTCACTCATTTATATTGCTGCTTTGCTTACGATAAATCTTGGCATCTTTAATTTGTTGCCATTGCCTGCACTTGACGGCGGCAGAATACTTTTCATTCTTTTTGAAATGATATTCCGAAAGCCCATTCCTCAAAAATACGAGGGTTGGATTCATGCCACAGGCTTTATTTTGCTTATTCTTTTTGCAGGTGTAATTTTAATTAGCGACGTTATTAAATTGTTTTAAATTCAAGAAGGGGTGTTAGTATGATTAACCGCAGAATTTCAAGAGAGGTTAAGGTTGGCGGCCTGTCTATTGGTGGCAGTGCATCTGTATCTGTTCAATCTATGCTTAACGCCCCCTCATACGATATTGCTGCCAATGTGGCGCAGGCCAAGCGGTTAGAATCTGCAGGTTGCGATATAATTCGCGTGGCAGTGCCCGAGCTTTCGGCAGTAGCTTTGGTGGATGCTCTTAAAAATGCTGTGTCTACTCCCATTGTTGCCGACATTCACTTTGATTACAAAATCGCTCTTGAATGTGCCGCAGCAGGTGTTGATAAAATCCGCATTAACCCCGGTAACATCGGTGACGATAGCCACGTTAAAGCGGTGGCAGATGCGTGCAGAGTTAAAAACATACCTATCCGTATCGGTGTTAATTCAGGCTCGGTTGAAAAAGAGATTCTTGCTCGTTTTGGCGCACCTACTCCCGAAGCCTTGGTTGAAAGCGGCCTTTATCACGCATCATTGTTAGAAAAGTTTGATTTTAACGATATTGTATTATCCTTAAAGTCATCTGATACAGCAACCACCTACAATGCCTATCGCATAGCCGCTGAAAGATGCAACTACCCCTTGCACCTCGGCGTTACCGAGGCAGGCACCAAAAAGATGGGCATTGTCAAATCAGCCTCGGCAATCGGCGGACTTTTGCTCGGCGGAATAGGCGATACTATCCGCATCTCCTTAACCGATGACCCTGTTGAAGAGGTTGTTGCAGGCATTGATTTGCTCAAATCAGTTGGACTTAGAAAGCAGGGCGTTACCGTTGTTTCGTGCCCCACCTGCGGCAGAACGAGAATTGATTTGGTTGGCCTTGTTAACGAGGCGGAGAAGCGCCTTGCCAACTGTGATAAAAACATCAAGGTTGCTATAATGGGTTGTGTTGTTAACGGCCCCGGCGAAGCCAAAGAGGCCGATATAGGCATTGCAGGCGGTGACGGTTGCGGAGTGCTTATTAAAAAAGGCGAAATTATAAGAAAAATTCCTGAAGATAAATTGATAGATGAACTTATAGCAGAGATAGAGAGGATGTAAATTTTGAACGCGATACCGTTTTTACAGATGTTCGGCATTCTCGAGGGCACTTCCCACGAGCTGCCGATGGAACTTGATAAAGTTTACATAACACATATTGATATACATAAGGATACTCGATGCCTCGACCTTGGCCTTCACTATAAAACCATGGTGGATTTCGACGGCCATCGCAAGCTGCTCAAATTTGTATACGATACTCTCAAACTTTCTCGTATCCGTTGCTCTGCTCATATGGATTCCGAACTGTTCGGTGAGCAAGGCTTGCGCTTTATGTTGGATTACATTGCTTCAGGCACCGCCACTCTTGCTTGCGTTTTTAACGAGTGCGAGTTCGAAATCGATGATGAAAAGGTTGACATAAAACTTAAACACGGTGGTATATCAAGTCACGAAAACATCGAAGAACGTATTTCAGCCGCCATTTTTAAGGTTTTTGGCATTAGACGAAAAGTAACCTTTTCAGGTGAGCTTGAAGCCAACGAGGTTGAAATTTCGCCCGAGCTGTTAGACCAAAACAAGCCCAAGGCTAAACCTGTATATGTCGAGCCTCCTGCTGACGGTTTGCCTGTATATTTAGAATCGGCAAACACTGTGTGGTCCAAATTCGGTAGCGATAAAATTCGCAGCAAGCCCACCCCTATTAAGGACGTAACCCCCGATTTGGGCCGTTGCGCCGTATGGGGTGAGGTTTTCTTTAAGGATATGAACCCTACCAAAAGAGGGGACAAGTTCCGCATTAACATTTACATTACCGACCGCACCAACTCGGTTCAAATCAAAATGTATGTGGATAACGGTCAAGAAGGCTGGCTTGAGAACGTTAACACCGGCACTTGTTTGCTGGTTTACGGCTCGCTTATTAACGATAAATACGAAAATGAATATGTGTTTGATCCGCTGATTATCGCATTCCTTGATAAATATCAGCGTACCGACCGTGCAGAGCAAAAGCGTGTCGAGCTTCATATGCACACCAAAATGTCCCAAATGGACGGTATGACTGATGCCGCTAAGTTGATTAAGCGAGCTCATTCCTGGGGTCATCGTGCAGTAGCGATTACTGACCACGGTGTTGTTCAGGCATACCCCGAAATTATGAATACCGTTGAGGGAATCCGTGCAAAAGATCCCGAATTCAAGGCAATTTATGGCTGTGAATCTTATTTTGTAAACGACCTTGTCCCTGCATTGTCAGGGGAGTGCAATGAGAATTTTGACGGTGAATTTATTGTCTTTGACTACGAAACTACAGGTTTTAGCAGCACCAATGACCGCATAACCGAAATTGGCGCTGTTCTTGTTAGAAACGGCGAAATCGTCGATACCTTCTCATCCTTTGTCAATCCCCACAAGCCCATCCCTCAAAAGGTAGTAGAGCTTACGGGCATCACTGACGAGATGGTATCTGCTGCCCCCGATGAGGCAGAGATTATGCCTAAATTTCTGGAGTTTTGCGGCGAACGTTTGATGATTGCTCACAACGCTCCCTTTGATATTTCCTTTACTCGTGCTGCCGCAGAGCGCCTTGGTATCGAGTTTAAAAACCCATACCTTGATACTGTGCCTATGTCGCGTGCATTGCTTACCGATATCAAAAATCACAAGCTCGACACTGTTGCCGACGCGCTGGGACTTGGTGACTTTAACCACCACCGTGCAGTTGACGATGCCAACGTGCTTGGTCTGATTTTTGTTAAGCTGCTTAAAATGCTTAAAGAGCAAACCGAAGGCGAATGCACCTCAATGAGCAATATTAACGCCCATCTTGCAGGCGGTGACCCCAGAGCACTCAAGCGTTACCACCAAATCCTTTTGGTTAAAAATCTTGTTGGACTTAAAAATATGTATCGCCTTGTTTCCATGGCGCACGTTAAGTACTATCAAAACAAGGGCGCATCACGCAAACCTCTTATTCCCAAAAGTGAGCTTGAAAAATATCGTGAGGGCTTGATTATTGGTTCGGCTTGTGAACAGGGCGAGCTTTATCAGGCTGTGCTCAACAATCGTCCCTGGGGCGAGTTGCTTGAGATTGCCGATTTTTACGATTTTCTTGAAATTCAGCCCAATGGCAATAACGACTTTATGGTTCGTAACGGCACAGTTTCCTCTTACGAACAGTTAAACAATATTAACCGTACTATAATCAAGCTTGCCGATAAGCTTGGCAAGCCTGTTGTAGCAACGGGCGACGTTCATTTCTTGGATCCCGATGATGCCAAGTTCCGCGCAATTCTTATGGCAGGGCAGGGCTTCAGTGATGCAGATGAGCAAGCGCCTTTGTATCTCAAAACAACTGAAGAGATGCTGCATGATTTTGCTTATCTTGGCAAAGATAAGGCCTTCGAGGTGGTTGTTACCAACCCCAACAAAATCGCCGATATGTGCGAGTATTTCAAGCCTATTCCCGATGGCAGTTATCCTCCTACAATCGAAGGCTCCGACGATATAATTCAGCAGGTTACCTATGAGCGTGCTCACGAGATTTATGGCGATCCGTTGCCTGAAATCATACAAAAGCGCCTTGATAAAGAGCTTGGCTCAATTATCAAAAACGGTTTCTCTATCATGTACGTTTCAGCGCAAAAGTTGGTTGCCGACTCGGTTGAACACGGCTATCTTGTTGGCTCCCGTGGTTCAGTTGGCTCGTCCTTTGTTGCAACAATGGCAGGCATATCCGAGGTTAACCCCATTGAGCCACACTATGTTTGCCCCAACTGCAAATACAGTGAATTTATTACCGATGGCTCGGTTGGCTCAGGCTTTGACTTGCCTGAAAAGAACTGCCCCCACTGCAACACTTCAATGAACCGCGATGGTCAGGATATTCCCTTTGAAACCTTTCTTGGCTTCGATGGCGACAAGGTGCCTGATATCGACCTTAACTTCTCGGGTGAATATCAAACCAGCGCCCACAAATATACCGAGAAAATGTTCGGCAAAGAGAATGTTTTTAAGGCGGGTACAATTGCTACCGTAGCTGATAAAACAGCATACGGTTACGTGCGCAAATATGCTGAAGAGCGAGGCATCGTGCTTAACAAGGCCGAAACCGAGCGCCTTACCTTGGGCTGCACAGGTGTAAAGCGCACCACCGGTCAGCACCCTGCAGGTATGGTTATTGTACCCGAGGGCTATGAAATTTACGACTTCTGTCCCATTCAGCACCCTGCTGACGATATCAACTCTGACGTGCAGACAACACACTTTGATTTCCACGCCATACATGATACAATACTTAAGCTCGATATACTCGGGCACGACGTTCCCACAATATATAAGTATCTTGAGGACAATACCGGTATTTCGGTAATGGATGTTCCTATGAGCGACCCCAAGGTTATGAGCTTGTTTACCTCTACTGAGGCATTGGGTGTAACACCCGATGATATCGGCTCACTCACAGGTACCTTCTCATTGCCCGAGGTTGGCACCAACTTCGTTCGCGGAATGCTGATTGAAACACAGCCCAAAACCTTCTCAGACTTGCTGCAGATTTCAGGCTTGTCCCACGGTACCGATGTATGGCTCGGCAACGCGCAGGAGCTGATTAAAAACGGCACCTGCACCATTTCAGAGGTTATTGGTACACGTGACTCCATTATGACCTATCTTATGCATAAGGGTCTTGATCCCAAGATGGCCTTTAAGATTATGGAAATTACCCGTAAGGGTAAGGCAACCAAACTGCTTACTGACGAGCACGTGCAGGCAATGCTTGATCACGGCGTTCCTCAGTGGTATATCGATTCCTGCTTTAAGATTAAGTATATGTTCCCCAAGGCTCACGCCGCGGCATATATGATTTCTACCTTGCGCCTTGGCTGGTATAAGGTTTATTATCCTCTGGAGTATTACGCAGCATATTTCAGCGTGCGCAGTGACGACCTTGATGCTAAAACTCTTATGGGCGGCAGGGAAGCGGTCAAAGCCGCAATGGCAGAGATTGAGGCCAAAGGTAAGCTTGCCAATGCAAAGGATAACTCCCGTCACGCAATTTTGCAGATTGTCAACGAGATGTTTGCTCGTGGCTATGAGTTTTTGCCCATCGACTTTTATAAGTCCGACTCTCGCCTTTATAAAATGGAGGATGGCAAAATCCGCTTGCCCTTCAGCTCAATAAGCGGTGTAGGTGAAACCGCAGCCGAGTCAATTTGCGCAGTTGCACACAGCGACAAGAGCTTTATTTCAAAAGAAGAGTTGACTCTTGTGGGCGGCTTGGGCAAATCCCTCGTTGCAGCGTTGGACGAACTTCATGCCCTTGATTTCTTGCCCGACAGTGCTCAAATGTCATTTTTCTAAACAAAAAAGGATGAACGCAAGTTCATCCTTTTTTATTATTCGTTTTCTAAATCGGCCAACATCTTGTCAACTATTCGTTCAACCTCAATCCGCTCTTTGAGAGGTAAGGCAACGATTTTTGCAATAAGACGCTTGGCAACCTTGATAGGTTCAACCGGATCTTCTTTTTTTAATGAAAAGCTAGGCTCCTCTGCAACGACCAACTCGGTTTTGTTTTTAATCAGCTCCTCAATGGAGCAGTTGAATACAGCCGAGATTTTCTCGAGTGTGTCAAGAGAAGGCATAGTTTTGCCTGTTTCATAATATGCATAGGTGGAGCGTTCAATATTAAGCAGGTCTGACATAAGTTGTTGAGTTAAACCAAGTTCTTTACGCTTGCTTTTCAGGTTTTGCGCCAGAATTAAGCCCATAAAAATCCACCTTTCATAAATTTTAAATAAATTATAAATTCACTAAAAAATCTTTTCAATAATAGTGGAGTATGTCGCGCTGATATGTGATTGTAGTTGACAAAATATATAAATTGTGGCATTAAATAAAGGTTGCAATAATTGTTAAAGTATGGTATAATTTTTTGTCAATAGTTTATAAGGAGAAATATTGTTTTATGCAGGATGTTGTTATTTCCATTGTCAGCACTGTTGACAGTGACGGCGATACTGAAAAAATGGAATTTAATACTACAGGCCGAATGCTGATCAAAGACGATATTTGCCGCCTATATTACGATGAAGATGATGGCAGCGGCAATTCATCTGCTTTTATCAAAGCTACGGCAGACACAGTTACCATTCAGCGAAGTGGCGAAGCAATGTCAAAGCTCACTGTTAAAGCAGGGGAGCGCTGTGTTGGCCACTACGATATGGGCCCTATGGGTATGATGGTTGGCTTTACAGGGCGAGAGGTTAACGTTAAGTTTTCAGAGCAAGGCGCCGATATAAAGCTTAAATATGCAGTTGATATGAATGCAGCACCTGTAAGTGTCAATACTGTCAATATAAAAGCAACACTTGTGTAATTAACAGTTGAAAGGAATAGAGCAATGTCAAAGATTATTAAAAAGGCTAATAAAGATATTAACGACATCATAATGAATGCCGCAGGCAAAGCAGTTGCAGATGGCAAGTTTGAAGCTGTTGCGCTACCTACTTTCAAGGTAGAGGTGCCTGCTGACCGTTCACACGGTGACTATGCTGTTAACGCCGCTATGGTGTGGGCAAAGTCGTTGCACAATGCTCCTCGCAAAATTGCCGAAACCTTGGCTGAATATTTCGATTTTGCCGATACTTATATCGACCGCTTTGAGATAGCAGGCCCCGGCTTTATTAACTTTTTCCTGGGTGACCGCTTTTATTCCGATATTCTTAAGGATATTGAGGATTGCGGTGATCAATACGGACGCTCCGATTTCGGCGCAGGCAAAAAGGTTTTGGTAGAGTTTGTTTCTGCCAACCCCACCGGTCCTATGCATATAGGCAATGCCCGTGGCGGTGCTTTGGGCGACTGCCTTGCCGCTGTGCTTGATTATGCAGGCTATAAGGTTGACCGCGAGTTCTACATCAACGATGCAGGCAACCAAATTGAAAAGTTTAAAACCTCTCTGGAGGTTCGTTATTTGCAGCAGCTCGGTCAGCCTATTGAAATGCCCGAGGATGCTTATCTTGGTGAGGACATCGTTATCCATGCAAAGAACTTTATCCAGCTTTACGGTGATAAATATCTCAATGCCGATAGCGAAGAGCGCCGCGATGCACTGTGTGCATTTGCATTGCCCGTCAACATCCAAAAGCTTCACGATGACCTTGAAAAATACCGCATCAAATATGACTGCTGGTTTAAGGAGTCGCAGCTCCACAACGATGGCTCTGTAGAGCGCATTATTGAAAAACTGCGTCAGTCAGGCCATACCTATGAGCTTGAGGGCGCCCTTTGGTTTAAATCTACCGATTTCGGTGAAGATAAGGACCGCGTGCTCGTTCGCGCAAACGGTATTCCTACCTACTTCGTTCCCGACATTGCATATCACTACAACAAACTTTGCGAGCGCAACTATGATATCGCTATCGATATTTTGGGTGCTGACCATCACGGCTATATTCCCCGTATGAAGGCCGCTCTTGAGGCTCTCGGTGTTGATTCTGCTCGCCTTGATATCGTTATTATGCAGATGGTTCGTCTTGTCAAAAATGGCGAAACCTACAAGCTTTCAAAGCGTTCAGGCAAGGCTATTACTCTTGAAACTCTTCTTGATGAGGTGCCCATCGATGCCGCTCGTTTGATATTCAACCTGCGCGAGCCTAACAGCCACCTTGAGTTTGACTTGGATTTGGCTGTTGAGCAGTCCTCATCCAACCCCGTTTATTATGTGCAATATGCTCACGCCCGTATTTGCAGCATAGCCAAAAATCTTGCTGCTCAGGGTATTGAGTATAAGTCACTCTCTGCAAATGAGCTTGATTGCCTCACTACTGCCGAAGAGCGTGAGCTTATTCGTCAGCTCGCCGCTTTAGAGGGCGAGGTTGTTTCGGCTGCTAAGGCATACGATCCCTCTCGCATTACCAGATATGTTATCGATCTTGCTACTTTGCTTCATAAGTATTACAACTCTTGCAGAGTTAACTGCGGTGAGGATAACCTTACCTACGCTCGCTTGTTCTTGTGTGTGCGCGTTCGTCAGGTTATTGCCAACGTTCTTAATATGCTCAATATCACCGCTCCCGAGGTAATGTAATGATTATTATGTCGGTGGATTTAGGTCTTGCCCGCACCGGTATAGCTCTTTGCGACGGAATGCAGACCTTGGCCTTTCCCAAAACTGTTATTCACGAGCATAATCAGCCACGCCTTGTTGAAAAGGTTGCCGCTCTTGCAAAGGAATATGATGCCGAGCGTATCGTTGTTGGACTTCCTCGCAATATGGATGGTAGCGAAGGCGAGCGCGCCCAGACCTGCCGTGAGCTTGCTTCTAAAATCGAAGAGCAAAGCGGGGTAGAGGTAGTGCTTCGTGATGAACGAAATACAACAGTAAGCGCATATACTGCATTGAATGCAGGCGACGTGCGTGGTAAAAAACGCAAAAATGTTGTTGATGCAGTTGCAGCAACCATTATTTTGCAGGATTATCTTGACTATTTAAAAAATACCAAATAGTATAGTTTGACATAGCAAAATATGTGTGCTATACTAACACTATAAATGTGATGAATTATGGAGGAATTGCGTTATGGCTGATCAAAAAGAGTTTTTAACATATAAAGGCCGTCCCTTGGTACGCAACGGCAACACTCTTTATTACGGCGATATGTCTGAAGAGTTTGTAATTATGATTCAAATCGTCAGCACCAAAAAAGAGGGCGATATTGAAATGGCAGAAAAGGTTTTGGTGCAACTGCTCAGCACCGACAGCGAGCTTCGTCCCCGTGAGCGCATAATTAAAAAGAGCGAAAAAATCGGCCTTTACAACGCAATGGATATCGGCGCTATCTGGCTTGAACGCGCTCTTGCTAAAAAGTAAACTTATTAAAAATTAAATATCTTCAGGGCGAGGTGCAATTCCTCACCGGTGGTAAAGTCCACGAGCCTTTTTGGTTGATTCGGTGAAACTCCGAAACCGACGGTATAGTCCGGATGGAAGAAGATTATATTGCAGTTATTTTATAATTGTAACTATTTGCCCTGTGTTTTTGCACAGGGCTTTTATTTTTAGGAGTGATTGTTATGAAAGCAAAAAATGGATTAAAAAAGCTGACAGTTATAGCAATGCTGTGTGCGGTGGCGTATTTATGTATGTTCCTATTTAAGTTTAAGGTCAGCTTTTTGACTTTTGACTTTAAGGATGCCATACTGTCTGTTATAGCATTTTTATATGGCCCGTTATATGGTGCTGTGTCAGCCGTTGTGGTAGCATTCTTTGAATTTATATCAGTTAGTGATACAGGTGTTTACGGCCTTATAATGAACTGCCTTTCAAGTGCAACCTTTGCAGCAGTTTGCGGAACAATTTATAAATATCGCCGCACAATGTCGGGCGCAGTTATCGGTGCACTTACTTCTGTTGTAACAATGGCTGCCGTTATGGTTGTAGCAAATTTGCTCATAACTCCTTTTTATATGGGCGTTGACAGATCGGTTGTTGTGTCAATATTACCGACCTTGATTTTGCCCTTTAACTTGTGCAAGGGTATAATAAATGCAGCGATTACAATGATTATTTATAAGCCTATAACTACTGCTCTTAAAAAGTCTCGTCTTGTGGCAACAAGTGGAGGCAACTCGAAAATCAATGTCAAAGCAACCGTTATACTTATGGTGTCGGCTGTTGCAATTGTAGTTTTGTCTGTTTTTGTAATCATTTTTGTTTTAAAGGGCAATTTTCAAGTATTTTGATTTTTTTAGTTGACAAATCGACATTTTATGCTATAATACATTTTGCAAATTAAATACCTATCTTATCAAGAGTGACAGAGGGAACAGGCCCAACGAAGTCCGGCAACCTGCTAATGTAAGGTGCTAAATCCTGCGGTATAATACCGAAAGATGAGTTTTATTATCCGCATCTTTTGGTGCGGATATTTTTTATGTAAGGAGAATTAGTATGAGAAAGCTTTTTACTTCAGAATCAGTTACTGAGGGACATCCCGACAAGGTTTGCGACAGAATTTCTGACGCAGTGCTTGACGAAATATTGAGAAATGACCCCATGGCTCGTGTTGCTTGCGAAACCTTCTGCACAACCGGTATCGTTACCGTTATGGGTGAGATTACTACCTCTGCCAAGGTGGATATCCCTTCAATCGCAAGGGATGCCCTGCGCGAGATTGGCTACGACAGTGCTGAAAGCGGCTTTGACGGCAACACCTGCGCCGTTATGACTGCCATCGACAAGCAGTCTGCTGATATTGCAATGGGTGTTGATAACTCGCTTGAACTTAAAAACGGCGGAGAAGATGCAGCACTTCAAAACGGTGCAGGCGATCAGGGTATGATGTTCGGCTACGCATGTACCGAAACCGAGGAGCTTATGCCTCTTCCTATTTCACTTGCACACGCAATGGCAAAACGTCTGACCGATATTCGTAAGCAGGGCGTAGTTGATTATTTGCGCCCTGACGGCAAAACTCAGGTTACCGTAGAATATGACGGGGACAAGCCTGTCAGAGTTGATGCAGTTGTTGTTTCAACTCAGCATAACGAAAACGTAACTCTTGAACAAATTCGCAAGGATATGATTGAGCTTGTTATTAGGCCCATCATTCCCTCTGAACTTCTTGATGCTGACACCAAGATTTTTGTTAACCCCACCGGCCGCTTTGTTGTTGGCGGACCTCAGGGTGATACCGGTCTTACCGGCCGCAAGATTATCGTTGATACCTATGGCGGATATGCCCGTCACGGCGGCGGCGCATTCTCGGGCAAAGACCCCACAAAGGTAGATCGCTCTGCTGCATATGCTGCTCGCTACGTTGCAAAAAACATTGTTGCTGCAGGCCTTGCTACCCGTTGTGAGGTTCAGCTTGCTTATGCAATCGGAGTTGCTCAGCCCGTGTCTGTTATGGTTGACACCTTCGGTACAGGTGTGAAGAGTGAAAGCGACATTGCCGACACAGTCGTTAAAGTGTTTGATCTTCGCCCCTCTGCAATTATCAGAGATTTGGGCCTTCGCAATCCCATCTACCGTCAGCTTTCGGCCTATGGCCATATCGGCAGAACCGACCTTGACCTTTCTTGGGAAAAGACCGATAAGGCTGATGCCCTCAAAGCAGCATTAAATGCATAATGTTAACACCGCAGTATCACACAGATACTGCGGTGTTTTTCTATAATTGCTCTTTAATTTTATCTAATGCATTCTTTTCCAAACGGCTGACCTGTGCCTGAGATATACCGATGTCAGCAGCAACCTCCATTTGAGTTTTACCCAACATAAACCGCATAGATAAAATGTTGCGTTCTCGTTCAGACAGTTCACCGATGGCCTGCTTGAAGGATATTTCTTCTAACCAGCACCTTTCGTCGTTGCCGTCGCCAACCTGGTCCATAACGTAGATGGTATCCCCGCCGTCGGAATAGATAGGCTCGTTTAACGACAACGGCTCAATAATGCTTTCCAATGCAATGACGGTTTCTTCTTTTGAAATTTCAAGCTCAGCGGCTATTTCCTCAACTGTTGGCTCACGCTGCAGTTTAATAAGCAACTTTTCCTTAGCCTGCATAGCCTTATACGCCGTGTCCTTGATTGACCTTGACACTCTCACCGAGTTGTTATCTCGCAGGTAACGTCTGATTTCGCCTATAATCATTGGCACGGCATAGGTAGAGAATTTTACTCCGTGGCTCAAATCGAAGTTGTCGATGGCTTTTATTAGCCCGATACACCCAACCTGAAATAAATCGTCAAGATTTTCTCCGCGTCCGGTAAAACGCTGTACAACGCTCAGCACAAGCTTTAGATTGCCGTTGACCAGATCGCTGCGAGCATTGTTATCTCCGGCTTTGATTTTCATCAGCAGCGCTTCTTTTTCACTTTCGTTAAGCACCTTTAATGCGGAAGTGTTAATTCCGCATATTTCAACCTTGTTATAAATTTTAATCCCTCCAATACAATAGAATTATTGCCTTCTGTAAGGATTAAAATACTTTATAAAAATTTTAGTTGTCGACAAAAAACACTTGAAAAAACGAAAAAGCGAATCGTTTATGATTCGCCTTTATCCTCACCGTTTTCATTTTGTTTTTCTTTTTTACCTAACAGCAGATATAAGCCTGCAACAAACGACATTATGGGCAGAATAATAAAAGCACCTGCTGCAGTAGTTTGTTCAAAGTAGATTTTGTTGAACGTATACAACTCCATTAATACAGATCCTATAATAAGCGCAATTGCATAGACCTTGTGGTTCATATATACCTCGCAAATTAACTGTTTATAATATATTTTAGCGCTGATTACAAAGAAAATCAACCCCTTATTAGAGATGGTTATCGGCGGTTAATTGGTCTTGACTAAATATGCCTGCTCTGTTATAATCAGTAATGTGGCAGTGTGTAAAATTTTGCCGAAAGGCAAGTCTTTGCTTTAGGATTTAAAACGAGTGCCGCAAGCATAATAAATAATATAAGGCTTCGAGGTTTGGCTTGACATAGTGGTGAAAATTATGAACCGATTTTTTAACAAACTTTATAAAGGTGGCAGAGAAGATTTTTATTCAATTGTTAAATCAAATTTGTCATCTGATGAAAGAATGTTTATTGTTACCGCCAATCCCGAGGCTTTTATGTATGGTCAAAAGGACAGCGACGTTGAATCGTTGCTGCTTGATGAAAAAACCACCGTTGTTGCCGACGGCGTTGGTATAGTCAAGGGCGGCAAAAAAATCGGATACGATATTAAAGAACGAATTCCCGGCATTGATATAGCCCAAATGCTGTTGAATTACGGCAACGAGTTCAACAAATCGATATATCTCTTCGGTGCTAAGCAAGAGGTTATTGAAGCCCTGTGTGCCGTTATTGAGAAGGACTATCCCAATCTTAAAATAGCAGGTGCAGTTAACGGCTATGTTGATGATAAGGATGCTGTTTTTGATCAGATTAAAGCATCAGCTGCCGATATAGTGCTTGTTGCATTAGGTATGCCGCTGCAGGAAAAACTGATTTATAAGCATCTTGATAAGTTCGATAAAGGCATTTTTGTTGGTGTCGGCGGCAGCTTTGACGTTTTAAGCGGCGCAAAGCAGCGCGCACCAAAATTCTTTATAGACCACAATCTTGAATGGCTTTACAGAATTGTTAAGGAACCATCAAGAATCAAGCGTTTTTATAACAGCAACGTTAAATTCTTGTTAAAGTTAAAATAATAAGACAGGAGAAAGTAAAATGAAAAAGATCAAGGTAATGAGCATTTTCGGCACTCGTCCCGAAGCAATCAAAATGGCTCCGCTTGTTAAGGAGTTGGAGAAAAGGGAAGAGATTGAAAGCATCGTTTGCGTTACCGCACAGCATCGTGAAATGCTTGATCAAGTGCTTGAAACATTCAATATTACTCCCGATTACGATTTAGATATAATGAAACAGGGTCAGACCTTGTCTGATATTACTACACGTGCGCTTATTGGCGTTGACGGCGTGATTAAAGAGGCAAAGCCTGACATCGTACTGGTTCACGGCGATACCACCACCACATTTGCAGGCGGCTTGGCAGCCTTCTATAATCAGGTTGCTATCGGTCACGTTGAGGCAGGTCTCAGAACCTACAACAAATATTCACCCTATCCTGAAGAGATGAACAGACAAATGGTGGATTGTATGACCGATATGTATTTTGCTCCCACCGAGCTTTCAAAAGAAAATCTTTTGAAAGAGAATATCGATGAAAGCAAGATTTACATCACCGGCAACACCGCTATTGATGCTATGAGCACCACTGTTGATCACAATTATAGCCACCCCGAGCTTGATTGGCTTGAGGGCGACAAGATGCTTCTTCTTACCGCTCACAGACGCGAGAATTTGGGTGAGCCTATGAAGAACATATTCAAGGGTATCCGTAGAGTTTTGGACGAGGTTGACGGTATCAAGGTTATCTATCCTATCCACAAGAATCCCCTTGTTCGTCAAACTGCTGATGAGATTTTCGGTGATTGTGACCGTGTTAAGCTCATCGAGCCCCTTGAGGTTTTCGATTTCCACAACTTCCAAAACATCTCTCACCTTATTCTTACCGATAGCGGCGGCATTCAGGAGGAGGCTCCTTCATTGGGCAAGCCCGTTTTGGTATTGCGTGATACCACTGAGCGCCCTGAAGGCATTGCTGCCGGTACTCTTAAGCTGGTTGGTACCGATGCCGATACTATCTATAACGAAACTATGCGCCTGCTCACTGATAAGGCAGAATACGAAAGAATGAGCAAGGCTTCCAATCCTTATGGCGACGGTCACGCAAGCGAGCGCATTGCCGACGCCATTATCGAGAAGTTTTCAAAATAAATTACTTACTGTGGAAGTGATTTTGTGAAGAATATGGAACAATTCAAAAAGCTTATACGCACAATTTTTGCAACTGTTCTTGTTGTTTGCGAAACATTGGTTTTTGCTTATGTATGGTTAAAAGACTATAATAGCGAGATTGTTGTGCCTTTTGTTCAAAAAGGTAACTGGTTTTTCTATTTCGTCTATGTTGTGTTGTTTTTGGTTTTCTTAAATTCTTACGATGCGCTGAAATACGGCACTTTTAGACGAACAAATCTTATTATCTCGCAGGTTTTAGCAACCGTCACAACAGCCTTTATTATCTATTTGCAAATCACCCTGCTTTCAGCGGCTTTTGTTGATCCGCAACCCCTTATAGTTATGGTTGTGTGGGATTTCATTATCATAGTAGCACTTATATTCAGTGTGGATTTTATTATGAAAAAGTTGTTCCCACCACGCAAAACAGTGGTGGTATACGGTGATTATTCTCCCGATTCCTTTTTGGAAAAGTTAAAGCAAAGAAAAGATAAGTTTAATGTAACAGATGTTATTAATGTATCTGTTAGCACAGAAGAACTTGAGCAGCTTATCATTCAGCACGATGCTGTAATTGTATACGATGTTCATTCGGAATTGCGTAACAAGATACTTAAATTGTGTTTCAAAAATGATGTTCGTGCCTATAGCACCACCAAGGTTTCAGACATTTTGGTCAGAGGCTCCGAAATGGTGCATATGTTCGATTCTCCCTTGCTCCTTTACAGAAATATGGGCTTGACCTTTGTCGAGCGCTTTTTAAAGCGTGCTTTCGATATTGTGTTTTCGCTGATACTGCTTGTGCTTACCTCGCCCATTATGCTGATATGCGCAATTGCCATCAAGCTTAACGACGGAGGCCCTGTATTCTTCAGGCAGGACAGAAGCACCATAAACGGCAAGGTGTTTAAAATTCATAAGTTCAGAAGTATGATTGTGGATGCCGAAAGGGACGGCGCCAAACCTGCAGAAGAGGATGATCCCCGCACCACTGCTGTCGGCAAAGTGCTTCGTGCTTCAAGAATGGATGAGCTTCCTCAGCTCATTGATATTCTTAAGGGTGATATGAGTTTTGTAGGCCCTCGCCCCGAGCGTGTTGAGCACGTGCTTCAGTATTGTGAAGAAATTCCCGAGTTCTCTTATCGACTCAAGGTGCGTGGCGGATTGACGGGTTATGCACAGCTTTACGGCAAGTATAATACAACTCCTTACGATAAGCTGCAGTTGGATTTAAAGTACATCCAAAACTATTCCTTCTTGCTTGATATTAAGCTTATTCTTATGACCGTTAAGATTATGTTTATGAAAGAAAGCACCGAGGGCTTTTCTAAAGAAGAAAGCAAAAAAATCAACGAGCGCAGCAAAGAGTTAGAGATTAAAGATACAGAATAAAATTAAAGCACAGTTCAATGAACTGTGCTTTTTCTTTTGCTATTCGGATACCATAACGGCTATGCCGTCAGGTATTACCGTTATTGAAGGATTGTCGTTTTTGAGTATTGCTTTGGCTTTTTCAAGACCTTCTTCAACCGAATGAATGGGTATCATATGCACCGCTTCAATGGCTTCATCTGCCATCTCGGACATAAACATTACGGTTGCTTTTTGCAAAATTCTTATAAGAATTTGTGCCTCCCATTGGTCGGGCACAGTTTGGTTGCGACCTCTCTTTAAAAATTCAGCCATGGTTTGGTTAATATCGTCGCGGTCGGCAAGCATATGATAAAAGTCGTAACCGCCGTAGCCATCGTTGGATTTGGCAAGCATTATAATTACGCCGCCTTCTTTAACGGTAGCCTCTGCTGCCGTCATACCCTTTACCGCTTGATATATGTTCTGGTCCAGAGGATAACCACCGTTGGTGGAAATTACAACGTCGGCAGGAGCAGGCGGTACCTTGCATTGACTGCTCAAAAAGTCGCACCCTTTTTTATGGGCAGTTTCTGCATTACCTGCAACCGCATAAATAACCTTTTTATTTTCGTCCAGTACAACGTTGACGATAAATTGTAGGTTGGCTTTTTTTGCCGCCCAAAGCATATCCTCGTGAATAGGATTGTTTTCAAGATTGCCTGTTCTTGCAAAAGGACTTGCAATAAATTCAGAGCAGTGGTTAGCCAAAACGGTTTCTCTGCTTGAAACGCCTGGCAGTACGCTTTTTCTACCTCCTGAAAAGCCCGCAAAGAAATGGGGCTCAATAAATCCCTCCGACAGCAACAAATCAGCCTCATAAGCCAATTTGTTAATAACAAGATTGCCGCCTGATGGCAAAACCCCGATTTTCACAAAACTGTCGGTATCGGTGCAGCGGTGCATAACAATCTGCTCGTTAGCAACAATTTCCTCACCGAATTTGTAAACAAGCTCTTCCCGTGTGGTTTCGCGATGACAGCCGGTAGCAATCAACAATTTAATATCGGCATTGGGATTGCCTTTTCTTATTTCCTCTAACATAGGAGGGATTATAACCTTACTGGGTACAGGTCTTGTGTGGTCGCTGCATATAATTACAACGTTCTTTTTACCCTTGGCAAGCTCACTTAACTTTGGAGAGTCAATGGGGTTGGCAAGCGCTTCTGCAACCAGTGAAATTTCATCCCCAAGGGGATTATAACTGTGAATACTTGATAAAAGCACGCCGCTTATTTGCTCGTCGGGGATAGTAACCGATATGTTTTCTTTTCCATATGGTAGTGAAAATTCAGACATAAAATCACCTCAAACTGTTGGTTTAAGTTATTGTATAACATTTTTTATAAAAAGTAAACGAAATTATTAAAAAACACAAAAAAATATTGTGTAAACCAACATAAAAACCATTGCGATTTCAAATTCTTTTTGTTATAATTTTATTAAATATTATTGTTTTATAAGGTTGGTGGCTTTTATGAATATTCTTGTTTGCGTTAAACAGGTCCCGGGCTCAAACAATGTTGAGGTTGATCCCGTTACTGGCGTCTTAAAGCGTGACGGTGTTAAGAGCAAAATGAACCCCTATGATCTTTATGCTGTTGAACTTGCACTTTCTTTAAAAGAACAATACGGCGGCAGGGTAGAATGTGTTACAATGGGTCCACCTCAAGCCAAGCAGGTTATTGCTGAAACGGTATGTATGGGTGCCGACGGCGGCGTTGTCTTTTCTGACAGAAAGTTTGCAGGCGCCGACGTTCTTGCTACCGCATATACTTTGTCGCAAGGCATTATAACAATGGGTGATTTCGATTTGATTATATGCGGCAAGCAAACCACCGACGGTGATACAGCCCAGGTTGGCGCCGAGGTTGCGGAATATCTTAACTTGCCCAACGTTTCCAACGTTTTGTCGGTTGATAAGGTTGAGGACGGCACTGTTGAACTTACTGCAACCCTCGATGAAAAAATAGTTAAGATGTCGGTTGAAACGCCCTTCCTTATATCTGTTGACGGTGATATTAACTCACCCCGACTTCCTTCTTATAAGATCAAGCAATCCCTTTCTGACGACGTCGTGAAGATAGTCACCTTTGCAGATTTTAAAGATCAAGATGCAAGTCATTACGGTCTTTCAGGTTCTGCAACTCAGGTTGAGCGAATTTTTCCGCCTGACAAAAACACCGAGCGAATGAGCATTGAGGGTACTTCCGCAGAGCAATCAAGCGCCCTTTACAATATAATTTGCGACAAAAAATTAGTTTAAGGAGGATGGCACAATGGGTAAATTAAAAATTAACGAGCAACTTATTAATGCTGCTAATGCTACTGATATAGTTAAGCTTTGTCCTTTTGGTGCAATCAGCTATGCCGACGGCAAGCTTGATATTTCCTCCGCCTGCAAAATGTGCAAAATCTGCGCTAAAAAGAGCAACGGCGCCATCGAATATGTGGAAGAAGAGGTTGTTGGTGTCGATAAATCATTGTGGCAAGGCGTCTGTGTATATGTAGATCATTGCAACGGCAAAATTCATCGCGTTACATATGAGCTTTGCGGCAAAGCCAAAGAGCTTGCAAAGGTTATCGACCACCCCGTATACGCTTTGATGATTGGTTATAACGTTACTGAAGCGGCAAATCAACTGCTTCATTACGGTGTAGATAAGGTGTTTGTATACGACGCTCCTCAGTTTGAGGATTTCAGAATTGAACCCTACACCGCTGCATTCTGTGACTTTATAGATAAGGTTAAGCCCTCATCTGTTATGGTGGGCGCTACCAATCTTGGCCGTCAGTTGGCTCCCCGTGTTTCTGCCAAATGCAGAGCAGGTCTTACTGCCGATTGCACCGTGCTCGAAATGAAGGATAACACCGATTTGGTGCAAATTCGTCCCGCATTTGGCGGCAACATTATGGCGCAGATTATATCGCCAAATACCCGTCCGCAGTTTTGCACAGTACGATACAAGGTGTTTGCCGAGCCTAAGCCTACTGAAAATGCTGTCGGTGAGATAGTGCCAATGTTTATTGAAGAGGATAAGCTTGTTTCCAAAATAAAAATCCTTTCATCTATTGATAAGCCTAAAGACGTTGATATTTCCGAGGCAGATGTTGTTGTTGCAGTAGGCCGCGGAGCGATGGGGGAGAGCACTCGCAAAATGGCGCAGGAGCTTGCCGATTTGCTGGGCGGAGTGGTTGCATGTACACGTCCCTTGGCCGAGACTAATATTTACGACGCCAAGCATCAGATCGGTCTTTCGGGCAGAACGGTTAAACCGAAGTTTATAATCTGTCTTGGCATTTCAGGTGCCGTTCAGTTTGCTGCAGGTATGAAATCATCCGACTGCATCGTTGCTATAAATACAGATAAAAACGCACCTATATTTGACGTAGCTCACTACAATATCGTTGCCGACGTTAACGAGATTTTACCCACGCTTATAAATAAGATTAAGGAGGTACAGCAGAATGTATAATAAAATCAATGCAGATGATATTGCCTTGCTTAAAAACTTAATAAGCGATGACAGGGTTTTGACCGGTGACGAAATCAGCTCCGACTACGGCCACGACGAATTGGGCGGCGTTGAGCGTATGCCCGATGTTTTGATTAGAGTGCTTACAACTGAAGAGGTTTCTTTGGTTATGAAGCATGCTTGGTCGCGCAATATTCCTGTTACCGTAAGAGGCAGCGGCACAGGACTTGTTGGCGCCGCCGTTGCCGTTGAAGGTGGAATCTTGCTTGAAACCACCAAGATGAATAACATTGTGAAACTTGATAAGGATAACCTTACAGTTACCGTTCAGCCGGGCGTTCTGCTTATGGAGTTGGCCGCTTTTGCTGAAGAAAACGATTTTCTCTATCCACCCGATCCCGGTGAAAAATCTGCCACCATCGGCGGAAACATTTCCACCAACGCAGGCGGTATGAGAGCAGTTAAATACGGTGTTACTCGCGACTATGTTCGTGCGCTTACAGTTGTTATGCCTAACGGCGAAATTATGAAATTAGGTGCAGAGGTTGCCAAAAACAGCTCGGGCTACAGCCTTAAGGATTTGGTGGTCGGCTCCGAGGGAACCCTTTGCATTATCACCGAGGCAGTGCTTAAACTTGTGCCTCTGCCAAAGGTTTCGGTCAGCCTTTTGGTGCCCTTTGCCGATATGAAATCGGCCATTGAAGCGGTGCCTCAAATCTTCCGTTCAAAGGTAACCCCCACGGCCATCGAATATATGTCGAGAGATACAATTTTGTTCTCTGAAAGCTACCTTGGCAAAAAGTTCCCCGATGCAAAAAATGATGCTTACATTCTGCTCACTTTTGACGGAAATACCGATGAGCAGGTTGATGCTGACATCAAGCAAATTGCAGACCTCTGCCTTGAAATCGGCGCGCTGGACGTATATATTGTTGACACAGAGGAACGCAAAAAATCGGTCTGGAGCGCACGCGGCGCATTTTTGGAAGCTATCAAGGCTTCTACAACCGAAATGGACGAGTGTGACGTGGTCGTGCCCACCAACAAGGTCGACGAATTTATCAAGTTTACCCATCAACTTGCCGATAAGATGGAGGTCAGAATTCCCAGCTTCGGTCACGCAGGCGACGGTAATCTGCATATCTACATCTGCCGTGACCAGCTTAACGACGCTGATTGGCAGTCGGTGCTTAAAGCTTGCTTCGATGAGATGTATCAGAAGGCCATAGAGCTTGGCGGCCTTGTATCAGGCGAGCACGGCATCGGTTACGCAAAAAAAGGCTATCTTAAGGTTCAATACGGCGATTCAATGATAAATCTTATGAAGAGCATCAAATTAGCCTTTGATGAAAAGAATATTCTCAATCCCGGCAAAGTGTGTTTTTAATTTAAGCAAAAAAAGTATAAAAAATTAAAAAAATATTTATCAAAATATTGATTTTTTGCTGTTGTTATGGTATCATCAACCTGTTAAAAAAGTCGCAAATGCGACAAACGATTATTGAAGGGACGATTTGGTTATGAAATTGGTTTATGAAGGCAAAACTAAAAACGTTTACAGTCTTGACAACGGCAATGTAATGCTCAAGTTTAAAGACGATTGCACCGGTAAAGACGGCGTTTTTGATCCGGGCGAAAACACTGTTGGTTTGACCATCGAGGGTATTGGCAAGGCCAACCTTCGCACCTCTGTATATTATTTTGATATGCTTAAAGAGGCCGGCATCAAAACCCACTATGTTAGCGCAGACGTTGATAACGCAACTATGGAGGTATTGCCCGGCAAGGTGTTCGGTCATGGCCTCGAGGTTATCTGCCGTTTGGTTGCTACCGGCAGCTTTATCCGCAGATATGGCGAATATATTGAAGATGGTACCGTTTTAGAAGGCGGCTATGTTGAGTGTACCTTCAAGAACGATGCAAAGGGTGACCCACTGGTAACCAGCGAAGGTCTGGCAGCTCTTGGCGTTATGTCCGAAGAAATGTTCAAGAGCATGAAGGAGCAGACTCTTAAGATCACAAAGATCGTTGCTGACGACCTTAAGACAATCGGTCTTGACCTCTGGGATATCAAGTTCGAGTTCGGTTACAACAACGACGAAGTTATTCTTATCGATGAGATTGCTTCCGGTAACATGCGTGTTTACAAGGATGGCAAGATCGTTGACCCGGTTGAACTGACCAAGCTGATTCTGAATAGATAATAGATACAATTACCAATCACAAGACG
>JAZNIT010000056.1:0-9576 GCA_045577615.1 Acutalibacteraceae bacterium
GACTTCCCGATTTCAGCTTGACGTCGGGATAAGCAAGCCGCAGATCGGTGTATAGCTTTTTCATATCGATGGAAGTATCTTCCTCGGTTACGTAGCGTCCGCACATAATAAGCCTCCAAAAAAAGAACGAATGTATCAAAAAATATTGACAAACGCCCGATGATGGTGTATAATAAAAAAGAACGAGCGTTCTATTATTTATATTATACGTCATAATTTCGGAGTTGTCAAGAGATATGATGATTTTTGCGGAGGAAAAGTATGGGAAGAAGCATTTTACATTGCGATATGAACAATTTTTATGCCTCGGTGGAGTGTATGCTCAACCCCGCTTTGCGTGGCAAGGCGGTGGCTGTGGGCGGCAATGAGGAGGAGCGGCACGGCATCATCCTTGCCAAAAACGAGAAGGCCAAGGCGGCAGGCGTCAAGACGGGCGAAACCCTATGGCAGGCCCGACTTAAATGCCCCGAGCTGATAATTGTGCCCCCTCACTATGAGCGGTATGTTGAAATTTCGGCCGCCACCCGTCAGATTTATTTTGAAAATACCAATCAGGTAGAGCCCTTTGGTCTGGACGAGGCCTGGCTTGACGTGACGGGTGAGGATGGGCTTGAGGCGGCAGAGCGCATCAGTGACCGCATCCGAAACGAGCTTGGCATCACCGTCAGCATCGGCGTCAGCTTTAACAAGGTTTTTGCCAAGCTGGGCAGCGACCTTCGAAAACCTGATGCCATCACCCTTATCAGCCGCGAGAATTTTAAGGACGTGGTGTGGCCCCTGCCCGCCAACAACCTGCTTTACGTAGGCCGTGCCACCGAAGAAAAGCTGCTCAGGATGGGCATTCGCACCATTGGGGAGCTGGCCACCATTCCCGTGCAGTTTTTGCGCAATCGGTTGGGTAAAAACGGCGAGATGCTCTACCGCTTTGCCAATGGGGAGGACTGCTCCCCCGTGGCCATATTTGGTGAAATGCCACCCGTTAAATCGGTAAGCAACTCCATCACCACCGTGAGGGATCTCACCTGCCGCGACGATGCTCTGCGAGTGATGATGGCGCTGTGTCAATCGGTGGGCAGCCGTCTGCGCTACAACAATCTTAAGTGCCGTCGGGTGTCGGTCAGCCTGCGCACCAACGAGCTGATTTATTGCACGCGGCAGGTAACTCTGCCCGACTACACCAATATGGATGCCGACCTGCTCAAGGCGGCTATGAGCATCGTTGACAGCGAGCACAACTGGCGCATTCCACTGCGCTCGGTAGGGGTGAGCGCATCTATGCTGGCAAGCGGCAACGCAGGGGGGCAAATTGACCTTTTTACCGATTTGAAAAAGCTTGAACAGCAGGAACGGCTGACCAAAAGCCTTGATAAACTGAAATCAAAATACGGCAGCGGCATCGTTTTGCCTGCCACTATGTTTGTGGACCGTGAGCTAACCGCCTTTGAGTTTGGGTACAAATTCAACCCCTTTGGCATACGCAGCGGCGAATAGCAACAAAAAAACTCCCTTGGTACCGAAGTACCAAGGGAGCCTTTATTTAGTTAATTCCGTTAATTCGAACCGAAATTACATAGCAACGAAGGTGAAGCCTTTCTTCTCTGCGAAGGCCTGAACAGCAGAATCTGCTACACCGTAAACGGTGATGGTTGCAGGAGTGTCGGTGAATGCTTCGTTGTTGATGGTTACATCGCCATTCTCGAAGGTGATGCTCTCAAGTGAGGTCATACCTGCGAAGGTCTTTGAACCAACTTCAGTTACGCCGCTGCCAACTACAACAGTCTTTACATTTGAGCAGTTCATGAATACTTCATAGAGAAGAACACTTACATTGTCACCGATAACTACGGTTTCGATGGTGGTGTTGTTCTTGAATGCTCTCTGCTGGATGTTGGTTACCTTGAGACCGTTGATCTCATCAGGAATTACGAGGTTGGTTACGTTACCAAGAACGCCGGTAACGGTTACGCTCTCGCCATCTGCATTGATGATGTAATCAAAGTCGGTAACAATCTTAACTGCTACGCCCTGATTTGCAGCAGCCTTTGCAGCAGCTGAATTCTCTTGGGTCTTGATGGTTGCATTGGTGCAGCCGGTGAATGCGAGATTGTCAACAGTAGTGATGGTGTTGGGTACATATATCTCGCCAAGTGCAGTACAGTTCTTGAAGGTTTCCTTGTTAATGGCGGTCAAGCCGTTTGCGAAGGTGATACCATTTGCAAGTGCAGAACAATCCTGGAATGCGCTGTAAGCGATAGAGGTTACATTCTCAAGACCGTTTACAGTAGCAAGAGCGGTACAGCCCTGGAATGCACGACCACCGATGGTAGTGCAGGTTGCAGGAATGGTTACGCGGGTGATTCTGGTGTTATCTCTGAATGCCTGGTTGCCGATTGCTACAACGGTGTAGCCGTCAACAGTTTCGGGGATGTTAGCGTTGGTGCTTTCACCACGCATACCGGTGATGGTTGCGTTGTTGTTAGCATCAACAGTATAGATGAATGTAGAAGTGTTCTTTGCCTCGAACTGGAAGCCCTTCTGAGATGCATAAAGGTTTGCGTTACCGTTCATCCATGCCTTGAAGGTCAAGGTTGAAGCGCAACCTGCGAAGGAGTTAGAAGCAATCTTACCTTCGGTTGATGAACCGTAGAGCTTGTCGTCATCCTCGAAGTCTATTACTGCAAGTGCAGAGCAGCCTGTGAATGCCTCAGAACGAATTCTGAAGATGTTCTGGGGAATAAAGATCTCTTCCAATGCGGTGCATTCCTTGAAGATCAAGGGATTGATCATGTTAAGGCGGGTAGAGATGGTTACATCAGTAAGAGCGGTACAGCCCATGAAGATTTCGTAACCGGTGGTGGTTACAGAATTGGGCATTACGATAGCGGTGAGATTCTTGCAGAGCTTGAATGCACGGTTCTCAAGATTGGTTACAGATGCGGGGATTTCGATGGTCTCGAAGCCGCAGTTGTAGAATACTGCTGAACCGAGGTTGGTGAGCTTCTCGGTCTGGAAGTCAACGGTCTTAAGTGCAGTACAGTTGTAGAAGCACTCGTAACCGGTAGACTCAACGTCCTTACCGATGGTTACGGTAGTAACCTTGTTGAAGCCCTTGAATGAACGGTTGCCGATGTAGGTAATGCCGTCACCGATAACGATAGCGGTGGTTTCCTTACGAACAACCTGCCAAGGAGCAACGTCGCCTACGTTTGCGTAGTTGCCCATCTTACCGGTGCCCTCGATGTAGAGGGTGCCGTTCTCGAATCTCCAGGTTACGTCACCGGTGGTACCGGAGGTAGCAATGGTGAATTCCTGAGTCTCGGTTGCGCCGCAGAGGCCGCAAGTGCGGGTCTTGATACCGGTGGTGGTAGAAGTAGCTTCAGTGGTGATCTCCCACTCGCTCCACTCGTGAGTGCACTCTTCAACAACGATGTCCTGAGTTTCGGTTGCGCCACAAGTGCCGCAAGTCTTGGTCTCAGTCAAGCCATCCTCGTCGGGTACGAATTCGCCCCATGCGTGCTCGCCGGTAGCGGGGATTTCAGAACCGGTTTCGATGGTCTCGCCGCAAGCTACACAAACGGTGTCACCGGTGTAGCCGGCTGCGCCGCAGGTAGCGTCAACTGCGCCGGTAACGGTGGTCTCGTCATGCAAGCCGGTAGCGGGGGTTTCAGTACCGGTTTCGATGGTCTCGCCGCAATCGTTGCAAACGATGTCACCGGTGTAGCCGGCTGCGCCGCAGGTAGCCTCAACTTCGCCGGTAACGATGGTGTTCTCGTGAGGGCAAACCGGATATACGGGGGTTATACCGGTGAGTGAGAGCTTGCTGAAGGTAGTGTAGTTGTTCTTCTGCCACCAGCTGTATACACCAAGCTTAACAGTTTGGTTCAAAGTGGTATAGCTGCTGTCCCAACCGTCAAGAGCGGTAAGGTCAAGATTGGTAACGATTTTTCCTGTGTTACCGTTGTCGCTACGAATATATGTAGCAGTAAGTTTGCCATTGTCATAAACAGCCTTAAAGCGGTCGAGCGACTGAACAATCCACTGATTGGTTGAGTTGCCCCAACTTCCATCTGCGAGTGTATAGATGATTTCATCGCCCATCTTTACAATCAAGTAAAGATGTCCATCGTTGGTGATGTTAACTGTACCCTCGGCGGTCTTATCGATAGCAAACATAACCGTAAGGTCACCGACAGAAACAGCTGCGAAGCCGTCTTTATTGATGTTGGCAATTTTGCATGTAAACTCGAAATAATCAAGTGAATCAAAGGCGTTTTTATGGGTGAACCAGCTCTCGCCCCCTCTAACGGAATCGCTTGCATTAGCATGGCTGATGGAGCCACTAGCTTGGATGGTAGCAAGCTGGTCTGCGGTTGCGTTCCAATCGGCTGCATTCATACCGTCGAAGAAAACGAAAGGATCGCCTGCAGTGGGTTTTACAACGGGTACCTCAGGCTCGGTGATCTCGCCGCCGTTAACCTGAAGGTTTGCAGCTGCGCCGAGAGCAACAGCAACGTCATCTACAGTGATGTTTGCATCGCCTGCTGCGCTGGTGATGGTAGCCATACCGGGAGCAGCAAGTTCGGTGCCGCCGTTGAGAGCTACAGTGTAAGCGCCAGATGCGGTTGCAGTGGTGTTGAGCTTAACTCTATAAAGCTCGCCGTTGTTTGCATCAAGCTCGCTCTTGGTGATAGCGTAGTATACGCCACCTTCAGAGTCGGTCTGAAGCAGAGTCTTAAGTACATTGCCATCAAGGTTGTACTGCATTGAACCGCCCTGATCAGCGATGTCAGTCTTGTAGGGAGAATCCCATACAATTTTGCCGCTTTCGGTAGCAACGGTGAATGCGGTGGTGTCCAACTCGATGAAGGTGGTGATTACAGCGATGTTCTTGTTGTATTCGGAAGCAAGAGCGATGTCGTCTGCATCCCAATCAATGTTTGAATCACCAACGTAATCTGCGTAGTTATCCACGCTGATTACAGCCCATACGGACTCGCCTGCTTCTACTTCGGTAACAGCTTCGCCATTTTCGTCAACCAAAGCAACGTTGTAGGTTACTTGGGCAGTTGCAAATGCTGATACTGAGAACATGGAGAAAGCCATGCACAAAGCAAGCAACAATGCCAGTGTCTTTTTCATAAAGAGTTCCCTCCTTTAATTTTCTGCACGTAAGAAAAATTCTCCGTTCACAGCTCAATTATTATACCATATTTTTGTCAAGCTGTCAATTATTCCGCGCCTTCAATCGGTTGGTATTTGACACAAACTTTTATCGTTGTTTTTGTGCATATTAACAGTATGTTCACAAATGTTGTGGTTGGCAAAACCTTCAACCACAATCGCGTTATTTTGCGCGAGTATTTTTCTGTTTCAGAGAAATACTCGTGTTTATTGAAAGTCTGTCTGTCACGTTCACATTTATGGTGTCGGCAGCGCACAAGGGGGTTTTCAGAATAAACGCACACTGCCATTAGGGAGTTGTGATTAGGGACGAAATCGGTTTTGAAACAAAATTTCACCCCACTGCTACAACTTTTTCCTTTGTAATACACAAAGTATTACCGCAGGCAAAAGACTTGCATTGGGGCAAAATTTTCAGTTGCAAAACTGCATGCACCTAAAAAAGATAAATTTTTAGTGGAATAAAAGGCAAAAAGGAACGATAACGCTGACGCGTATCGTGGCTTTTTAACATATTAGGCCGCAAAAATTTGCTTTTTTAGGCGGTTTATCCCTAACCGCAACTCCCTTTACACATTTATTTTTCGTTAAACAAGAAATCACCCGCTCCCTATAAGGGAACGGGTGATGGGTTTAGTTTTTAACAGTCAGCAATCAGTGTGCCGTCGATCTCGGTATTAACCATGCCGCCTGATACAAAACCGGTAATGGCTGCTGCCTATGCTTATTCAACAGTATACCAAACGTCGCCGTTGGCCTGCTCTTCGGCAGTGACAGCATATCCTTCTGCAACAAAAGCGGTGGGATCGTAATTTACGAAGGTACCGCCGGTGATAACCAGGGTGCCGCCTTCGTTAGAGATAACATTTGAACCGCTGTCAACAGCGAAGAAGCCGCCGTTGATGGTTACGGTTGCGCCCGACTTAATAACTACGGTAGCGCGGTTGCCGTTTGACTTAAAGGTGCCGCCGTCAATAACAACGGTTGCGTTGTTTTCGGCCAACAGACCCATGGTAGAGCCGTTGTCGCCGCCGTCATACAGTCCGCTTGCAACGTTTACGTTAACACCGTCGCCGGTTACGTGAAGTGCAATAGAATCTTCAAGGGTGCAAACAATGTCTCTTGCCTGGGGATTGTAATCTACAAATTCTTCATAGTCGCCTGCCCAGCTGAGGTACAGACCCATTACGTCGGTGGCTTCAAACTTGAAGTTCTTGCCGTAAGAGGTTGAGTAATACTCAATGTATCCGTTTTCAAAGCCCTTCATAACAAGCTCGTCAGAACATCCTTCGAATGCGTTAGAAGCAATTCGTGCATCGCCGTTAGAGCTGCTGGACAGGTTGCGCTCGTCAACAAAGGTGATAGAAAGCAGGCCGGAATCTGCAAATGCAGAGGTGCGAATTCTGTTTACATTTGCGGGAACGGTGAATTCGGTAAGTGCGGTACAATCCTTGAATACCAAGGAATTAATCATTGCGCCGCTGTTGGTGTAGGTTACGCTTTCAAGTGCGGTATCGCCCATAAATACCTCGTAGCCAACGTAGGTTACGCTGTCAGGGATAACGATCTCGGTAAGGCCGATGCAAAGCTTGAATGCACGGTTGTTGATAGTTGTAATGGTAGAGGGAAGCTTTGCATCCACAAGGTTCTTACAATTGTAGAATGCCCAAGAGCCAAGCTCCTTAAATCCTTCGTTAAATACAACGGTCTTCAGCTTGAGGCAAGCGTAGAACACCTCGTAACCGGTAGTTTCAACGTCGGCACCGAAGGTAACCTTTTCAACCTGGGTTACGCCGCGGAACAAACGGTTGCCCAGATGGGTGATGCCGTCGCCGATTACGATTTCTTTAATATCGAAACGATGAGCGATAAAGGGATTTACGTTGCCAACGTTTACGTAATCGAAGGTAGCGCCGGTACCGGTGAGGGTCAGCACGCCGTCCTCGAGAGTCCAGGTAATATCGGCACCAACAGCGTTGGTAACGGTTTCACTAACCTCGCCACAGGGGCAAGACTTGGTCTGGGTGCCATCGCCGTTATTTACGTAGCCGCCAACGATATGCTCGCCAACAGCCTCGATAACAACGGTGTTTCTGCTAATTTCTTTGCCGCAAACGGTGCAGTATACGACCTCGTCGTAGCTGCCGTCAACTGTGCAGGTAGCGTCTACCTTATTTTCAATTACGGTTTCGCCTTCGGTATGATCGATTACGTCAACAGTGATAGTCTCACGGCTGAGTTCCTCGTCGCAATAATCACAGTAAACAACATTGTCATAAGATCCCTCTGTCTCACAATCGGGATCTACGTTGTTTTCAATTTCAGTGTGTGTATCACAATGCTTTTTGCTGTTAATCTCATCAATTGTAGCTACCAAGCTTACGTTGGGAACAATATCACATGTATATACAGGGTCTTCGCTGATTAAGTTGTCTTCACCGTCATACCAACCGGTAAAGATAAAGCATTCATTATCAACGGCAGTAAAGGTTACGGTGTCACCATATCTGTAAGCCTTAGAATTGTAGTTGCCGTCGCCGATAACTACATCATAGGGACCCGCTGCAGAAATTGCAAATTCGCCGTTAAGGATAGCTGCAGTTGCATCGTCTACAATAGACTTGTCAGAGATAGAATCATAGATAAGCTTTGCTGCGCCGGGGTTGGTCTGAGCAAGTGCTGCGAGGTTATCTACAGCAGCCTTGTTTGCCTTGCCGGTGATGGTGAGCTTGTTGAATCTGAGCTGTGAATAGCTGGTGAAAATATCAAGCTTAACGTGATTGCCGTTGGGGTTGTAGTTGAAACCGTCAATAAGGGTGTTAAGATCCAAGCCGGTCTCAGGAGTAATGTACTTGGTTACACCGTTATAGAAGGTAATCATAAGATTGCCGTTATCATAGGTGATGGTGAACTCGCAGTGGGCAAGCATCCAGGGTGTGCAGGGGTCAACAGAGGTGTCGAAATCATAGTTGTTAGCCTCACCGGTGATAACCTTTACAAGCTCGCCCTTGTAGAAGATCTGGAATATAGCCATCTTCTTACCATCGTTATAACCGGTGTCACCGTAAGAGTTAGAGGGGTTGTTACCGTCGACATAAATGCCGATGGTCAAATCGCCGATGGTCCACTTAAAGTTAGTGTCGCTAACTTCCGATTGTGTAGACTTCTGAACAATCTTGAAGTAGTTATTAGCAGTTGCAAGGGGGTTAACACTGGTCATAGAGTGCAGGGTGCTGCTGTTTGCATAGAAGCCGTCACCTGTAGCTGTTACTTCGCCGAAAACAGTGTTGCCTCTGTAGAAAGCGCCACCGCCGGTTACGTCCTTCCAATCTTCAGCATACATGCCGTTGATAAGGGTGTAGGTTGCATTCTTTGCAACGATTTCAGCATCTGCCTCTTTGTCTGCGGTGTACTTGGTGTAATCAGCCTTGTACTTTTCATAAACAGCAAGGTTGGTGAGCAAATCCTTGTTCTCTTGGCTCAACAAGGGCATAACAGTATCGATGGTTGCTGCTGCCTCTGCATAGGTTTCAAGAGAAGCATCGGCAAGGGTGCCCATTGCTTCGTTGATTTCGTGCAAGGAGTAGGTAGTGCCTGCCTCATACCAAGAGAAGTTTTTGATGTATTTGCCGGGACCGTAGTTACCGGTGACAGAACCAACAAAGTTAACGTCGGTTGCCTCGTCAAAGGTAACTGCGATTTCGGTTGCGGTGCCGTCGGCAACGTCCCAATTAAGAGCAACGCCGTCAACAGTACCGGAAAGCATACCGTCTTTGTAACTGAATACATAAACGCCGTCGATGGCAGTTTTGTCTTGGGTGCCAACATGTGCTTTTGCAACGATGCCTGCGCTGGTCTTTACATAAGCGTGGAAAACGGCATCTGCATCAGCACCAAGGTTGCCAACACCGATTTTGTTGGTGCCGAAGGTGATTACGCCGTCACCGTAGTAGTTGTTGTGGGTACCTACAGCATAAGTAAAGGACATCTCAAACTCGTCACCGATGGTGTAGGTGCCATTTGAGGTGGCTTTAACGGTGTCGCGGTCGCTGCTACCTGCATTAAGAGCATTGCTGGCATCAGCAATAACACCCTCTTTAGAAGGGGTCCAATCGGTGGTGTTGAAGCCGTCAACGTCTATTCCAACTGTGGTAACATAGATATCCTCAAGAGAGGGAGCTTTGCCCTCGAGCTTTGCAGCTCTAACGAACTCAATAACGCTCCAAGTGGAATTGGCAAAGAAACCAACTTCTGCATCTGTTACATCAACTGCATTTGCTTCATCAACGTACTGTACAGTGTCGGTGCCTGATTTGGCTTCCCAAAAAAGTGTAATGGTCTTTGTTGCAGGATCATATGAAAGTTTGTATGAAGTTTTTGCTGATCCTGTTACAG
>JAZNIT010000057.1:0-6063 GCA_045577615.1 Acutalibacteraceae bacterium
CTTTTTAAGCGGATATAGCAAAATTAAATTCTATGATTTAATTTTGCACAACATTCATTGCAATGGATATGGACAAATTTTCAAAGAAAATTTGCCGCAAAATCAAAGATTTTGTGTCGAAACAAGTTTGTTTCGACTAACCATAGCCATTATAACACACTGTCACCGATAGTAAAGAGGTTTTTTAAATTTTTGCGCTTTTGTGACGGGTGACGTGGCAGCCGATATTAACGGCAACGGGGAGCCCTGCTATGTGTGTGGGGAACTGCTCGATATTGACGTAAAGGGCGGTTGTATCACCGCCGAAGCCTTGAGGGCCGATGCCCGTTTGATTGACGGCTGTGAGCATATCCTGCTCTAAAGCGGCGTAATATTCATCGGGGTTGGGTGTGTCTGCACTGCGGCAGAGAGCCTTTTTGGCAAGCAGAGCGGCATATTCAAAGTCGCCGCCGATACCCACGCCCACCACCATTGGGGGGCAAGGATTGCTGCCTGCGGCCTTAACCACATCCACAACGGCTGAGATAACCTCTTGTCTTGTGGCGGAGGGAGTGAGCATTCTGACGCCGCTCATATTTTCGCTGCCGAAGCCCTTGGGTGCCACGGTGATATTAACCGAGTCACCGTCTACGATGGTGGTATGAATAACCGCAGGAGTATTGTCATCGGTGTTTTTGCGGCGCATAGGGTCGGCCACAACCGATTTACGCAGGTATCCCCTATCATATCCGCGGCGCACGCCCTCGTTAACTGCGGCAGTAAGATTGCCGCCTACAAGGTGTACGTCCTGACCAATTTCTAAAAATATAACCGCCATACCAGTATCCTGACATACGGGGATATCAAGCTCTTTTGCTGCTTCAATATTGCGCTCAAGGTCGGCCAATATGCTTTGGGCGCCAATGTTGCTTTCACTTTGACGGGCGGCACAAATTTTGCTGCACAAGTCAGTGGGCAGCACCTTGTTGGCCTCGATGCACAAGCCTTCGATACAATCGGTTATAAGCGCTACGTCAATCTCTCTCATATGCTCTTCCTTACCAAAAAAGGCAGAGTTGTCACTCCGCCTCTTTTTATTATTTTTGAACTCTTTTGGTGCGTCTGACCTCGCCATTGTTTTTGCGCTTAAGGTCGGACATTTTGTCGTCGCTGGTTTGCTTGAACTTGTTCATCATATCTTCAAATGAAAGGTTGTTGTCGCGACGCTCTACCCATTCGCCGCCGGTAGGACGGTCGGGGGGTGCCACGGGACGACGGGGTGCAGGGCGGCGTTGCTCGCGCTCGCGCTCCTGAGCTCGTTTGATGGACAGACTGATTTTGCCGTCTTCACCGATGCTGAGCACCTTTACCTTTACCTCTTGACCTGCTGTTATAAAATCGTTGATGTTTTCAACAAAGGTTGATGCAACCTCGGATATATGTACCATACCCGTTTTGCCGTCGCCGATGTCAACGAAAACACCGAATTTTGTAATACCGCTTACCTTGCCGTTAAGAATTGCGCCGATTTCAAGTTGCTGCATAGTTTTATGCTTTTCCTCCCACAGACTTTATTTACCTGAGATGTCGGTAAATACTTCCTCATTTGCATAGACATAGCCCAGCCTGTCCCTTGCGGCACGCTCAATATAGTCGCTGTCGCTACCGTTTTCAACAAGATTGCGCAGCTCTTGATTGCGAATTTCAAGATTAGCGTTTTGGCTTGTGATTTCGTTAAGCTCTTGCTGTTTACGGGTAAGCTCCATTTGCATACTGCTCATGGTAACTATAAGGTAGACCATCGCACCGAGAAGACCGATGCGAACTATTACACTTTTAAACATCGCTCTTGCTCCTTTTGCGATCAGGCATTTTTGCCCATGATTTGAGTTGATTATACACCACAAGGCCACTATCTTTCAAGAGGTTTTTTACCGTTTTGATAAATTTTTTTATTAAATTTGTAAATTTTGACGATACCAGACCTATAAGCCCTATAATCGGCGCAAAAACCGTCTTGTTAAGCCACCCGATCACGCCTTTGATTATATCTACGATTTGCTTGCCCAGTTTCATTAAAAGCAGGCTTAAGGTAAAACGGCAGGTGATAAATCCCACCGCAATCGACAGCAAGGCATAAACTCTCACTGTACCGCTGCATCGAACAAGCAACACAAGGCAGGTTGCAAGGGTAGCCAACAGCCACCAGACTATATCCTGCACAAATGCACCCAAAACCGATGGGCGGTAAGCGTATCTTACAAGGCGCAAAAGGTCATATGCAAGACAGAGTGCCATCCCTACCCCCGCGGCTATAAGAGCCGTTATAAACTGGGCGTAGGCGTCAACATGATAGCCGCTCATCGAAACAGACGGCTGATAAAGCCTCCCGTTTTGTTGCGGTCGTCGGTATAGGCAATGGCTGCCACTGTGCCTGTTATGTTCAGCTCGCCCGTTTCGGTGTTAAGGCGGCTGATATGCAGCCCCTTTCCTCTTACCGTCAGCTCGCCCATATCGGTATATACTATCATGGTCTGCTCGTCAAAGCTGTCTACATCCGACACCCCCGTTACCGTCATTTTGTTGCGGTCCTCGAGGATTACGCTGTGGGGCTTTTTTATTCTTTTGCTTTCATCGGTTATAACCAAAAAAACACCTCCCTTTTTGCCAATATATGACATGGGAAGGCGTTTTTATGCGTGATTGATGAAATTTGCTATTCTATAACGGTGTACATTGTTGACGCGTTATCCTTGGTAGCAAACTCTGATACTGCCTCGACCTTAACTTTAACGGTGCGGGTGCCAAAGGTGATTTCGATTATATCACCCTGCTTGACATCGTATGATGCCTTGACAGGCCTGCCGTTGGCACTGACTCGGCCTGCGTCGCATGCCTCGTTGGCTACGGTGCGCCGTTTTATAAGACGGGATACTTTTAGATATTTGTCAAGTCTCATACTTTCCTCCGTACAAAAAAGTTGACCGATTTTGCAATCGGTCAACAGTTTGTTCTGTTAATTACAGAGCATCCTTAAGAGCCTTGCAGGCCTTGAATGCAGGAACCTTAGAAGCAGCAATCTTGATGGTTTCCTTGGTGCGGGGGTTAAGACCGGTGCGAGCTGCACGCTCTCTAACTTCGAAGTTACCGAAACCGAAAACGGTTACCTTGTCACCCTTAGCAAGAGTATCGGTGATGGTTGCAAATACTGCTGCAACTGCCTTGTCAGCGTCCTTCTTGGTAAGACCGGTTTTTTCAGCTACTGCTGCGATGAGTTCTGCTTTGTTCATTGTAAGTTACCTCCAATAATTTTTTTATACTCAAGGCTTGCGCCATTTATGAGTTCTGCTTTATTTCGTCCCACAAGGCGTCCATCTCGCTAAGAGAGAGGTCTTTAAGATTTAAGCCTTTTGCGACGGCCAGCCGTTCCATCATATCGAAGCGTGATATGAATTTGTCGGTGGCTTTTGATATTGCCTCTTCCCCGTCGACCTTGAGAAAGCGGGTTACGTTGACCACGCTGAAAAGCAGGTCGCCCACCTCGTCAACCAGAGCATCGGCATCGCCTGAGCGCTCGGCCTCGCGAACCTCGGCAATTTCTTCATTCAGCTTGTCCCACGCGCCGTTGGAGTCGGGCCAGTCAAAGCCCACCTTGGCGGCTCTCTTTTGCACCTTGGCGGCACGCATTATGCCGGGAAAGGCGCGGGGTACGCTGAGCAAAGTATCGGTATATGTTTGTTGGTTTTTCTCTTCCATTTTAATGGCGTCCCAATTGTCCAGCACCTGACCGACGGTGTCGGCCTTGACGGTACCGAAAACGTGGGGATGACGATGGACAAGCTTTTGACAAACCTCGTCTGCCACTTGGTCAAGATTAAAGTCACCCGACTCTTCAGCTATGCGTGCGTGAAAGACAACCTGCATAAGCAAATCGCCAAGTTCCTCACACAAGGCCGCTTTGTCGTTGGTATCGACGGCGTCAGCCACCTCGTAAGCCTCTTCAATCACGTTGTTGCGGATTGATTGGTGGGTTTGCTGCATATCCCAAGGACAGCCGCCCTCGCCCCGCAGTAAGCGGATTATTTGCACCAAATCGTCGATCGTATATTTTCCTTTAAACTCAAATTCAACCATTTTTGGAATTCTCCCAACAACTACTATTTTAACCTATCCAATTGATTTTTGCAAGCAATTTTGCTATTTTTTCCCCTTTTGGAAGCATTTTTATATCATTTTCTGTAAAACTTTTGGTTATGCCTAAGCAAATTGCATAAACCAAGGCTGCAATTATTATTGAAATTGCTGTATTAAGCTTTGATGCGCCCATTACAAGTGCCAGCGCTTTATAACTTCCTAAGGCGGCGGCACCGCACATTATAGCGGCAAAAGCCGGCTTGAAAAGGGTTGAAACAAGGCTGATTTTAGCCTTTGAATAATGGAGGTAGCAGATAAGGTTTGCTACCAGAATATAGCCATAACAGAGGGCTGTGCCCACTGCGGCGCCCTTGATATTGATGCTTTCAACGCCCACCAAAACATAGTTTACAACTATTTTGAGCACAACGCCCACTGCCATATTTATGACGGGGATGTTTTGCTTGCCGATGGCTTGAAGCATATTGGTAAGGGGTACCGCCATACCTGCAAAGACGGCCGAAATGCCAAGCACGGTCAAAATGGGTGTGGCGATGGTGACGGCATTGGGTCTGCCCGAATAAAGCAGCTGCAAAATGGGGCCTGACAAACATGCTATACCCACACCTGCAGGGAGGGCTATCATTGAAGTAAGGCGAATTATTGACTCGCTGTTTTGCTTGATGCCGCCATTATCCTTTTGCGTCCAAGCGGTGCTGAGGGCAGGAATGGCACTGACACCGATAACCGAGGTTATGGTGGGCACAAGGTTATAAATTGAGAAGGCAAAGCCCTTATATATACCGTATAGGTAAGTGGGCAAATCTCCCATTTCTTCGGCAGTGAGGTTGGTTATGCCGTAATATTTGCCCGTAAGGTCGGGCACTGTGGCAACCACGTCACCCAAGCGGGATTTAACGGTGGTAAGGTCTACAAGGCCTGCCACATCCCTGACCATTGAGCCGATAACGATGGGCAGCGCGATAACAAAGAGAGATTTAAGCAGCTTGCCCGAAGGCTGTGCTTCGGGGGATGCAGAAAGTTCCTCTGCGGTGATGCCATCCCCTGTTATGCGGTGGCTCAGTCGCAAATAAAGTGCACCTGCGGCAGCGCCCAAAGTTACGCCAAGCACTGCGGCGCCTGCGGCATAGGGCAGGCTTTGGGTTTCGGTCATTCCGTAAACGCTGATGCAGACGTATTTGGTGACCCAAACAAGCACAAGGCCAAGCACCAGCTTGCCTGCCGCCTCGATAACCTGAGATACGGCAGTGGGTATCATATTGCGAAGGCCCTCATAATATCCGCGGTAGGTGGACATTATGCAGCAAAAGAGTATAGAAAAAGCAATAAGCACAATGGCGTAAACGCAGTTTTGGTCTTCGGTTATATTGAAGGTGGTGCGAAACCAATTATTATAAAGATAAAAATAGGTAACAAGCACCATAAGCACGGTACCGGTTACGCCCGTTATAAGAAAGGACCGTTGCGCCAATTTCAGCAATCGCCTTGCGTCGGAATAGCGCTTGGTGGCCATACTTTCGGCAACCATTCGGGATATGGCAACAGGCAGACCTGCCATAGCAAGAGAATAGATGGGCAAATAAAGGTCGTAGGCGGTTGAATAATAGCCGGTGCCCAGCTCACCCAGCATATTGTTAAGAGGAATTCTGTATATGGCACCCAGAATTTTAACCAAAGCTGTTGCAACGGCCAGTATCATTGAACCCTGCAACAAATTTTGATAGGTGCGTTTTTTTGCCGCCATCAGCCGACCTCCCGAATTTTGCTCAAGATGTTAATGAGCATCTCGGTCATTGAGGTTTCGTAAACGGCCGCATCAAGATAAAGTCCCGATGCGTCATTACCTGCATCGTCGGATATTCGGCGCAAGGCCACTGTGCCCACGCCCATTTTATAGCCCACAGAAGCAACTGCCGCCGACTCCATATC
>JAZNIT010000058.1:0-8353 GCA_045577615.1 Acutalibacteraceae bacterium
GCTCAGGCCGAGGCCGAGGCCAATAAAACCATCAGCGAATCTCTTTCGGAAATGGTGATTGAGAACAAAAAGATTGAAAAGTGGGACGGCAAGCTTCCCACCGTTATGGGAGAGGCCGATCCTTTGGTGAGCATTCCGTAAAGGGAAGCCGATCCGAGAGCAGAGAGTGTGAAACATCATTCTCTGCTTTTTTCTTTTCGTAGGGTACCCCTTGAAAAAATGCCCTGTGTTGTCCAAGCGCCGCCGCGCGACTTCCCGCTCCTGCCGTCGCGCCATCCCGCGCGGTTGAAAGGGGAAGCGTTTCTGCCCCTCCCGTTTTGCGGGTTTGCGTTCTCCACCGTGGCGGCTTCCGATATGCAACGGAACGGGTTCTTGCAAAGCCTTGCTCCGGGAGGAAGGTGGCACGCGAAGCGTGACGGAAGGAGCCCGCGTAACTTTGGTTTTGTGCTAATCACATTGTAACGCACTCTCCCTCAGTCGCCTACGGCGCCAGCTCCCTCCCGGAGGGAGCCTTAATATGTGTGCAACTTTAGGGGTATGGGGTTAGCCCTATGCCTTTGTATTACAAAGGCGAAACTTGCGATAAAACGAAAGGAGTAATTAAGGATGTTCTATATTAAGGCTACAGCCACACGTTTAGTAGATGATAGTGGTTATCCGGAATTTGTATTGTGTGAGTTCATGGATGCCTATGATCGCAAACATAGGATTATCGAAAAATGGCCGGTTGTATCAAGCGAGAATTTTGAAAATATCTTTCCTAAGGATTGCTTTATCGGATGTGTAATTGTAGAGAAAAAAGCTAATTCTTATATTGTGGATACAGAGCAGCCATGGGATATTGAATCTGAAGAAGGAAAAACAATTTTTGAAATTAATACAAGTCTTTTGATTGAATTGAATGAATAAAGGTAACGAAAATCCCGACAGATCTTTTTTGAAAATCTGTCGGGGTTAATTATTTGTTTACTGCGGAGCAATTTCGAGCGATATGATCAAATCGAATTATGATTTCTCCGATAAGGACATCACGCTATCGTCAGGGGGTTTGTTTTTTGTTGATGGATACTCTTATCAGAAGTGGGATAAAAGGGTCTGCTCCTGCTTGTGGATATTTTCAAGCAGGCTGTGGTACTTGCTGTTTTGAGCCAAAAGGTCGGCGCGCTTGATGGCAAAAAGTTTTTTGATGTGCTGCTTGCCAATCCGCTTCACCATCTCACAAAGCTGCTCGTCGGTCATTCTGTCCACATTCATATCGTGATAAAAAATTAAGGCCGAAATCAAGGCAACGTCCTCATCCTTCAGACCAAGTGAGGGGGCATAGCGGTTGAAAATTTCTCCCGAACGGTCCCAGTGGCCCCAAAAGTGACCCACTCCGTCGCTGTCGAGGGTAAAGGCAGGGGGCTTGCCCACATCGTGAAACAGTGCTGTCAGCCTGAGGATGAGGTCGGGCTCAACTCCCGCCACTACATGCAAAATATGCTCGTAAACATCATAAATATGCCAGCTGCTTTTTTGGTCAAAGCCCTTGCACACCTTCAGCTCGGGGATGAGGGCAAAAAGCTCCTGCTCATTCTCCTTCAGGCGGTCGTACACATTGTCTGAAGTTATCAATGACAGCAGTTGATTGTAATTCATATATACGCCTCCTCGTGCGTAAACGCTATGGTATTTATTGTGATTTTGTATGAGGGGGTTAATTTATTTATCAATAGATTTTTTGTGCTTGTCGTGCAGGCGCACCAGCTTTTCAACCGTCGCCATCTTTTCGATAACGGTTTTTACAATGCTGTCAAGCTCACCGCCTTGGCGGTAGTCGGCCTCGGTGATAAAATCAACGCGGTTTTCCGACATAAGCTGTGCCGCAACGCTCTTTTTGCGCTTGCGAAATACGGCGATTGATTGCCCCTTGTTGGCTTTAACCAGCTTCATACAAGGTACGTCGGTCAAGCCGTCACCAATGTAAATCATATTTCTGAAGGGGATGCGACGCTCCTCCTCAGGCACAAAGTCGTTGAGCCCCTTATCGTTCCAAACATCAAGCACGCCCTTGTTGATTCTGAAAAGAAACTGAGTTTTGTTGGTATAATTAACGGTCATTTTGGGCCACACGGCAACCTTGTTTGCATCATACAAAAACTCGCAGGCATAGACCTCTTTAAAGTGCTTTTTGATGGATGAGCCCTCGATAATTTCTTTTATTCCCGACGAGATAACGTAGTGCTCAACGGTAACGCCGTTTTGACGGCCGTACTCGTTGATGCGGTCAAACCAATCCTCAACACCGGGGTAATATTCAATATCCTTGCCCAGCGACACAAAGGTGTCGCGAGTGACGGGCAGCCCCTTTTCGGAGGCTTTAACAAGCATCTGCCGCAAATAGGCAAGAACGGAATCCATATTTTCTGATTCACGCAGCTGCTCCACTCCGTCCCAGAACTGCTGCGGAGCCATACCCAGCTTGGGAATGAAGCCGAAATCCTGCATATCCTTGGTCGACAGGGTTTTATCAAAGTCATACATAATGGCGATGATGGGCTTTTTTGGTTTAGACATGGCAATCACCTCTTGCAAACATTATAGCACATTTTCAAAAAAGTGCAAATCGGGGGTCATCCTATTATAAAATTGACCTTGATTTTGTTGCCGATGGCGTGGTCATAAAAGACGGTCTTGCTCGCGATGGCTTTAGTATACGACTCCCACTGTCCCATAAATGGCACAAAAAACCTACCGTTTAGGCGTTGTACACGTAAGGATACAACGCCAGTTTTATTCGCCTTACGGCGAGTTTTATTGCTTCGCAGTTATATTCGGCTAAAAGCCGAGTGTTATTCGCTTTGCGAGTTTAGAAGCGAATAAAATATCACTAAAACCGTAAGGTTTTAATATAACTTTTGATTTATCAAAAATATCACTGTGAGACCTGTCTCACAATATCACTATTAAAATTTCTTGAGATAGTAAAACGGATGCGTAGAATTTCTACACATCCGTTTAATATTTGTCTTATACCGCAGCAAGCAGGGAAAATGTATATCACATTTTCCGCTTTTTAGGAGAACCTAAAACCCTTTTCTAAACAAATATCATCTATTCGATAAATTGGAATTTATCGCTTGGTCATACTTGAATATTGCTTATCAATTCAAAGGTTACAACAATAACAATAAAGAGAATTAAAGGAATAAACTGAATTGTAAAACTTAAAATTCGTTTTCCTTTTTTGCGAAAAATAACCGAAAGCACTATACCTAACACAGAAACAAAAGGTAAAGTTATGCCAATAGTAATCATAAGGTCTATGATTTTTTGAATAGTTTCGGAATACATAAACATACTATCAGCGGCAAAAAAGGAAAAAATACCATATAATGACATTGGCACATAAACAACGGAAAGAATAATATTGAATATAAATCCTATCTTATCTAGTTTGTTGTAGTTTTCTTTTTTAGGTATAACAGTACCAATAACAATAGCAACAACAACACAAAGGAAAATACCAATAAAAAACATATTAAGTCACCTGCAAATTCTTATTTATCGGTTAGTTGTATTATAGCACAACTTGACTAACAAAGAAAGAGAATATTAAAAACACCCACAGTTTTTAAAAAAACTACGAGTGTTTTTGTGTCGTGTTGTACTGTCCTTAACTGTACGGCCCATACACGGTGGGGGTTAGGTGTTTTGAAATTACTTAATAACCTTAACAAATACAAGAACGGAGAGGATAATGCCGATAAGAGCATAAAGTCCGATGACTGTTCCTATAAGAGAGAAGATGATGCCGATGAGGGGCAACTTTGCAAGAACGCCGATAACAACGCCGCACACGATGTCGATAAGCAAGTATACAACCAGTGCAATGATGAAGGGCTTAAGGTCATTTGACTTAAATGCAGTGGGGAAAAATTTCTTAAGAATATCCATTTTTAAACGCTCCTGTTTTCTATAAATTCCCCACCGACAGTGGGGTATTTGATAATACAGCTGAATTAACACGGCGAGGCTGCAACCTAATCATCCTCTATCCGCTCCGCATTCTATCCAACTAAAATAATTATATACCACCCCCAAAAACTTGTCAACCATTACTTGCAGTCGGTGCCTCAATAAAAAAGGGGCAAGATATATTTCAACCTTGCTCCTGCGGTATATATGCTGTTCAGTTAAACAAATTGGAATTTAGCAAACATTATTATACCATTTTCGCTCCAACGATTCAATACATATATAAATCCGCCCGAAGAAATTCGAGCGGATAGTTTTGATTTATAAGCCTAATTACTTGCTTTCTTTAATAGCAGCCTGCGGTGCTATCAGCAAAATAGGGAAATTAAGAAAGCTCATTCAAATCCAACATATATTTTGCAGGTTTACACTTTTCTTCTAAAAGCAATCCCATTTCCCGTAATTTAGCCAGGCGTTTATTTACCGTTGATTCGCTAATATCTAGTTCTAAGCCTAATTGTTTTTTTGTAATTCCTTCGTTAGAAAATAATGAAACTTGAATTAAGATGTTAGCAAACGCTTTTAAATCATCCGACATTTTTGAATTACTATCAATAACATTTGAAAACTTTAATAAATAATTGATTCTTTTTTCCAGAGCGTCATAAAGGTTTTGAAACGACTCGAGAATTATATTGAGGAACATAATTATGAACGGGGTTAAATCTCCTAAGTTTTTTTCGTCATTACATTCCTTAAAAGCGTCATAATATTCTTTTATATGTGCTTTTATCGTATAAGAAAGCCTAAAACCAATCAAAAATTCAAACTCTTTCGAAAGAAGATAACTGCTTATAAAACGAGAGGTTCTTCCGTTGCCGTCATAAAAAGGATGGATATATCCAAAAAGGTAATGAAAAACCGAAATCCTAACTAATATCGGGATTTCTTTTTGATTTAAAATATTAAGTGCTTGTTCCATAAGCTGAATAATTTTTGTTTCAGGATAAGCCCCTTTATGAATCACCTTTTGGGTTGGTGTTGTGACTTCCGCCATATCTTTTCTGAAAATTTCACCATCGGGAACATTATCCGCACAATCTTCGGAAACTTCTTTTAAAACCAAATCGTTATAGATGTCCCTTATGTCGGTTGATGTGTTTAATGCAAATTCATTGTCACTAATCAACATTTTATATTTGTTTAATAAACCATAAAAACGTTTTTTCTTTGCTTTATTGCTGACTTCGTTAAGAACTGAGGCTAGTTCTTTCCTTGTGCTGTAAACGCCTTCAATATCGTTTGTGAGTTTGATTTCATCAACTAAGCACCTATTAGCAAATTGTATTAATGCCGCATTAGGAAGTTCGTTTTGAATTTGAGAAATCTTTTTATCCAGTTGCATTATCTGCATACTGATACTGTGTATTTCAGGGCACAAACAATAAAAAGCTTTATGTTTTCCAATTTTTATTGGCAGAACACGGGTTGATTCAGCCGAAATTCTTTGTTCATAAAGGGCTTTATATTCGTTTTTATCTTTATAATACAAATGAGACAACAAAACATAGCTCATAATAGTCATTCACCGCCTAAAACAATAAATCTGCAAGGTTTCACATTAACAATCTGGTTAAAATGTGCAAATTTAACTAGATTGTTAATATTTTAACACCCAAATCGTGTTTTGTCAACACAATTATACTAATATTATAGTATAAAAAATGATATTTATACCCTTTTAAATGAATTTTGCATAAAATCCGCCCGAAGAAATTCGAGCGGATAGTTTTGATTTATAAATATAATTACTTAGATTCTTTGCTAGAGATTTAAGTTATATTCCGTCTTCGACGGAGTGATATTTTCGCAAAGCAAAAGTGATATTGAAACCTTACGGCTTCAGTGATATTATATTCGCCTCCCAAACTGCCCGAAGGGCAATATAACTTGGCACAAGCCAAATATAACTGCGAAGCAATATTACTCGCCGCAAGGCGAATATAACTTCAAGGGCATTGCAACAAAAAATCCCGCCGATTATTCGGCGGGATTTTATTGTTAGCAATTAGCCCTTGATAGCAGCCTGTGCGGCGGCAAGACGTGCGATCGGCACGCGGAAGGGAGAGCAAGATACATAGTCGAGGCCAATCTTGTGGCAGAACTCAACAGATACGGGGTCACCGCCGTGCTCACCGCAGATACCGCAGTGGATTTCGGGACGGGTCTTCTTACCGAGAGTTACAGCCATATCCATCAACTTACCAACACCGGTTTGGTCAAGCTTTGCGAAGGGATCGTTCTCGTAGATCTTTCTGTCATAGTAAGCATCAAGGAACTTACCTGCGTCGTCACGGCTGAAGCCGAAGGTCATCTGGGTAAGGTCGTTGGTACCGAAGCAGAAGAACTCAGCTTCCTTAGCAATATCGTCAGCAGTGAGGCAAGCACGGGGGATTTCCATCATGGTACCAACCTCATACTTGAGCTCAACGCCTGCAGCAGCAATCTCTGCATCAGCGGTAGCAACAACGATATCCTTAACGAACTTCAATTCCTTAATTTCGCCGGTAAGAGGAATCATGATTTCGGGAACGATGTTCCAGTCAGCGTGAGCCTTCTTAACGTTGATAGCAGCGCGGATAACAGCGGTGGTCTGCATCTTTGCGATTTCGGGATAGGTTACTGCCAAACGGCAACCACGGTGACCCATCATGGGGTTGAACTCGTGGAGAGAGGTGATGATATTCTTGATATCCTCAACGGTCTTGCCCTGAGCCTTTGCCAAAGCGGCAATGTCAGCCTCTTCAGTGGGAACGAACTCGTGGAGGGGGGGATCAAGGAAGCGGATGCAAACGGGGTTGCCCTCGAGTGCTTCGTAGAGCTTCTCAAAGTCGCCCTGCTGATAGGGAAGAATCTTAGCCATAGCGGCCTCGCGACCCTCAACAGTGTCAGAGCAGATCATTTCGCGGAAAGCGGCAATACGCTCTGCCTCGAAGAACATATGCTCGGTACGGCAAAGGCCGATACCCTCGGCGCCAAGCTCACGAGCCTTCTTAGCATCGGCGGGAGTGTCGGCATTGGTGCGAACCTTAAGAGTTCTGAACTCGTCAGCCCAGTCCATAATGCGGCCGAACTCGCCTGCGATTTCAGCATCAACGGTGGGGATGATGCCGTCGTAGATGTTACCGGTAGAACCGTCGATAGAGATGTAGTCGCCTTCGTGGTAGGTCTTGCCTGCAAGGGTGAACTTCTTGTTTTCTTCATCCATAATGATGTCGCCGCAACCGGATACGCAGCAGGTACCCATACCGCGAGCAACAACGGCAGCGTGGCTGGTCATACCACCGCGAACGGTGAGGATGCCCTGAGAAGCCTTCATACCGGTGATATCTTCAGGAGAGGTTTCAAGACGAACGAGAACAACCTTTTCGCCGCGGTTGTTCCAAGCCTCTGCATCCTCAGCGGTGAATACTACCTTACCGCAAGCGGCGCCGGGAGATGCGCCCAAGCCCTTGCCTGCAGGGGTAGCAGCCTTAAGAGCCTTAGCGTCGAACTGGGGATGGAGAAGGGTGTCAAGGTTACGGGGATCGATCATTGCAACAGCTTGCTTCTTGTCGATCATGCCCTCGTCAACGAGGTCGCAAGCGATCTTAAGAGCAGCCTTTGCAGTTCTCTTACCGTTACGGGTCTGAAGCATGTAGAGCTTGCCTGCCTGAACGGTGAACTCCATATCCTGCATATCTCTGTAGTGATCTTCGAGGGTTGCGCAAACGTCCTTGAACTGTGCGAAAGCCTCGGGGAACTTCTCAGCCATCTCTGCGATGGGCATGGGAGTACGAACGCCGGCAACAACGTGTTCGCCCTGTGCGTTAACGAGGAACTCACCCATAAGGCCGGGTTCACCGGTAGCGGGGTCACGGGTAAATGCAACACCGGTACCGCAATCGTCACCCATGTTACCGAATGCCATCATCTGAACGTTAACAGCAGTACCCCATGAGTACGGAATATCGTTGTCACGACGGTATACGTTTGCACGGGGGTTGTCCCATGAACGGAAAACAGCCTCAACAGCGCCCATAAGCTGCTCCTCCGGATCAGTCGGGAAGTCCTTGCCGATTTTAGCCTTATACTCAGCTTTGAACTGATTTGCAAGAGTCTTAAGGTCGTCAGCTGTAAGGTCAACGTCCTGAGTAACGCCCTTTGCTTCCTTCATCTCGTCGATGAGTTCTTCAAAGTATTTCTTACCAACTTCCATAACAACGTCGGAGTACATCTGAATGAATCTTCTGTAGCAGTCCCAAGCCCAACGGGGGTTGCCGCTCTTAGCTGAGATAGCTTCTACAACTTCTTCATTGAGACCGAGGTTGAGGATTGTGTCCATCATACCGGGCAT
>JAZNIT010000059.1:0-3219 GCA_045577615.1 Acutalibacteraceae bacterium
TCGCAAAAATCCACCTCCCTCGTCAGAGGGAGGCAGGACATAAAGCGCTTTCTGCGTTCGCCTTTGATTTCTGCAATTTTTGTTCATCGGTAAACCTCTTTTGAACCACGCGACTATCGCGTGGTTTTCGTTTACAAAAAAAGCAGACTTACGTCTGCTTTAATTTACCTTATTTGGCCATTGCCTTTGATTATGTATTTATAAGTACAAAGTTCGCCAAGTCCCATAGGCCCTCTTGCGTGGAGGCGCTGAGTAGATATACCCATTTCGCAGCCAAGTCCAAATTCGCCGCCGTCGGTGAAGCGGGTGGATGCGTTGATATATACCGATGAGCTGTCTACCAAGCGGCTGAACAAATCGGCAGCAGTTTGGTCGGTAGTGATAATTGCCTCGCTATGTCCCGTTGAATGGCAGGCGATGTGCTCTGCAGCTGCCTTTACATCGTCAACCACCTTGACGGCCAGTATATAATCCAAAAATTCGGTATCAAAGTCGGTTTCGCTTGCAGGAGTGCCGCTGATATACTCGCCTGCTTTTGAGTCCAGACGAAGCTCTACGGGAGTTGCACCCTGTTCCTTGCGGTCGGCCACAAGCACCTTTTGCAGTTTGGGCAAAAGGTCGGCGGCTATATCCTTATGAACAAGGCAAACCTCGGCGGCGTTGCACACAGAGGGGCGGCTTGTTTTGGCGTTGTTGAGGATGGAAAGGGCCATCTCTATATCGGCGGCCTTATCTACATAAATATGGCAGATGCCCGTGCCGGTTTGGATGCAAGGCACCTTGGCATTTTCGGTGCAGGCCTTGATGAGCCCTGCTCCACCTCGGGGGATGAGTAAATCCACATAGCCCACCGCAGTCATAAGGCGATTGGCGCCCTCGCGTGAGGTATCATCAAGCAGGTTAATTAACTCACCATCCAAGTTGGCGGCGGCAAGGCCTTTTTTAAGGCAGTTGACCACTGCGGCGCAGGAGCGGTATGAATCACTGCCGCAACGAAGCACACATACGCTGCCGCTCATAAGCGCCAAGGCGGCAGCATCAGAGGTGACGTTGGGACGGCTTTCGTATATAATAGCGATAACGCCCATAGGCACCGCGGTTTTTTCGATAACCAAGCCGTTGGGACGGGTGGTTGTGTTAAGCACTGCGCCAACGGGGTCGGGCAATGCGGCAACCTGACGGATGCCCTCTGCCATCGCAAGAATGCGCTGACGGTTGAGCATCAGGCGGTCAAGCATTACGTCGCTGATTTTGCCCTTTGCTGCCTCCATATCGGCGGCATTGGCAGTTAAAATTTCGTCGCTGCCCTCTACAAGGCAGCGTGCAATTTGCTCTAATGCATTCTGCTTTTGCTCGGTTGTGAGCAATGCAGGGACGAATTTGACGGCCTTGGCGGCGGCAAGAATTTGGTCGGTAGTTCTCATTGTTTTTTGCCCCCTAAAAAGCGGGTGCCCACCTGCTTGCCGTCGATTATATCGTACATATTTTCGGGCTGTGCGCCGTTGGTGATAACCATATCAACACCATTTTCGGTAACGATGGCGGCGGCACGCAATTTGGTAGCCATTCCACCTGTGCCCAAGCTGCCCGACTCACCTGCTATGTCATACATTTTGTCGTCAATGGCATCCACCACAGAGATAAGGGTTGCGCTATTATCGGTGTGGGGGTCAGCGGTATAAAGGCCGTCGATGTCGCTAAGCAAAATGAGCAAATCTGCCTTGGCACATACGGTGACGATAGCCGCAAGGGTATCGTTATCACCCACCGCAATCTCTTGGGTTGCGATGGTATCGTTCTCGTTAATAATGGGCAGCGCGCCCAATTCAAGAAGGCGGTAGAGGGTGTTTTCGAAATTTTGCTTACGGTCGGCGTGGTCAAGGTCGTCGCCAGTGAGCAAAATCTGTGCTACCACGTGGTTATATTCGGTGAAAAGCTTATCGTAGGTATACATCAGCTCGCACTGACCCACAGCAGCGGCAGCCTGCTTGGTAGGCATATCGGTGGGACGGTTTTGGATGGGAAGCTTGCCCATACCCATACCGATTGCGCCCGATGAAACCAAAATTATCTCGTGACCTGCGTTCTTTAAATCGCTGAGCACCTTGCAAAACATTTCTACCTGTCGGATGTTAAGACAGCCTGTAGAATGTGTTAAAGTGGAGGTGCCGACTTTTACTACAATTCTCATTATATTCTCACTTTCCTAACTCTTTTGTGCGGTTGTAGGAGGCAATTACCGCCTCCATCACAGAGGAACGGAATGCGCCTGCCTCTAATGCGCGGACACCCTCGATGGTGCTGCCGCCGGGTGAGCAAACGGCATCCTTAAGCTTGCCGGGATGCTCGCCACTTTGAAGGGCAAGCAGGGCTGCGCCTGCTACAGTATGCTCGGCATACATCAATGCCTTATCTCGTGGCAGGCCTGCATCAACTGCGCCGTCGGCAAGAGCCTCGATAAACTGATATACAAAGGCGGGGCCACATCCTGAAAGGGCGCTGCCTGAATCGATAAGTTTTTCGGGAATGGAATCCAACACGCCGGCGTTTTGCATAAGGGTGCAGAAGGCAGACTCTTCAGCCTCGGTTATATCCTTGCTGCAATAAAGGATGACACCCGCACCGATAGATGCAGGAGTGTTGGGCATAATGCGAACGGTTGGGCAAGTAAAGCCAAGGTGGGCGTGGATGGTATCAATCTCAACACCTGCGGCCATTGACACGATGACAAATCGGTCGGTACGGGCTGCAAGAGTGGGCGCCATACCTTCAAGCACTGCGCCGATAATTTGAGGCTTGACGGCCATAAAGATATAATCGGCCTTGGCGGCACAATCATCATTCGAGGCGGCGATGCCACCTGTCATTTGTGCCAAAAGGCCTGATTTTGCGCCGTCGGGATCGGCCAGCATCAGTTTGCAGCCGCTTTTTGCAGCAGATAATGCAAGGGCGCCACCCATATTGCCGCAGCCGATAAAGGCCACCTTAATATCAAGACTCATAATTTTGCCACCTTTTTACTGTAATATACCATATAATAGCACCCCCTTTTTAATCTGTCAAGCAATGGCAAACAAAAAATAAATATCCCCCCGTATAACGGGGGGTATTTCATTTTCGGGCATAGCCCTAATACTACTGGCGGCGCACAAGTGCGCTTTTTATTGGCCTGCCAGCCACGCAACGGTCATCGGCGACCCGTAAACGGGTTGTAAGTCT
>JAZNIT010000060.1:0-12187 GCA_045577615.1 Acutalibacteraceae bacterium
GCTCCCCTGACAAGGGGAGCCGGCAAAGACTTACAACCCGTTTACGGGTCGCCGATGACCGTTGCGTGGCTGGCAGGCCAATAAAAAGCGCACTTGTGCGCCGCCAGTAGTATTAGGGCTATGCCCGAAAATGAAATACCCCCCCGTTATACGGGGGGATATTTATTTATCAATCATCACGCTTGTTAACTCTGTCAACAAAAATGAAGGTTGCAATAATTATTAAAGCATAAGTAAGTACATCTGGTATCATGTAACCGATGGTTGCAAACCCATCTCCGCCGCGTTCTTGTGATGCGGTTATAATTGAACTAAACAAAACAATACTATTTAAAACGATGATTATCCACCGTGTTATATTACGAACAGCATAATCATCTTCACTTGTTGCAAACATTTTTCTAGCAATTAAGTCAAGTAACCAAAAACCGATCAAAGCAAATGCAATAACCAGTATTGTGCATACTACTAATATGATTCTTTCTGTATCATCTTTTATATAATAGTAATTGTCGCCAAAAACGCCGTGTAGTGTATAAACATTTGCGATAGGAAACTTGATGCAAAATGACAAAGCTACAAAAATACATAAAATATATTTAAGAACTATATTTTTAGTTTTAATGCCCTCGTCCTTTATTGCTACCTCTTTGTTTTCAGCAATTTCATATTTGTCTCTTGAATTTTCATTAAGCAACTCGGTAAGCGCCCAACTAAGTTCTGACAACTTGGTTTCAAGAGCACTTTCGTTGGTTATATCGCGCTGGGCGTTTTTAACCTCTTTGTTGTATGCCTTTTCAATTTGTTTAGGCGTTGCAGTTGTATTAATGCCTAAAACATCAAATGGGTTTTTCATAAAATCACTCCTAAAAGATATTTACAAATCTAATTATACTCAATAAGTTAAGTATAGTCAAGAGTTTAAGTATGATAATATTTAATGGGTGATAAAAATGATTAGTTATAAACCTTTTTATGAAACCCTATTTAGAAAAGGCATAACGGAGTATTATTTAATTTTTAAGCAAGGGTTTTCAGCGAACACATTGCACCGAATAAAAAAAGGCGAAGCTATTAACACAAAAACCCTAGATTCTTTGTGCTATGCTTTGGATTGTGAAGTTTCGGATATTATCGAGTTTGTAAAAGAATAGCATCTGAATTAGTTTGAAAATCAGATGCTTTTTTATTTAACCAAATCTTTAATTACCTCACCTGCGGCAATAAGACCTGCTACCGATGGCACAAAGGGCACGCTTGCAGGCACTCGCTGACCGTCAGCGGTAAAGGGCACCTCTTTTGAATAAACAACCTTAAGCGCCTTAACTCCACGTTTGCGCAAATCGCCCCGAAGGCGCCGCGCCAGGGGACACACCGAGGTATCGTATATGTCGGCCACCTCAAAGGCAGTGGGGTCCAATTTATTGCCTGCACCCATAGAACTGATGATGCCGCCTGATTGAGCCGTAGCAAGCTCTATAAGCAAAATTTTCGATGAAACTGAGTCAATGGCATCCACCACATAGTCAAAGGCGGCAAAATCAAACTGCCCCAAAGTTTCTTCCGAGAAAAAGACCTTGTGAGTGATAACCGTTGCATCGGGATTGATGTCTTTAATGCGCGCTGCCGCCACGTCGGCCTTAAACTGACCGACGGTGCTGTTAAGTGCTACCATCTGACGGTTGATGTTAGAAGGGGATACCACGTCACTGTCGATAAGATGGATGGTGCCCACACCTGCACGGGCAAGAGCCTCAGCGGCATGGCCGCCAACACCACCAACGCCAAACACGGCAACGGTAGCCTTTTGCAGGCGCCGAACGGCAGCCTCGCCCAAAATCATAGCGGTGCGCTCAAACTGCTCTTTCATAAAACCCCTCCTTTTAAAATATCATAGCACTAACAAAGGATTTTGGCAAGAAAATGTTGTTGCTTTTGTCAATAAAATCGGAATGTTTTTGGCTAAAACTACTTAAAATTTAAAAGTTTATAAAAATGGGTTGACTTTTATTTTTTAGGTAGTATTATATACGCAAACAAAGGCTTTTTGCCAATGTAAAGCAGAGGTGCTTGTTATGTCAAAAACAACCGCTGAAAAACATAATCCCATCACCGAAATATTTACCGAGGGGCATCAAACCCCTGAAGAGCTGATACCGGAGCAGGATGTAGAACAACTCGAAAAAGACTTTATCGAGAAGTACTACGTTCGCAATAACCGCAATCCTTTTGCTACACTCCTTCGACTGTACAAAAGGTATTACGGCAAGCTTCTGGCGTCAGCTATATTTTTTATCATTAAGGTCAGCCCTCAGCTCTATCTCCCCGTGGCGATGGCCAACATTATCGACGTTATCACCACCCGTCCCGAAAACACAACCGAGATTATAGTCACCAATGCGCTGATAGCCCTCTTTTTGGTGGCCATCAACATTCCTTGCCACACCATGTTTGTTAAGTACCGCTCCATCGCCACGCGCGGTGTAGAGGCAGGCTTGCGCGGCGCTATTGTTCGCAAACTGCAGCGGCTTACCATCAAGTTTAATAAAGAAATGCAGTCAGGCCGTATTCAGTCCAAGATTATCCGCGACGTAGAGTCCATTTTTGAATTTTCATCTCAGATTTTCAACAACGGTATGGACGCACTTATAAACCTCATTACAGTTTTTGCCGTTGTTATCGCCAAGGGCGACTGGTTTGTTCTGCTCTTCTTCATCCTGGGTGGCCCTGCATCAACCTTTTTGGTGCGCCTTTTTCACAAAAAGATTGCATCTAACAACCGCGAATTCCGTATCGAGATGGAGGTCACGTCCTCTCACGTCGCCGATATGGTAGAGATGATACCCGTCACCCGTGCACACGGCCTGGGCGATACCGAGGCCAACCGAATGACCGACCAGGTCAGCCGTCTTGCCGTCAAGGGCTTTAAGCTTGACAAGATAAACGCTGTATTCGGCTCATCCAGCTGGGCGGTGTCCAATACCTTCCGTCTGCTCTGCCTTATTTACACCGTTGTGCTTGCCCTTAACGGAATACTCACAGCAGGTGACGTTGCCCTTTATCAAAGCTATTTCGGCCTGCTGGTTACTTATATCAGTATGCTTGTTAATATGCTGCCCATCATTTCAAAGGGTAGTGAATCCATCAACTCGGTGGGCGAAATTCTTGGCGCCAACGATATTGAGGATAACCGCGGCAAGCAAAAGGTAGACAATGTTAAGGGCGAGTTTGTTTTTGAGGATGTTCACTTCCAATATGAAGACGACCATCCCATCCTGCAGGGCCTCAATCTCACCGTCAAGGCAGGAGAAACGGTCGCCATCGTCGGAGAATCGGGCGCAGGCAAATCCACCATACTTAACCTTGTCACAGGCTTCTATACTCAATCAAGCGGCAAGGTGCTGCTTGACGGCAAGGAGCTTAACAAAATTGATCTTACAAGCTACCGCAAACATATTGCAGTTGTGCCTCAGGTCAGCTCAATGTTCACCGGCACCATAAGGGACAACATCACTTACGGCTCGCCCAAGGTAACTAAAAAGCAGCTTGACGAGGTTATCGAGGCCGCTTGCCTTAAGGATGTAATCGATAATATGCCTCTGGGCCTCGACACTCAAATAGGGGAGCACGGCGGCAAACTTTCGGGCGGTCAGCGACAGCGTATATCCATCGCTCGCGCCCTCATCCGCAATCCGAAAATTATCATTCTTGACGAGGCCACTTCAGCTTTGGATACCGTGTCCGAAAAGCATATCCAGTCGGCCATCAATAACCTTGCAAAGGGCCGCACCACCTTCATTGTTGCTCACCGTCTTTCCACCGTTAAGGATGCCGACAAGATTGCTGTTTTGAAAAAGGGCAAGTGCGTTGAGTTCGGCACCTACGACGAGCTGATGGAGCTTAAGGGCGAGTTTTACAACTTCCGAAACTTGCAGGTTTAATTCACTTCAAAGGATATTTAATGAAACGACTTTTAAAATACTGTGCCTTTTTCAGCATAATGGGTGCGCTGATTTTTGTGTTAAAGATACTAATGGCACCCCTGCCCAACATCCACCTTGTGGGCGTCTTTATAATCGCTCTCACCGTGGTGTTCAGAACAAAGGCCCTCATACCCATTTACATCTATATTTTTCTCGATGGAATATTCGGCGCCTTTAATCTGTGGTGGGTGCCCTACCTTTACGTGTGGGCGGTGCTGTGGCTTGCAGCCTATCTGCTGCCTCAGAATATGTCCAAAAAGGTAGCAGTGCCCGTCTATATGATAGTTTGCGGCCTTCACGGTTTGGCATTCGGTCTGCTTTACGCACCCTTCCAATCCTTTGCATTCTTCGATTTCAATTTGAATGCAACCGTCGCCTGGATTATAGGGGGTCTGCCCTACGATTTAATCCACGGTGTAAGCAATTTTTGCTGCGGTATACTCATTGTTCCGATGATAACTGCCTTTAAATACTCCAAAAAAATCATAGAGGGATAAACTGCTATCCATTTTAATTTTTCATTCGTTGACAAAACGGGTGAAAATGTGGTAAAATATAAAAGAAGCAAAACTTCAAAATTTTAAAAAAGGATGATGAATATGCCTTATATTATTGCAGCAATCGTTTTGGTGTTCATAATCTCTTGCCTTAAGGTTGTACCTCAGGCAACCGAGTATGTTGTTGAACGCTTGGGTAAGTACCAAAAAACTTGGGATGCAGGCCTCCACTTTCTCATTCCCGTGATCGATCGCGTTGCCAAGCGCGTAACCCTCAAAGAGCAGGTTTTGGATTCACCTCCTCAGCCTGTAATCACCAAGGATAACGTTACCATGCAAATCGACACCGTTGTTTATTTCAAGGTGTTCGATGCCAAGCTGTTTACCTACGGTGCCGTTAACCCCATCAGCGCATTGTCAAACCTCACCGCCACCACCCTGCGTAACATCGTTGGTGAGCTTGAGCTTGACGATACTCTTACCTCACGCGACACCATCAACGGCAAAATGACTGAGATTCTCGACTCTGCTACCGACCAGTGGGGTATCAAGGTTAACCGTGTTGAGCTTAAAAACATCATTCCTCCCTCTGAAATCCAAAACGCAATGGAAAAGCAGATGAAGGCAGAGCGTGACCGTCGTGAAACCTTGCTTGAGGCCGAGGGTCACAAGGCCGCCGTTATCACCCGTGCAGAGGGTGACAAGCAGGCAATGATACTTGCTGCCGAGGGTGAGCGTGACGCTCGCATCGCCCGTGCAGAGGGTGAGGCAAAGGCCATTCTTCTTGCCAAGCAGGCAGAGGCAGACGGTCTTGCAGCACTTAAGAACGCAGGCGCAGATATGTCGGTGCTTGAGCTTAAAAAGTATGAGGCCCTTATCGCCGTTTCCAACGGTCAGGCATCAAAGATTATCATCCCCACCGATATGGTCAATATGACTCGCGAAAACGTCGTATTCACCGAAACCACCGGTCTGGGTGACGTAACCCCCGCAGCCCCCAATCCCCCCGCAAAAAAGAAAAAGGACGTCTGCTGCGACTAATATTTAATAAAAAAGACGGTTGTCATCGACAACCGTCTTTTTTGCGGAGACGGCGAGATGCTCTGCGCCTCTTGATTTTTCGACCGTTCCGAACGGTTGCGAAAAATCCGCGTTGCTCAAGACTTCACAATTCAAAATGCTATCGCGCATTTTGAATTGCTTCGACGAACTACGTCCGATCTCCCGCCACCACAAAAATTCAGGAACCACACCAAAGGTATGATTCCTGATTTTTGTCTATGGGCTACAAAAAAGATATTTTTGCAGTTTTTGCGTATGAATTCGAACTCTCACAAAAGATTTGAATATCATCTCTCGTCCGTCTGCCTATGCCTGGGTGTTCGACTTTCAATGGTGTCGTTACTTGGGAATGCTCGAAAGATTGATCTTTTCAAGTGCAATAATTTTTTGAATCGCATCGGCAATATCATTTCTCACTGTTTCGTTTTCATCCTTCTTACCTGCATTCTCAATATAAACTGTGCTTTCAACAAGTTCAAAGGTGGCATAGTAAATGACATTCTTACCACTGGTGAAATATCCTGCATTAACAGAAACACCATTCACATCCGATGCCATTTCCTCTCCTTCGATGACAAGATCGCTGATGTTTACACCGGGAGCAGATACAAGCAGTTTCATATCGCCATACTTACCTTCAATACCAAGGATACTGTTATCCTCGTTATTGAAAAGAGCATAACCAGTTACAGGCAAATCGCCGAACAGATTTGAGATTTCATCCTCAGTCAGATCCCTCGTACTGATCTCAAATGCGATATCAAACTGTGCGACACCGCCATCTGACTTAACAAAGTTGATCTTGCTTCCGTTGTCCAATGTTGCAATTTGCTCATTGCCTCCGAACAGTCCACTCTGGAATGCACCAATTCCAATAACGGCTACGAGTGCAAGGCAAGCTGCAATCGCACCCCATTTCATCCAAACAGGACGACGAACAGCTTTTGCTTCGCCGCTATAGGCAGTTGCTTCATTGACGTATTTCTGATCGATACTCCCGATAGTTTCAGAAATTCTGTTTTTTCTCATAAAGATACTCCTTCCTTAATCAAGTGCTTTCTCAGCTTTTCCCGTGTGCGAGAAAGCCGAACCGAAACATTATGGTTGCTTGTATGAAAGAGTTCCGCAAGCTCCGAGATCGAATCCGAATGCCAATAACGGCGAACAAACATAATTCTGTTTTCCTTGTCCAGAGTTGCAAGAAATTCATCAATGATTCGAGCAACCTCGCCGGCATGGAATTCATCCTCAACAGAGGTGGAAGCCGGGAAACAGTTTTCCAGTTCGTCAAGTGCGACATCGTAGATACTATTTCGTTTTGCTGCGGTATTTGCGTGATACTTTTTAATAGCAAGATTACGAACGATACGACAAATATAACTCAAAAGCGGATTTGGTTTTTGAGGCGGTATTGTATTCCACACTCCGAGATATGCGTCGTTTACGCATTCTTCGGTATCCTGCCGATTATTCAGTATGTTGTTTGCTACTCTTGTGCATACAGAGCCGTACTTATTCGATAGTTCAATGATTGCCTGCTCTGAGCGCTCATAGAACAACTCAATTATTTTACTATCGTCCAAACTACTCAACATCCTTTCTGCCTCATCTTTATACTACGGTTTTGGGAACAAATATCTCATGTTATTTTAAATTATATCAAAAAAATATGTCTATTTCCACCTATATAAAAACTGCAATACAAGACTCCCGAACAGAAGGAAGAGGAATATGCCTTGAAATTAGCGGATTTATGAGACACATGCAGATAGACTGAGGGGTTCGAAAAGGTTTGTTTTTCAATCTTCTAATTGCCGAATTTGAGTTTTTCTGTTTTTAGTCCAGTTGACAAAAAGAAAATGCGACCTCGAAAAGCCGCATAAATACTGGGTTTTATAATAAAAACACCATTGAGTCTGAACTTGAGGGTTCAGATTTCAATGGTGTCTTTAGATGGCGGAGACGGCGAGATTCGAACTCGCGGGGGATTGCTCCCTAACTGATTTCGAGTCAGCCCCGTTATGACCACTTCGATACGTCTCCGTGTATGTTAAACTCAATTTAGAGTATAACGAATTATTCAATTTTTACCGAACGGGGCGCCCCGTTATGTCCTGTTGCGGTGCCAGAAATTTTTTAACACTGCCGTGTAAAAATTTCGACCGCGGCTGCTCCTTATGCCTCGCTTCATCTGCCACCGGCAGCGCTCGGCAACGTCCCTACTTCGATACGTCTTCGAATATAAACTGCCCGTTGTGGGCACAGGTTGTATTGTACCACACAAACAGGCAGATGTCAACTTTGTTTTGGCTACTCAAAATCCTCCGACCAGAGCCCAAGCTCACGCATTTTTTCGCGCAACGAGATAAAATCCAGCAGGGCATCGGGTTTTTGATTGGGGTTGCGCAGCAGCGCCGCAGGGTGATAGGTGCCCATCATCCAGAACGGGCCTTTTTTAATCCACTCACCGTGCTGACGGGTGACTTTAAAATCCTTGTCAATCATACGGCAGGCAGAAATTCTGCCCAGGCAAACGATAATCTGTGGCTGAAGCAACCTTGTTTGCTGCCTTAAAAAATTGATGCAGCAGTCAATCTCTGCCTCGGCGGGGTCTCGGTTTTGTGGCGGTCGGCACTTAACCATATTGGCGATGTAAACCTTGCTCCGCTTAAGGCCTACCGCCTCAAGATAGCGGTCAAGCAGCTGACCTGCAGGGCCAACAAAGGGCTCGCCTGCCAAATCCTCCTTTTCGCCGGGCCCCTCCCCAACAAAAAGCACCTTGGATGAGGTATCGCCCACACCAAAAACCACGTTGGTTCTGCCCTCGCAAAGCGGGCAAGCGGTGCAGGCTAAGCATTCGTTTTTCAGTTGTTGCCAAGTATCACTCATAAAATCAATCCTTTTAACTTACCAGGTGGCAAGAGAATTATCAAGTGTCATAGTGTAGTCATAGAGCCTGATAAGCTCGCTGGCGGTAATAATAGCATATCCCTCCCAATAATCCAGGGTAAAAGATCCTGCAAAGCTGTGACGGTGTTATCGTTGTTGGTGTAGTCGTGGAGGAGGTACAACTTGCCGTTTGAAATAGTATTCTTAACAGCGTCAAAGGATTTGCTGCGTTTGCGCTCGTAGGAGCAACGCAAGCGAAAATTAAAGCAAGGGTTAAAATCAAAGATAAAAATTTTTTCATTTTTATTTCTCCTGTATATAACATCATTATACACCATCAAAATTCACTAAACAACTATGATTTAGCACAAAAAAGAGCTACGTAATTTGATATATAATACAAAATGGCATCTCACACGAGATGCCATTTATAATTATTCTGCTTTGCTGAACATATCTTTGCCAACACCGCAAAGGGGGCAAACGAAATCGTCGGGCAAATCCTCAAACTTGGTACCGGGGGCAATGCCCTCGTCAGGCAGACCGGCGGCCTCGTCATATTCCCAACCGCATACATCACATGTGTATTTCATAATAAAGGCTCCTTTCACAGATTTTATTTTATTTGCTCAAAGTCCTCGCGACCGTGCTTGCAAAGGGGGCAAACAAAATCCTCGGGCAAGTCACCCTCGTGAACATAACCGCAGATTTTGCACACCCAGCCTTTTTTGCCGTTGATCTGAGGCTTAGGCTTAATGTTAGCGTGGTAGTAGTCATAGGTCATACTTGCCTTGTTAGACACAACCTTCGATTCTACTACAGAGCAGATGAACATTCCGTGGGAGTCCAAATCCACCACCTGCTCAACCTTGAGAGAAATAACCGAGTTGATGTAATCGCTAAGCGCAACCAATCCGTTGGCAGTGCGAGTGATTTCCATACCTTCAAACTTGTCCACAGTGCGGCCGCTCCTGAAGCCGAAATTCTCAAAAACAGAGAAGGGAGCAGCCACAGTAAGACAGTTGATGTTCATAACACCTGTTTTGCAAACAATATTATATGAATAATTCTGCTTATTTATGCACACGGCGATTCGGTTTGGATTGTCGCTGACCTGAGATACGGTGTTAATGATTAGGCCGTTGTCTTTGCGACCGTCAAGGGTGGTGGCCACATACAAGCCATATCCGATTTTAAACATAGCGGTGGGGTCGGTGGTCGCTGCTGCAGGAGTATAGCCTGCGCACAGCTCGTCGGCAAGTGTCTCAATCTGCTCTTTGTTTTGAGCATTCATTGTAGATTTGATTGAAACAGTGTTTTCGGCAAACTCAATGTTTTTGCAGCCCTCCAAAATGCCGCGCATTTTTTTGGCGGCCATAGGAGCCCAGGTGCCGTTTTCAACAAAGGCCACCTTTTTGTTTTGAAAATTGCGCTCCACAAGGCGATGCAAAAAGTCGTTCATAAAGGGGAAGATGCCGCCGTCATAGGTAGTGGTGGCAAATATGATTTTGCCGTAGCGGAAGGCGTCCTCAACATTTTCGGCCATATCCGAGCGGGCAAGGTCGCTCACAACCACCTTGGGGCAGCCCTTTTGGCGCAGCTTGTCGGCAAGCAGATTAACCGCCTTTTTGGTGTTGCCGTAAACCGAGGTATAGGCAATCATAATGCCCTCGCTCTCGGTGCCGTAGGATGACCAAATATCGTAAAGATTGATGTAATAATCAAGATTTTCGTTAAGCACAGGGCCGTGCAAGGGACAAATTGCTTCTATGGGCAGTCCCTTGGCCTTTTTAAGCAGAGTCTGCACCTGAGCGCCGTATTTGCCAACAATGCCAAAGTAGTACCTGCGAGCCTCGCAAGCCCAATCCTCGTCGACGTCAAGAGCGCCGAACTTGCCAAAGCCATCGGCAGAAAAGAGAATTTTGTCAGCCACGTCATAGGTCACCATAACCTCGGGCCAATGAACCATGGGGGCAAAAACAAAGCAAAGGGTGTGCTTGCCAAGGCAAAGGGTGTCGGCATCGGTTACAACCACCTGCCTGTCCTCATAAGTCTCGCCAAAGAACTGACTTATCATAGCAAAGGTCTTAGCGTTGCCAACGATTTTAGCGTTGGGATAGGTCTTCATAAAGGCGGCAATGTTGGCCGAATGGTCGGGCTCCATATGCTGCACAATAAGATAGTCGGGCTTGCGATTGCCAAGGGCCTCGGTGATATTGTCCAGCCATTGATGGGTAAAGCGTCCGTCAACCGAATCCATAACGGCAACCTGCTCGTCCTTAATAATATAAGAGTTGTAGGCCATACCGTTGGGCACATCGTACTGACCCTCAAAAAGGTCTATATCGTGGTCGTTAACGCCGACGTAAATGACGTCATCGGTAATATTAAAAATGCTCATAGCAAACCTCTTTTCATATTATTTTTGACGGTTGTTTAATGTAATTATACATCACCGCCCACCGTTCGTCAATAAAAACAAAGTTGCACTTTAATGCGAGTGACTAAGCAAATGTAAATGTTGCAGTAAGTACGTCCTGCCTGCGGCGGCTCGCCGAAAAAAAGCACAGTATCCGAAGATACTGTGCAGTTTGATTTTATCAATCGCAAGAGTAGGGAAGCAGAGCGATCATGCGAGCACGCTTGATAGCAACGGTGAGTGCGCGCTGATGGCGAGCACAGGTACCGGTAGCTCTGCGGGAGAGAATCTTGCCTCTCTCAGAGATATATTTGCGAAGACGAGCAATATCCTTGTAATCGATAGACTCTACACGGTCAACGCAGAAGTTGCAAACCTTTCTGCGGCCTTTACGGGCACGCATGGGTCTGTCCATCTTTTCAGTCTTTTCCATGAGGTTATCCTCCTTTTCAAAAATGTAGGTAAGGCAGATAACTGCCTGCGTTTTTTAATTAAAAGGGCAAATCGTCGCCGCCATCAAACTCGGCAAAGTCGGCAGCACCGGCATTGCTGATTGAAGGAGCGGGCTGTGCATCACGAGAGGTGGGAGCACCGTCACGCTTTGAATCGGCGAAATAAACTTGATCTGCGACAATTTCCCAAGCGCGGCGCTTGTTGCCGTCGCGATCGGTGTATGAGCGCACCTGAATGGAGCCCTCAACAGCCACCTGCATACCCTTGGTGAAGTACTTGCTGGCGAATTCAGCAGTGTTGCGCCAAGCGACTATATCGAGAAAGTCGGTAACGCGCTCATCACCGGAGCGAAAATTACGCTCAACTGCCAGGGTAAAGGTGGTAACGGGTATGTTGCTGGATGTGTGCCTGAGTTCGGGGTTATCGGTCAAGCGACCCATAACGATAGCACGGTTAAGCATAGTTTAGCCACCTTTCTTACTTCTTGATAATCATAGAACGCAGAACACCGTCGGTAATACCGAGAACACGGTCAAGCTCTGCAGGGAACTCGGTGTCAGCGGTAAAGTTAACCAACACGTAGTAACCCTCTGACTCCTTGTTGATGAGGTATGCAAGTCTGCGCTTGCCCCACTCGTCAACGGAAACGTCAGTAGCATTTTCGGTAATCATGGTCTTGAATTTCTCAACAAGAGCGGCAGTTGCCTCTTCACCTTGTTTAACAGAAAAAACCATAACAATCTCGTATGCGTTGCTGATTGCCATTCTGTTGCACCTCCTTATGGACATTAGACCCTCTACTGAGAGTAAGGGGAACCTGCATAGTCGATTTACAGGCAAAGTACATAATATCACACATTTGTCAACAAGTCAAGGACTAATTT
>JAZNIT010000061.1:0-36877 GCA_045577615.1 Acutalibacteraceae bacterium
TGCTTCGCAAAAATCCACCTCCCTCGTCAGAGGGAGGCAGGACATAAAGCGCTTTCTGCGTTCGCCTTTGATTTCTGCAATTTTTGTTCATCGGTAAACCTCTTTTGAACCACGCGACTATCGCGTGGTTTTCGTTTACAATAAACACCGCAGTAACGCTGTCGCGTACTGCGGTGTTTTTATGTTAGTCTTTAAATAGGTCTTTTACCTTGTCGAAAAAGCCTGTGCGCTTTTTGTAGTTTTTGTCATTCAGGGCTGCCTCGAACTCCTTAAGGCGCTTTTTCTGCTCACCTGTAAGGTCACGGGGTACCTCTACTACTACCTTGACGTATTGGTCGCCCTTGCTCATTGAACGAAGGCGCTGAATACCTCTGCCGCGCAGCTTGTACATATCGTCGGGCTGTGTGCCCTCGCGGATTTTGAGGGATACCTTGCCGTCAACGGTGGGCACGAAAATTTCGTCACCCAGGGCTGCCTGAGTATAGGTGATGGGCACCTCGATATAAACGTCGTAGCCGTCACGCTCAAAAATGGGGTGCGGACGAACGTTGACGATAACCTGCAAATCACCTGCAGGGCCACCGTTAAAGCCTGTATCACCGCCGCCGGACACGGTAATTACCTGACCGTCGTCAATGCCTGCCGGAATATCAATAGGTACCTCTTTGGTGCGTCTGACCTTGCCCTTGCCCGAACAAGTGGTGCAAGGTTTTTCGATAATTTTGCCCGTGCCGCCGCATCGGTCGCAAGCCCGTTGGGACTGCATCTGACCGAAAGGAGTGCGCTGAACGCTTGTTACTGTGCCGCGGCCGTTACATACGGGGCAAGTGTGAGGCGAAGTGCCCGATGCACATCCGCTGCCGCCGCAGTCGGTACAGTTGTCGATAATCTGTACCTTGACCGACTTGTGACAGCCGTGAGCCGCCTCGTCAAACTCAAGAGCAACGGTAGCCTGCACGTCACGACCTCTGCGAGGTGCGTTGGGGTTGGAGCGACGACCGCCGCCAAATCCACCGCCAAAAATGCTGCCAAATATATCACCAAGGTCGACGTCGAAGCCGCCGCCGCCAAAGCCGCCAAAGCCACCGCCGTAGCCGCCACCGCCTGCACCGAAATTGGGATCAACGCCTGCATGACCAAACTGGTCGTAGCGGGCTTTTTTGTCGCCGTCGGACAGCACCTCGTAGGCCTCGTTGACCTCTTTAAAGCTGGCCTCGGCCGCTGCATCACCGGGGTTAAGGTCGGGGTGATATTTTTTGGCCATTCTGCGATAGGCTTTTTTTATTTCATCATCGGATGCCGATTTTTCTACGCCAAGCACCTCGTAATAATCTCGTTTTTCCTCTGCCAAAAAAAGACAACTCCTCTTGAAAGGATTAAAGCATTAAGGGGATGCACGGGGCATCCCCTATCATTAGTTTAAATTATTTCTGATCCTCGCCAACGTCGTTGAAGTCGCCTTCATAAACGTTGCCGTCAGGCTGTGCGCCTGCATTGTCGCCCTGTGCGGCTTGTGCCTGCTGAGCCTGCTGATAAAGCTTTTCGCTTACTGCGAAAACCTTTTTCTGAAGCTCTTCCTGAGCGGTCTTGATGCCTTCAACATTCTTGTCGGCAACTTCCTTCTTAAGTGCGTCGAGAGAGGTCTGAATGTCGCTCTTCTCTTCTTCACTCAGCTTGTCGCCCATATCGGTAAGCATCTTCTCTGTGGTATAAACCATCTGGTCGCCTGCATTGACGGTGTCAACCTCTTCACGGCGCTTCTTATCCTCGGCGGCATACTGCTCGGCCTCTTTAACAGCGCGGTCAATATCGTCCTTAGACATATTGGTGTTAGAGGTGATGGTGATGTGCTGCTCTTTGCCGGTACCCAGATCCTTTGCAGATACGTTTACGATGCCGTTGGCGTCGATATCAAAAGTAACCTCGATCTGAGGGATGCCGCGGGGAGCGGGAGAAATGCCATCCAAATGGAACATACCAAGGGTCTTGTTGTCGCGAGCAAATTCGCGCTCACCCTGCAAAACGTGAACTTCAACAGAAGTCTGACCGTCGGCTGCGGTAGAGAAAATCTGGCTCTTCTTGGTGGGGATGGTGGTGTTGCGGTCGATAACCTTGGTGCAAACGCCGCCCATTGTTTCGATACCGAGTGAGAGAGGAGTTACATCCAACAACAGCAAGCCCTTAACGTCACCGCCAAGAACGCCGCCCTGAATTGCAGCACCTACTGCAACGCATTCGTCGGGGTTGATGCCCTTGAAGGGCTCTTTGCCCATAAACTGCTTAACTGCATCCTGAACGGCAGGAATACGGGTTGAGCCACCTACCATAAGCACCTTGTGAATGTCACCTGCAGAGAGGCCTGCGTCAGAGAGAGCCTGACGAACGGGAGCCATGGTCTTTTCAACAAGGTCACCTGTCAGCTCGTTAAACTTGGCACGGGTAAGGGTGGTTTCAAAGTGCTTGGGGCCGGTTGCATCGGCAGTGATGAAGGGCAGGTTGATGTCGGCAGTAGTCATACCTGAAAGGTCGATTTTTGCCTTTTCTGCAGCTTCCTTAACGCGCTGCATAGCCATCTTGTCGCTTGAAAGGTCAATGCCGCTTTCCTGCTTGAAGGTGGCGCAGATGTAATCCATTACGCGCTGGTCAAAGTCGTCACCGCCAAGACGGTTGTTACCTGCGGTTGCAAGTACCTCTTGAACGCCGTCGCCCATTTCGATGATTGATACGTCGAAGGTACCTCCGCCAAGGTCGTAAACCATAATCTTTTGATCGTTTTCTTTATCTGCACCGTAGGCAAGTGCTGCTGCGGTGGGCTCGTTGATGATACGCTTAACATCAAGGCCTGCAATCTTACCTGCATCCTTGGTTGCCTGACGCTGTGCATCGGTGAAATATGCGGGAACGGTGATTACAGCCTCGGTAACGGTGGTGCCAAGATAGCTTTCGGCATCGGCCTTAAGCTTTTGAAGAATGATAGCACTGATCTCTTGAGGAGTGTAATCCTTGCCGTCGATAGCTACCTTATAGGCAGTGCCCATCTCACGCTTGATAGATGCGATGGTGCGATCGGGGTTGGTGATAGCCTGACGCTTTGCAACCTGACCTACCATACGCTCACCGGTCTTTGAAAAAGCAACAACTGAAGGGGTAGTTCTCATACCCTCGGCATTAGCAATAACAACCGGCTCGCCGCCTTCGATAACGGCTACGCAAGAGTTGGTAGTACCCAAGTCAATTCCAATAATTTTTCCCATGATAAATTCCTCCAAAATTTATTTTAATTTGTTAGTTTGCAACTTTAACCATTGCGGGTCTGATGACTGTGTCACCTATCATATAGCCCGTTTGAAGCACTTGAACAACGGTGTTTTCGCCAACGCTGTCGTCTTCAACGTGCATTACTGCCTCGTGAAAATTGGGGTCGAACTGTGCGCCCTCTGCCTCGATGGTTTTAAGTCCCACTCTGTCAAGGCTGTCGGAAAGCTGTTTGATTATCATTTCAAGGCCTTTGACATATTCGGGTGATGAGGGGTCGCTTTGCTTGGCGCGCTCAATATTGTCGGCCACGGGAAGGAGCCCCTTGACAAACTCTGCTTTAACGAAAGCAGCGATGTCGGCCTTTTCTTTTTCGGTGCGGCGTTTGAAATTGTCAAATTCGGCGGCGGTGCGCAAAAGCATATCCTTGCTTTCGGCAAGCTCGGCCGTTATCTTTTCAAGCTCAACCTGCGCCTTGCTCTTCTTTTCGGTCTTCTTTTTGGGTTCGGTCTGCTTGGCCTCTTCCTGTGTCTTTTTTTCAGCCATTTATATCAATCCTTTCGAGTGCTGTGCATCATTTTCAGAGATAAGTCGGGCGAAATATTCTATGCCCGGCAAAATGCTGTCATAATCCATTCGGGTTGGGCCTATGATACCAATGTAGCCCGTTGTGGCACCCCCAAGATTGTACTTTGAAAGCACTATGCTTGAGCGGTCGAGGGCTGCATATGAGGTGTCGCCCCCAAGAATGACACCCGAATCCTTATCCCATGCGTCAAGCATTGCCAAAACCTCGGCACCGCCCGAAAACAGTTCAAACATTTCGTGCGCCTTGGAAAGAGTTATGCCCGGATGGGATAAAAGTCGGGTTTCGCCCACAAGTTGAAGTTTGGCTTGCCCTACCTCTTCAATTATTTCGCCCAGCGCCGAGATGGGCTCGGTCAGCTCAAAGGCGAAGGCCCCTGCCCCTGCAACGATGGTTTGCAGTGTGGCGGGTTGGATGGAGCTTAACTCCCTGCCGAGAAGATGCTCCTCTACCAAGGATAAAAATCTGCTTATCAGCTCGCCCGTAAGGGTGACGGAAAAGCTGTACATTCGGCTGATGACCGCGCCCGTTGAGGTGACAAGCACAAGCAACGCACGGTTAAAGCCCATGGGGATAAGTTCAATTTTGTGAATAAGTGTGCCCGATGAGGTCTGTGCGGTGATAAGCGCGGCACAGCCCGTGGCCTTTGACAAGGCAGACACTGCCGAATAGACGGCGCGCTGACTGTCGGCTGAGGAGTCGGGCAGCATTCGGCGGATTTGTGCCATAAGCGCCTCGCTGGGTGCCCGATGGGGCATCAGGTCGTCTATGTACAGACGGTAGGCGCGGTTGGTAGGAATTCGTCCTGCCGAGGTGTGAGGTTGGGTGAGGTAGCCGTTTTCGGCAAGATAGCTCATCTCGTTGCGGATGGTGGCGCTTGATATGCCGCCCATGGCATCGCACAAGGCCTTTGAGCCAACCGGCTCACCCGTTTGAACGTAGGTGCGCACAATGGTGGCAAGTATTTGCTTTTTGCGTTCGGTCAACTCCAAATGCGGCACCTCCTTTTGTTAGCACTCACACATATCGAGTGCTAATGTGTATATACTTTATCACTAAAATTACCGCTTGTCAATAGTTTATGCACAAAAAATCAAAATATTTTTTGACCTTCATTGACCTTTATCAAAAAACCATATATTTAGTAGTATTAGGGGAATAATACACCAAGGTGATTGTATGAAAAGAGTAGTTACACGGCAATTTTTAGCAGACTTTTTATTTATAGGCGTGGGCACCGCACTATATTCGGCGGCGCTTACAATATTTTTGCAGCCCTCGGCCATCTCCCCCGGAGGAGTGACGGGGCTTGCCTCTCTGACGGGGCAAATCACGAGGCTGCCCACAGGAGTTTTGACGGCGGTTTTAAATTTGCCGCTGATTATCTGGGGCTTCAGGCGGCTCGGAGGCAGCTTTGTGCTGCGCACTGCTGTGGCTACGCTGATAATGTCGGTGTGGATTGACCTTTTTGATGCACTTTTGCCCCATTACAGCGGCGACCGATTGCTTGCCGCCCTTTACGGCGGATTTTTGGGCGGTGCAGGTCTGGCTATGGTCTTTTTGCGGGGCGGCTCCACAGGAGGCACCGACATTGCCGCAAAAATCATCGCCAAGCGGTGGCCTCAATTTTCGGTGGGCAAGGGCGTGCTGCTGCTTGACGGAATTATTATTTTGCTTGTGGCGGTGGTTTACAGCTCCTTTGAGTCGGCCCTTTACACCACACTTACCATTTTTATTTCAACGCGGGTGATTGACAGCGTGCTTTGCGGCAATCATCGGGGCAAACTGGCCGTCATTATAACCGACCGACCCAAAGAGGTGACGGAGGCCATCTTTGATAATTTGGAAAGGGGCGTTACCCATCTGCAGGCCACGGGAGGATACAGCCACTCCCCTCGCACTATGATTATGTGCGCTGTGAGAGTGAACGAGGTGACGGCTCTGCGCCGCGCAGTTGCTCACGCAGACGAGGGAGCCTTTGCCGTCATAGCCGAGGCGGCAGAGATTCTGGGCGAGGGTTTTGGCGACACCACTTGAAAATTGAAAAAATAGATGCTATATTATATAGGTAGGCGCAAAGCTCCCTTTAGGCAAGGGGGGCTTGGGTGCCTGTCTTATCAAAATAAAGGAGGGTGAAAATGGAAAAGGTGCTTTTTAAATTGGGCAAGCGGCAAATCACCGACGATAAGGCCGTTATCGGTCTTGTGCTGTCGTTGTTTTTGCCTTTTTTCGTATCCATCGGGGCGCTTGTGATTTTCTTTTTTGCCCTTATGTTCAACCCTCGCGCGCGAAAGATTGCCCTTGAAGGCAAGGCCACCCTTTTGCTGTATGCTTTTTTCGCTCTGTCACTTTTGGCATCGGCTATCGGTGGCAACTATTTGGGCATTCTTTGCACGGTGGGTATTTTTGCCGTGCTTGCGGTGGGCAACTTTATGATGAAAACCGTCACCAAAGAGGTGGGGGATAAAATTATCAAGGGCATCGGCAGGCTGCTGCCCTTCGTTGCCGCTTTTACTGTGATTGAATTTGCCCTTCGCATTTATTTTGTAGTCATTTGCGATCAAAAAATCCGCTTTATGACTCGCTGCGTTTCATTCTTCTTTAACCCCAACTATTTTGGCGCGGTTATGGCTACCACCGCCCTTGTTTACATATGCCTTTTCCTGAAAAACAAGGGCAACCGCCGTGGATATTTGCTTTGCGGTGTGTTGGCGGTGGGTTGTCTGCTGCTCAGTCAAAGCCTTCTTTCCTGCCTCGCTTTGGTGGTAGGCACACTTGTGCTGCTTGTTGTCAGCAAAAAGTGGGGTTGGCTTGGCTTGTTTGCCGCCCTTGCCACCGCTGTGGTTATTGCAGGAGTCATCTTCCCTCAATACGTGCCAAGACTTGACGAGGTGAGCGAAACCTTCCAGCTGCGGCTTCGCATCTGGCGTGTGGCTTTTGAGGGCTTTAAGCAGTCCCCCATTTTCGGTCAGGGTCCCCTCACCTATTTCCACATTTGTGGGGATTACGTTGGAAAAATCCCCAGTGTGAAGGTGTGGAATACCCAGCACGCTCACAACATAATTTTTGACAGTTTGCTTAACTACGGCGTTGTTGGTGCCGCTCTTTTGTGGGGCTATCTTGGCACGTTTTTTGCAAAGGTGCTTAAAAACGTTAAGGGTAGCGACCGCTTTATCAAAGGCTTGGTTTTTGCCCTGCTTGCCGCCGTATTCACCCACGGTATGCTTGATGTGACGGTGCTTTGGGTGCAGACGGGAATTATGTTCTTGTTTGTGATGGCGTTGCCTCAAAAGGAAAAATAAAGAATCACTCCTAAAAAAAGCACCCCTTGTTCATTTGAACAAGGGGTGCTTTTGCTTTGTTAGTTTATTCTACGTCCTCTGCCTCGTCAAGCTCGGTCAAGGGACACTGAGTGCAATCCTCAGCGGTGCAGTCGGAGCAATCAAACTCGTAGCACTCACCGCTTTCGATGCGGTTTTTATTGATATAACGGTAAACAAGGTATGCGATGCCTGCAACAGCAGCGGCAACTGCAATGATAATGCCGATTACGGCAAAAACTTTAAGAGTCTTTTTCATAACTTTACCTCCTGTAATTTATAAGTAAATTATAATTTATTAAAATTTATTTGTCAACGATATTATGCACCGATTTGGATTAAATATCCCCTCTGCCCTCGAGAGCGCGGGAAATAGTTACGTCGTCGGTGTATTCAAGGCTTGCGCCAACGGGGATGCCGTAGGCAAGGCGAGTAACCTTGACACCCATAGGCTTGATGCAACGGGCAAGATAAGACGCCGTTGCCTCACCGTCCACAGTGGGGTTGGTAGCCATAATAACCTCTTTAACACTATCGTCGGAAAGGCGGGCCATCAGCTCGCGCACTCTCAGCTGCTCGGGGCCAACGCCGTCAAGAGGAGAGATTACGCCGTGAAGGACGTGATAAACGCCGTTAAACTCACGGGTGCGCTCAAAGGCCATAACCGCCTGCACGTCCTCAACCACGCAAATAACCGAACGGTCGCGCTTGGGGTCGTCACACACGGGGCACACCTCTGCATCCGACAAGGTTTGACAAACCTTGCAGCAGCGCACGGTGCGTCGCGCCTCTAATATTGCATCGGCAAATTCCTTTGCCTCGTCGTCGGTCAAGCCCAGCACGTAGAAGGCCATTCGTTGAGCCGACTTTCTGCCTACGGCAGGCATACGCTCAAACTGACCTGCAAGACGCGCCAGAGTGGGTATTGAGTAACTCATTAAAACATACCCGGCAGATTCATTCCGCCCGTGATGGCACCCATACGCTCTTCACTGTCGCTGACAGCGGCACGGATAGCCTCGTTAACTGCGGCAGTTACCAAATCCTCAAGCATATCTACGTCGTCGGGGTCAACAACGTCGGGGTTGATTGAAAGGCCGATAAGCTCATGCTTGCCGTTAACGGTGGCAGATACCATATTGCCGCCTGAGGTTGCGGTATACTCCTTTGCCTCAAGCTCTGCCTGGGCGTTTTGCATATCCTCTTGCATTTTTTGTGCTTGCTTAAGCATTGACTGCATATTGCCGGAGCCACCGCCGTAGCCTTGGGGTAATCTTGCTTTCATATTATTCAAATCCTTTCGGTTTATTGTTCTGATGTGGGAAGCCCTGCCTCTTTAGCGGTTAAAATCAACTTGTCCAGAGGGTCATTCTCCATAACGGGGGCTGCCTTTTCTACCGCTGTGTAGGGGCCGATTTTGTAGGGACGGCCCGTTACAAATGAGATGGCCGCCTTAAGATTGCCGCGATGACGGGCATCCTTATTAACCATATCTTTGAAGCTTTCGTGGGCGATTTTAATCAGCATATACTCCCCTTGCACATAGGCCTGAGAGCCGCTGAGCGCCGCCTTCATCATGGGGTCATTTTTGCCAACTGCCGCCAAAACCTCGTTCCAACGGTCGAAGAGCACCGGCTCGCCATCCTCTGACAGAGGGGCAGGCTCTGCCTTTTGCTCTGCCACGGGTGTGGGTGTGGGAGCAGGAGCAGGCTCGGGCTTAACCTCGGTCTTGGGCTCGGCCGTTTGTGCGGCTTGCTCTATCCGAGCGATTTTTTGCGCCACGGGTGAAGGCTCTGCCTTTTGGGGAGCAGGGGCAGGAGCCTCTTTTTTGGGTTGGGGTTGAGGAGTTGGTGCTGCCTCTTGCACGCGGACACCGCCACACTCGAGAGCAACTATGCGGCGCAGCAAAGCGGCGGTAGAGGTGTCGAGAGAGGGATCGCTCAGCTTGATAAAGGCAGTTTCAACAGCGGTGCGACGGGCTGCGCCTGCTCGCATATCGGCTGCAGTTGACTCCATAAGCTCCATTGCGTGAAGGATGGTGTCAAGACCAACCTTGCGGCTAAGCTCGGTCAGCTGCTCCATCTCACTTTGAGGGCAACGTAGAAGCTTTTCAGGCTCGCGCACCGATTTGATAAGCATCATATCCCGCAAATATCCTACCAGCTCGTCGCAAAGACGACCCAGATCCTTAGCGCCTGCATAAAGGCGGTCGATAAGGTCAAGGCAAGCGGCGGTATCGCCCGAAAAGGCGTAGTTAAGCAATTCGTAAAGGTACTGTCTGCCCGACATTCCTGCGCAATCAAGCACCGTTTGCTCGTCAACGTCCCCTGCGCTGCAGCAGACGTCAAGCAATGACAAGGCGTCGCGCATTGCGCCGTCGGCCAATTTGCCGATAAGCAGTGCGGCGTCGCGAGTGAGGCCAAAGCCCTCTTGCTCTGCCACGTATTGCAAGCGGTCGGCAATATCGTCGGGAGAAATGCGGCGAAAATCGAAGCGCTGACAACGGGAAAGAATGGTTGCAGGCAGCTTGTGAACCTCGGTTGTGGCGAGGATGAAAATTATATGCTCAGGGGGCTCCTCAAGAGTTTTGAGCAAGGCGTTAAAGGCGGCCACCGAAAGCATATGCACCTCGTCAATAATATAAACGCGGTATTTGGCGGTGGCAGGGGTAAAGGCGCTTGCGGCACGCAGCTCGCGAATGTCGTCAACACCGTTATTGGAAGCGGCATCTATCTCGATAATATCAAGAATGGTTTCGTCGTCAATGCCGCGGCAAACCTCGCACTCGTTGCAGGGATTGCCCTTGTCGGAATTGAGGCAGTTGACCGCCTTTGCCAAAATCTTGGCGCAGGAGGTTTTGCCCGTTCCGCGAGAGCCTGTGAAAAGGTAGGCGTGGCTGAGTCGACCTTCGGTTATTTGGTTTTTAAGGGTGCGCACCACCTGGGGCTGACCGCATACGCCCGAAAAATCTGACGGACGGTATTTGCGATAAAGGGCACGATACATAGCGACGCCTCCTGTCAAAAGTGAATTGAAGCCGTTCATATAAATGGGTATGCGAATGTACAGATTGACTGCGGCACACAGATAAATCCGCTTAATGCTGCTCGGTTCCCCGCCTGACATGATTCACGGCAACCCGTCGCACAGGACCAATACATTCGCACGCCCAAATGTACGAGCGGCTACCGATTTATTATAATACATTTCGAGAGATTTATCAAGATATATTTTCGATTTTGCCCCATAATATAAAAACCGCAACGGCTTTGCCCAAGTGTTCGTAAGGACACTTGGGCAGTTTTATTCGCCATTCGGCGAGTGATATTGCTTCGCAGTGATATTTGAACTAAAGTTCAAGTGATATTGCCTGCGGCAGTTTGAAGGCGAATAAAATATCACTGAAGCCGCAAGTCTTCAATATCACTTTCGCAAAGCGAAAATATCACTCTTTGCGTAGCAAAGAATATCACTAAACAAAAATACTACCCGAAAAAGAGTTTTGATTTCTCTTCTTCGGGTAGTTTTGTCTTATACTGTTACAAGCAGGGATTTTGTGTACCAAATTCCCTATTCGCTATAGACAACTGTCCTTAGCAGCCCTGCTCATTTGCGTTACGGTTTTGTGTTGGTTGAGAATGGCCGAATGAATAGTCAGAAGGAAGGTAAATTGAGGAGAAGATTGAAAAAACAACGGCGATTGCGGCATCGCCGCCGAAAAAAACAAAACGAGGAACTGAGTTCACTCGGCCACCCTATAGCTTTATTCTAATAAACAAATTTCAAGGGTTTATTAACTTAATATGAATAATCTGTATCTTTATTTTAACAAAAGGTCAAGGTATCCCTCGATGTCAAAGGGTTTGGTGGCTTCATCCTTTTTAAGGTACAAGGGGTGATGGGGATGCCCCGCCTTGGACACCTTGCCCGCGCAAAGCCATCGGGCCGACCGTTTTTTGCCTGCCTCAATCATATCCCGAACACAGTCGGCAAGATAGGGGCGCTTGGTGATAATCGTGCCCCAGGCCGCCCAGACAGCAGGGGTGTTGCCCTCGCTGTAAAGGTCGAGAATGTAATTGAAAGCCTGCATATTCTGACGGTGAAGGTTGGCGTTAACCTCTTTATCCATATCGTCGGGGTTGGTGGCTCGCTGAGCATAGACGTTGAACATAATCCAACTGTCGAAGCCGTTGGCATCGGCAATGCGCGCCACCGATTTGAGGGTGTTATCCAAATCGTCGGGGGCGGCAGTGGAGGGATTTATGCCCACGCAAATGAGGGGATTTTTGCCTCTGGTACCCAATATGTAACGGTATTCGCCGTAGCTGTTGGGCACGTAAAGCCACTTTTCGTGGTCGTAGCTTTCAAGCTCGGTCAGGTCGGATTGGCGCAGCGCCTCGTCAAAATCAATGATGGCCAAGCCGCTTGTATCACTTTTTGGAACGTGCATTTTATACTCCTGTACTTATTAAAAAAGAGTGCCGTTTGGCACTCTTTTTATCATTAAAATTAAGCCTTGCCGATTGAACCAAAGAGTTCCATCTTTTCTTTAACGGTTTCTTTAATAGCGTCAAAGCCGGGAGCAAGCAGCTTGCGGGGGTCGAAGCCCTTGCCTGCCTGATCCTTACCCTCTTCAATGTACTTGCGGGTTGCGGCAGCAAATGCCAACTGGCACTCGGTGTTAACGTTGATCTTTGAAACGCCGAGAGAGATGGCCTTCTTAATCATATCAGCGGGGATACCGGTGCCGCCGTGAAGAACGAGGGGCATATCGCCGGTGAGCTGCTGAATAGCATCGAGAGTGTCGAAAGAAAGGCCTGCCCAGTTTGCAGGATATTTGCCGTGGATGTTGCCGATGCCTGCTGCGAGCATGGTTACGCCAAGGTCAGCAATCATCTTGCACTCTTCAGGGTCTGCAACTTCGCCGTTGCCAACAACGCCGTCTTCCTCGCCGCCGATAGCGCCAACCTCTGCTTCAAGTGAAAGGCCGAGTTTACCGGTAAGCTCTACCAACTCGCGAGTTTTTGCAATATTCTCTTCGATGGGGTAATGTGAGCCGTCGAACATAACTGATGAGAAGCCTGCCTCGATGCACTTTTTGGCGCCTTCGTAGCTGCCGTGGTCGAGGTGAAGAGCAACGGGAACAGTGATGCCCAACTCGTTGATCATACCGTTAACCATACCAACGATGGTGGTATAACCGCACATATATTTGCCTGCGCCCTCGGAAACACCGAGGATTACGGGACTCTGAAGCTCCTGAGCGGTGAGCAGGATAGCCTTGGTCCATTCAAGGTTGTTGATGTTGAACTGGCCAACTGCATAGTGACCTGCCTTTGCTTTGGTAAGCATTTCTTTTGCTGATACTAACATAATATACTACTCCTTTTCGCGTATATCCTGTTCAAAAAATTGAACATTTATTAACGGTATGATTATACAACATATTGATACAAAAATCAATAGCAAATCAATAAAATGTGGCTACTTGTTGTTCGGGAGGCTGTGCGCCGCTGAAGCTGAGAATGTGCAGCACGGGGCCCTTGCCGCGATAAGCCTTGTTATGCTCAAAGGCAATCTCGGCGGTAACTACCGCCCAATCACGAGAATTGAGGGTGTGAGCGTTGCTCCAGGTGGCAACCATTCCCCCATACTGAATGTCGTCGGCACAGCAGGTCATAATGTGGCGGCCGATTACAAAAGTATCCTTGGGCAGCTTGCCGTCAACGGCGATTATGCCCTTGAACTGCACCTTTTTGCCGATATATTTTTTAGGCTCTTCCATTATATCGCGATACCAGAGGGCATAATCCTCATCGGCAATCTCAATGATGGGAGCGTTTATATCAAAGGGCAGCGGATCCTCAATATCGTCATATTCGGTGGTGCCGTCAAGATAATCGTAGGCAATGTCGGCCCTGCGGCTTACGCCGCGCACGATTTTGTGCAGGGGCATTTTGTCCATACCCTTGGGGCAACGGTTAAAGATAACCAAGTCGCAGGATTGCAGCTTGTCCACCACGAGAGAACGCATATTGTTGTTATAGTTGATAGCGGTGTTGGCGTCAACAAAAAGCATCTCTTGCGCTACCTGCCAGTTGCCGGGCAGAGCGGAAAATAGGCTGTTGAGCTGCCACATTCCGTTATATTCAACGATAACTCGCTCACTGCCATCCCTCTTTTGCAGAGCGCTCAGGCGGTCGGGAGTGAACCATTGCTCATCCTCTACAAGGTGAAGGTGAACGTTTTTGCCGCTGAACATAGTGGCGTCGTACTCCTCTACACCCTCTTCACAAAGAATAAGTGTGGTGTGCTCCCCTTTGTTGAAGCGCTTGTCCTGCAAGGTTTCTTGTATAAATTTGGTTTTGCCTGCTTCAAGGAAGCCGGTAAAAAGGTATACGGGAATTTCCATTTTAACCCCCTCAGACACCAAACAGTGCCTTAAGCTTGTCTTCGTTAATGCCTGAGCCAATTACGCAAAGGCGACCGATAACGGCGGCGCAGCCTGTGCGGACGTCGGGCTCGCCGGGCACATAGTCAAAGTGAATCCAGTTGCCGTCTTGACCTGCAACGATGCCCTTGGCACGCAAAACGATGCCGTACTCTTCGTCAGACAGAGCGTTGAGGGCGTCGGTGATGGACTGTGCAGTGAACTTGGCGGCTGTTTCTACACCCCAGCTTGAGAAAACCTCGTCGGCGTGGTGGTGATGGTGGCCGTGGTCGTGGCAGCCGCAATCGCAGTGCTCGTCGTGGTCATGATGGTGATGCTCGTGGTCGTGGCAGCCGCAATCGCAATGCTCGCCGTGGTCGTGATGATGGTGATGCTCGTGGTCGTGGCAGCCGCAGTCGCAGTGCTCATCGTGGTCGTGGTGATGGTGATGCTCGTGGTCGTGGCAGCCGCAGTCGCAGTGCTCGTCGTGGTGATGGTGATGCTCGTGGTGATGGTGAGCCTCTTCTTCAAGGTGCTTTAGCTCATCCTCGAGGGTGTGCTTATCCTCCATAGCGGCGAGAATTTGGCTGCCGTCAAGCTGACTCCAGGGAGTTGCAACAACGATAGCGGTGGCGTTATGCTCGCGAAGCATCTCAACTGCGGTAGCAAGCTTGCCTTCGTCCATTCCGTCGGTGTGGCTGAGGATGATTGTGCCTGCGTGCTCAACCTGATTGTTGAAAAACTCGCCGAAATTCTTCATATACATACGGCATTTGCCTGCGTCAACAACGGTGGTGAAGGAATTAAGCACCGCGTCGTCACGCTTAAGGCCACTGACAGCGCCGATAACGTCGCTCAGCTTGCCAACGCCCGAGGGCTCGATAATAACGCGGTCGGGTGAATATTCGTCAAGCACCTTGCCGAGAGCCTCTGCAAAGTCGCCCACAAGGGAGCAGCAAATGCAGCCGGAATTCATCTCGGTAACTTCAATGCCTGCATCCTGCATAAATCCGCCGTCGATGCCGATTTCACCAAACTCGTTTTCAATAAGCACAAGGCGCTCGCCTTGATATGCCTCTTTAATCAGCTTTTTAATAAGGGTGGTTTTGCCTGCGCCCAAAAAGCCTGAAAATATATCAATTTTAGTCATTGTTGTCACCTTTTTTATCAATTATAGCAATAGCCAAATCGTCAAGCTGCTTGGCATCTACCCTTGCAGGGGCGCCGCTCATAAGCTCGCTTGAGTTGGCTACCTTGGGGAAGGCGATTACGTCGCGGATGGAGTCAAGACCAAGCATAAGCATAACCAAACGGTCAAGGCCGTAGGCCATACCGCCGTGAGGGGGTGCGCCGTAGCGGAAGGCGTCGGTAAGGAAGCCGAAGCGCTCGGCAATTTCATCCTCGGTGAAGCCGAGAGCCTTAAACATTCTCTCCTGCACGGAGGGGTCGTTGATTCTGATAGAGCCGCCGCCAACCTCGCAGCCGTTAAGTACCATATCGTATGCCTTGGCAACCACAGAAGCGGGGTCGCTTTCGAGCATATCAAGGCACTCGTCCTTGGGTGCGGTAAAGGGGTGGTGCTTGGCAACGAAGCGATCTTCCTCTTCACTGTACTCAAACTGCGGGAAGTCGGTAACCCAAAGGAAGTTGAACTTGGATTTATCAATAAGCTCAAGGCGCTCGGCGATTTCGCAACGAAGAGCGCCCAAAGAGTTGAATACAACGTCGTTTTTGCCGTCGGCAACTACAAGCAGCACATCGTTTTGCTGAAGGTCAATGGTGGTGTGGATGGCGTTAACCTCCTCCTCAGTGAGGAATTTCTCAAAGCTGGAGGCAATACCGTCAGCAGTGTAACGGGTGAAGGCAAGGCCCTTTGCGCCGTAATCCTTAACAAAGTCGGTCAGCTTGTCGATAACCTTGCGAGTGAGCTTGTCGGCTGAGTCGGGCACCTTGATGGCACGCACGCTGCCGCCTGCTTCAAGGGCACCTGCAAAAACCTTGAACTCGCTGTTGGCAAGGATAGCTGACAAATCAATCAGCTCAAGGCCAAAGCGGGTGTCGGGCTTGTCGGAGCCGAAGCGGCTCATTGCCTCGCTGTAAGGCATACGGATAAAGGGAGTGGGAATATCAATATCAAGGATTTCCTTAAACACATACTTCATAAAGCCTTCGTTAACAGAGGTTACGTCGTCGATGTCAACAAAGGACATTTCAAGGTCAATCTGAGTGAACTCAGGCTGACGGTCGGCGCGCAAATCCTCGTCACGGAAGCAGCGGGCAATCTGCATATAGCGGTCGAAGCCTGACAGCATAAGCAGCTGCTTATAAAGCTGAGGTGACTGAGGCAGAGCAAAGAAGCTGCCCTGCTTTACGCGAGAGGGCACAAGATAATCGCGTGCGCCTTCGGGAGTGGATTTGATAAGAATGGGGGTTTCAACCTCTAAAAATCCGTTTTTGTCGTAGTAGTCACGGGCACACTTTACAATCTTGTGGCGGGTGATGATGTTGCGCTGCATATCGGCGCGGCGCAAATCGAGATAGCGGTACTGAAGGCGCAGCTCTTCACGAACAGAGGAGTCCTCTAAAATCTCGAAAGGAGTGGTTTCAGCAACTGACAGAACCCGCAGCTCGGTAACAAAAATCTCTACCTCACCGGTGGGAATATCCTTGTTAATGCTCTCTCTGCGGCGAACGTTACCGGTGGCGATAACTACATATTCGCTGCGAAGCTGAAAAGCTTTTTCAAAAATTTCTTTATCGGTGGCGTCGTCGAAAGCCAACTGTGCGATGCCTGTGCGGTCGCGCAAATCGCAGAAGATAAGCTGACCCAGGTCGCGCTGACGTTGAATCCATCCGCAAACGGTAACAGTGGTGCCTATATGCTCGGGTCTTAACTCACCGCAATAAATTGTGCGGCGAAGAGTGCCCATTTTTTCAATTTTAAGTGCCATAATTATTCTCCTTTATTTGCCGAAGGTCTCGGCGGCATCGGTAAGCTCATCAAACGAAAGTGCAAAAAGCTCGTCGTAAACGGCATCAACAAGTCCGTCAAAGGTAACTTCAATTTCCTGTCCGTCTGACATACGCTTAAGCTTGCCCTTGCCTGCGGCAATTTCGTCATCACCAAGCACGAGGGTGAATTTTGCGCCGATTTTGTTGGCGTATTTCATCTGTGCCTTAAGTCCCCTGCCCACCAAATCGGTTTCGGCGTGGAAGCCTTCGGCCCGAACGTCGCGGCAAAGACGGGATGCCATAACTGCGGCATTCTCACCCATAGGTGCGATGTAAAGGTCGCACTTTGGTGTCTCGGGGAATTCGCAGCCCTGCGCCTGCATAACCATCATCAGTCGCTCAAGACCCATACCAAAGCCGAGAGCCGGCGTGGGCTGACCGCCCACCTGCTCAATCAAACCGTCGTAGCGGCCGCCGCCGCAAAGGGTGGACTGAGCGCCAAGGTCGGTTGAGATAAACTCGAAAACGGTGCGGGTGTAATAGTCAAGTCCGCGAACGATTTTGGGGTTAACCACAAAGGGGATGCCCAATTGGGTGAGGTGGCTCTTAACCTTTTCAAAGTGGTCGCGGCAATCGTCACATATATAATCAAGCACCGTGGGCGCCTTTTCTGCAATGGCCGAGCAAATGGGAGATTTGCAGTCAAGAATACGCATGGGATTGCGGTCAAGACGGCCGCGGCAGGTTTCGCAAAGTTCGTCCTGCTTTGCGGCAAAATACTCTTTTAATGCCTGGGTATATTTGGCGCGGCAGGTGGGACAACCGATAGAGTTGATTTCGAGCCTCAAATTCTTGATGCCAAGATTTTCAAAGGCCATTGCAGCCACCGAGATAACCTCGGCATCGGCAGCAGGAAGGGCTGCGCCAAAGCATTCGATACCAAACTGATGGAACTCGCGCAGGCGGCCTGCCTGAGGCTTTTCGTAGCGGTAGCAAGAGGTTACGTAGCACACCTTTTGGGGCAATGCTTCGTTGTGCAGGCCGTGCTCCAAAAATGCGCGCACCGCGCCTGCGGTGCCCTCGGGGCGCAAAGATATACTTCTGCCGCCGTTGTCGTTAAAGGTATACATTTCTTTTTGTACCACGTCGGTGGTGTCGCCAACCGAACGGTTGAAAAGCTCGGTGTGCTCAAAAACGGGGGTTCGCATCTCTCTGAATCCGAACAAGGATGCGGTTTCAAGCAAAGTTTTTTCTACATACTGCCAACGGTGACTGTCGGCAGGTAAAACATCTTGCGTACCCTTAATTGCTTGTGTTAAAAGTGCCATATTGTTACCTCTCTTTGAGTTATTTTGCTAAAATAAAAATAAAAACCCTGATACAGCCCTAAATCAGAACTGTATCAGGGACGGAAATCTATCCGCGGTGCCACCCTGATTGACGGCATAAAGCCGCCCTCTTTCACCCGTAACGCCGAGTGTTTGCGTCGCCATATGGCGCAGGCTCAAAGATGTCTTGGTCGGTACCGTGCTCAAAGCGCTTTCAGTCAAGGCGCTTCGTCCCTGTCAGAGCCGTGTGGCCGATTACTCCTTCTTATCAATGCCTAATATTTATAATCAGTTGCCCTTCATTACCTCGCGCCAATCAAGGTCGCCACGCTCGAGGCCGTGAATCAATACCTCGGCGGTGGCGATGTTGGTTGCCACAGGAATCGAGTGAACGTCGCACAAGCGCAGCAAGCTTTGCTCACTGACCTCGTGCTGACCCGTAGTTAAGGGGTCACGGAAAAAGAGCACAAGGTCAATCTCATCACAGCTGATACGAGCGGAAATTTGCTCGTCACCACCCTGAGAACCACTCATAAAGGTAACGATATCAAGGCCTGTTGCCTCGGCAACCAGTTTGCCCGTTGTACCGGTGGCGCAAAGATTGTATCGGCTCAAAATGCCACAGTAAGCGATACAAAACTGGACCATCAATTCTTTTTTTGCATCATCTGCAATAAGAGCTATGTTCATTTTTTATTTTCCCTCCTGCCTTAAAAGGCTATTTTGCAAGTCAGATTCGTTTGAGTTTAGGCAACTTTACGTTTTTTCCGCACAGACGGTTGGCTATGCGAGCAAATGCTCGCTTTGCCTTGCCGCGACGGGCAAGACTGCCCTTGATTGCGCTTACGGTGAGCGCTCGGTCAAAGGGCACAATTCCGATAAGCCGCAAAGCGGTAGTATCAATCATTTTGTCGATGTGGGGAGTCAAGGACTGCTTCATTGCTTTGTAGTCGTAGCGGTTGATAATCATCCGCCGCGACATCATACCTGCATCGTCAAGCAGCTGACAGACGTTGCGGGCATCCCTGATGCTGACGGGGTCGCCGCCAACAACAACGATAGCCGCGTCGGCAGAGGCAACTGCCGCCTTAAAGCCGTCACCCACACCTGCGGTGGAGTCGATTATAATTCGGTCGTAGCGAGTGCGCAAAAGCTCCGTCAGCTGTGCCAATCCGTTACCTACCACCCCGTGCTCTGCAGGGGCAGGCAAAAGGTCAAGGTTGGGCACACCCGGAACACTTTTGAGCGCGTCGGCAAGATCACAGCGATTGTTTAACAAATCGCCCGTGTCAAAGACCACTTCGGCTGCAACACCAAGCATAAGGTCAAGGCAGCGCAACCCCTCGTCGGCGTCGATGAGCAGGGTCTTGTAGCCTTTGTCTGCGAAGGCGCCGCCAAGGCCGCAGGTTACAGTTGATTTGCCTGCGCCGCCCTTGCCGGAGACGACCACATATACTTTACAAGCGGAATTATCCGACATTTCGGCTCCTCCTGATAATACTTACAGTTTTATACTACCACAAACCCTTTGATATGTCAAAGATTTTATGGTAATAATTTGTCGGTTTCGACCACCCGATATGCATCCTCTGAATTGAAGAAATAGGCGTCGAATATCTCTCTGGCCACGGGGGCTACCGACGAGCCGTGACCGCCGTTTTCGATTACGATGGAAACGGCAATTTCGGGATTGGTATAGGGAGCAAAGGCAACGAACATTGCGTTGGTTTTGCCGGGGGCGTCGGCGGTACCCGTTTTGCCGCCTACGCGGATGGGATAGTTGCCGAAGGTGGCCGCTGCGGTACCGTCCTCAGTAACCTGAAGCATACCTGCTTTTACTGCGTTAAAGCTTTCGGCAGGAATATCTACCTCGCTGAGAAGGGTCGAAAAATCGTCCTTTTTAAGCTCAGTCATTGAGTAGTTGTAAACCGATTTGATAAAGTGGGCGTTGTAGCGCTTGCCGCCGTTTGCCACGGTGGCGGTATACATTGCAAGCTGCAAGGGGGTGAAGGCATTGTCTGACTGACCGATGGCCGCCTGAACGGTGTCACCCTGAGTCCAATAGCTGCCGATGCTTTCGCGATACTCCTTGCCTGCCAAAATACCGTTGGATGAGGGCAGCTCTACCTCTGTAGAAGCACCCAGACCAAGCTGACGGCAGTATTTGTTAAGGTCGCTGATACCGATGCGGTAGCCAAGCTCGTAGAAGAAATAGTTGCAGCTTTTTGCAAGTGCGGTGGTTATATTGAGTCCGCCGTGCCAGCCAAGGCAGGTGGGCTTGTAATCCTCAAATCGGTTATAAGTATGCGTGCAGGTAATGATATCGTGGGTACCGATTTTGCTAAGGTGCAAACCAATCAGTGCTACCGCCGGCTTAAAGGTGGAGCCGGGAGGGTACTGACCGTTAAGAGCGCGGTCAAACAGAGGCTGACCTGCCGCCGTTTGCACCGACGTGTAGTTTTCAAAGTAGTCGGTCATACTGTATGAGGGATAGTTGGCGCTTGCCAAAATCTCACCCGTGTTGACTTCGGTCACAACAACGGCGCCGCTTGTTGCGGGAGAAGCGCCGTCTTTAAGATTGGAGTTGATGCGCAAAATTCCATTTTTAAGGGCGTTTTGCGCCACCTTTTGCAGGTTGGCATCAATGGTTAGCTGTACGGTGGAGCCGGGCACAGCCTCTCTCACCGTTTCGGTAGAGATATGGGTGCCGTCAGCATTTTGGGTGACGGAATACCGTCCGTCAAGGCCTTTAAGGTATTGCTCAGCAGCATACTCGACGCCTGCCTTGCCCACCTTGTCGGAGTAGCGGTACTCCCCTGTTTCTTTATACTTCTCCCAGTCGGAGGAGGACATAAGACCCGTGTAGCCAAGCACGTGGGGCGCAAGCTCGGGGTCGGTATATTCGCGGAAGTTGGCCTTTTCAACGTTGACACCGGGAAGGTCGGCATAATACTCCTGAATGGTCTGGGCAAGAGCATCGCCAATATCCTCGGCAAAAACGAAGGGGTTGGCGGTTGAGAAATTGCTGCTTTCCATAGCGTAGCGCACACCCATAATAAGGCGCTGCTCCGACTCACTCATACCCTCCAGCGAGTAGCGAGTGACCATTGCGTCAAAGCAGTTTTTGGAGGTGGCATAGCGAGCAAGCCCAAGGGTTGACCGAAGGGTAGAAATCTCGGTCTGCTGGTCGATAACGAAGAGATAGGGCGACATCTTATCCATAGGCAGATTGTCGGCCCACTCAAGACCATTTTTTTCAAGCAGCTTGGTAAGCTTTAAAATAATGCTGTTGGTTTTGGAGGATGGCAGAGAGGCGGCGTCAAATACTATGTTAAAACCGTCACGGTTATAGACCAGCACTCGTCCGTATCGGTCGACAATCTCTCCTCTCGCTGCAGGAACGGTAAGGGTGCGCACAGAAGAGTTATCACCCTGCGCTCTGTAATAGTCGGCATTTACCAGCTGAATGTCGCCAAGGCGCACTGAAAAAACGCACATTACTACTGCAAGTGCTACAATCAATGCGGTATATCGCACCCAAAAGGGCTTTTTTTGCTGATAAAAGGCCTGATACATTGTTTACTCCAAAAGGCTTGAATTTGTTTTCTTGGGTTTGAGGCTTTTCTTGGTAAAAAGGCTGACAAGCGGCCAGAATAAAAAGACGAAAAGCCAGGTATATATTGCACCTGTCAGGCTGTATCGCCACAGGTACTCGAAGGCACCGAGGTAGCCCTTTGCCACCACCGACACCAGCCAGTTCAAAAGATAATAAAGGGTGCAGAATATGCCGCACAGCACGGCTGCGGCAGGGATTCGTCGGTTGAAAAGATAGGTTGAAAGCAGCGAGCAGGCAAGGCCCATAAGCATCAGCGTAAGGGCGTTGAAGCCGTCGGGCGAGGTGGCACCGATATCCATTGCAATGCCAAGGGACAGGCCCGAAATTATGCCTGCCGTTTCGCCCCCAAAGGCAGCCACACACAGCATAAGCACAAAGGCAGGCAGAGGCCGCACACCAAAAATTGCAGGCAAAAGCGGAGTTGCGCTTTGAATAAAGTAGACAACGGCAAGGGCAATGCCAAGCAAAGAATAATATACGTAATTATGCTTTTTTGAGTGCATCCCTTTCACCGCCTTTAAAGTTAGTTTTACTCGGCTCCCTTAACCAATCCATCAAAATCGCTTTGACCGTTAAAGGAGGTTATTATCATCACGTTGCTGCAGGCTTTTATGTCTGCCGCAGGGGCTATGACCGCATAAACGCTCAGCTCGCCCTCGATTTGCACAACCGTTTCGATGGTGCCCACTATCAGCCCTGCAGGAAAAACTCCGCCGCCTGAGGTAACAACGTAGTCACCCTTTGAAACGGTTGAGGAACGGCTGAGACCATCCATACGGCAAAGGCCATCGGCAGCACCCGCAACATCACCCGTTACCACGCCGCTGTCGTCGGAGCGTCGGTCGTAGGCGCCCATTTTGATGGCAGGGTTAAGCACCGTCATTACCGTAGCATAGGAGGGACCAACCTCGCAAACGTAGCCGATAATTCCCTCGGCCGTGATGACGGGGTCGTGAATGCTCACTCCGTCAAGGGAGCCAATGTTGACGGTAAAGGTGCCGAATGGGTCGGCTGCATCTCTTGAAACCACACGGGCAGGACACATATCAAAATCCTCGTGGTCTTCTTTTATGCCCAAAAATTCTTTGTAAAATTCATTTTGGTTAATGGCTTCCTGCCACTGAGTTTTTTCTTCAACAAGGTCGCTGATTTGCTCCCTGAGGTCGGCATTTTCCTGCTCTAATTTTTCATAGTTGGCAAAGGTGCCGAAAAAGTTGCCCACGCCCTCTGCCACGTTGCCGAAAAACTCCTGAATAGGGGCGATAACAGAGCCCGCAAAGGCCGATTGAGGCGCAGCAACGCTACCCACAACGGTAAAGGCTATAATGGATGCCACAAGCACCAGCGCAACCGCAGAGGTTATTATGAATTTTTTGCTTCTGAAAAAGCGTCGCATAATCAGTCACCCTTGTAGGCAGATTAGTATCTGCGTTTTTTGTAATAGGTATCGAAGCTTGTGCTGCTTTCAAGGCGCTTTGCGGTGCCTTCTACAACACAGTCCAGCGGGTTAGCGGCAATATTTACGGGAATGCCCGTTTCTTCATTGATAAGCACGTCAATGCCGCGAAGCAGCGCGCCGCCGCCTGTAAGAGTAATGCCGCGGTCGATAATATCAGCAGCAAGCTCGGGAGGAGTCTTTTCAAGAGTGAGGCGAATAGCATCAATAATTCGATGGAGGGACTCACTCATTGCATCACGCACCTCTTCGGCAGTGACGGTTACGTTCTTGGGCAGGCCGTCGATAAGGTTGCGGCCCTTAATCTCCATACTGCCCTCGCCCTCATAAGGGTAGGCAGAGCCGATTGAAATTTTAATTTCTTCAGCGGTACGCTCACCGATAAGCAGGCTGTGCTTGCGGCGAATGTAGTTGATAATGGCCTCGTCAAGATTGTCACCTGCCATACGCACCGACTGTGAGGTAACAACGTCGCCCAATGCAACGATGGCCACCTCGCTGGTTCCGCCGCCGATGTCGACAACCATACTGCCTGCGGCATCACCTACGGGCAAGCCTGCACCAAGGGCGGCTGCCATAGGCTCTTCGATAAGGTCAACCTCTGACGCACCTGCATGACGAGCGGCGTCATAAACGGCACGGGCCTCAACCTCGGTAACGCCTGAGGGAACACATATTACAACCCGCACCTTTGACACAAAGCTGCCCTTGAGCGCCTCACGGATAAAGCGCTTGAGCATGGTTGCGGTAACCTCAAAGTTGGCGATAACGCCGTCCTTCAAGGGGCGCACGGCAACGATAGAGCCGGGGGTGCGGCCAATCATCTCTTTTGCGGCGGTACCAACCGAGCGCACCGACTTGTTGCGCACATCAACGGCAACAACCGACGGCTCGCGCATAATGACGCCCTTGCCCTTTACACAAAGGAGGGTGTTGGCGGTACCTAAATCAATTCCTATATCACGGCTGAACATAAATCTTCATTCCTTAAAATAAATTTATTTTTAAATGCCAAATTGTTTAAGAAGCAAATAAACTCGGGAGGCAGGCAACCCCATCACGTTGAAAAAGTCGCCCTCGATACCCTCTACAAGTACGGCACCCTTGCCTTGAATGCCATAGGCGCCTGCCTTATCCATAGGCTCGCCCGTGGCGATATAATCGTCTATCTCCTCTTCAGTGAGGGTGCGAAAGGTAACCTTTGCCTCAACCGTTTCGGTGACAGCCCGCTCACCCTTGACCACCGAAATGCCGGTATAAACGCTGTGGGTTTTGCCCGACAAAGCGCGAAGCATCTCTGCCGCCTCTGCTTCGGTGGCAGGCTTGCCAAGCACCTTGCCCTCAACGGCAACCAAAGTGTCGGAGCCAAGCACTGCTCTGTGGGGATAAAGGTCGGCCACCGCCTGAGCTTTGCGGCGCGCCAGCTCCCCTACTCCCTCGGCGGCAGAGAGGCCGTCGATATTTTCGTCGCAGTGGGCGGGTATTATATCAAATTCATACCCCAGCATAGACAGAATTTCTGCCCGTCTGGGTGATGCGGATGCCAAAATCAGCATTAGTATTCCCCTTTTTGCTATACTCCCCGATGATAGAGGCCTCGGGTAAAATCCCCCTTCGGCGCAACACCACGGGCGTAACAATCAATTATTTCTTCGCAACGCTCACGGCTTTCGTCGGTGAAATAGAGGCTCAAAAACTCAAAGGAGTCAAGCTTGTCCCTATCGGCCGAAACCATAAGCGGCTTGGTGTTTAAAATTTCGCTGTAGCCCCTGCCGCAAGCCACGGGGAAGGTCACGCCCTTGCGGTCGGTAAGGCTCTTTTTGCAGGATGCACAATCCCTCTTGCCGCCCTTGACACAGTTGCGTGTAATCATAAGGGGCAGTCGGCCGTAGGCAAGCAAGCCCGTGCCGCCGATAGCCGCCGCCTGACGCAAGGTCAGCTCAAAGGATGGGGTTATATCACATCCCTCAAAATAGCGGGCCGAGTGTGCGTTAAAAATGTTCATTCCAAAGCCGAGATGAATTTGGAAGCCATGCTTTTTGGCAAGCTCTACTGCCGCCAAGTTGTGGCAAAGGGCATATTTTGCACCCTTTGCTTTAGCATTTTCAAGTTCGGCCTCTATCCACGGCTCGCCCACAAAAAGGGCTCGGGGCAGCTCTACCCCAAGATTGCCAACAGCAGGCAATTCACAGCCCAAAGGCAGATATACCCTGTGGGCAAGGTGGATGTTGCGAGGGATAAATCCATCCCCCGACAGCCGCACAAAAAGAGGCTGTTGGTTGGTGGCCTTTTTGGGGGCTGAGGGAATAAGCTCAACCTCACTAAAGGAGATTGGCGCGCCCTTTCTTAATTTTGAAAGAGCCTCGCAGCATTGACGGCGCAGGCCGTTAACTGCAGCAGCCGACATAGTCAGCCCGCCCTCGTTTTTAAAGGTGAATTTGTTAAGGTAATATGGAGTGCCGCCCAGCTTGGCGCACATTGTTTGGGCGCGCTCGCTGTCAAGGGGCAGGTTGATAGCCACCTGCGCCTCACCGTCGGCAGAGCAGGTATGCTCCCCATCGGTGACGGTCATCCTGCCGCCGTCTGCGGTCAGGGTTAAATCTATATCAACGGGCACCGATTGGCGCTCGTTGCGGTAAAGCAAGTGAATTTCGCCAAATGTAGAGTCGGACTCGGCCTTGGCATCGGCAGGGCGCACGCCAAACATATGGGCGCCCAGGCGGCCTTTGTAGTAGCCGTCGGTGTGGCCCGAGCGGCTGAAAACAGATGAAAGCAGCTCCTTAAGGCGAGAGGGTACCTCTGCCCCGTCGGCAGCATAACGAAAGGCGCTGACCGCCGCCGCAACATATTCGGGGCGCTTCATTCTGCCCTCGATTTTGAAGGATGCAACTCCGTCGGCCATAAGCTGAGGGATGCTGTCAAGCAGGGACATATCCTTGAGTGAAAGAGGGTAGCTGCCGTCGGAATATTCCATTCGGCAGGGCTGGGCACACATACCTCTGTTGCCGCTGCGCTGACCGATGACGCCGCTCATATAGCACTGCCCCGAAAGGCACATACACAAAGCGCCGTGCACAAAAACCTCTGTTTCAATGCCCAGCTCGGCGGCATCAAGAGTGATTTGCCTGATTTCGTCGGCCGACAGCTCACGGGCAAGCACCACGCGGCTGATACCCAAATCTTTTAACGTATATAAGGCCGAGCTTGAGTGCACCGACATCTGTGTAGATGCGTGCAAGCGCATCTGCGGCGCCGCCTTGCGGATAAGACGTGCAAGGCCAATATCCTGCACGATGACGGCATCAACCCCTGCCTCGCAAGCGGAGCGCAAGGTAGCCATACAGTCGGCAAGCTCGTTGTCGGCCACCAGAGTGTTAAGTGTAAGATAAACCTTGACACCGCGCACGTGACAATATTCCACCGCCTCGGCCAATGCGTTGGCGCCATCAAAGTTGACCGCTCCCTGTCGGGCGTTGAATTTGCCCGCACCAAGATAGACGGCGTCGGCGCCGCTTCTGACGGCGGCAACCAATGCGTCAAAGGAGCCTGCAGGGGCTAAAACCTCAGGCTTCATCTACCCGAAATCTGGTCGCGCAGGCGGATGTTTTCACGGTTGAGTCGCTCGATTTCACGGCGAGCCTCGTCTGCCTCTAAGGATGAGCAGGCCGACTCCTCGGTGGAGCGCTTGAGGTTGCGCTTGGTTTCGGCAAGCTCTGCCTCTAACTTTTTGTTTTCGTCGCAAAATTGCAGGGCGCACATTACGGCCGCCATGGTGGTGGACAAAAAGGTGTTGTCCTTGGTCAAAGAGTCCATACGCTCGCCAACCTTGTCGGCGATTTCGTTCATATAGGCCTCTGATTCATCGGTGTTGATGTAGTACTCGATACCTGCCACGGTAAGTCTGATTTTTTTAGACATAACCTGCACCTCCGTAAAAATACTTATACAGATATATCATACTACATTTTGGCTATAAAATAAAGAGTTTTTTAAAAGAAAATCCATCTTTTTTGAAATCTCCCCCCCTGCATTATCAGACACAGCCGCCAAAAGCAACTTTTTAGCCCCCATCCGCGGCCTTTTAAATTTTTTTGAAAAAAAGCAACTTTACTATTGATTTTTAAGATGCGCTGTGTTATAATCTTTGAGCGGTCAAAATCCGACCGCTTAAAAATCCGGGTGTGGCGCAGCTGGTAGCGCGCTTGACTGGGGGTCAAGAGGCCGCAGGTTCAAGTCCTGTCACTCGGACCAAAAAGCCATCAAAACCATTTGGTTTTGGTGGCTTTTTCATTTGAGTTGCAGAGCTTGTCAAGGCCTCTTGACCCGATAGAGGGTTTTTGCGTTAAGAAAAAGTGCCGGTGGCACTTTTTTAGCAAAAAGGGGCGCCGTGCTTTAGCACAAGCCCGCAGTATGCAAGGCGAAGCCGCAGCAGACGGCAAGAGGCCGCAGAAAAATGGACAAAAAGCATTATTTGTGTTATAATTAAGTATATATTTTTGAAAGGATATTTGAATTATAAAATGACACAAGAAGAGTATATAAAAGGACTTCAAATTCTGTTTAAAAAACTAACTCTTGCTGAAACCGACCGTTTGATATACAAACAACTAACCGAGCTTTGTGGAGAAGGAAAACAATATGAGGCTGTTTTTAAACAGTCTAGATGTTTTTGGACATACACTGCCAATAGTTTGATTTTTACTGTATTTACAGAATTATCTAAACTTTTTGATGAGCAAAAAGATGCTTTCGGATTAAAGAAAGTAATTAATATTGCCTCACAAAACAACGGTTGGTTTGTGGATTGGCACAAAGAATATGAAACCACGCACAGTGACTTTATAAAACAATTAAATTCGAAATATCTTTCTGTTGAACGACAAAAAACTTTATTGAAAAGAATTCGAGATTTAGATTTAGCACATAGTGATAAAAACCATATTTTTAGCATAGAGGAAATTTATAGAGGGTTTTCCTGGGGAGACATAGAGGACCTTATCGATAGTGCAAACGAAATATTAAATGTAATATATATATCTTTAACAAGTGCTGAATATTGGATTCGGCCTATTGAACATGATGACATATACTATTTAATAAGAAATGCCTATCGAGGTATGCCGGCTGCTAAAAAGATACCATATGAGTAAAAAATATAACTATGTACTATCAGATGCTTTTTTTGCGTACTAATATATTGAAGCAAGGCCTCGGCTGTCGCCTCGGTCGGTGCTTCTGTGCTATGATTTCACTGTTGGAAAACTAAAAGGGAGCGGACAATCCGCTCCCTAATTTTTATATATCGCCCTGTATTTAGTCTGCTTCGGTAACCGTTTTAACCATTGCCCAATGAGTGTTGCAATAATAATGCGAGCCATATTTCAAGGTTGCATCATCTCCGCACACATAACATTCATGGGTTATTTGGGGTTTTCTACTGTATGTAGGAGTATCATCATAATAGTTGTTTTCGGATGATGAGCTGACAAAGGTTATGAACATAACCAGGCTCACAACAAACGTTATTAAACTGACCAAACCAAACGCCCTGTCTTTTGAGTTAAAAACAGCAAACGATGTAAAAAATGAAAAAAGCATAGCCATCACAAAGATTATTGCTAATCCCACTCTAACTCCTTCGGTCTTGCACAAAAGACATATTATTAGCGTTATTGGTGCGATGAATAAGAATTTTTTCCCTTTATCAAAACCTTTGATATTAGTAAAAATTATAGAACAATATAGCAACACTACAGTTGCCACAGCTGCTATTACAGAAATTACGCCCATTTTTATTACTCCTTTTTTAATTTTGTTTTTCTATTTACAGAATCTAAATTGCTTGCTTTTTATAATTTTTCTACCCCCTAAAAATAAAAAAGTGCGGCAACCGAAGTTACCGCACCGAAAAGCGCAAACTCCGATTGTCGCCAAACAAATTACAAGTAGTGAGGATTTCTCCAATACACAATAGCTTGTTGGAATTTGCGTTTTTACCAAATTCATAAAACTATTGTGTTCACGAAAAGGGTATAATACCCCCTATGAAATAAAAAAGTCCTCCTACCCAATATGTAATTTGTTTGGCATATTTATTATATCACATTTAAAAAGAAAATCAACATTTTGTTTTATCCCTCCCCTCCCTCTTCTCTTTTCCCTCATTTACTTTTGCCTAATTGTATGGTACAATCTTTACAAGATTGTTTTTGCGGAGGCGCGGAATGAAATTTTTACATCTGTCCGACCTGCACCTTGGCAAGAGGGTTAACGAATTCTCTATGCTTGAGGATCAGGAGTACATTCTCACTAAAATCGTCAACATCATCGACGGGCATAAGCCCGATGCCGTTATCATCGCAGGTGACGTGTATGACAAGTCGGTGCCCTCTGCCGAGGCGGTGGAGCTGTTTGACGATTTTTTGGTGCGCCTTTCAAAGCGTGACCTGCAGGTGTTTGTTATAAGCGGCAACCACGACTCTGCCGAGCGCATCGCCTTTGGCGGCCGCCTGATGGATAAAAGCGGCATACATATGTCCCCCGTTTACAACGGCGCAGTTGAGCCCGTCACCCTCACCGACGGGTGGGGTGAGGTCAACATCTATATGCTGCCCTTTATCAAGCCCGCTCACGTTAAAAGATATTATCCCGATGCCGACATCACCTCTTACACCGACGCCATCAAAACCGCTGTGGAGGCTATGTCCATCGACACCGATAAGCGCAACCTGCTGATTACCCATCAATTTGTGACGGGTGCCATGCGCTCCGAGTCGGAGGAAATCTCGGTTGGCGGCACCGACAACGTGGATGCATCCGCCTTTGCCCACTTTGACTATGTTGCTCTTGGGCACATCCACCGCAGCCAAAAATGCGGCGGCGACCACATCAGATATTGCGGCACTCCCCTTAAATACTCCTTTTCGGAGGCGGCCGACAGCAAAACCGTCACTATGGTTGAACTCAAAGAAAAGGGCGACCTCAGCCTTGATTTTATCCCCCTTGTGCCCATGCGTGATATGGTTGAAATCCGCGGCACCTATGAGGAGCTGACCCTTAAGAGCTTTTACGAGGGCACCTCTTTAAGTGAGGATTACCTTCACGTCACTCTCACCGATGAGGACGACATCCCCAACGTGCTCACCAGCCTGCGCTCCATCTACAAAAACATTATGAAGCTGGACTATGACAACAAGAGAACGCGGGCCCAGAGCCACCTTGAGGGGGCCGAAAGGGTTAAGGAGAAAACTCCCCTTGAGCATTTTGGCGAGTTTTATGAGTTGCAAAATGGACAGCCTCTCAGTGACGAGCAGGCGGCCTTTATGACCTCGGTTATCGAGCAGATATGGGAGGGTGACAAATGAGACCGCTGAAACTTAAAATATCTGCATTCGGCCCCTACTCAGGAGTTACCGAGTTTGATTTTGACATGCTTGGCAAGGGTGGCCTGTACCTCATCACAGGTGACACCGGTGCAGGCAAAACCACCATTTTTGATGCTATCACCTATGCCCTTTACGGCGAGCCAAGCGGCAAAAACCGCGAGGTTTCCATGCTTCGCTCCAAATATGCCGACGATGCCACTCCCACCGAGGTAGAGCTGATTTTCGCCTACCGCGACGCTCAGTATAAGGTTAAGCGCAACCCCGAATATGAGCGCGAGGCCAAGCGTGGCGGCGGCACCACCAAGCAGGTTGCCAACGCCGAGCTAACCTATCCCGACGGCAAGGTTGTCACCCGCATTAAGGATGTTGACGGGGCGATTAAGGATATAATCGGCATCGACCGCAACCAATTTTGCCAAATTGCAATGATTGCTCAAGGCGACTTTTTGAAGCTGCTGCTTGCCCCCACCAAGGAGCGTATGGAGATATTCCGACATATTTTTAAGACGGAGCATTTTCAGAGTCTGCAGGAGCGGCTTAAACGGGAGTCGGGCAACCTTAACGACCAGTGCGAAGCCATCCGCAGAAGCGTTGAACAATACGTGGGCGGCATCCTTTGTGACGAGGACGACACCGATTTTATAGAGGTCGGCAAGGCCAAGCAGGGTGAGCTGACCGTCGAGGACACCATCCTTTTGCTGAAAAGACTGATTGAAAAGGATGAAAGCGGCGAGGTTAAAATCGGCGCACAGCAGAAGGCTCTGCAGGAAAAACTTGACCAAGTTAAGGCGGCTGTGAACAAGGCGCAGGACGTCCTCAAGGCCAAGGAGGATTTGGATAAAAACCAAGCCGACACCAAGGCTGCCGAGGAGCTGCACGCCCTGCTTTTGCAGCAGTTCGAGGATGAAAAAACAAAACAGCCCCAGATTAAAAAGCTGGGCGAGCAGGCGGCCGCCATCAAGGCTCTTTTGCCCGACTACGACGAGCTGAGCGGCAAGTCGGCACAATATGCTCAAAACAATCAGTTTATCGAAGGCGGCGACCAACGCCTTTTGAAAATTCAGGATGATATTAAAGCCGCCGAGGAGGAAATTGCCTCTCTCACCCGTGAAAAGGCAGAGCTTGATAAGGCAGGCGAGGAGAAAATCCGTCTTGAAAATCAGCTCAAGCTGTTAAAAGAGGGCGTGGCAAAGCTCAACGCTCTGCGAAGCAGCATTGCCAACCTTGAACAGACCAAGGCGGACTATGACCGCGCCGTTGCACTTTATAAAGAAAAGCAGGGGTTAGCCGAGCAAGCCGACAGCCAATTTAAAGAGCAAAACCGCATTTATCTTGAGGCGCAGGCAGGCATTCTTGCCGACACCCTGCAGGACAATCATCCCTGCCCCGTGTGTGGCTCCACACTTCATCCCCGCGTGGCAGTCAAGCCTGCCGATGCTCCATCCAAGGAGCAGCTGGAGGGCTTGCAGCGTCAACTTTACGATGCCAACCGCTACGCCAACGATGCGCGCAACAGAGCAAGCGCCCTTAAGGGCTCGCTGGACGAAAAGCGTGAAAGCGCGCTTAAGGAGGCGGCCGACCTTTTGGGCGACGTGGACACCAAAGAGGTGAAGGCGCTTATCACCGTCAAGCTCTCTGATTCAGAGGCTGAGATAGATAAAATCGCCAAGCAGATTTTAACCGAACAGAGCAAAATCGACCGCAAGGCAGCCATCGACGAGGCTCTTCCAAAAAAGGCAGAGGGGGTTGAGACGGCCAAGCAAAGGCTTGAGCAAATCAAGGATGCCCTTAAGGTGAAAAGTGCCGAAAACGGCGCTTTGGAAAAACGGCTTGCAGAGCTTAAGGCTCGCCTCACCTTTGACTCAAAGGAGGCGGCCGAGGCAGAAATCCGCGGCCTTGAGCAGAAGGCCGAGGGGCTTGCCGCTGCCTTTGACAGCGCGGCAAAGCGGCTTAACGAGTGCGGCGAGAAATTGGCTTCACTTAAGGCTGCAAAAGAGGAAATCGTCAAGCGCATCGGCACCGCCGATGAGGCCGACACCCCATCTCTTATGCAAACGAAGGATGGGCTTGAGGATGAGATTGGCAAGCTCGATTTGAGGGCAAAGGCCATCCACAGCCGCATCAGTGCCAACCGCTCTGCGCTGGACAACATCACCCTTAAATCGGCCGATTTGATTGCTGCCGAAAAAAGATATACCTGGGTTAAGGCCTTGTCAAACACCGCCAACGGTCAGCTTGCAGGCAAGGAAAAAATTATGCTTGAAACCTATATTCAGATGCATTATTTTGACCGAATTATCGCTCGCGCCAACTCACGGCTGATGATTATGACCGACGGTCAATACGACCTGGTGCGCCGCAAGGAGGCCCTTTCAAAATCGGGGCAGAGCGGTCTTGACCTTGACGTAATCGACCATTACAACGGCTCTCACCGCAGCGTTAAAACCCTGTCGGGCGGCGAATCCTTTAAGGCTTCGTTGGCGCTTGCACTTGGTCTTGCGGACGAAATTCAGTCCTCTGCAGGCGGCATTCAGCTTGACACCATGTTTGTGGACGAGGGCTTTGGCTCTTTGGACGAGGAGTCCCTTGCCGCCGCTATGAAGGCGCTTGGCTCCCTTGCCGAGAGCAACCGTCTGGTGGGCATCATCTCCCACGTGGGCGAGCTTAAGCAGCGCATTGACAAGCAGATTATCGTAACCAAGGATAAATCGGGCGGCAGCAAGGCCGAAATTGTAGTTTAAAATAAAAAGAGAGTGAGATTAGGCGTTGTACCCGTAAGGATACAACGCCAGTTTTATTCGCCAAAGGCGAGCTCTATTGCTACGCAGTTATATTTGAACTTCGTTCAAGTTATATTGCCTTCGGCAGTTTATTGGCGAATAAAATATCACTAAAACCGCAAGGTTTTAATATCACTTTGCCGTTAGGCAAAATATCACTGTGAGACCTGTCTCACAATATCACTATTAATTTTTTGAGATAGTAAAACGGATGTGCAGAATTTCTACACATCCGTTTAATCTTTGTCTCATACCGTAACAAGCAGGACATTTTGGCGCCAAATGTCACTTACTAGGAGAACCTAAAACCCTTTGAATCTTGCTCACGATTTATTGCGGCCTGTGATGCAGTACGCAAAAGTGGGAAAGTTTTGATATTAAGGATGTTCCTTTATGGATGTCACAACCCATTGATTATCTTTTTTCTCTAATTCCCATCTGGAAAGAATACCCAAAGAGCCAAAGGTGACTTCGCCATCCTTATCGTACGCTTCACTTGAATATTTTACCCAAATATATCCGCTGTCTCCCGAAAAATTAGCTGCTACAAATTTTAATTTATGTTTTTCAGTAACAGCTTCATCATCGGTAACGCATAAATATCCTAATTTACCAAAATCTTTCTCGGCAATTTCGTTATTTGTAATTGTGGACAGTGCATTATCTGCTTCTTTTAGAAATTTTTTAGCAGTTATATAGTCTGATATTGAGGTTGGATATATAATTTGCTTATATTCATCACCAAAATAGTCTTTATCGGGAATATAGTTACCAACATAAAGGATAGTAGCTCTTAAACATCCAATAAAAAGCAACATACAAATAGTTATTATGATTATCCTAATTGCTTTTTTCTTCATATAATCACCACCTTGATTTTATTATAACATACTATCTGTCCCCATAAAAGGACTTTGCAAAGAAAAATCCGCCCGAATTTCTTCGGGCGGATAGTTTTGTTTTATAAAGTCAGCAATTACTTGCTTTCTTTGATAGCAGCCTGTGGTGCTATCAGCAAAAGAGGGAAATTGTGTATCTAATATGTATAAGTCACAAAGCCATCTATCCAAAAAGTTCTGTCCAATAATTTTGGTTTGCAAAAACGAAACACTTTTCTCACTCTAAAACCTTCAACAGTATCTTTAAAACCTTCTTTGATTTTTAGAATTTCTATCGCATTTTCTGCATTGGATATTGAACTGTAAATACCAATATCCTTACATTCAAAATGGTCTTGTAGTTTGTATTTATGTGTAACTTTGTAACATATCATTTATAGTCCACCTCTTTATTTCATTATAACGATTTGTCAATGAATTTCAATAGAATACGCAAAAATCCCTCTGCCGAATAATCAGTAGAGGGAAAATTTGCTTTATAAATCTAATTACTTAGATTCTTTGATAGCAGCCTGTGGTGCAGTACATCGAGCGATGAGAATAAATTTTAAACCTGTCCTTAACAGTGCGCCCCATAATCTTCACTCTCTTTTTTGTTTTTCTTTTTAAGCTTGTATTTTTCGTACACCCTTTTCAGCACGCCCAAGGTCTTTTGGTCGTTGGGAAAAATCCATTTGAGCAAAAACATGGCAATAAGGCAGGTTACGATTTTTTCGGGCGACAGAGGCACCCACAAAAAAGCAAGATATGCTCCTGCAACGGCCATCATCCACTCGATGCCAAACCACACGCCAAAGCCCATCATTACGTATGACCAGCCGTTGGTGATCATCCACGCAAGGCCAAAGCAGAGCAAAAAGCGCGGGTTGAGTATAAACTGCACTATGGCTTTTAACTTCTTTTTCATAAACTTCTCCTAACGCCCGTTTACGACGGGCTTTGTTTTTATCCTTCAATGCAGTCCTCAATTGCGCGGGAGTTGGTGATGACGGCTGCCACCGATTGGTTGCGGCCAAGGTAGGCAAAGGCATCCACCATCTCTGCTGTGGGGCGCAGAGGGTATCCTCCTGCCGCTACCACAGGCACGCCAAGCTCGTCACCAAGGGCATATATCTGCTTATATACCTCTTGTTCCCTCTCGTCGGTGGTGAGAGAGAGCTGATAAAAATCGAAAAATCGGCTGAAATAATCCTTAAAATCCTTGACGGCATTGCGTAAAAAGGCATCATACAGCTCTGACTGATTGCCGCAGGAGCCAACCAGTAGATTGTGTCGGTTGTGGCGGATGGCATCCAAAGCCACCACCCATCTGCCACCCTTCTTTTGACGGGTGGCAAGTATGCTTTTGATCCCTTCAAGCCCCTGCTCATTCTTGGCCAGCAGGGTGGCGTAATAATAACTTTTGCTTTCGGGACAACGCTGATAACACACCTTGACACCGAAAATTCCCTTGACCTTGGGGTGAGCCTTGGCTTGTGCTGAGATAGCCTGAAAATCCTTTTTGCGGTTAAAATTCAAAAAGGCGACGGCGCTTAATCCGTAACGCTCGGCAATGGCAAAGGTTTGCTCTATATCGGTGGTCAGAGGTGCATCAAAATGCAGCTCTGCGCGTGGCATAATATGTTTATCGGGGTCAACGGGTCCCGGCCTTTTAAGTGTTATTATCATAGCATCCTCCCTTTTTATTCAGGATTTGTTTTTTTGCAATTGTTATGTTATAATACTTAAAAAAGGCGGTTATGCCTTTATTATAACCTATGTATCGGCAAAACCCAAGTATTTTATTTGCAAATTAACCGAAGGAGCTGTTTTAATGTATAACATTCCTCTTGGCAAGAGCGGTTTGTCCGTGCCCACCGTTGCCGTGGGCTGTATGCGCATATCCAATATGACCGACAAGGAGGCCTCGGCCTTTGTTAACCACTGCGTTGACAGCGGCGCTTACTTTTTTGACCACGCCGACATTTACGGCAACGGCGAGAGCGAGCGGGTTTTTGGCAAGGCCGTTGCAGGTATGAGGGACAAGGTGCTTATTCAGACCAAGTGCGGCATTGTGCGAGGCAAAATGTTCGATTTTTCATACGACCACATTGTTGAGTCGGTTGAGGGTAGCCTTAAGCGGCTGGGCACCGACTACGTTGACGTGCTGCTGCTTCACCGCCCCGACGCCCTTGTTGAGCCTGATGAGGTTGCCCGCGCATTCAGCCATCTTAAAGAGTCGGGCAAGGTTAAGCACTTTGGCGTGTCTAACCAGAACCCCTATCAGATGGAGCTTTTGGCCAACAGCCTTGATATGCCCCTTTGCGCCAATCAGCTGCAGCTTTCAATTATGCACGCGCCCATGATTAACGAGGGCATCAACGTGAATATGTACAATGAGTCGGCCGTCAATCGCAGCAGCGGCGTGCTTGACTACTGCCGTCTGAAGGGCATCACCCTGCAGGCATGGTCACCTATGCAAAAGGGATTTTTTGGCGGCTGCTTTGTGGATGACCCCACCCTGACCCAATTAAACGAGGTGCTTGGCAGGTTAGCCGATAAATACGGCGTAAGCAAAACCTCCATCGCCATTGCCTGGATTTTGCGCCACCCTGCCAAAATTCAAGCTGTTACAGGCACCACCAATCTGACCCGCCTGACCGACTCCTTCAAGGCCACCGAGATAACTCTCACTCGCGAGGAGTGGTATGAAATTTATAAGGCTGCAGGCAACGTCTTGCCCTGATGAGAAATAAATATCCCCCCGTATAACGGGGGGTATTTCATTTTCGGGCATAGCCCTAATACTACTGGCGGCGCACAAGTGCGCTTTTTATTGGCCTGCCAGCCACGCAACGGTCATCGGCGACCCGTAAACGGGTTGTAAGTCT
>JAZNIT010000062.1:0-2464 GCA_045577615.1 Acutalibacteraceae bacterium
TCAGCAATCGCCTTGCGTCGGAATAGCGCTTGGTGGCCATACTTTCGGCAACCATTCGGGATATGGCAACAGGCAGACCTGCCATAGCAAGAGAATAGATGGGCAAATAAAGGTCGTAAGCGGTTGAATAATAGCCGGTGCCCAGCTCACCCAGCATATTATTAAGAGGAATGCGGTATATGGCGCCAAGCACCTTAACAAGTGCCGTTGCCACCGCAAGTATCATTGAGCCTTGTAAAAGGTTTTGATAGGTGCGCTGCTTTGCCGACATTACTTGTCCCCCTTAAGATTGCTTATGATATTGATAAGCATATCGGTCATTGAGGTTTCGTAAACGGCAGCGTCAAGATAAAGACCTGACGCATCGTTACCTGCATCGTCGGATATGCGGCGTATGGCAACGGTGCCAACTCCCACCTTATAGCCTACAGAGGCAACTGCAGCCGACTCCATATCGCAGGCCACTGCGCCGTAGCTGTCGCGCAGACGGTCCCGCAGGGCATCGTCACAAACAAAGCAGTCACCGCTGACCATCACGCCCTTTGCAAGGGCAGGATAAAGTCGGGTGATAACGTCGTTAACACCTTGATGGGCGTCGTAGATATAATCCTGACCCGGCTTGACGGCAGGCTCGTAGCCTAAGGGGGTAAGGTCGAAATCGTGCTCTAAAAATCGGGTTGCCAGAGCAGTGCTGCCACGGGGCGCACCTGCGATGCCGCCTGAGTAGCCGCTGCTCATAAGCAGCTGGGCACCGTCGGCAAGCAGAAATGCTGCGGCAGAGGCTGCATTAACCTTGCCGATGCCGCAAAGCACAGCAGTTACCGCAATGCCTGCACAATCAAAGCGCACGCACTCCATTCCGCCGATTTTGTCAAGCTTGCCGCCCATCTCAAGACCGCGGTCGCGCATGGGCTCGTATTCACATCCGTCGGCTATTACTACACCGATATAATTAAACATAACCAGTCCTCCACTGAGAAACGGGATGACACAAAATCATCCCGTTTTGTCAGATAAATCTTAATTTATGGCCTTGCCGCACTTGCAGCAAAACTCTGATTCACCCAGATTGACAGCGCCGCACTCGTCACAAACGGTGTCGCCCTTTGCAAATGCAAGCTCAACACGCAGCTCGCGCAGCTTTTCATTATCCATATCAATTTCGTCAACGATGGCCTGCAATGCCTCGGCATCAACATTTTCGTGCTTGATGCCTGAATAGTAAAGCTTGCCCAAAAGCTTGTAGTCATCTTCGATTTGGGTGCGGGTTTTGATGATTTGCAATCTGATTTTTTGAGTATTGACAAGCTCGCTCACCTTTTTGCCGGTGGCATCAACAACCTCTTTTGCTTTTACAACGGTATCTTCAAATTTCATTTTAAACCCTCCGTTAATTAAAATTGAATTTCTAACCAATATTTTTTATCGCTTTTTACATTATATTCGTCTTTTAACTGATTGTATTTTACCACAAAAATGCCCTAAAGTCAACCGCTCCGCTCACCTTTTACCCTTGGAACGAGGGGGCTTTTTGCCTTTTTGGTGAGGTTTGCTCTTGGGTTGGGGACGTTGGGCGGGGCTTGGAGCATTCACAAGGCAGTTGGGGCCTGTGCCGATAAGGTCGGTGCGGCCGATTTTGCGCAGGGCAGAAAGTACAATCTGGCGGTTTTCAGGCTTGAAATACTGCAGCAGCGCCCTTTGCTGTGCCTTTTCGGCAGGGGTGCGGGGAACATATATGGGCTTCAGGGTGACGGGGTCAAGCCCTGTGTAGAACATACAGGTTGAAACGGTGCCGGGGGTGGGATAAAAATCCTGCACCTGCTCGGGGTGAAGCCCCTCTTTTTTAAGAAAAAGGGCAAGCTCTACCGCATCGGCAAGGGTGCTGCCGGGGTGAGATGACATAAGATAAGGCACCAGATACTGCTTTTTTCCGCAGCTTTTGGTCAGCTCGTAATAGCGTTTTTTAAAGCGCATATATGACTCAATCTGCGGTTTGCCCATTGCCGACAAAACGGCAGCGGAGCAATGCTCGGGGGCAACCTTCAGCTGACCGCTGACGTGGTGGGCCACAAGCTCACGGAAAAAACGCTCATCCTCATCTTCAATGAGATAGTCGAAGCGGATGCCGGAACGGATAAAGACCTTTTTTATGCCCTTTATATCGCGCAGCTTGCGAAGCATTGCAAGATATTCGCTATGATCAACCTGCAAGGCAGGGCAAGGCTTGGGAGCAAGGCATTTTTTATCCTTGCAGAGGCCTGCGGTAAGCTGTTTTTGACAAGAGGGGCCTCTGAAATTGGCGGTGGGGCCGCCTACATCGTGGATGTAGCCCTTGAAATCGGGCATTTTGGTGAGCAGTTCCGCCTCACGAAGAACAGACTCTTCACTGCGGCAGGTTACTGCGCGGCCTTGGTGGTAGGCGATGGAGCAGAAGTTGCAGGCACCAAAGCAGCCGCGGTTGTGG
>JAZNIT010000063.1:0-20770 GCA_045577615.1 Acutalibacteraceae bacterium
CCCATTAATATATACTCAGCAAACCCTAATTGGTCAATACGACTTGCAAGCATAGATTTGCAAATGAGTTTTTTCTTGATTTCGGTAAGCTTGCCTTCGTTCTTTTTAGAAGAGTATTTTCCGTTTTGTGTTAATTCTCCGTAATGCTCAGAAAGTTTTTTCATAACGATGAACTCTAATGCTTTATCGCCGTAGAATTCTAAAACCTCGTTGTGGTAACTGCCGTCGTGTTCTTCAGAATATGACTTGCGAGTAAATGCCTGGCGAAGTAATTTAGGTTCGTCAAATTCATATTCAAGCTGATACTGGATTTCTGCTAAAGTTTCGTTGTTCATAAAAACAACCTCCTTGTGATTTACTACAAGAAGGTATAATTATAGCCCGACAAAGCCCACATAGACTGTGTGCTTTCTTCGAGCACCAGAAATTAAAATGCGTTACATAAATCATTTTTATTTGAAGGAAGTCACTTGCATAACTTAATTCAAACAAACTCACTTTATGTACGGCTCTTTAAAGTCTCGTACCGCCTTCTTGCAAAATTATTTTAACATAAGAAAATAGATAAGTCAATGCGGTTTAACTATCCGTTTTGGACATAAAATTTTCGTTCACAAAATTTGCTGTCAATTTATTAGGGCATTTTTTATTGAAAATGCACAACAAAATCGCCGTATGGTGTTTGTTTAACATTTACCTCCCCATAGCCGCCTACACACCATAAGTGCTCTAAACCCGCATTATTAAAGGAAATTTTTAACAGAGGAAAAATTTATGGTGTTCTCTTGACATTTTCCCCTGCCGCCGCAGATACCATTGCGCGCTATCTCCACGACAGCGGCACAAAGCCAACCGATTACGATTTAATTCTCACCGGGGATTTGGGTCGAGTCGGCTCAGGACTCCTTTATGACCTGCTGGGCAAAGAGGGGATAGACGTAACTGCAGTTCATAACGACGCAGGTATGATGATTTACGACCCTCAAACCCAAGATGTCCACGCGGGCGGCTCGGGCTGCGGTTGTATCGGAAGTATCTTTTGCTCATATATAATGGAGCAGTTGCGAGAGGGCAAATTAAAAAACATTTTGCTTTGCGCCACGGGAGCACTGATGTCCACCACCTCTGCACAGCAGGGAGCAAGCATTCCCGGAATATGCCATTTGCTCAATATAAAATCACCGTCTGTATAATCAGGCGGTAATTTTTTGCAAAATAAGTCATATTTTGTGCTTATTCCATATTGAAACCGTCGCCCGTTTGTAGTAAAATAAAGCTATAAATAATCTTACGGAGTAAAAAGATGCTTGAACTGATTAATGTTTCTTACAAAACTCCCGAAGGCAAGCTGATTTTGGATAATATCAATCTCACCGTCAGCGAGCGCTTCGTGGCAATAACAGGCCCCAACGGCAGCGGTAAGTCTACCCTTGCCAAATTGATTGCGGGCATAATCCCTGTAACCGAGGGCAAAATTCTCTTTAACGGCGAGGATATTACCAATATGTCCATCACCGAGCGCGCTCAAAAGGGCATCGGCTTTGCATTTCAGCAGCCCGTCCGTTTCAAGGGGCTCACCGTGCTGGATTTAATCTCCATTGCCGCAGGCAAGCGCCTTTCACAAACGGCCGCTTGCGAATATCTGTCTGAGGTTGGCCTTTGCGCCAAGGAGTATGTCAATCGCGAGATTAACTCTTCTCTCTCGGGCGGCGAACTTAAGCGCATCGAAATCGCAATGGTTAATGCCCGCTCAACCCCTCTCACCATTTTTGACGAGCCCGAGGCAGGCATTGATTTGTGGAGCTTTAACAGTCTTATCAAGGTGTTCGAAAATATGTACGAGCGCAACAAGGGCAGCATTATGATTATCTCCCATCAAGAGAGAATTCTTAACATAGCCGACAAAATTGTTATGCTCAAGGCAGGCATGGTTGACGCCATCGGCAGTAAGGACGAGCTTTTGCCCGACCTTTTGGGTAAGGGCAGCGTATCTGCCGCCTGCTACAAGCAAGGGGGTGCCGAATAATGGATGCAATTCAAAAGCAACTGCTTGAACAGGTTGCCGATTTGCACGGTGTGCCCAGCGGTGCATACAGCATTCGCGTCAACGGCCGACTTGACAGCAAAGCCTCAAGCGAAAATATAACCATCGTTCAAAAGACCGATAAACCCGGTATCGATATCTATATCGCGCCCGGCACCAAAAACGAAAGCGTTCACATCCCCGTGGTGCTTTCTCAGGCAGGCATAAAAGAGCTTGTTTATAATGATTTCCACATCGGTGCCGACAGTGACGTTGTTATCGTCGCAGGCTGCGGTATTCACAACAGCGGCGATGAAGACAGCGACCACAGCGGCATCCACCGCTTCATTCTTGATAAAAATGCTCGCGTCAAATATGTAGAAAAGCACTATGGCGACGGTGACGGCAACGGCAAGCGAATTATGAACCCCACCACCGAGTGCGAGCTTGGTGAAAACTCTTATTTAGAGATGGAAACGGCCCAAATCAAAGGTGTCGACTCCACCTCTCGCACCACCAAGGCCAAGCTTGAAAAGGGTGCAACCATCATCGTTCGCGAAAAGCTTATGACCCACGGCGATCAGGTTGCCGAAACCTTCTTTGAGGTAGATATGGACGGTGACGATTGCTCGGCACACGTGGTATCACGCTCGGTCGCAAAGGACAGATCAAAGCAGGTGTTCACCTCTGTTATGCGCGGCAATGCCCGTTGCAACGGACGAAGCGAATGCGATGCCATTATAATGGACGAGGCATCTGTCGGTGCCGTTCCACAGGTTTTTACCAACCACATCGATGCATCTATGGTGCACGAGGCTGCCATCGGCAAATTGGCAGGCGACCAACTTATCAAACTTATGACCTTAGGTCTTACCGAGGCAGAGGCTGAAGAGCAAATCATCAACGGCTTCCTTAAATAAACAAAACCGCTCATTGAAAAATCAGTGAGCGGTTTTTTCTATCTCTTAAAACAGAGGATTATTTTCGCCTGTAATCAGGTTGCCGATGTAACGGCTGACATATACACCCTCTGCCGATGCTTGTGAAAGGGAGTGGGTGGTGCCTGAGCAGTCACCGATAAAGAACAAGCCCTTTTCTTTGCTTTCAAAATGCTGGTCAAGCTCAACACGAGAGTTGTAGAATTTAACCTCGGTGCCATAAAGCAGGTTGTCAAAGTTGGCGGTACCGGGCACCAGTTTATCAAGAGCGAATATCATCTCAATAATGGTGTCAAGGGTAGCCTTGGGCATACAAAGTGCAAGGTTGCCGGGGCTTGCATCAAGGGTGGGGCGGGTAAAGCCCTCTTTAAGCCGCTTGGAGTTGGTGCGGCGCTCCTCAAGCAAATCACCGAAACGCTGAACCATAACACCGCCCGCCAACATATTGGTAAGAGCGGCCACGTGCTCGCCATAGGTATTCGAATCCTTAAAGGGCTCGGTGAACTTGTGGGTAACAAGCAGAGCAAAGTTGGTGTTATCGGTATAAAGGGCAGGGTCGTCATAGCTGTGTCCGTTAACGGTGACAATACCGTTGGTGTTTTCAGCAACAACCTCGCCGTGAGGATTCATACAAAAGGTGCGGCAAACGCTGCGGGTTTTGGGTGAGCGATACATAATCTTGCTTTCATAGACTTGATTGGTAATAGGCTCCCAAATTTCAGCAGGGCACTCAAAACGGATACCAATGTCAACGCGGTTGTTAGCATTAACAATGCCAAACTGCTTGCATATGTCTGCAGTCCACTTTGAACCGGAGCGGCCCGTGGCAATGATTACATACTTGCCTTCGTAGGTTTCACCCTTTTCGCAGGTGAGCGCCCAGCCGTCAGCGGTTTTCTCAACCGATTTAACGTCGGCATAATACTGAATATCCACATGCTGAGAAACAAATTTAATGATGTTGTCCAAAATGAAATAGTTGCGCTCGGTGCCCAAATGGCGCACCTGAGCATCAAGCATATGCAAATCGCATTGCAAAGCCTTACGCTTCAAATCAGAGCCAACGGTAGAGTAGATTTTTGCACCCTCGCCGCCAAACTCAAGGTTGATGGTGTCAACGTATCTCATCAGCGAGATAGCAGGCTCATCACCCACAAAGTTATACAAATCGCCGCCAAAATTGTTGGTGATGTTGTACTTGCCGTCAGAGAAAGCACCTGCGCCACCGATGCCGGTGGTGATGGAGCAATGCTTGCAGTTGATACAGTTTTTGATTTTAACATTGTCGATAGGGCACTTGCGGGTGATTAAGGGCGCGCCCTTCTCCAAAAGACAAACCTTAACGGTGGGGTTTTTCTTTGCAAATTCATATGCAGCAAACAATCCGCCTGCGCCACCGCCAACAATTATAACATCATAATGACTCATAAAATCACCTTTCTAAAATCAAAATTTGCCAAGAGGGGATTTATTTATTTTCAAAGGTAAGCGACTCGATTAGTTTTTTCATCAGTTTGATATTTTTGTTTTCAGATGCAACAAATTTTTCGTTGTTTTCAAAATCTGTACCCTTCAAAACACGCTTTGCAAGATAATAGTTGTGGTTGATATATCCGTCTTTAACCTCGTTAATAATATTAGTCACATTGCTGTAGCGCAGGTTAAGAGCATATCCGTCCTTATCTTCAAAGCAATCCTGCTTTTCAAAAACGTCAAGGTTGTCCAGTCGGCTGAAATAAGTATCGTCAACGATAAACAACATAATTTCGCCACGCTGCAGCTCGGCCATAAGACGGGTTGAGTTGGCGTTTTGAATGTCCTGATCGGTGCTTGCCGATGCATCATAGATGTGCACTATAACCTCGCCGTCACCGTTAACATCCTCACCAAACTGCTCAAGATACTCCTCAAGTTCAAGGGTGATGTCGGTGGGCATATACTTGTCAAACACCGTCATAACGGTATAGTCGGGCTGCTCCTTTGTGCAGCACTGTGCCAAGCCGAAGGCAAGCATAACTGCCAAAAACAAGCCTATAACAGTGTGCCACTTATAGTAAAACCAAAAGTTCTTCAGCTTGTCCTTGCAGGAGAGGGGAGCAAGCTCCTCTTTTTCCTCGGGGATAAAGTTGGCTTCTACCTCTGCACGGCATCGAAATTGTTTATCATCCATAGAAAAACGTCCTTATAAATGGGTTGAATGAGCGGCCATAACACCGCAATATTAATTGTAACACAAAACCTGCGTTTATTCAAGTGCCAACCTTTGCAAATTTCCCTTGACATAACGGCATAAAAACTATATAATAATACAGTATATTTTTAAGCCGATAAGTCGGCAATGAATTATTAGAAACGGAGTGTCAGTTTTTATGGCAAAGCAGTATAAATTTACAGAAGAGGGCTTTAAAAAACTTCAAGACGAACTTGATCATCTTAAAAACGTTGCACGAACCGAGATTGCCGAAAAGATTAAAGAGGCACGCTCATTCGGTGACCTTTCCGAAAACAGCGAATATGACGAGGCTAAAAACGAGCAGGCTCGCATTGAGTCCCGCATCACCGAGCTTGAGAATATGCTCAAAAACGCCGTTATTCTTGAAGACGATGCCGACTCAGGCAAAAAGGTGCGTCTTGGCTCTAAGGTTCGCGTTCTTGACGTAGAGCTTGGCATTGAAGAAGAGTTTACCATCGTTGGCTCTGCCGAGGCAGATCCCATGAACGGTGCCATTTCCGACGAGTCACCCGTTGGCAAGGCAATACTTGATGCCAAAGTGGGCAAAACCGTTTTCGCCGAAACCCCCGCAGGCGAGCTTAAGTATAAGATTGTTGCAATCTTGAAGTAATATTGAACTTTTGCGGCGGGTTTGGCAACAATCCCGCCATTTATTGATTAAGGAAGTGTAGTTATGGATCAAAACAATACACCTGTAACCGAGCAGGATTTAAGTGAAATTTTGCAGGTACGCCGTGACAAATTGGCACAGCTTCAAGCCGATGGCAACAATCCCTTCGAGATAACCAAATATCCTCAGGACAGTTATTCTGCCGATGTAAAGGCAAAATATGACCATCTCGAAGCCGAGCAGGAATCGGGCGATATGGTATGTATGGCCGGCCGTATGATGTCAAAACGCGTTATGGGTAAGGCAAGCTTTGCCCATCTTCGTGACAATCAGGGCGACATTCAGATTTATGTTCGCCGCGACGTGCTGGGCGACGAAGCCTATGCCGCTTTTAAAAAGATGGATATCGGCGATGTTGTTGGCATCAAGGGCGAGGTTTTCCGCACCCGTATGGGCGAGCTCAGCGTTCGCTGCACCGAGATGACCTTGCTTGCAAAGAGCTTGCTGCCCCTTCCCGAAAAGTTCCACGGCCTTAAGGATACCGATACCCGTTATCGTCAGCGCTATGTTGACTTGATTGTAAATCCCGAGGTTAAGGATACCTTCATCAAGCGCAGCCGCATTATGCAGTCGGTTCGCCGCTATCTTGACAGCAAGGGCTTTTTAGAGGTTGACACCCCCATTCTCACTCCTTTTGAGATTGGCGCATCAGCCCGTCCCTTCACCACTCACCACAACACCCTTGATATGGATATGGTTTTGCGTATCGAAACCGAGCTTTATCTTAAGCGCCTTATCGTCGGTGGTATGGACAGAGTATACGAGGTTGGCCGTATTTTCCGTAACGAGGGTATGGATACCAAGCACAACCCCGAGTTCACCAGCGTAGAGCTTTACCAGGCATATACCGATTATTACGGTATGATGGATTTGGTTGAAGAAATGATGAAAACCGTAGCTCAAGAGGTTTGCGGCTCATTGGTAATTCCTTATCAGGGCCACCAGATCGACCTTTCACATTGGGAACGCTTGACTATGGTCGAGGCTGTTAAAAAGTATTCCGGTGTTGACTTTGATCAGGTTGCCGATGACGAGGCCGCTATTGCCTTGGCAAAGGAGCATCACGTAGAGCTGCCCGAGGTTGCCACCAAGGGTGCCATACTGGCCGAGTTCTTTGATGCATTTGTTGAAGAAAATCTTATTCAGCCCACCTTTATTTACGACTATCCCGTTGAAATCAGCCCCCTCGCAAAGCGCAAGCCCGAGGACCCCGCCTTTACCGAGCGTTTTGAGTATTTCATTAACGCTACCGAGTTTGGTAACGCTTTCAGTGAGCTTAACGATCCTATCGATCAAAAGGGCCGTTTCGAGCGTCAGGTTGCCGAGCGCAAGGCACTCGACCCCGAATGCAAGGCACAGGTTGATTATGACTACGTAACCGCACTTGAGTACGGTATGCCTCCCACGGGCGGCCTTGGCTTCGGTGTTGACCGTTTGGTAATGCTTCTTACCGACTCCGACACTATCCGCGATGTACTCTTGTTTCCGACAATGAAATCCATTGATAAGTAAGGAACCGAAAAATCCTTTATTTATGCGCGTTTTCGGCGTTCGCATTTGTCAAAAACATACGCAACTACGCCAACTACTACGCCAATTTTCACAACATTTGTAGAAAAGAACCCCGATTTTAAATAAAGCAAGCACTATTTGATATCGTATTTTTATAGTGCTTGTTTTGGGTGGTTTTGATATTATTATATACTTGTTTTTTGCTGAACAAGATATATTGAAGGTTTTTTTGGGGCATATTATTCTTGAAGTCATATTATGATTGTAGAGAAACATATGACTTTCAATATATCGCTTCAATTGTATCACCGAATAAGGTTTATAGTCATATGACGCCGAATTTCGTGAAGGAGATTTAGTTTTGAATAATAGAAGAAAATATTACATTGAAAAAATCGCTTTGGACGCTCGCAATCGATTGATAGATAAGAAGATTATCAAGAAAGACGATAAAGCTTTAAATGAAGAGCAATTAAAACAAATCGTATCTTTTTTTGGCGGAGAACTTAATATCCTCGATGAGGAGCACGAAACCTGTATTGAAAAAACGGAAAAGAATAAATATATTATCCATTACTACAGAATGTATAATTATTTGCAAGTAATTCATGAACTAGGTCATGCGTTTTTAAATCTTGATCAAATGGAAGTAGGCAGGAAGTATTATTTTGATGGTCCTGGCGAAGAAGACACAGAAGCATCATTATTCGCACGAGCATTTATAATGCCGAGAATGAATTTCGAACAAGTAATTATTGAGCATATTAGTAACGGAAAGTATAGCCTACAAAACGTGGCAGATGAATATGAAATTGATTACTTAGAGGTATTGGCTCGCGGAGAAGAGTTAAATATTGGGAATTAGGGGTAATTTTGAAAATGAAGGACGAAAGAAAAGCTATTCTAAATAACAATAAACGCATTGGGAAAGCATCTAAAGACAATTTAAAAAGTGAACAGCATCTAATGCTATTTTTGTCCTTTGATATAACCGATTCTACGAGACAAAAAGTACTTCATCCCAAGGAATGGCCGCAGATTATTGAACTTTTGGTCAAAACCAAGTTCCAGTATATGAACTATTGGAAATTTAATGGTGATGAAATCCTTTATAAACGAAATATCAACAGTTTGGAATTCATCTGTCGCATTATTGATAAAGCTTATTTTCATCTAAAAAAACTCAATACAGAAATGGCGAAAATCATTGATGATATATCTGTAAAAGCAACTATATGGTTGGCATTATCTGAATCGGATGCAATAAACTATATACATAACTTTTCTTTTGAATTCGAGGACGATATTGATTTTGTAGGAAAAAATATAGACGAGGGTTTCAGACTTACGAAATGTTCGTCTATGAAAAAAATTGCAGTTGATCCTAAAATCGTCTATATATTGTTAGATACATATAATTTTTTAAGACACCCTACAAATCGCGATTTAAGTATCGGATTTTATAAAAGCAAGGATGATTGCAATTTAGAGGAACTCGAGCGAGTGCTAAACGGAACTATCTCCCGTTTGCATTTGGTAGGTTATACAAAATGCAAAGGAGTTTGGGATAATAATCCATATCCGGTGTATTGGTATTATGATAATACACAGAATGCCGGAATCAAATACAATGAGTTTTTAGGCGGTGAGCACTTATGGCAGAAGAATATTTTGGCGATAAACGATGAGAGTGTCTCGTCCCAAGAATATGAAAATTTATATAAAATATTCATTCAGATGAATGCACTTAAAGAGATTGATGAGATATATAATTTGCTTGTTATGGAAGGCGATGTTGAAGTGTCTGCGATGGCAAAAGCAAATTTATATTATATGGTTGTTTGTGTTAATCCTATTACAAACAAAGTAATGATTGCAAAAAGAAGTTCCACGAGAAAGCACCTGAAAAATGTATGGGATTTTGGAAATGTAAAATATCAAAATATCAATATGAAAGACTCAATAAAAAAAGAATACAGGAATACATTTGGTATAGATATTGAACTCATGTTAGATACGAACAGGGGCGGCAACTTAAGACCATTTGGATACTGTACAATTTATCGAAATGGCAAGCCACACAATAGTATTCTTTGCCATGCTACAATATCTAATCCTAATAATCTTAATGATGAAGATTTGATAAAATATATAATGAATCATAAGACTGATGATTATGATGAAATTAGATTTGTTGATGTGAATGATGTGGCGGACTTTACGCCATTGACTATTGATGAAATTAGACTTGATTCCGAATATGCTGAATTGGAAGTTAATGAACCGTTTGAAGAAAATACATGTATAATGTATTTTCAAGATTCGATTGGAGGTGCCATAGGTGTGTGATAAGAAATGTGCGCTAACAAAAGATGATGCAAATAAGGCATTAGATAATATAAACATGTGGATAAATAGTTGCGATACTAAATCATCTATTGTGTTAGGATTCTATGCGACTATTATAACGATTTGCCTTTCTACGGATTTTGTAGATGTGCAGAGTAAGATTATTACATATTTTTTTGATAACATCAGCTTTTTAACAATTCTATATCTCGTATTCCATTTTGGTGCAATTCTTGCGTTTGTCGCAGGTATAATTGAGTTGCTAAAAGTAATAGTACCAAGAATTATCTTAAAAACAGCATCTGGCGAGCGATTTGATTCACTGCTATTTTATGGTTCTATTGCAAAAAATACTCCAACATATGAACAATATCGCAAAAAGCTAAAAAAATATGATGACGAAGAAGACATCATAAACGATTTATTGTTTCAAGTTCATTCGGCTGCCATGATATGTAACAAAAAGTTCCATTATCAAAAAATAGGACTTATTTTTACAACCATATCGGTACTAATTTTTGGTGTAACAACAGTAATTGGAATGTTGATTGTTCAATAATTTATCAAATGCTAGTTCTACTATATGCATAACTGGCATTTCACTCACCAAATTAATCCTCCTTACTATACTGCTTGATGTGCTCTGTTAAAAACAGTAGTGTAAAATGTTAAGAAATATGCAAGGCGGACTTTTTATGATTAGAACGATTACAAATTCAATGATCGGGAATTTTGAAAGCCATCTGCGCTGGATGAAAAGTGTGAGAAACAACCGAAAAGTATTTGCGTTATATTAAGAATACAATAAAACTCAGGCAGGGTTGTCGTAATTGACAAACCTGCCTTTTATCATAAGTATTTTTGCATATAGATCTCGCTCAGATAAGTACCGTCTTTGAGTTTGAAAGCATTCGGGCGTTCGGAAACAACGCGGAAACCGAATTTCTCATACAAATGCTTCGCACGTTCGTTACCTTCGATAAATTCAAGCTCCATAATCTCGGTGCCACGGTTCTGCGCTACAGCGACAAGTTCCTCGAACATTGCAGAGCCGATACCAAGGTTCCAATAATCCTTGAGAATTGCAATTGCGATAGTTGCTCGATGCGAGGTTTTCATTCCTCCTCTGAAGCTGATCTCACAGTTGCCTGCAACCTCACCGTCTATATAGCCTGTGATTCCCAAGGTATCGGGAGCAGAGCGGAGACGGTTTACCCATGCTTCCTCTTGTTCCACGGTGATGTTCCACTCCTCAGGATAACGTGCTAGAAAGTCAGTCTCACCACACGATTTTTTTATGTAATTCAGCATCTTTTCCGCATCCGCAACACACGGACTCTTCAAGATGGCTGTTCTACCGTCTTTTAAGGTTATTTTCTTTTCTTCAAATATCATTGTAATATTCCTTTCGGTAAATTACTCCTCGATTGCAAAGTGCGTCTTGATCATCTTTGCAACTTCATCTGGAGCAATATTTGTTTTGCATTTTCATTCTCTCTTTTTACGCACACACCAAATAACATTTCTTGTTACTGTATCTGCAGGCTCTTTTTGGTATCCGCCATAGATATTTACGATCTCAAATCCACACAGTTCCAAAAGATATTTCATTTCCTGACGATAGGTCTGGCGCTGCTTCACAGGACGTATTCTCTCTTCAACGACATTTCCTGCATTATCTAATGTCTCAAATTTCCAATTACCGCTCATTATCTGCGTAGTCGGGTCATACATTATAGCATTATATATTCTTTCTCTTTTTCCCAATTTGTTTATATATTCCAGACGGAATGTAAAATCTGTATCCTTTGTGTTCATTTGCTGTGCCTGAAAATAAGGGTTCGGGTCAAAGGTATTGAAAGTAAGCATAGCGCCATCGGTAAGATATTCACGAATATTCAAAAGAGCGGCACGCTGCAGCTCCGGTGTAAGCAGATGCATAAAACCACTGCGAGCTATAATTGCACAAGAGTATTGTCTATCGCTCCTAAAATCTGTCATATTTGCAGGGAAAATGTTAAGATCAAAGCCCATGTTTTTTGCTTTTTCGTTAGCCACACGGCACATAGCTTCCGATATATCCGTTCCATCTGCCACGATCCCATGTTCCGCAAGATACAGAATGACCGCACCTGTACCACAGGCAATGTCAATTACTCCACTTTTGCCGTATTTTTCTGCAAAATCAAGATAAAAATCTAAAAAACCTGCATGGTTATCCTGTTCTTTATACATAGCATCAAGGTACAGATCGTAATTCTCTGCAACATCATCAAAATCATGCAGATCTTGAGCATTTAGATTCATGTTCATCATGCTATAATTCTCCTTCCAGTTAAATTACTCCCCGATTGCAAAGCGTTCCATTATCATCTTTGCAACTTCATTCGGGGCAATATTGGTGTTGTCCAGCTTCATATAGTCCTCAAACGGCAGTTCTTCACCATCATAGGAATTAAGACGGTACTTTTCGCTCGTTGACCTCATTTCTGCTTCGCTCCAATCAAGGTCGCGCTTCGATTCCTTGTGGAGCAGACGATTTTCGCTTTTGTTTCTGATTAGACGAACATCAAAATCTGCGCAAAGTTCGACCACACAGCATTTCGCTCCGTTTGACTTAAATAGTTCAATGAGGTCCATCAGATAATCGAGTTGATCCTGCTGGTCAAATGCACACATATATGTGAATATCAGTCCGGGAAGATCTCTTGTTGCAAACAAATCAAATACCTTCTGGCGAATTGCGCGGTTAAGTGACTGGAATTCTTCCTTCTCATTGGGAGCAAATAGTTTACGAGCCAGCTCAATCGACATATGATTGTGGAACAACCGAAGGCCAGTGATTTTGGCAAGCTCCTGTCCAACGGTCATTTTACCAACAGCATGCGGTCCTAAAATAATAACAAGTGTTTTAGACATTTTAACCACCTCCTTACAGCTCAAAAATACCAATTTGATACTCATCTTCCTAAACAATATTACCTACATGATTGGTGTGAGCAATATCATAAAGTATTCTTTCCATGACTTTACCTCCCAAAAGATATAAAAAACGGTGCAAATCGAAATCTCCTTCGACTTGCACCGTCAATATCCTAATATCCTATAATCTTATAACAGACTATACTAAAATTTGGGTACGACAATACAAGCCCGACGGTTCCCAATAACGGGTATCCACGCCGTGCATAGTGACAGTGTTAATGTTAAGAGCAAAAGTTTTAACTGCCATTGTCGTAGCTCCTTTCAGAAAGTTTTGTTAATTGTATCACACTTTTTTGTCAGAGTCAATACATTATGAGCTATTTCACAAGTGACATTAAAAACAGAATGTACTTTATATGCAGAATGTATATACAAATTACTTGCTTTTTTAAATCCCGCCTTGCATATTACAAACGAACTCTTTGAATACATTAAGGAGGAATTACAGTAATAAAGACAGGAGGAATTGAAATGTTGTAAAGGAAAGTTGATTTTGTAAATGAGCAAAAGAGGTGCGGTCATAAAAGGCTGGTATGACCGACGTATAGCAGATGGAAGCGCGTATGGATGTGCAACGGTTTTGTACGTATATTGCGCCATTTGCTGACAGCCACCCGTGCGGAAGACAACGGGGCGTTGAGATAGTGGGTTCACTTGTTGCACGGTAAAGATTGTACGGTCAGAAGTTACTGTACTTTCGAATTATCTCAACTGCAAAATACCGCTTTATCTGTCTTTGAGCAGACAACGTTATGGGCTTTCAATGGGAAATCGAAACTCCGCCACCCTGCCGAGTTCAGCGGTAGACTATCTAATAGCTAGTGTGTGGTGTAGGCGCAGCCCGTAAGGGCACCTGTCAAGCGGCAGGCGTGCGTTGGGGCGTTTACGCCCCATAGTACTGACCTACTTTAATGGGAACAATTTAATATGACCTCTCTTCGGAATGAAAATGATTTGCGAATCGGAATGACTTATGACTTTCCCTTCGGAATGATAGATATGACCGTCATTGGCTCAGTTTCTATTTCTCGTAAGGGAAATAGAAACTGAGCCCGGTGGCGAAGAAAAAGCCCCTGTTCGCAAGGCATTCCGGAACCCTTGAAAAAGAAAACAGGAGTAACGGCAGGTAAAACCGATAAAACTGCCAGTGGGTGAACTGTGCCTTGCGCCCGTTTCGGAATGAAAAATGATAAATAATTTCGGAACGGATTTAAGATGATATACATATACAGATGATTCCCTTTAGGTTTATTATTGATTTATATTTGCACGCCTTTGGCGTGTTCCGGCTGTTTGATGTTCAAAGGATGACATTTTGGAATGATACCAATTAAACATCAAACAGTCGGCTGAATAAACATTTTCGATATGACTATGACCATCCTTTCGGAATGATGGCGCAAAAATGACTTTCTATCTTAAAGGCGGGGCAGGAGAGATTTTCTCCTGCGCCGCCGAAATTTTTGACCTGTATCAAGATAAATTATTCAACATTTCAATATATTTTGGATTTTCTCTCAATTCAGAGAATTGAGGATGCGGAGAATGTAACAAACGGTTTAAGAGCCAATTAACCATATCATCTGTTTTATAGGTGTTCTTGATCAGATTTTTAAGAACACTATCGTTTTCTGCAAGGGACATAATCTTTCGCATTGAAGTTATCTGTTTTTCTCTGATACGAATCACATCTTCAATAGATGCATTATCTGCGGTGAGCATTCCTGCGAGAATTGCATAAATTGCTTGTTCGCCTATACAGAAAAATTCAAGGTCTTTCTTTTCGCTCATTTCTGCAAAAGCTTCTGCCATAGGTTCAAGGCGTTGTATTCTCTCGGCAACGGACAGCGATTGATCAAATCGGATAATTCTTGCAAGCTTTATCGCCATTATGTCCATAGAACCATAGCAATTCCATTTGTTCCAATATCGGTATTCTTCCGTATCCTTTGCAAATAGCTGTTCCTTTGCAATGGACGCATATCGAGTAGGTAGCCTTGATAAGATTTCGAGCGCTCTATCGGTATCGCCCGATGCGTGAAGCAATTTTGCTTTCATATTGATAGCTTCGACTCGAATGCTATCTTGATTACATCCTTCTAAAATGCAATCGCATATTTGTGTCAGCTCGTCCTTGTTTTTTTGCAAGGTTTCTGCATCATTTCCTGCGCTTCCGCCCGCTTTGTCCCACATATATGCGTTCATAATACGGTAGTCATGCGGATACTTTTTTCTTGCATCAACAATCAATTTTTCTCTCTCGTCAAATCTACCATCAACGCCAAATTGTTGATATTCAGCAAGAATTTTATCTACGTCTGCTTTTGCTTTCGCTTCGTCATATCCCATCAATTCATCAACGGTAACGCCAAAGATTTCCGCAAGTGGAAATAGCATTGTTATGTCGGGGTAGGTATTTTTCGCTTCCCATTTACTTACCGCAGCGGTAGATATTGTTAACAATTCCGCCAACTGCTCTTGTGTCAGCCCTTTGGCAAGGCGTAAACGTTTTATGTTCATTCCAATATTCAGTTCCATAAGTTATCTCCTTTGGTAAAGTAAACAGGCCTATTTCTGGTTTTATTATAGCATAACTCATATCAATTACAAGCGAAATGTGGGCAATATGGATTTAACCAATGGTTAAATTATTTTACTGATTTTACAACAACCAAATTCTATCGCATATTCAGTCTTGTCATATTGTGAACAAATGATTGCAAAGATGGTTTTCTGTCGCCGTCGAATTTTTTGCCCTGTTGAAAATATTTTGGAAAAAGTGCTGAAATTTACTTGCCAAATCAAATCTCTTTTTTCATATTTCATTTGCCAAAATCAATAGGCAAATTTCATAGAAAGGAGGAATGCCCATGGCAAAACTTACGGAAGAACAAATAAAGGTCAGGAATGCAAACAAGGCGAGAAATCTAATCATTCAGGCAGACCACAACCGTGCCAGCAGTAACATCAACAGCATCGGCTGTATTGAGCGATATGAAGATGGTATGTATCGGTTCTGCAAATGGCTAGGCGAAAACACAGAGTTAAAGAATCTCAAAAATGTATCAGCAAAATATATCTATCCATACGTTGAAAGTTTCTTCGACAGAGAGTGCAAAACAAGCTATATCCGCACCGAAATGTCGGCAATCAGACATTATCACAGCTTGACACACAGCAAGAACGTACTGCCGTCGAATAAGGACTTGGGAATATCCGAAAAGAACGACTATGAATTTGACCGTGCTTTTTTACCCGAAGAGTTTGACAAGATGATTAAAGTCGCCCGTTCGATGAATCGCTATGATGTTGTGATTCAAGCATACCTTTCAAGATACTTCGGCTTACGCTTTGAAGAAGCCACTACGCTGCGTTTGTATCAGTTGGAGGATGCGATCCGCTACAAGCAATTAAACGTCAAGAACACCAAGGGCGGTCTCGTGAGAGATATTCCTGTTGATCGTCCAATTCAGGAGAGGATTCTGAATGAGGTTGTTGCTTATCTTCGTGCGAACGGTAAAAAGTCCAAGGACTATCTGATCTGCGACAGCCACAAACACAGCGTAAAGAAAGAAAAAGCATCTTTGCAGAATTGGCGCAGCAATCACAGCAAGAAGTTTGTAGATCCCGATAGGTGTGATTATGTTGCTCCCGATTGCAAGCCGAGAATCAAAAGACCGTCCTGGCACGGACTTCGCCATCTGTATTTTCAGGAAAATCGTCGCCGCTTGCTCGCAGAGGGCGGTATGACTGAACGCCAGATCGACAAGGAGATGAGCGAGCGTATGGGACACCACCGCAACGACATCAAGAAGTTCTATTCCGAGTTTCTGAAGGATTCGTAAATTGGACATCAACATTTAAGAAAGGAGTGATGCGATGAAAGAAGTGCCTATTTGGGAGAAAAGCAATTTGACGATTGAAGAAGCAGCCGCTTATTTCGGTATCGGCATCCACAAATTACGTAAAATGACGGATAAAGATGACTGCTGTTTTGTCTTGTGGATCGGAGCCAAAAGGCTAATTAAACGAAAGAAATTTGAAGAATATCTCGAAAAACAATTTTCTGTATAACGGCAAATAATTGAACAGAACCCTTGATTTGAGACTCCAGACCATGTTATAATATACTCAAATCGGGGTTCTTTTCAGTTTTATGAATTGAAAGGAGCTATGATTATGACTACAAAGAAAGGTAAAAATAGAAGATTAGACAAGGACAGAGTTACATTACGTAAAGGTGAATCGCAAAGGGCTGACGGTATTTATGATTATCGTTGGAGCACCCCTGACGGAAAACGGCACGCAATCTATGCAAGTACACTTGAAGCACTACGTGAAAAGGAAGAGCAGATCGTTCTTGATAAGCGAGATGGAATAAAGACTGAGATTAAACTGATTACGGTGAACGATGTATTTGATTTGTGGTGCGATTTGAAGCGCGGCTTAAAGCACAATACATTTCAAAACTACAAATATATGTACAATATGTTTGTTCGCCCCACATTCGGAAAACTTCGTATTGCCAATGTGAGAAAGTCAGATGTTAAGCGTTTTTATAACCGACTTGCCGATGAAAGAATACTGACCATTGCTACGATTGATAATGTGCATACGGTTTTACATCAGGTGTTTGATCTGGCGGTAGATGACGGTTACATTCGGCTCAATCCAACCGATAAGATGTTGCGCGAACTCAAACAATCCCATAATTTTGAAGTAGAAAAGCGCAAAGCACTAACCATTGCTGAACAAGCTCTATTTATCAACTTTCTAAAAAATCATCCACAATACAACCATTGGTATCCTGTGTTTGCAGTTATGCTTGGAACGGGGATGCGCGTTGGAGAAGTTGTCGGTTTGCGTTGGTGCGACATTGATTTGGATGAAGGCACTATTGATGTTAACCACACATTGATCTATTATAATCGCGGTGATGGTAACGGCTGTTCTTTTGCGATCAACACTCCCAAGACAAAAGCCGGAGAGCGAACAATCCCGATGCTGGATTTCGTGAAAGATGCATTCTTGCAAGAGAAAAAGTATCAGGAAGAAGCGGAGTTGACTTGTAAGGCAATGGTAGATTGCTATACCGATTTCATCTTCATCAATCGATTTGGTGATGTGCAACATCAGGGAACGCTGAATAAGGCAATCCGCCGTATCATCCGCGACTGTAACGATGAGGCGCTACTGAAAGAGGAAGATGATCCGGTGCTGCTACCGCCCCTTAGCTGTCATACTTTGAGACATACCTTCACGACCAGACTTTGCGAAGCGGGTGTGAATATTAAGGTCATTCAGAGTGTATTAGGCCATGCCGATATCAGCACGACGATGGATATTTATTGCGACGTGACCAAGGATTTGAAACGGAAAGAGTTCGGTACATTGGGAGAATATTTCAAAGAAAACATTGTCTGATCTACTACGCCAAATTACGCCAATTGCTACGCCATTTCTCCGCAAAGTTATGAGCAGTAATGTAAACGTGCGTAAAAACGATGTGGCAAATAACCTTGGAAAGTGAAACCTTTGAGCAGTTATGTAAGTGTTTGTACCTACACCGCCAAAGGTCCCCACAATGAAACCCTTGGACTGAGAAAAACCGCATAAACACTGTGTTTTTCGAGGTTTTGGACCGCCAAAATCGTAAGCCATAAGCCAAACTTAAGCCAATGTATGTTTTTGTGCAAAAAATGACGGTTTTAAGTGGGCAAGACAAGAGTAAAAGTTCCAAAAATTACAAGCCATTTACACTTGAAATCGAGTGTAAATGGCTTAATTTTTTTGGAGGCTACTCTATGAAATTTCGGCTATTTGGCTTTGCTATTTTAACGGCAATCAACATTTACGTTACCTATTTCTTGTGGGACACACTTTTGATCAGCATACTGCCTGTGTGCTTAATTCTGCTATCTGTTTTTTGTAGCGGCTTATTTTTAGTTAATGTAAAATCAAGGTTGCAACGAACCATTACATATTTCCTCGCAGTTTTGATTATGGTTATTGGTCTATACTTTGCAATTTACTATCGTCGCCCACTTGGTTTTCTTGCAGTATTTTCGTCAGCAACAGTAATCATCGAGAACTTCATCTGTGGACCAAATTTCAAAGAAAAACTCTTGACTAAAATTATCGGCACGATACTGCTTCTGGCAATTGCTATGACAATTGTATTTACGGGACTGACATTTTCGTACACAAACAAATCCCTTGTTAACGGAACTGGCGTCCTGTGGGATGCTAACCACAAAAAACAGTTTGATGAAATTTGTGCGACTTCCTTTACGGATGAAGAAAAAGCAAAAACGGCATATACTTGGATTCTGAATAATATCACGTACGATTATGATTGCAATCCGGTTTATCAGTATTCTGACCTTGATAAAACTTTGCAGACGAAAAAAGGTATCTGTTACGATATTGCGAATCTCTTTACTGCCATCTGTCGCAGTCAAAACATCCCTTGCTATTCTGTAGATGGTTACCGCAAGGACGATTATCAATACAAACACACATGGAATCGAGTTTGTATTGACGGTGTGTGGTATAATGTGGACATTACCGCGGATCTAACAAATGCTATAGCTTACGGGTTTCATCCCGTTGCCAATTACAATTCTGTGGACGAAAATTTTGTGATTACACGCATCTACTAGTTAAGGTATAGTGATATCTTGAAAAATAAACAATAATATGATACAATATATACATATACAAAGTATGTTCCTCTATTTGGGTGCGACTCCCATTCTCTCCAACATTCTTATTACACTCGCCAATGTGACTCTGACAGTTATACTTGAAGAACTCATAAAGGAAATTTTTTCTTATGTTATGACCTTAAAGGAGTGGGTGATTATGTTTAGTGATTTCCTCGTTATCCTGCTTGGAACCGCGGAGGGGCTCAGTTAGCTAGGGTTGAGTATAGCAACCAGCAGGATAACACCAAATATAATGAATCGTATTGATTCTTTCTATGCAGGCATCAGTTGTTTAACTGGTGCTTGTTTTTTGTACAAAAAACTCTCTGCCGATTTCTCAGCAGAGAGTTTTTATGTTTCAAAAGTTATTTAATTTCCTGCTCTATATCATCAAAAATGTCATCGTCAAAGAATTCGCGCAAGGAAATTTCTAATCCATCACATAGTTTCTTAATGGTAACAATACCGGGATTCTGACTCTTTTCATTCAAAACACTATAAAGAGTTGACGGAGATATACCTGAAATATTTGCTAAAGCATTTATTGCAATATTCTTTTGATTGCATAGTTGAATAATACGTTCTGCAACAGCATTTTTAGTATTCATAATTTCCACCTCTACGATATATCGTTACTATAATTTTATAAAAATATTCGATATATCGTGTGGGACATATCGCAAATTTGAGGTTCTTGTGCTATAATTGCGATATATCGCATATAAGAGGTGTAAATATGGAAGATAAAACTTGTTGCTTCTTCGGTCACAGAACGATAAACGAAACCGAAGAATTAAAATCGAAACTTAATGAAATTATCGAAAAACTAATTGTGGATGAGAATGTTGATACTTTTCTTTTCGGGAGCAAGAGCCGCTTTGATAGCCTGTGCCTTGAACTCGTAACCGAACTAAAAGAAAAATACCCGCACATAAAACGAATCTATGTACGGGCGGAGTATCCGTATATAAGCGAACATTATAAAAACTACTTACTAGAAAGCTATGAGGACACCTACTACCCCAAAAAGATAATAAGTGCAGGCAGAGCCGCTTATGTGGAACGTAACTATGAGATGATCGATAACAGTCGCTTTTGCATCGTTTACTACGACGAAGCAAATGCTCCAACTACTAGAAAAAGCGGCACCAAGATTGCGCTTGACTATGCCATTAGAAAACAAAAGCACATTATTGTATTACCAACAGAAATAACAAATGTGTAGAAATACGCAAAATTGTTCGATGTAATATTGACTTGCAAGTAGGGATATGCTATAATAAGAGCGTAAAAATGCGTAAATACGCAAAATTATTCGATGAGGTATGCGCTATGATTGAAAGAAAAAAGTAT
>JAZNIT010000064.1:0-80726 GCA_045577615.1 Acutalibacteraceae bacterium
CAACTTTCTGTTCACAACAGAAGATACAATAATTTTCCTATGCGTCCTCTTAATTGGAAATCTCCTGCCGATTACATCAAGGCTTTTATCTCTAACGGCGAAGTTTTCTAATTTTGTAACACATCATTGACAAACCTACACATTAAATGCTTTTTCAACTTTATTGCTGAGTTTTATCCTTTTGAATTACATCGTGTGCGCCACCCTCGACAATACTGGTAGCACTTACCAAAGTAAGCTTAGCTTTTTGCTGCAATTCAGGAATGCTCAATGCACCGCAGTTGCACATAGTTGACTTAACCTTGCTCAATGACAAAGCAACGTTATCTTTAAGAGTTCCTGCATAAGGAACATAAGAGTCAACGCCCTCTTCAAATGACAATTTCTTGTCACCGCCGAGGTCATATCTCTGCCAATTTCTTGCACGGTTAGAACCTTCACCCCAATACTCCTTGTAATAAGTACCGCCAATGTTAACTTTGCTGGTGGGGCTCTCATCAAAGCGAGCAAAGTATCTGCCGAGCATAATGAAGTCTGCACCCATAGCCAAAGCGAGGGTCATATGGTGATCATAAACGATACCACCATCAGAGCAAACAGGAACGTAAATGCCGGTCTCTTCAAAATATTCATCTCTAGCTTTGCAAACTTCGATAAGAGCAGTAGCTTGGCCTCTGCCGATGCCTTTGGTTTCACGGGTAATGCAGATAGAACCGCCACCGATACCAACTTTAATAAAGTCAGCACCGCAATCAGCGAGGAAACGGAAACCGTCGGCATCAACAACGTTACCTGCACCAATCTTTACAGAATCGCCATAACGCTCGCGCACCCATTCGATTGTAAGCTTTTGCCACTCAGAGAAGCCTTCAGAAGAGTCAATGCAAAGAACGTCTGCACCTGCCTCAATAAGAGCAGGAATACGCTCAGCATAGTCACGGGTATTGATACCTGCACCAACAACATAACGCTTTGATGCATCAAGAAGCTCATTGGGATTCTGCTTGTGCATATCATAGTCTTTGCGGAAAACAAAATGAACAAGCTGACCATTCTCGTTAATGATAGGTAATGAATTAAGTTTGTTATCCCAAATAATATCGTTAGCTTCCTTAAGGGTTGTTCCCTCTTTAGCGCAAATAAGCTTATCAAAGGGAGTCATAAACTCAGAAACCTTGGTGTTGGGATCCATACGGCTTACGCGATAGTCGCGGCCTGTAACGATGCCAAGAAGCTTGCCATCGGCAGTGCCGTCAGAAGTGACAGCAACAGTATTATGTCCGGTTGCTTGAACGAGCTCAACAACATCAGCCATAGTTGCGTCGGGGCTAACATTAGAATCGCTCTTTACAAAACCTGCTTTGTAACCCTTGGCTCGCTTAACCATTGCAGCCTCATCCTCAATTGACTGTGAGCCATAGATGAATGATACGCCGCCTTCGGTAGCAAGTGCAACAGCCAATCTGTCGCCAGAAACAGACTGCATAATAGCAGATACCAAAGGAATATTCATAGTAATTGCAGATTCTTCACCCTTCTTAAAGCGAACAAGCGGTGTTTTCAAAGAAACATTTGCCGGAACGCATTCGCTTGATGAATAACCGGGAATCAAAAGATATTCGTTAAAAGTATGTGACGGTTCATTAATAAAAGTAGCCATTATATTTCCTCCTTTGGCGTTGCTTTAGTTTCACAATATAAACATCTATAAACACCGTTTTCTTTGTCGGTGAGTTTAAATACATGGTCAATTTCTTGCTCTACAGTTGTAATACATCTGGGGTTTTTGCATTTAATGACGTTGGTCAAGGTCAAGGGCATCTCAATGCTCTTCTTACACACCAAAACGCCATCTTTAATTACATTAACGGTTGCACCGGGATCTATGTAACCAATAACGTCCAGATTGACGGGAATATCAGAATCGATCTTTATAATATCTTTTTTGCCAAGCTTGCTGCTGTTTACATTTTTGATCAATGCGATTGAACAATCAACCTTTTCCAAACCTAACAGCTGATATATCTTCATACCAAAACCTGCAGTAATATGATCGATTACAATGCCGTTTTTAATTGAATCTATATTCATTGTGCAGCCTCCTCAAGAAGTTTGAGAATAAGAGCCATACGCATAAACTTGCCGTTAAGCACTTGTTTGAAATAACAAGCGCGGGGGTCCTTATCAACAGCGACGCTGATTTCATTAACTCTGGGCAGCGGATGCATAATGCACAAATCATTTTTTGCATTAGCAAGCTTCTTGGGTTCTAAGATATAGCTATCCTTGAGTCGCAAGTAATCCTCTTCGTTAAAGAAGCGTTCACGCTGTACTCTTGTCATATAAAGAATATCAAGCTGAGGCATAGCTTCTTCCAAACTGGTAGTTTGAGTATACTCAATGCCGTTTTTAGCAAGAATGTCTTTCTTAACATAGCTGGGAAGCTTCAATTCTTCAGGTGATATAAGAACAACCTTGATGTTGTTATATCTTGACAAAGCATTAATAAGAGAATGTACTGTTCTGCCAAATTTCAAGTCACCGCAAAAGCCGACTGTAAGATTATCAAAGCCGCCTTTTTCGCGGTGAATGGTGAGCAAATCAGCCAATGTTTGAGTAGGATGATTGTGACCTCCATCACCTGCATTTATAACAGGAATAGAAGCGTTTTGAGAAGCAACTAAGGGAGCGCCCTCTTTAGGGTGACGCATTGCAATTATATCAGCATAGCAGCTGATTGTTTTAACTGTATCAGCAATGCTCTCTCCCTTAGCGGCTGAAGAACTTGAAGCCTCTGAAAAACCGAGAACGCTACCGCCAAGCTCAAGCATAGCGGCCTCAAAGCTCAATCTGGTTCTTGTTGAAGGCTCAAAGAACAGGGTTGCAATCTTTTTACCCTTACATTTTTCAGAATAAGCATCGGGGTTAGCAATTATATCCTCTGCAACGGCGATAAGTTCATCAATTTCTTCAATTGAAAAATCAAGAATATCAATAAGACTTCTCAACATCTTACTTTACCTCTTTAGCAATCCAGCTCTCATCCGAAGGATTGTTACGGAAAGCAATCAAGCGCTGTACATCATCAGGCTTAATGTAGCCCTCGTCAGCAGCAACCTGAGCAATTACATCAAAATTAGTAAGTGATACATTCTTAACATTGGCAGCAGCAAGTCTGTCAAGACCTTTTTGCATACCATAAGTGAATATGCTAACAATACCGAGAACCTCAGCACCAGCCTCACGAAGAACGTTAACAACCTCGATAACACTGCCGCCGGTTGAAATCAAATCCTCAACAACAACAACCTTCTGCCCTTTTTCAAGTTTGCCTTCAATTTGATTCTGTCTGCCGTGGTCTTTAGCGCCCGAACGAACATAGCCCATAGGCAAGCCCATGATGTGAGCAGTAATAGCAGCATGTGCGATACCTGCAGTAGAGGTGCCCATAAGAACCTCTGCTTCGGGATAATTCTCTTTAATGAGAGTTGCGAGGCCATTCTCTACATCGTTACGAACGTTGGGAGCGGTAAGTGTAAGTCTGTTATCGCAATAAACAGGGCTCTTAATGCCGCTTGCCCAAGTGAAAGGCTCCTCGGGACGGAAAAATACCGCCTTGATTGACAACAAATCTTTTGCAATTAACTTATCCATTTCTATATCTCCTTTTATCAATCTACAAATTCTGCAATGCAACGCTCATAAGCAGCAACAGGATCTTCTGCTGCAGTGATGGGACGACCAACAACAATGTAGTCTGAACCAATCTTTTTAGCTTGCTCAGGAGTCATAACTCTCTTTTGATCGCCGATATCACCATCAGCAAATCTTACACCGGGAGTTACGGTCAAGAAGTCATTGCCGCAAATCTCGTGAACCTTGCCGGCCTCAAGGGGTGAACATACAACGCCGTCAAGGCCAGCTTTCTTAGCGTTTGCAGCGTAGTGCATAACTACCTTGTCAATAGGCTCTTTAATGAGAAGATCACCCTCCATGCTCTCCTGATCGGTTGAAGTAAGTTGTGTAACAGCGATAAGCAAAGGACGAGTGCCATCGGAACGGGTAAGTCCCTCAAGAGCAGCCTCCATCATCTTGCAGGTACCTGAAGCGTGAAGGTTACACAAATCAACATCTAAATTAGAAAGAACAGACATTGACTTTTTAACGGTGTTGGGAATATCGTGGAGCTTCAAATCCAAAAAGATCTTATGACCGCGTTTTTTGATTTCGCGCACAATTTGAGGACCTTCTGCATAAAACAACTCCATACCAATTTTAACGAAAGGCTTTCTGCCGGTAAACTTGTCCAAAAAATTGAACACTTGCTCTGCTGATGAAAAATCACAAGCAATAATGACGTCCTTACCCATTATTTAACTCCTCCTATAATTTTATCAAGACGGTCAATACCGTATTTATCCATAACTCTAGGCAAATCATTGATAATATCGCGACATACGAAAGGATCAATAAGATTTGCTGCACCAATTTCAACAGCGGTAGCACCTGCAAGCATCATTTCAATAACATCTTCAGCAGTGCTTACGCCGCCCATACCCACAACGGGGATATTAACTGCATTGGCAACCTGATAAACCATTCTGACAGCTACAGGAAAAATTGCGCTGCCTGAAAAACCACCCATTTTATTGGCAATAACAGGCTTTTTGGTTTTCAGGTCAATTCTCATTCCAAGCAAGGTGTTGATAAGGCTAATGCCGTCTGCACCCGCCTCTTCACAAGCCTTAGCAATTGAAACTATATCTGTTACATTAGGTGAAAGCTTAACAATAACAGGCTTTGTAGTAACAGCCTTAACAGCCTTTGTAACCTCAGCTGCTGCATCAGGCGAAGTACCAAAGCTCATACCACCACCGTGTACATTAGGACAGCTTACGTTTACCTCCAACCAGCCAACCTGGTCACACTTATCAAGCTGTTCACAAGTGTAGGCATAATCTTCAACACAAAAGCCGCTGATGTTAGCCATAACCTTTTTATCAAAGCACTTTTTAAGTTTAGGCAACTCTTCGTTTATAACCTTTTCAACGCCGGGATTTTGAAGTCCAACCGCATTTATCATACCTGCAGTGCACTCAGCAATACGAGGTGTAGGATTACCAAATCGTGCATCACGAGTAGTACCCTTGAAAGAGAAGGTGCCAAGCACATTGATATCGTAAAGTTCTGCAAATTCATAGCCAAATCCGAAGGTACCGCTTGCAGGAATTATAGGGTTATCTAGTTCAATTCCGCAAAGATTAACGCTTAATCTTCCCACAAAATTTCCTCCTTCAACATAACGGGGCCATCTTTACAAATTCTCTTGTTTCCTGCCAAAGTTTTGCATGAGCAACCCATGCAAGCACCGAATCCGCAACCCATTCTTTCTTCAAAGCTAAGCTGACCCGATGTTGAAGCAACCTTACAGATTGCTTTTAACATCGGCTCAGGGCCGCAGGTGTAAAAATAACTATAATCCAAGTCCTTCAAAACATCGGTAACAAAACCTTTTGTACCATATGAACCGTCGGCGGTTGCTACATAAACTTCAGCACCGAGAGCCTTGAATTCATTTTCATAAAAAATCTCTGACTTAGTATTAAAGCCAAGCACTACAGAAACTTTTTTACCTTGAGCAATAAGCTGCTTAGCCAACATAAACAAGGGAGGAACACCAACACCACCACCCAAAAGAACAGGCTTATCACCGGAAAGGGTTGTGTTGTAGCCATTGCCGAGACCGGTCAAAACATCTAACTTGCCATCGGTTAATTGGGCCATTGCCTCAGTTCCCTTGCCGACTATCTTATAAATAATGGTTACTGTATTATCATCAATATCACAAACAGAGATAGGACGACGTAAATACAATCCATCAAGCTTGATGTTGATAAACTGACCTGATGCAGTGATGTCAGAAACATCACCCTCAAGTACCATTTTCATAACATTGTCGGTCAAAGCAATATTTTGTTTAATTCTAAACAAACCTTGTTTCATTGTATCACCTTATGCATCAATAGTAGAAATAGTAATTGTTGTTTCCTCCAATACGTCGAGCAATACACCGACAGTATCAAGTGCGGTAAACATATTAACGTTGTTTTCGGTTGCATAACGACGAATCAAATAGCCGTCACTCTCACCGGATGCACCAATATCTTTGGTATTAAGAACGTAGGCAATGTGACCTTGACGCAAGCGTTCAAGAATTTCGTCACTACCGTCGCTAATTTTCTTAACTACGTGAGTGCGAATGCCATTACTGATTAAGAATTTGGCAGTGCCCTCGGTAGCCTCAACATTAAAGCCGAGGTTGTAGAAGCGGCGAATAAGAGGCAACGCTTCCTCCTTATCCTTATCGGCAATGGTGGCAAAAATGGTACCATAGTTCTGCAACTTCATACCTGAAGCCTGCAAAGCCTTATAAAGAGCTCTGTTAAGCTTATCATCATAACCAATTGCTTCACCGGTTGACTTCATTTCAGGTGAAAGATATGCGTCCAACCCACTAATCTTGTTGAATGAGAATACAGGAACCTTTACGTACCAACGCTTCTTTTCAGCGGGATAAATAGTGAATATGCCTTGTTCTTTAAGCGATTTGCCCAAGATAACCTCGGTAGCAATATCAGCAAGACTGTAACCTGTGGACTTTGAAAGGAAAGGAACAGTACGTGAAGAACGGGGGTTAACCTCGATGATATAAACATTCTCATGTTCATCAACGATAAACTGAATATTATAAAGACCAACTATGCCAATTCCAAGACCAAGCTTAATGGCATACTCAAGAATGATACCCTTAACTTTGTCAGAAATACTGAAGGCGGGATAAACGCTTATAGAGTCACCGCTGTGAACACCGGTGCGCTCAACGAGTTCCATAATACCGGGGATAAATACATCTCTGCCGTCGCAAATTGCGTCAACCTCAACCTCTTTACCCTGAATGTATTTATCAACAAGAACAGGCTTGTCCTCATCGATTTCAACAGCAGTTTTGAGGTAGTGACGAAGCTGATCCTCATTGGCAACAATCTGCATTGCACGGCCACCCAAAACGAAGCTGGGGCGAACAAGCACGGGATATCCAATGCGAGCAGCTGCTGCAATACCATCCTCAATCTTGGTAACAGCGCTACCTTGAGGCTGGGGAATGTTAAGGCTGTTAAGAACCTTCTCAAAGCTATCTCTGTTTTCGGCACGCTCGATTGCGTCGCAATCGGTGCCTATAATCTTAACACCTCTATCAACCAAGGGCTGAGCAAGATTGATTGCAGTTTGGCCACCCAAAGATGCGATAACACCCTCGGGCTTTTCAAACTCGATGATATTCATTACATCCTCGGGAGTAAGAGGCTCAAAATAAAGCTTGTCTGCGGTGGTATAGTCAGTAGAAACGGTTTCAGGGTTATTGTTGATAATAATAGCCTCATAACCGGAATTCTTAATAGTGGTTACAGCGTGAACGGTAGAATAGTCGAACTCAACGCCTTGACCGATACGAATGGGACCTGCACCCAATACAACTATCTTTTTCTTATCAGTGAGAATTGAAGAGTTCTCATCAGAATATGAAGAGTAGAAGTAAGGAATATATGCACCTGTGTGGCAGGTATCAACCATTTTAAATACAGGGAAAAGGTTGTGCTCTTTACGGAAAGCAAAAACGTCAAGCTCGTTGCACTTCCACATGCGAGCAACATACTTATCACTAAAGCCCATCTTCTTTGCAGCTTTAAGAGTATCAAGGTCACGAACGTTAGCCTTCAAGGTTTCTTCCATATCAACAATGCGCTTTATTGATTCAAGGAAGAAGGCAGTAATCTTGGTAATGTCGTGAATCTTTTCAATGGTTACACCACGAGCCAACAACTCAGCAATTGCAAAAATGTTATCAGAACGGAACTCGGTAATATAATCGAGCAGTTCTTCAACGGTCATATTGTCAAACTTTGCGTGGTAGATATGATTTACACCAACCTCCAAAGATCTAGTGCCTTTAAGCAAAGCCTCTTCAAGGTTAGAGCCGATGCCCATAATCTCACCGGTAGCCTTCATTTGAGTTCCAAGCTGATTGGATGCGCTGGTAAACTTATCAAAGGGGAAACGAGGAAGTTTTGCAATAACGTAATCAAGCTTAGGCTCAAACGCTGCATTGGTGTTAGCAATCTTAATCTCATCAAGAGTCATACCGACAGCAATCTTAGCGGTAACTCTTGCAATAGGATAGCCTGAAGCCTTAGATGCCAAAGCTGAAGAACGGGAAACTCTGGGGTTAACCTCGATAAGATAATACTCACTAGTTTCGGGGTTCAACGCAAACTGAACATTGCATCCGCCTTCGATCTTAAGTTCACGAATAATCTTAATTGCGCTATCGTTGAGCATCTTTAAATCGTGATCGTTAAGAGTCATAATGGGAGCTACAACGATTGAGTCACCGGTATGAACACCAACGGGATCGATGTTTTCCATGCCGCAAATGGTGATAGCGTTGTCGCTTGAGTCACGCATAACCTCAAACTCAATTTCTTTATAGCCTTTTACGCTTTTTTCAATCAAAACCTGATGTACAGGTGAAAGTTTGAAAGCGTTGGTACCAATGTCAATAAGATCTTTCTCATTGTATGCAAAACCGCCGCCGGTACCGCCAAGGGTAAACGCAGGACGCAATACAACGGGATAACCAATTTCTTCAGCCGCTGCTTTAGCCTCGTCCAACGAATAGGTGATTTGTGAAGGAATAGTGGGCTCACCAATTGACTGGCAAAGCTCTTTAAACAGTTCTCTGTCCTCTGCCCTTTCGATACTTTCGCCGCTGGTGCCGAGCAACTCAACACCACACTCTTTAAGCACGCCCTTCTTTTCAAGCTGCATAGCAAGATTAAGACCTGTTTGACCGCCGATGCCGGGAACAATTGCATCAGGACGCTCAACGCGCAAAACTCTTGCCACGTATTCAAGAGTCAAAGGCTCCATATACACCTTATCGGCAATAGTGGTGTCGGTCATAATTGTTGCAGGGTTAGAGTTACAAAGAACAACCTCATAGCCTTCTTCCTTAAGTGCCAAGCAAGCCTGAGTACCTGCATAGTCGAACTCTGCTGCCTGACCGATTACGATAGGACCTGAGCCGATAATAAGAATTTTCTTGATGTCAGTACGTTTTGCCATACGGCAAGCCTCCTATATATTTAGAGTAAATTATTAAACAGATTTATAAACAACCTTTGAGTCGCACACGGTCAACAAGCATTTACCGTTAACCTCTCGACCATCAAAAGGTGTTGCTTTACCTTTTGAAATGAATTCTGAAGAATCAATCATATGATTTTCTTCCAAATTCCAAACCGTGAAATCATCGCCCAAAGGCAAATCAAATCGCTTACGCGGATTAATTGCCATCAACTCAACAAGCTTATCAAGGGTAATTATCCCCTTCTTAACTAGGTCTGTGTACAAAATTGAGAAAGCCGTTTCTAATCCAACTATGCCGAACGCGCTACCTTCAAGACCTTTGCCTTTTTCTTCTGCCGAATGAGGAGCGTGGTCGGTTGCGATAATGTCGATAGTTCCATCAAGGATACCCAGCAGCAACGCTTCCCTATCCTTTGCGGAGCGGAGAGGTGGATTCATCTTGAACCGTCCGTGCTCTTGCAGATCACTATCGTCAAGGACAAGATAATGAGGAGCTGTTTCGCAAGTGACATTTAACCCCTCAGCCTTTGCTTTGCGTATTAAATCAACACTTTCTTTGGCAGAAATGTGACAAACGTGATATGCACAGCCGATTTCTCTGACAAGGTCTATATCACGCTTAATTTGCTCATACTCACTTGCAGAGCAAATACCCCTGTGATTATGAGTCGCTGCATACTCACCATCGTGAATATAGCCACCCTTCAGCAGATCGTTAACTTCGCAATGCGCTACGATAACTTTATTAAGTCGTTTGGCTTCTAGCATAGCCTCGCGCATAAGTTCGCCACTTTGTACGCCGCGACCATCATCTGAATAAGCGAAAGCATACTCTGCCATATCTGCCATATCGGATAATTCTTCGCCTTTTTGACCAACGGTAATAGCTGCATAAGGATAAACTTTGATAACAGCATCGGAATTAATAATATCAAGCTGTTGTTGAAGATGCTGCATGCTATCAGGCACAGGATTAAGGTTTGGCATTGTACACACCAAAGTATAACCGCCTGCTGCAGCAGACAAGCTACCGTTCTTTATAGTTTCTTTATAAGAAAAACCCGGCTCGCGAAAATGAACATGCACATCGCAAAAACCGGGGAAAATGGCACAATCTGACAAATCGAGACCCAACTTGTCAGAAATGCCGATAATAGTATCGTTGTTAACATAAGCAGAACAATATTTGGTTTTAAGATCGAGTCTGCTCATAACAAATTCCTTTCTGCTGCAGGTAACAAAAAAGCCCTGCCAAACCCACGACAAGACGATATATCAAAAGGGACACAGCATACCTGCATCCACCGTTTTTAATATTATCAATCTTACCGATCTCTCTGTATCGTCTTTTAAAGATTTCAACTTGAATTATTCTACCATAAAACCACTTTATTGTCAACCGAAAACAACCATAAAAGCACCCCAAAAAATGCATTCATACAAAGGTAACAAAAAGCGTAAAAATATCCCTAAATCTATTGAGAGTTTAGACAAAAAATAAATCCCGTTCAAACGAACGGGATTTAAAATTATTTAGCAAAAAATGCGATGATGTTAACAATCATAACCAAAACAAAGAAGCCGATAGTAATGAACTTGGTCCAACGAGCCAAGAAAGCATCAACAGAACGAGCTTTGTTTTTGGAAAGGAAAGTATCGGCACCACCTGAAATAGCACCACTGATACCGGCACGACGACCTTCTTGAAGAAGGATAGCGCCAATAATAGCGAGAGCAAAAATTATGATAAGTGAGCCAATAATATAAGAAAATACGCCCATTTTAAAAACCTCCGAACAAACAAGTGAATTACATTACAAAAAATTATATCACATTGTTTTGGAAAAATCAAGTATTATTTTATACGGGGTGAACTTTAGAGTCCATATCAAGATGTGCACCGTCAATTCCGAGCTTTTTGTTACGTCTTGACTCGAAATACTTAACAGCAACCTGACCAAACTGTGCATAGGACAAAACGTCTTCGTCCTGCTCAGTCCAGGGCTTGCATTCCTCACGAAGCTTATCAAGCTCGGGCTCAATAAGATCTGCAGGACGGCAATCGATAGGCTCTTCATCGCCGATAATCTTTTTGCGGAACTCAGGATCAATCTCAACGGGAGTACGGCCGTACTCACCGCGAACAATACCCTTAAACTCCTTAGTAACCATCTTATAGCGCTCACCGGTGATTACATTATATACGGCCTGAGTACCAACAATTTGTGAAGAAGGAGTAACAAGAGGAGGATAACCGCAATCAGCACGAACACGCGGAACCTCGGCTAAAACATCACCAAGCTGATCTTCCTTGCCTGCTTGCTTAAGCTGGCTCAAAAGGTTTGAAAGCATACCGCCGGGAACCTGATAAATGAGAGATTTTGCATCTACGCCAAGCATCTTGGGATTGAGCAAACCGCTATCAATATACTTTTGACGAAGATTTACAAAATATTTGCTTACCTCGTCAAGCTTTTCAAGATCGAGACCGGTATCAAACTCAGTGCCTTGGAATGCTGCAACCATTGACTCGGTAGCAGGATGAGAAGTACCAAGTGCAAGAGGAGCCATAGCGGTATCAACAATATCAGCGCCTGCTTCAACAGCCTTCATCAATACCATAGATGCAAGACCTGCGGTATAGTGAGAGTGAATTTGAACGGGGACATCAACGGTTTCTTTGATGCACTTAACAAGATCATAGGTACCATAGGGAGTGAGCAAACCAGCCATATCCTTAATACAGATAGAATCAGCGCCTGCTTCAACAATCTTCTTTGCATAGTCTGCATAATAATCAAGAGTAAACACAGGACCGGTAGTATAGGATACAGCTACCTGAGCATGTGCGCCCTCTTTTTTAGCAGCCTTGATTGCAGTCTGAAGATTACGAATGTCATTAAGAGCGTCGAAAATACGAATGATATCGATGCCGTTTGCAACAGACTTCTGAACAAAATATTCAAGAACATCATCAGCATAATGACGATATCCAAGCATATTTTGACCACGGAAAAGCATTTGAAGCTTAGTGTTAGGACAAGCCTCACGGATAGTTCTCAAACGCTGCCAGGGATCTTCGTCCAAAAAGCGCAAACAAGAGTCAAAGGTTGCGCCACCCCAACACTCCAAAGAATGGAAGCCAATTTTATCAAGTTGTTCAAGAATAGGCTTCATCTCTTCAGTTGACATGCGGGTTGCAAGCAAGGATTGATGCGCGTCACGAAGTATGGTTTCAGTAATTTTTACAGCCATATTTACACTCCTTATGCCAATGAAACAAGGCCTGCACCAGAATCAACAGTATCGCCCTGCTTAACAAGAACAGCAGCAACAGTTGCATCGTGGGGAGCTTTAATCTCATTTTCCATTTTCATTGCTTCAAGAACAAGCAATACATCGCCAGCCTTAACAGCGTCGCCGGCGTTTACCTTAACACTGAGAATGGTGCCGGGCATGGGGCTAGAGATGGTCTCGCTGCCGGTTGCAGCAGGAGCGGGAGCAGCTGCAGGAGCGGGAGCAGCTGCAGGAGCGGGAGCAGGTGCGGGTGCAGCGGCAGGAGCAGGAGCGGGAGCAGGTGCGGGTGCAGCAACGGGAGCTGATGCAACAGAACCGGTTTCTTCAACCATAACGTCGTATGTTTTACCATTTACGGTGATTTTAAGCTGTTTCATAATTTTAATCTACCTTTCTTAATTAAAATGACAGTACAACGTGCTTTTTATCAAGAGTAGTAACACGCTTAGAAGCCAAAATGTCCAATGAGTTAAGCAATCTCTCGTAGATGTCAGAAGCAGTTACTACATCATCGATTGCTCCGATTGAAGCTACTGCCTGTGCAGAAGCATAATTTGCGATATAATCATTAAGAACTGAGTTCTTATCTTCGCCTGAAAGAATTCTATCGTTGTAAATAATAGTTGATGCAGCCTCTGGTGCAAGAGCAGAAACCACGGCGTTATCAAGTGCTAAAACTGTGTCGGCACCCGATGCCTTACCTGCAAAGGTCATAAATGCAGGGCCGTATGCTTTACCTGCAATAACTGCAATCTTAACGGTTGTTGCGTTGGCGTACGCCTTAGTAAGCACAGCGGCAGCCTTAGCATTGCCATCAAGCTCACTGTCAACAGTAACCTCATAGCCAACAGTATCAACAAGTGTTACAACGGGAATTGAGAAGGCATCGCAAATGCTGACAAAAGAAGCTATCTTTGAGCAATCGTTAGCAGTAAGAGTGCCGTAAGCGGCAACAACGCCTACGCTTGAGCCTGCAATTCGGCCGAAAGCAGTAACTGAATCAGTACCGAAACCTTTGCGAATTTCAATAATGCTGTCTTCATCACAAACTGCCATTACAGCATCCATTGCATTGTCTGCAGGGAATGCTTTTGTTGCAGGAATGCAGTTGAATTCAGCAGGGCAAGCAATATTATTAGCGGGTAAATATGCAAGAAGGTCGCGAGCTGCTGCAACAGCATCAAGATCGCTGTCGCAAGCAATATGAGCAGTACCGTTAGCTACAGCGGCATCGGCATTGCCAACCTTGTCGCCAAGCAAAGAAGGAGCAGTTACAAAAAGCTCACCATTTGCAGACATAATCACAACATCAGAGCACTGTGCCCATACAGCAGCAGATGCGGCACAAGTGCCTGCAACAACAGCTACCTGAGGAACAACGCCCGACAAACGGTCAGCTGCACAAATCAACTCAGAAAAAGCAGAAACAGCCTCAACACCATCTGTCAACTTAGCACCGTTAGAATCAAAAATAGCTACTACGGGGCAACCAATCTTCTCTGCAAGAGCGTATGCTCTGCCAATCTTTTCGGCTTGCTTAGCGCACATTGCTGCTCCATCAGACTCAACATTCTGTGAAAATGCACAGCAAGGAGTTCCGTTAACCATACCGTAAGCAACAACTACTTGGTCATTACCGAGGCGATCAATCTCGGTAAAAGCGCCATCGTCAAACAGCGCCTGAACTCGCTTAATTGCCAGCGTATCAACACTCATTTTAATACCTCCATTAAAAATGAAAAATTTAACATAATATTATCACAATATTTTACAAAGAGCAAGTATTTATCCTTTATTCTTACAGTTTGTACACATTGTGAAAGTACGGATAATATTTACAGAAGTTTCTGTTGAATTTTTAATAAATCCAAAAGCAACAAATTCTGCAAAAGGCGCCTTCTCTCCTAATTCGCAATACAATGCACCACGATTTACGCCGTAGTTCATCACTGCGCGAGAAGTAAGGTCGCAAATATATAAATCCTTTTTAGGATATATAACCGAAAGCAAAGTCAGTTCTGTACTAATTAATGAAAACACGGCAGAACCAACTTTTTCATCATTTTCTATAGCAACAACTGCATTGGCACCCTCGCACAAATCAATGCCATGTTCATTAAACAAAGATTCAATTTCTTCTTGATTTTTTGCGGGAGTTACCCTTACCATTACATTTTCCACCTTTATCTAAATTATCGTAATCGGTTTTGGTTGCGTTAACGATCAGTTTTTTAACCTCTTGTTCAGTAAGCAGTCGCCACTTACCTTGAGGGAGCATACCCAATTTGAGGGTGTCAATAGCAATTCGCTTAAGTCGGGCAACCTGCAAGCCAACCGCCTCGCACAAACGTCTGATTTCACGATTGCGACCTTCATACAAAACGAATCGAAGCACTACCCTGCTTTCTTCTTTTTCAATAATTTCAACCTCGCAGGGCGCTGTGCATCTTCCATCAATTTCGATACCGCAAGCAATTTTTTCAAGCATTTGCTCGGTTACAGGCGGTCGAACAGTAACACGATATGTTTTAGAAACGTGAGTACGCGGATGCATCATAAGGTTAGAAAATTCACCATCATTGGTCATAAGCAGCATACCCTCTGAATCTCGGTCAAGTCGACCGACAGGATAAACCTTTTGAGGGGCTTCGCTAACCAAATCTGCAACACACTTTCTCCCCTGTTCATCAGACATAGTGGTGATAAATCCACGGGGCTTGTGCAGCATAATATATACTTTTTCATCAACCTTTTTGACAGGTCTTCCTTTTACCGCAACCTTATCTTTAAAGGGATCAACCTTGTCACCTAAAATCGCAGTTACTCCGTTAATTTTAACCGAGCCTGCCAAAATAAGTTCTTCTGATTTTCTGCGGGATGCAACGCCGCATTCTGATAAAAACTTTTGTAATCTTACACTCTTAGCCATAATACCTCTTTAAGCGGATAACAACCGCCCAAACCAATATAAAACATTTTTGTTTCTGTTATTGCTGCAAACGCTGACATCTTTAGCCGCAACACAGTCAACCTTTTTAATAACCTTATTATTAACATAAATAGAAATTGAGCCCAGTTTTTCACCCTTAATTATAGGAGCAAAAGATTCTTTCACAAAATCCATTTTATAAGTTAGTTTATCAAATTCAGCATCAGGCAGAGAAATATTCACTTTATCAACAAAAAGTGATACTTTATCGTCATCTCCACCTATAACATTAACATCTTTAAGATGGCTTGATAAATCAATTTGTCGCGTTGTTAAAATGTTTTGTCCATAATCAAGCAGTTTAATATGATCATTCCAATCGTCGGGCGCATTTAGTGTAACCGCAATTACTCGCTTGTTGCCATCTTCCGCACAACTGACTAAACAACGACCTGATTTTTTTGTAAACCCCGTCTTAACGCCCACACAGTTATCATACATTTGCAAAAGCCTATTATGATTTCTAATAGTGCGTTTATAAGGCGGATTACCAAATTCAAGCCGCGCCGTTTCGCACTTACAAGCATCTGCAAAATATGGATTTTTCATTGCTTCACAAGTAAGCAATGCCATGTCGTAAGCTGTTGAATAATGATTGTCATCATCCAACCCGGACGGAGTAACAAAATTAGTGTTGTTCATACCGATTGCTTTAGCACGCTCATTCATTAGCTTTGCAAAATTTTCAAAGCTACCACCAATAGAAAGTGCAATGGCGTTGGCCGCATCATTACCCGATGCAAGCATCAATCCGTAAAGCAAATCGTGATAACTGACTAAATCACCACTGAGAAGTCCCATTGAAGAGCCTTCTACCCTAACCATCCGATCGGTTACAGTGATGGTCTTGCTCAAATCAGGTTGCTCGCACAAAATAAGCGCAGTCATAATTTTAGTTGTGCTGGCCATTGATGCACGCTGATGCTCATTATTACCGTATAACACCGCACCTGACGTTGCCTCAACAAGCACTGCATATTTAGCTGACACACCACCATTATTGAGTGCAAAAACTTCTGTACAACAGGTAAAAAGCAAACCAAATATAGCAACTATCGAAACAATTCTTTTAATCAAACCGATCCCCCACATATTTATATAATATAACAAATAAATATGCGAGAAAGCATGTTAATATCTTTTATTTCTGCTCTTCGCTGTCCTTCTTGAACAAAGCAGTAATTTTATCAACCAGCTCAGGAAGCATAGCAACAGCCTTATCAGCTGCATCAGGCTTGCTGCTGACCTGCATCATTCTTACATCAGAGCCTTTAACAACCAAAAATGCAGTGGGAGAAATAGTCATACCTGCGCCACCGCCGCCACCAAAAGCAGCTTGTCCGTTTTTAACGGGAAAATCGGAGCCACCTGAAGCAAATCCGTATGAAACCTTTGAAATAGGAATGATAGTAACATCATCGCCTGCAACAATAGGCTTACCGATAATGGTATCAGCGTCGCACATAGCGCGAACCTTATCCATAGTAACATCCAAAATACCTTTGATAGAATTTTCGCTCATTTTCAAACCCTCCGTACTTATTGTTCAGTTTCAGAATCAGTTAAAACCTCAACCGATTCATCTTTAGATTTAGAAGTGTTATTAGTATCTTCAGCAGATTCACCCTCGCGCTCGGGAAGCGGAGGCAACTGCTGCAAAGACTCTAAAGAAAAACAACGCAAAAAGCGCTCTGTAGTGCCGTAAATCAAAGGTCGACCGGGAAGCTCAAGGCGACCCTTTTCTTCAATCAGATCCTTTTCAACCAAGGATGACATAACGCCTGAACAATCAACGCCTCTCACTTGTTCAACAAATGATTTGGTAACAGGCTGATTATATGCAACAACCGCTAAAACCTCAAAGGCCGCTTGTGATAAAGGTGTGTTGCGCTGAATTTCAAGCATTTTTCGAATGTTTGCTGCAAACTCAGGCTTTGTAGTCAATTGCCAACTACTATTGATCTTAATAATAGACAATGCACTATCGCGTTGTTCATAATCTTCATTGAGTTTTTCTGCTGCAGCCTCTACTTGCTTGGGTTTGCATTCCAATATCTCGCAAACTCTGTCCGTAGGAAGCGGATTACCCGAAGCAAACAAAAGTGCCTCAAACTCTTTTTTTATTTCATTCTGCGTCATTTTCAGGCACCTCCGCGCACATTGATATAGACAAATCATTACCATCGCCGTCAGCTTTTACTCGGCGAGTTTTAATAAGTTCAAGAACAGCCAAAAATGTAGCAACAAGCTCGCTTCGGCTTTCAGCCTTTTCAAACAATGATGAGAACCTTACTTTTATATTATTGCGCAAATTTCTAAGCACATAAACAACTTTGCTTGATACTGAAACAATCTTTTTAGCAACAAGAGGAGTGAATGTTTCTGCAGGAGGCGGTAATTTTCTCATACCTCGACCGACCGCATTCATATATGCCACTACCAGCTCGTTAGATTCATGACTTCTGCGATAATTCTTGTTTATCGGCACGTTGGCCTGCTGTCTGACAAATCGGTTAAAGCCCTCCGTCATAGTTGACAGACGCTGCGCCATCTCCTTGCACACCTTATACTCAAGCAGCTCACCCGAAAGCTCAGCGCGTGGATCGACATCGTCGTCATACTTTGGCAGCAGCATAGCTGACTTAATATAAACAAGTCGCGCAGCCATTTCTAAAAATTCACTTGCAACATCCATATTGTTTTCTTTAAACAATTCGATCTGCTGCATATACTGACTAAGCAATTCGGTTATATTGATGTCATAGATATTCATTTTATTTTTGGATATAAGAGTCAGCAATAAATCCAACGGACCCTCAAAATCCGCCACTTTATAGCAGATGCCATCCATAATAAATACCTCAAACTAAATAGAATTAATAAAACAAGCTAAAAGGAAGCGACGCAATCGTGCTCAAAGCATTCATAATACCCTCAACAGCAAAAGTAAAGGGTTTATCAAGCACACCAACAATTATAGCAGCAAATACAACATAATAAAGTATATTTCCGTAACGCTCCATAAACATAGCAACCCGTGAGCCGGTCAAAGACATAAGCACCTTTGAACCGTCAAGAGGAGGTACTGGAATCAAATTAAACACTGCAAGTGAAACGTTAATTACTGCAGCATAATACAAAATAAGCATAATAACATTTGCAACATCTGAATAACCGAACAAACCGGTACCGATAAAATTAAATATGAACAGTAACACAAACGACATAAGAATGTTGGCTAATGGGCCGGCAAGTGAAACCAACGCAATGTCACGACGGGGTTTAGAAAAATTATAATAATTAACAGGAACAGCCTTAGCATATCCAAAGCCGACCAAAAGAATCATTAGTGCTCCCAAATAGTCGATATGTGCCAATGGATTAAGTGTAAGTCTGCCGTAAGATCTGGCTGTCCTGTCACCTAATTTATCGGCAACAAAAGCATGAGCAAATTCATGAAAAGGTAAACAAACAAAGATAACAATCAATGAAGAAACAATTGAAGAGATTAGGTTTATCCAGCTAAATGAACCGGCATTTAAAACATCTAACAACACAATCAAACACCACCAAAATTATAAAAATGCGCATTATACCTCAATATAAGTATCATTATATAATCTTTATATTAAAAAAGCAAGATTTTTATTGTAAAATAAAAGGCAAACACAAAAAAATAACCCCAAGTCAAATGACTTGGGGTTTGGAGCGGATTACGAGGCTCGAACTCGCTACCTCCACCTTGGCAAGGTGGCGCTCTACCAGATGAGCTAAATCCGCAGATATGGTGCCTCCGATCGGAATCGAACCAATGACACGAGGATTTTCAGTCCTCTGCTCTACCAACTGAGCTACAGAGGCAAGTGGCGACCTGGATGGGGCTCGAACCCACGACCTCTAGCGTGACAGGCTAGCGTTCTAACCAGCTGAACTACCAGGCCACTAATGGTGGGAACAACAGGGCTCGAACCTGTGACCCTCTGCTTGTAAGGCAGATGCTCTCCCAGCTGAGCTATGCTCCCATCTCTGGTAAAGCCGCGTCGTGAAAATCAGTTACTCACTGGCGACAAATGGTATATTACTACATCCCGATTGAAATGTCAATACCTTTTTTTAAATTTTTTTAATTTTTTTATCAATTAGTTTTTTTACCTCATCAGATGTGAATTTATAGGTTGTATTACAGAAGTGACAACACACCTCTGTTACCTCTTGTTCACGAGCAATTTTTTCCAACTCATCAACCGACAAAGATGAAATAACTCGTTCTGTTCTTTCTCTTGAACAGTCGCACTTATACTCGGCTGTAGATTCGTCAAGCAACTCAACCTCAAACTCACTAAGTGCATCTTTAACTATTTCTTCAAGTGTCATACCCTTATCCATAAGAACAGTTATAGGGTGAACACCTTGAATACTTTTTTCAACCTTGGTTATAATCTCGTCGTCAGCGGTGGGCAACAATTGAATAATATAACCACCGGCAACCTTAACCGTAAGGTCGGGATTAACCAACACGCCCAAAGCACAAACAGTCGGTATCTGCTCACTTGTTGCAAAATATGATGTAATATCCTCGGCTATCTCGCCTGAAACCAGAGGAACAACACCAATATAAGGCTCTTTCATGCCTACATCTTTAACAACGCTGAGCTCACCTCTGCCAATAGCACCGCCAACATCAAGCTTGCCGTTAGGCTTCAAAGGAATCTCAACTACAGGTTCATATGGGCAGCATTTAACATTGCCATTGGCATCACCAACAGCACTTATCATACGGGCAGGCCCGTCACCGCTGATACGCAATGTAACGCTGCCGTTTTCACTTTTAAGAGCGCTACCCATCATTGCTGCTGCAGTGAGCATACGACCCATAGCGGCAGTAATAACCGCACTGGTGCAATGTATGCCTTCAGCCTTGCTTACAATATCGGTTGAATCGATAGCCATTGCAGTAACGCAGCCATCGGTGGTTATGCATCTGATAATTCTTCCCATTACATTTTCCTCATAACAAATATTTTTCTTTCACAATCATCAGTAGGCTTTTTACGGCTTAAATCTGCAAACACAGCTTCTGTCTTTAAACCGGCTTTCTTGCCAAAATCAATCAATTGTTCATCGGTATAGAAGCGCTCAGAAAATTCTTCGCTGCTTCTAATATACCTGTCCCCTTCTTTATAAAAGAAATCAAGGGATATATCAGTATACGGATCATCAAAGTTATTTTGCCAAACGCAATAAACCTCGTCATCGTCTATAACAAAGTTATTGTCAGCCAAAACACACTTGTGTTTATATTCAGTATTTACATCAAAAATGAACAAACAATCTTTTTCTAAAAACAAACCGACCTTATTAAAGGCCTCTTGCAGTTCATCCTCGTCAATAATATGGTTAATGCTATCAAGGGTACAAACAGCACCCTGAACGGTACCATACAAATCCAATTCTTGAGCAGATTGGCACAGGCAGAGCAAACTTACACCCATATGCTTTGCTTTATTAGAAGCAATGTTGAGCATATTCTCGGATGCATCGACTGCAATAACATCACAACCGCCCTTTGCTAATTCCAAAGACAAAGAACCGGTACCGCAGCACACATCAAGCAATATTTCAGGCTTTTTGTCATACTCACAAAAAAGCCCGAGCAGATAGTCTGCGCGGGCGGAGTAATCACAGTCAGACATAAGGCGGTCATAAAAAGCCGCAAATACATCATATGACATAATTACTTGTCTTCCCCTTTGATTCTTGAGAAAACTACAGAATAACCATCAGCGCCATCGTTGATAGAACGATTAACGCGGCTAATAGTAGCAGTGCTTGCACCTGTCTTTTCTACAATTTCACTGTAAACCTTACCTTCGGTAAGCATTTTTGCAACAACATAGCGTTGTGCCATTGATTTGATTTCTCGAATTGTGCAAAGGTCCTTCAAAAAATTATAGCATTCATCTGCAGTTTCGAGGGTAATCATACCTTCGAGCATACTATTAACAAACTCATCTCGTTTGATTGCCACACTCAACACTCCTCAATAAAAGTCTTTAACATTTTAACACATTAAATTCTAAAAGTCAATATAGGCAATCGTTATGAATTAAACAATATGTAGGTTTACAATAGATGTGTTACAGTTGGGAATAAAAAATAAGTGACGAATGGAAAATCCTGTGTTACAGTTAAGTTGCTGAGACAAAACAGACAGGAGGATTAACCATTCGTCATGAAAACTGTAACACAAACAATGCTGTATCGTCAAGCAATAATTAAATATTCTTTAAAATATGGAGTAACAAAAGCAGCAATTAGATACAAAACCAACCGCCAATACATCTACCGTTGGCGAAATAGATACGACGGAACCTTGCAATCATTAGCAGATAAGTCACACAGACCACATCATCATCCTAACGAGCATACACCTGAAGAATTAAAACTAATAGCAGATATGCGGAAACGCAATATGAATGCTGGATTAGTAGTGTTTTGGGTAAAACTCCGTCAAAGAGGATATACACGCTCCGTAACGGGATTATACCGCCTTTTACGCAGGCAGGGACAAATGGCGGTAAAACCACCTAATCCGAAATATATACCTAAACCATACGAGCAGATGCAATATCCGGGACAAAGAGTGCAAATAGATGTGAAATTTGTGCCCGAATCTTGTATAGTGGGCGAAGCAAAAGGACAAAAGTTTTACCAATACACCGCTATTGATGAGTACTCAAGATTTCGCTATTTAGAGGCATTTGAGGAGCATAGTTCATATTCATCAGCACAGTTTTTAAAGCATTTAATAGAGAAATTTCCGTTTAGGATAGAGTGTGTTCAAACAGACAATGGTATGGAATTTACAAAGCAATTAGGCAACACCCAAAAGCCGACGCCCACACTGTTCGAGCGTACGCTCGAACAGTGTGGCATAAGACATAAGCTTATTGCTCCGTACACACCCAGACACAACGGAAAGGTTGAGCGTTCTCATCGTAAAGATAACGAATATTTTTATGCGACACATTCTTTTTATTCATTCGAAGATTTTAAAAAGCAACTTTCTGTTCACAACAGAAGATACAATAATTTTCCTATGCGTCCTCTTAATTGGAAATCTCCTGCCGATTACATCAAGGCTTTTATCTCTAACGGCGAAGTTTTCTAATTTTGTAACACATCATTGACAAACCTACAGGCAATCGTTATGAATTAAACAATAAAATCAGGAAAAAATAATCCCAAGGAGTGATAAATATAAATAGTAAAATAATATGGTACAGTTTACGGCTTCCACTCAAATTATCGGCCATTAAACGATCGTTATTTAAAACCGTTATTCTTTATTTAGGTACAGTTTCTATTATACTTGCTGCACTTTTAACACTTAAACGATTATTACTAATAACTGTTAACAAATTATAAAGACAAAATGCACAACTCTGTTTAATTTATTTTGTTACTAAAATATGCAACCAGGTCTTGACATTGCAACTCGAAAATTGTAAACTATTGTTAGGTATATATGTAACATTATACTAATACATTTTTTGCGAGGTATCTTTCCAATGAACATTTTCCAATGTGAAGAAAACATAGCTGTTGCCGCAATCGTTGGCGCGCTGACCGCTATCATTCCTATCGCCCTGATAGTAATCACCAAATTTTTAAAAATTAAATCCACTAACTTATTGTATATAGCTACCGCTGCTTCATTGCTTTGCACAGTAGTTGCTACCCTGTTCAGCTACCACATCATCGTCGTTGTCGGTTATATAGTATCTCTGCTCTGCTCAGGATATATGATTGTCAACACCTGCAGCCAGGTACATACAAATACAATCTACAAACTTGGCCCCGTGCATCTTTTTGCAAAGGTTATCATACCGCTTACAATCTTCTTCCAATTCTTCCGCCCCATATTTGTATATTGCAAGAACGAGGCTCAACTCCCCTACTACAAAAATCTTGCAGGTCTCGGTCTTAAATGCTACAACGCACAACCTCGCAAATGGGGCGGTCCCCTCATCAACGCAGAAGGTATCGCTGCTTATGATGTAAATTGGGAAGGCGCTAACATTATGACCGTTATCACGCTTTTGCTTTTCTTAGTAGTTTTGGTTATGCAAGCACTTTTGATCTGGCGTCAATTCAAAGACCCCGATAACGCTCGCGATTGGGCTGATATCGGTCTTATTGTAACCTGCATCGGTACCATTTTTGTATATGGTATGTTCACTTCAAACAACCTTGGAATTGCAGATATAAAGTACGTTGACAATATGACCCTTACCATTCCCATCATCGTAATTCTCGGTGCTCTTAACAGAGTTCTCTATTTTGAAAAAGTTGAAAAGTTCTTGGATAAGTTTTTCGCTAACAAATAATATAGTATAAAATTAAATCCCCCTCAATTGAGGGGGATTTAATTTTATACAAACAAGCTGTTACCTAAGCTATCAATGGCCACCGTTAAAGGAAATTCGTCAAACTCTAATCTTTTGATTGATTCGCATCCCAAATCGTCAAAAGCAATAACATCGCAGTTTTTTATGCACTTGGCCGCTAAAGCTCCGGCACCGCCGATTGCGCACAAATACACAGCATTATTTTTAATGATAGCGTCATATACATACTTACTTCTATCACCTTTACCAATAGACGCTACCATACCTAAATCATAAAGCTTTGGCGCAAACCGATCCATCCTTGAGGATGTTGTAGGTCCGCAACTGCCAATAGAATGCTCAGGAGATGTTGGCGAAGGCCCGGCATAATATATTGAAGAATCTTTAATATCAAAGGGCAACTCTTCACCACTGCTAAGCAGTTCGAATATTCTTTTATGCGCCGCATCACGAGCGGTGTACACTACTCCCGATAGCAAAACCCTGTCTCCTGCTCTAAGATATTTACAAGCATCTCTGAGTTGCGTAGTTTTAACGTTATATTCGTGCATACAAACTCCTTGCTTACTAATTTATAAAAACAAGCACTAAAACTATAACCAAATATATAAGTGCAGAAATCAACGATACTCCGCCTTGTTTTCTTGCTCTAACACCATATACAACCTGTTGACGGTACAAGCAATCAGCTATAGAGGTAAAGCCAATTCTTATCAAAACAAGCGAAATATAATACCAGATATTATAAGTTGTTTCCATTAAAGATTGTAGTTCATAATATCTAAACAACTGAAAGTTATAGTCGCTCAGCAAAACAGACGCATCAACATTATTCAAATCCTTAGTGCCAAAAGCTTCATAAAGAACTAACGCATATTCGTTAATTTCGTTTCTAATATTAAACGTACATAGATAAACGATTCCAAACACAGCAGCACAAAATATAATTTCAAACAATTGATAAAGTGCAAACTGTTTATACATTTTTCTATAAAGAAGCCAATATCCCGGAATAAATAATGCAGGTAAGTTCAAAGAAAAAAATAACTTTTTATCTCTATTCTTTTCAAAAACAGTTAAAAGCGGTCCGTTCTAACCTGCATAAATTCTTTTGCGTCTTTATATGTAACACCATCAGCAATAACTTCGTCAGTTTCAAAAACAACAGAACTATCGTCTGAGGGCTTAGAAAAGCTTTCTCCGCAACTTTGGCAATAAAGGGCATCCTTGCGGCACAACACTCCGCAATTCTCACAGTGAAAATATAATTTCTTATCGTCCATATTAATTCACCTCAACAAAATTATACATCATATAAAAATTAGTGTCAAGGCAACAGAATATATAAAAAAAGAAAACCGCAGTTAGCGGTTTTCTTTTTTGGTGGAGATAAGCGGGATCGAACCGCTGACCTCTTGAATGCCATTCAAGCGCTCTCCCAGCTGAGCTATACCCCCGTAAGAACAAGAGTATATTATCACATTGAAGAAAATAAGTCAAGATGTTTTTTTATATTCTTCAAAACTTTTTACTGTAGCATAAAAGCCGAACATTAAGTTCGGCTTTTATATCAGTTATTATACACTACGCTAGGTGTTTTTACACCAATAATAGTTTGTTGAACTGTCAGCAAATCGGCAGAGCTAAATAAGCCATCGCAATCAGCATCAACAAACAGCGCATCGTCAGTCAACCCCATCAAACTGAGAGTACACATAAGTATATCTGCTGAATTCATCTGACCGTCGCCATTCACATCAGACGAATAGTGAATTAAGTTTGAATTAAGACTATAATGAACAGCATTTGTAAAATCGGACGGCGAAGCAGACACAATGTAATCAAGAACCCCATCGTCATTATGTATATAATATACGTAACCATAGGATACATCAAAATCAGTCAAATAAAACGCCTTATTAAGCACGGTATCGTAGCAATAAAGCTTATCTTGGCTATGATATAGCATCCAATTGCCAAGCCAGGTAGCGGTAGTCATACTGTTTGTGTAAACGTACTGTGGGTCATCCCATACGTTCCACACATCATTTTGAGTATGCACCACACGTCTTCCCTCTTTTGAAATTTCTACAATTTCAATTCCGTCAGCAGTGTTTCTGGTATAATACCATTTATTATTGTGAGGGGTAAGTTGGGTGTTAGTTTCTGTCCACGCCCAATCGTCAAACAGCGTGCTTGTGCACTTATCAGATTTGTTATCGATTCTGACCCAATCGTAATGACCGAGTCGGCTGCTCATAGCTTCGTCACTATGAAGCATATACTCGTGATATGCATATCCGTTGGGAACACCTGTTGGATCATCCCAGGTGACGTCAATATGATACCATTCACCATCAAGTTCAACGAGATTCCACTGATGGTTCATAGCTACGCTAACCACAGAGGTGGTGCTGATTTCAAGTCTGTCCATAATGGCAGTAAAAAGCAAAGCATAGGCCTGGCAAACTCCGCGCTTTTCAAGCAACATAGAATAGGCATCACGAATAGCATAATCAATGCCAAAAGACAGACCATAAGAATCATATTCATAATGTGTTGCAAGATAATCGTTAACAGCAACCACTGCTTCAACATCGCTCAAAAAGTTAAAATGTTCCACAACAGTGTCCAATCGAGCGTTGTAGTCAGCTATCGCAGCATCCAGATCACTAGAGGTATACTTATACTGCGGTACGATGTAAACCACTATACCATTTGAGTAGGCACCGTAACCAAATTGATCACTAATATAAAACAAATCGGGATTGTTGTTAACAACCGCAGAGAACACCCACAAAACATCTTCTTCATAAAGATTATACTTTTCAACATCTATCTTATCATTGCATGAAATCAAATCCTGATAGATAGATGAATACAATGCATCGGGATATTTTTGAGTTATAAAGGCAATAGCATCGCTTTGCTCAGATTCGCTGCTGTTAAACTTATTTATTATGCCGGTATGCTCTTCTATAGTCAAAGCATTAACTGGCGTTACAAACGTCATAGATACAAGCAGGCATACACAAACAACCAATGGGAACAACTTGAATTTCATATCTACACCTCCATAGTTAAATTATACCACATAACAAATGAAATGCAACAAATTTTTTGGCACTTGGCAATATACAGCATATAATGTCACGAAAGGGGGTGCTACAATGAATGACACAATACACATCGTCAAGGATGGCGATACGCTATATTCTTTGGCTAGAATGTATCAAGTGCCTGTAGATGCAATTGCCAAGTCAAACGGCATCAAAAATGCGGATAACATTCAAATTGGTCAAAGACTAATCATTCCACAATTATCCAGGCCTAATTGGTATGTAGTACGATATGGTGACACTCTCTATACCATTGCACGTAGATTTTTCACAACAGTAGACAATATTCTCAAGCTAAACGATTTAGCCGATCCCGATGCAATATTCCCCGGAGAAATCATAAGAATACGATGATAAAAGGCATCTGCATTTATGCAGATGCCTTTTGTTACTTTTTATTGATATGCGCTATCATTTGAGCCGGAGATACAAATGACGCCTTGTCTGGATATTGACAAAGGAAGAGTGCAACAATTTCGTTAACCGAATAATATCCATCAGGCTCGCCAACACCATAATACCCATTGTAAACATCGTATATTGGTATTTTATCAAAATATTGCGCCCCGCTAACGGAATAGATAAAATACAACGCTGAGTTCTCATCAGGTGTCAAAGTCTGCAAGGACGACTCGAGCTCCAATATAGCAGACAATTTGGTTGCAAATACAATAGCAGTGTTGCTTTTAGCAGGATACATTCCGCTTAACGATTCTGTTGTATAAAGAATAACGCCTTTTGAGGATACTAAATCAGCATAATTTGGAACCACATCTCCGCTCTTGAATGAATCGGTAACAGCAAGACTCATTCCGCAGCGCTTAATAAAGCTGTTATTTATTTGAACCCATTGCAAATAAAGCTTTTCATCAAGCAGATCCTGATCAACCGACATCCAATTGCCATCGGGAATAATAGAATCACCTGTTTGCTTTGTGTTAATTGAGTACCAAAGCAGTGTCGCAGGAGCAAGCTTACTCAAGAATAAAGGATACTCGATAGCTACACAAAAATCATCACGCTTGGTTTTGCACACAGTGTAATTCTCATTAAATGCATTGCCTGCGCAAAGCGAATCTATAACAAGAGATATATATAAATTTCCTTTCTTACCTACTGCATTATGCACCTTTTCTTCTTCGAAATTGTAATCAACTCCAATAGATGACAAAGTAGTAGCGTTAGAAAAGCCTGCAACCGCAATGTTTCCAAATCCGCACTTACTATACAGTTTTAACGCTTCATTGTTAACAGAATAATCGGTATAGACAACTCCAAGCTTGTCGCAATTGGCATTTGCTAAACAATTATAAACAAAGACCTTGGACCATTCATCTTCAACCGGGGGTAGAATATATGCAGAGCTAGCATAGGCATAATCAATAAAGGAACTTGTTTCATCCAAAGATACCCAAACAGATTTCTCTGTAACATCCAACATTGAATATAGTGTTTCATATGCACTTTGGCTATCATTAAACACACCTTGAAAACTGATGACCTCGCGATTTTCAAGCAAGCCAAAGTTTAGTGCAACCGAATAATCGGCGCAAAGAGCATTGGTTCGCCTAATCGAGTCATTCCACGCGGCACAAAATTCCGAATACTCGGAGGAGTAAATAACCACGCATTCAATAAGATCGCAATACAAAGCAACCATCTGCTCTGCAGTAATAGTAGTTGAATATGCACCTAATTCGTTGCACACATAGTCAAGCCACACCTTGTCCGATTCGCTTGAAATAAGGTACACCGAAGCTGTTTGCGTCTTGGCAACAAGGCCCTGCAGTTGGCGCAAAAACACAATCGTATTGGTGTCGAAGTTGGTTATATCAACTGCATATATCTGACGAGCGGGTGTATATGTTGGAAAAAGTTCGTCTATCACAAGCTTTGCATCAAACTTTTCAATCTGTGAGTTATTATCGCCATTAGAATTGTTTACGTCTGAATCAACATCAGAATTTGAACCACCTGTTTGACTGCAAGCGCACAATAACAACATAGTAACCACAAGACATAAAGTCAGCACGCGTTTAAACATATACACACCTCCCCTATTTTATTCTAAGGTATTTTATCACTTTTAGTTATATATTGCAACAACAAACTTGTAACAATTGTATTAAGACATTATAAATTTAATTATAAATACTCTTGAATTCTAGTGTTTAAATTGATATATTATAAATATAGAAAACAATGAAAGGTTATTTTTATGAAGCACATTTATAAAACAAAAGGCGTGTGTGCCAAAGAAATACAAATAGAAGTTGAAAACGACATTGTAAAATCAGTAAAGTTTTTAGGCGGTTGCGCAGGTAATACACAAGGGGTTGCAAAGCTTGTGGCAGGTATGACTATTGACCAGGTTATTGACCGACTAAAAGGCATTCGTTGCGGTTTCAAATCCACCTCATGCCCCGATCAATTATCTGCAGCATTGGAGCAAATCAAATCATCAAAGGATTGATTTTATGACACATCAGGACGAAGACATTAAGATATTCAACAGCAGCAAATCAATAGAGCCGACGGAAGATTTCGAAATTCTATTTAACGATTCCCTTGATAATGCGCGCAAACTAGGCGTCGCATTGGCCGGTATGACCAAAGAGGCCGAACGCGGATTCGAACTGAATATCAACGATGAATTACTCTTGCAGCGCAGACTTCTGCTTTGCTTTGCAATTGCAACTGCTCTTGAGGATAATTCAAAATCGATACAAGAGGCTCGCACGGCCCTCAACACTTTTTACGACACCATAAAAAGAAACGATATTGATTTTTATGACGACATCGGAAGCTCAGGCCATTTTTCGTTTTATTATCTTGCTCGCAGACAAGGCGGCGATATTGAACGCAGAATAGGCCAAACCTTTGCAATGCTTTGCGGTCAAGATGGCGACCCTGTTTGTCAGGAATTAGGCGAAGCACTTTATTGCCAATACACCAATATGGTAAAGGTACAAATCAAATCCTTGCAAATGGATAAATAAAAGGTCGGCTGATGTCTACTTTTTAATACTTTTTCGCCAACTTGTCATATTTATAAAAAATATAATTGCAATGAGTTAAAATTAATGATATTATATAGTATATTAATCATAAGGAGATTACTATGAAATCCATTAGAATTATTAGCCTATTTCTCGCAATAAGTTGCATATTTGTCTCTGCTGGCTGCAATTCAAGTTCAGTCGGCACAGGTGAGCTTCTTCAAAACGAAGATGTAATTCAATATGATATTACCCCAAAGGATCCTGAAAATGTTGTTTCGGCTGCAGATGACCACAAGGCCGATGACGGATACAACTATGAAAAGGCAGATAATACCGATTTCGTTCCGACTGATGAGGGAACCATTGCTAATGGTTATACCTTAACCGTAAAAGATGAAAAAACAAATAAAGATAAAGACTTGGCTTCAGTTTATATCGAACAAAGCGATATGAATGTGTTAGAAATTGACATTATGACCAATGATGCAACCGATTCAGATTTAGAGGCTGCAGTTAAGCTAATTCGCGAACTTGTTAACTCATCATTTGATAATTTCCCTATGACTGAATTAGAAGCAACATTTCCTTTATCCGTAGCAAAAATCAAAGCCTTGATAAGTAATAATACTGCAGAATCAAACACTGTTTATGGCAGAGACACTTCAACTTACGTATCTTACGATTTTTATCCAGATAGTGGAATATTGATTATTAGAGCAGAAATATAATCTTAAAGCCCGACAAAAAGGTGTCGGGCTTTTACTTTGACAGGTGCAGGTATGAAAAACACTAATTATAAACTAACAATATTTTCTTGTTTTTCGGGTTATATTACCCAAGCTATTGCCGTTAACTTTCCGCCATTATTGTTTGTAGCATTTATGACTGAGTTTAATTTGCCGTTCAGTCAGCTAACAGCACTAATTACCATTACATTTGTAATTCAGTTATTTATAGATTTTACTCTGTCAAATGTTTTGAACAATAAAAATGTAAAGTTTTTAGTAGTAAGTTCTCAGGTAACCGCCATTATTGGTTTGGTTGGATTATCATTCGTTCCTGATTTGTTCGAAAACAAATTTATAGGGCTTGTAATATGCTCTGTATTTTATTCTGCCGGAAGCGGCTTGATAGAAGTAGTGGTTAGCCCTATAGTTGAAAACTGTCCTACCCAAAACAAATCAGGCTTTATGAGCTTACTGCACTCCTTTTATTGCTGGGGATCAGCATTCACAATCGGATTATCAACAGCATTTTTCTTTATGTACGGCAGATCAAACTGGCGGGTATTGTCATTGATCTGGGCTATAATCCCCTTAATTAACGCAATTTTAATGTTAATAATGCCTATTCCCGAAATTGAAAAGTCACATGCTAAGGTTGGTAAACAATTATACCAAAGCTCTACATTTATTATAATGTTTGTGCTGATGTTCTTCGGCGGTGCTGCAGAATTAGCAGTCAGTCAATGGGCTTCAACCTTTGCTGAAACAGGATTGAAAATTCCAAAAGCAGCAGGAGATCTTGCAGGCCCATTCTTATTTGCAATACTGATGGGCAGCGGCAGAGTCATATTCACAGCATTAGGTAATAAAATCAGACTTATTAACTATATGATTTTATCATGCTCATTACTAACCGTAGGCTTTATATTAACTGCTTTTTCTCCTTTCCCCTCACTATCTTTTTTGGGCATAGCAATTTGCGGCTTGTCAGTTGCAATATTCTGGCCGGGAACTATCAGCCTTGCAGCGGCAAGATTTGGTTCATCAGCATCACTGTTCGGATTGCTTGCCTTTGCAGGTGATACGGGATGCACAGTGGGGCCGCTTGTAGTTGGTGCAATATCACAGCAATTCAACAACAGCATATCAATCGGACTTGGTTTTTCACTCATATTCCCTATTGGAATGATGTTAATAATATTGTTATTAAAATACAAAAAAAGAATTGCATAATAAAAAGCAACCGATGATTGCATCGGTTGCTTTTTATTTTTAGTCATCAAATATTACTGCTGCAGCTTGTCTTACTGATTTAACGCCAAATATCTCTATTCCGTCAACCCTCTGCAACTGTTTAATACACGATGCAGGAACAACACATTTTGTAAATCCAAGCCGCGCAGCCTCTTGAACACGCTGCTGAGCTTGTGAAACAGCACGGATTTCCCCCGACAGACCGATCTCGCCAAATACTGCAACATCCTCAGGCACAGGCGCATCCTTTAAGCTTGAAATCATACTAATGGCCACAGCAAGATCGGCTGCAGGCTCATCAAGCCTGAATCCGCCAACAATATTGATATAAGCATCAAGATTAGCAAAGAAATATCCACTGCGTTTCTCTAAAACAGCAAGAATAAGATTAAAACGGTTATAATCAAACCCCGTAGACATACGACGAGGGTTACCAAATCCGCTTTCTGTAGCCAATCCTTGAACCTCTGCCAATATAGGTCTGCTACCCTCAATAGTTGCTACAACGCATGTACCCGGCACATTCTTGGGTCGGCCTGACAAAAGCATTTGAGAAGGATTAGCAACCTCTACAAGACCAATGTCGCGCATCTCAAACACGCCGATCTCGTTGGTTGAGCCAAAACGGTTTTTAACAGCGCGTAAAATTCTGTACGAAAGATTTCTGTCACCCTCGAAATACAGCACGGCATCAACAATATGCTCCATAACCTTAGGTCCCGCTATCGCGCCGTCCTTATTAACATGACCAATAATAAAAATAGGAATATCACAGGTCTTGGCTGTTCTCAAAAATAAATTGGTGCTTTCTCTTACCTGGGGCACACTGCCAGGTGAAGAGTTAAACTCTGATATAGACATTGTTTGAATAGAGTCTATAATCGCTACATCAGGATTGTTTGCCTTAATATATTCACAAATCGCCTGAGCATCGGTAGCAGACATAACCGAAAGATTCTCGGTATCTACGCCCAATCGGTCAGCTCTTAACTTAATTTGGCGCTGGGATTCCTCGCCGGAAACATACAGCACGCTAAGATTTTGGCCTAAATATTGGCAAATTTGAAGCATCATAGTTGATTTACCAATGCCGGGATCACCGCCAAGCAAAATCAAAGAGCCACGAACAATACCACCACCAAGAACTCTGTCAAGTTCACCAACACCGGTTCTGATTCTGGGCTCGTTATCTGTGCTGATTTTATCGAGTGTCGAAGCTGTGACATTAGAAGAAATTGCAGAGCTTTTTGAAGCAGAAGAAGTTGACACCTCTACCTCTTCAACGAGGGTATTCCACTCATTACATGAGGGGCATTTGCCATACCACTTTGCACTTTCGTAACCACATTCGCTGCAAATATAAACACTTTTAACTTTGGGCATTTATAAATCCTCCCATCTTACGATCTAATCCAATCCAGCAAACCAAGAGCAATAGCTAAAGACAGCTCGCTTTGATATTTTGGATCCTTTAATTGATTAAGGTCATTATAATTGGATAAAAATCCACACTCAACCAGAACTGCAGTTGAATCACTAGGTGCATAATGAACTATATACACGTCTTTTGTGCAAGGTTTAATTTTTCTGTTATTATACTTCTGAACAAGATTTGCAATATTTGTTTGCAAGCTTTCAGCCAATAATTTAGACTTATCGTTGGTAGGCGTATAAAACATCTGCCCACCTTTGACCGATGCTGATGAATATTGGTTTTGATGGATTGACAAATATACGCAGCCCGAATATTTACTTAAATAAGAAAATCTGTTTTGAATATCACTTTTTTTCTTTTCTCGAATAGATGCCCCTCTGCTTTCAACAGAACAATCACTATCCCGTATAAGCACCGTATTAAATCCGAGCTGAATTAAAACTTCATTAAGCTTAAGAGATACCGCAAGATTGATGTCCTTTTCAAGTGTACCATCGATGCCAATACAACCGCTATCAAAGCCACCATGACCGGCATCAATAACTATAATCTGCCGCTTCTCCTTAATGGCAAAAGCTCTGGTTATATCAAATACGCATGAAATCAAAACAGTTATAGCACAAATTACAATTAAAACTCGTTTAAACATTATACCACCATATTAATATTATGATGATGCAAGTTAAAACATTAACATTTTATCACAAACAGCAATATCTTTCAACACAATTAGAATAAAAAAGATAGCAATTACGCTATCTTTTTTATCATTTCGATTTTTTAACAAGCTTAAACGTTTCGCTGAAAGAGATTCGATTGAAACCCATATAATAACCAAGTCCTACCGATAAAGGAACAGAAACAGGCACAAGTGCTGCTACAATAACTGAACCGATAGTTTGTTCTGAAAAAGTCAAGGTTGCGGGCATAACAGACTGATTAAACGGAATAAAAGGTGAAAAAATCATCTTAAACCAACTATATACACTTTCAGGCAACAGGTCAAATTTTGCAAACAAAAGAGCAATGCAAAGCAACAAAAAGGGAGAATATGCAATAAAGCCAACCTTAAAGCCATAATAATTGCTGCGTTTAATATCTTTATAGTTCACAAGGTTATAATCGCTGTCCCCTTTTTTCCACATTGTTAGATAAGGCAAAATTATGATAATACCCAAGCAAAATCCCTGAGCAACAAAGCCTCCCGCAACTCCGGGAAAGAAAGCCAATATAGAAAGGGCCACCAACATACTCATAATATGATAACCTGTCAAACGCAAAAACATACCCAATGTATTGCTTGCAAAACTATTACTATCCATTTAATCACCCAACCTAAAACTTTTAGGTTATTTTAACACATAATTATGAACAAATCAAATCATTTTACGTTTTGCCGATTGATTTACACCAAAAACTCCGCCGGTTGCAGATAAGACGGTCATCAAAAGCAGTCTGACCATGCTGTTGATTGATATGCTGCCACTATTAACAAACAGCGATATTATCGTAACAACGGCAAACAGTACAAAACCTGAAACAAACCCAAATACTAAACCTCTGGATTTATGCAGAATCGTGCAAACAAATCCACAAACAAATGCGCCAAAAGACAAACAAACATTTGACATGGGAGTTGCTGCTGATGCCGAAAAATCTTTTATTGTTAGAATAAAAGAGCAAATCAGCATACCGACAAATGTAATAATGCATCCAGAAGCAACACCGATAATCACATGTTTAACTGCAGAATTATAAAAATAATTGTTTCGTTTCAAAAAAACACCCCTCAAATTATGCTGTAATAAAGCATATTCGAGAGGTGAATTTTTATTACTTACCTGCAGAGTCACGAACAGTAAGATTTTGAGATACTGCTGAGCGTGAAATCTGAATCTTAGAACGATCGCCTGAAGACTCGATTACAATGCTGTCGTCCTTAAGAGAAACAACTCGTCCATAAATACCGCCAATGGTGATAATCTCATCACCAATTTGAAGCTCGCTGCGCATCTTTGCTTCAGCCTTTTGCTGCTTGCGCTGAGGGCGAATCATAACAAAGTACATAACGCCGATCATTACTACTAAAAATACAATTGAAACCCAACCGCCACCACCTTGTGCAGTGGTTTCTGCTGCATCGGCAGCAAATACAAACAAATTATTCATAATAAACCTCCAAAAATTATTAGCCTCATTGTATCACACAAAGCATACAAATGCAAGCATTATTCAAAATATACAACCTTGTTGTCACGAGCAGATTCCATTGCTGCTTCCATAAGCTTCATAATACGCATAACCTGATCGTTACGAACAATTTGCTCCTCATCGCCTCTACAAGCAGCCATAACATTGTAATAAAAGTTACGCAAATCAGATTCGGGTATATCCAAAGGATAAGTTTTATACTGGTCGGGATTACGAGGTGCCATGGTTTTAGTGATACCAGATGCTGTGATTACAGGAACAATATTGGTATTATCGATTTTTTCAGCAATCACAACATTATTGTCGTTAACATCCCAGCCGCGAATTATAGCAGATCCGTTGCGACCAAGCATATACCATCTGGGAAGAGAAATAAAGTTGCTGGTACCCACCTCAAGAACAGCCTCAACACCACTTTCAAACTTAAGTTTGATATTAAATCCGTCATCTACCAGTTCATTGGTAACGTGATCAACAGTGCAATAAACGCTCTTTATTTTTTCATTGACCAAAAGAACCATCTGATCAAGAATATGAACGCCCCAGTCGAGAATCATTCCGCCGCCGAAATCGGGATATTGACGCCAATCGCCCGGAATACCGCGGGAGCCGTGAACTCTGTTTTCAATTCTGAAAACATCGCCCAATTTACCGTTTTCATAAAGCTGCTTCATTGCAAGGTAATCTCTGTCCCAACGACGATTTTGATATACTACAAAAACCTTACCGGTTTCTTTTTGTACCTCTAAAACCTCTGCAAGCTCGTCACTGTTCAACATTACAGGCTTTTCACACACTACATTTTTGCCTGCACGCATTGCATCAATAGACAATTGCTTGTGAGAGTCGTTTGGAGTAGCAATAACTATTATATCAATCTTTTCATCAGCAAGCATTGCTGCATAGTTTTCATAAACAAAAATGCCGTTTTCACGAGCGAATTCATTTCTGCACTCTCTTATATCGTACACGCCTGCAAGTTCAAGACCTTCAACACGTGATATAAGATTTCTGTGAGAATTACCCTCGCCGCCAAAGCCAACAATACCTGCAAACATTGTTTTAGACATTGTTAAACCTCCAAAATCTGTCTACTTTTCTAATGAAATTATACATCACCAATGAAAAAAATCAATAGCGTGCGCAAAAAAAGTCTACATTAGATAAAAAATGGTCTATTGTTTAAAAAGTTGATTTTCTTTTTGAGTTTGAATAGTTACAACAGTGTCTTTTATAGAATTATACCAGTGATTTGCCAACTTCTCATAGCCTTGAGGCAGAGGGTGAACAAAGTCATCGGCTGTATAATCCTCCCAAACAATTCCTGTTGTTTCAGCAGTCATCTCAACAAAATCTATTTTATAACCCTGCGCCTTTTTATCTTCAACATATTGGCGGTAAGCAGGCAAAAAATTCCTAATTACAATATCAGAATTATTTAGAGTTTCAGCACCGTTATACCCTCTAACAGGCGGAGGATTAGCGAGAAAGATATGTACATCGGGGAACATTTCATACAGCTTGTTTATAAGTAATTCATCCATATCCTTCACTGTCTGCTCTGCAGAAATTCGCTGGGTATTATCGTTTCTGCCAATCATAAGCAATATTATGTCAGGATTACAATTCTTCATAGATTCAAGCTCATTAGACAATGATTTTACAGTTGCACCACCAAATCCGGAATGCATCCAGTTACCATCCCTAATGCTATCATAAGACCAATTGTGGCAACCAACGAACACAGAATTGTGGCCACCATCTTTGAGCATAGTTGAAAGATATCCTCTATAAGCACTTGTCTTGTGCTGACCGCCTTGAGTAAGTGAATCGCCCAGAGGCATAATATTAACCTTCGTTTTTTGCTTAATTTGATATGCAGTAAGTTTGCTTGAGGTATTGCTGCTTACTTTGGAAGAAACATTGCTGCACTCCTTTTGAGAATCGGGTTCAGACTGAGCAACCGGCTCACCGCAACCAACAAATGTTAAAATCAGCACAATAGAAATAAATAATGAAACAAAAGTCTTAATGCCAGACATAATATCCTCCTATACAAAAGACCGCACAGAAACCTGCGCGGTCCATTAGTTATTCTTACTTTGACTTAGATGCTGCAATCTCGGTAATTTTATCGGTAATTGCTGAATACCACTGCTTGGCAATCTTTTCATATCCCGCAGGTTGGGGATGAACAAAATCTTCAGCAGTAAAATCCTCCCAAATCAACCCGCTGGCTGAAACTCGCATATCAACAAAATCAACCTTTGCGCCTTTTGATTTTTGCTGTTGCACATATTCCTCGATTTTTGGTGCATAGTTAGTATCTGATGTCATCTGAAGTTCCTCGTTGTTATGGTTGCGAACAACAGGAATTGAGGCGATGAAAATATGTGCATTGGGGAACATTTTATACAAATCCACCATAAGATGTTGGTCTAAAAAGGATATGTAATTGGTGGGACTGGTTCCTTCAGTCATATCATTTCGGCCAATCATAAGCAAGATTATATCCGGATTGCAATCCTTCATCTCGGTCAGCTTGCCCTTTAAAGTGAAAATAGTATCACCGCCGTAGCCTGAGTGCATAACATTGCCGTCGGTAATCAAATCTGGAGCCCAATTGTGAGAGCCGACAAACTTGGTATTATAGCCGCCTTCAGTAAGCATTTTTGACAAATGGTTACGATAACCGCTTGACTTTTTAACTGCGTTAGGGTCGTCGCCTACTTTATAACTACCACCTTGGGTTAAAGAGTCACCCAAAGGCATAATTGTAACCACAGGCTTTTCAGCTTCACTGCTGACAGGTGCACTACTGGAAGTAGAACTGCTAACATTAGACTCAGCTTTGCTTGAGTTAACTGAAGAAGTTATTGAAGATGTTCCGGCTGTTGATTCTTCACCGCAAGAAGAAAATGCAAATAACATTACAAGGCAAAGAACAACAGCTAAAATTTTCTTTAAATCAAATCTAATCATAATCATTTCAACTCGTCAAGTCTTGACTTAATAGCATTGTACCATGCTGCTGCAAGCTTCATATTACCAGAATCGGTAGGATGAATATTATCATCAGAACGGATATCATCAGCAACATAATTCAAGGTCTTATTAGTCATATCAACATAGCGCATATCATAACCATTCTTTTGCTTAGCTGCTGCAAGAGACTTAAGGAAAGGAAATTCCCAATTGGTTATACGATCGCTAAGTTCAACGATACTGTTGCCCGAACGCTTAGGAATGGGGTTTGCACAGTAAAGAGTAACATCAGGATAGCAACGGAAGATATATGCTACCAAAGTACGGTATCTTTCTTCCAACTGTTCGTTAAGGTTACCGGCCAAATCGTTGGTGGTAATCATAAGCATAATGATATCGGGATCGTACTCTTCAGCAAACAAGGTTTCTTTGTTTGCCAAAATATCAGTAAGCTTCCAACCACCCTGAGCAGAGTGATGTGAATACTCTTCAGGGAAGTTGTATCTGTCAAGACGATCTGCAGGAGTGTTGTTGGGGCCAACAAACATAAAGTTATAGCCGTCCTCAAGAAGGATATCGCACAAATAGTTACGATAAGCACAAGTATCAGGATAGCCTGCTGTAAGTGAGTCACCAAGAGGCATAATTTTAATTTGCTTATCGGTAGATGAAGTACCTTGTGTTGCAGTATCACCGGCAGGCTTGGCAGTATCAGTATCGGATACAGATGCGGTACCTGCTCAACCGGCAACAGCAAGAAGCATAACGATAGAAAGGGCAAGTGCTAACAATTTTTCATAATGTTCTCTCCGTTCTGATTAGATTTGCAAAAATCTTATTCTATAAGACATCATTTAACTGTAAAAATCAACATATAATGTTACATTTTTATAAAAAAACAAGTGCATTTACTATATTTTCATCAGGTGTGACGTACACAGTATTGTAATTATCGTAAATAACCATTCCGGGGGCTGATCCGTTTGGCTTTTTAACATTGCGAACAGGGCAATAATCAACAGGCACAGAAGATGAGTTTTTAGCGTCAGAATGGTATGCGCATAAGCACGCGGCCTCCATTATCGCTTGGTCAGAAACCTCCCTGCCCTGCGTATATATTATTGTGTGTGAGCCATGAATAGCTTTTGTATGCAGCCAAATATCATTCTTTGCAGCCGATTTGGTTAGTTGATCATTCTGTCGGTTATTTCTGCCAACACAAATTTCAAAGCCGTCGGTTGACTTAAAGCGAAGAGGCGGCAACGCTTTGGGTGCCTTTTGCTTTTCTTTACCACCCAAGCGAATATAGCTTTGCTCCATTAGTTCAAACTTAATTTCTGCCAGTTCCTGACGGGATTGAACTCGATTAAGCTCATCAGCGACACTACCTAAATATATGAGTTCGTTCTCGCCCTTTGCAATCAAATCGGCAAGCATATCTTTAGCGGTATTTGCCTTGCGATATTCTTTAAAATACCGTTGCGCATTTTGGGAAGGAGTCAAATCAGGCTTTAAAGGCACACGAATAAGGGCACACTCAGAGTCATAATAGTTTGGCAAATCAACAAAGGTTGAGCCCGGTGTTACGGCATATAAATTGGCTTTTATCAGCTCACCGAATATTCTCAGCTTATCCATATCAGCGCAACGTTCAAGTTCACCCTTTTGCTTATCAATTCGTCGTGACGTGCGTTCAATAAGCACAGATACAGCCTTGCGCAGTTCTTGTGTGCGACGTCTAATATCTTCATCCTTTTGTCTGTTGGCATAAAAAATATCCAGCATTTGACTAAAGGAATCATATTCTATCAAATCAACCTCATCACCATATTGATTTATTGGCATATAAGTAAAATCATATGGCTGATTATTTTTGCGAATAACAATAGGCTTGCCGTTATTAACAAAGCCTCTGAAATAGTCAAGGGTGGCTGATATTCCGCTGCGCTTTGCATTGAAATCGATCTCTCGACTTACAAGGGGTGAAACACCATCAATAACATCACAATACCCAAGGCCATTGTTTTGACCAAGCGCATTTATTATTTCTAAATTGTCGGTTTTTTCAAGGTTAAACTTTGATTGCGGCTCAGGCAGTTCATACTTGGCACCCGGAAGGATCATTCTTCCCTCGCATTGTGGATCAGTGCGACGAACAGCATCAATAATTTTGCCGTTGCAGGTCATAATCAAATTTGATTTTCTGCCAAGCATTTCTGCAATGATAGCCAGCTCAACCATATCACCCAACTCGTTGAATCCGCTAAAGTTGAAAGAAACAACTCTGTCATAACCGTTTTGAGTTATAGATTCAAGACGAGCATTCGTAAAATGCTTTCGCATAAGCATACAGAACATGGGCGGAGTAGCAGGATTTTCAAAGGTGTAATCGGTAAATTGGACGCGCGGACCAAAACCGCTTATAGAAATAAGCAGTTTTTTACTAAACCCGCGATTACCAAGCAAAATTACAATATCATCCCTTGTTGGCTGATGAATCTTTTCTGCTCTGCTACCGATTGCAGATGATAATTCACGGCACATATTTGACATAAAAATTCCGTCAAATGGCATTGCGCACCGCCTTATAAATAATCAGCAGGATCCTTTTCGTCAATAACAATATAATCCAAACCTATTCTTTCAACCAAAGACTTAATTATAGACTTCGCATTTTCTTCGGTTGCAAAATGGCCACATTCAAACAAACCTAAACCTATCTGTGCAGCCAGAAGTCGTTCGTGATGCTTACACTCACCTGTTACTAAAGCATCAGCTCCTGCATTTTTAGCAGCAATAATAAAATCGCCGCCTGCGCCGCCACAAACTGCAGCCTTTGTTACGGGGCCATCGTTAGCAACAAACTTTATACCTTTGCAACTAATGCTGTTTTTTAAATAAGCAGCAAAAGATTTGGCCGAAACAGCGCTGATTTTGCCGATTCTCGCCATCGGTACATCGCCGCTATTTTCTAACGGGGCAACATCCTTCAAGCCTATAATTTTAGCGAGATTATCATTAATTCCTCCAATAGCAGCATCCAAATTTGTGTGAGCGCTGATAACAGATAAACCTCTACTGATTGCAGCATAAACAACGCTGTCACTATCAATGCTCTTCATAGAAGAAAAAATAATAGGGTGATGTGTGATAAGCAACTGACAGCCATTATCAGCAGCGGCATTAACAGTATCAATTGTTGCATCAAGAGCAATAGCAACCTTAGTTACAACCTTTTCTTTGCTACCAATGAGCAACCCTGAATTATCAAAATCCAATTGAGTATTAAAAGGCGCAAAGTTGTTTATAGCCTCATAAACCTCAGCAACAGTAATCATCATACTCACTCCAATCGTTCTTTAATTGCAGATATAATTTTCAACAGCTCAGCCCTCTCGTTAGGCTTATCTGTATTCAAAAGCATCTGCACGTGTTTTTCTAATCTTTTTAATTGGGCTTCTAAATATTCCCTACCGTGTGGTTGGTCCACGGTAACATTGCCAACCAAAAGGTAATCTGCGGATATATCTGTGTTTTCGCCGGTATAATAAACCGACAGCACTATGTACAATCGCTTACCATCTTTAACAAGCACTTCCTCATCCACCCTAAAGCCGTTGCTTGAAAGATACGATCTCAAATCGTCTACTGCACTCATCGGTTGTAAAACAAGATGAATATCAGGCGATTTTACCCACTTGGCGTTATCGATAATGGTCGCAATCAACTCGCCACCCATTCCACAGATAACGATGTCATCCACCTCGTTATCTTTAACGCCCTGCAATCCGTCGCAAAGCCTTAATTCAATCTTTTCAGTAAGATTATACTCATTCAATGTGTTCAACGCATTATCAAGAGGGCCCTTAACTATATCGCAAGCAATAGCAGAAACTACCCGCCCGCTTAACACAAGGTAAGCAGGCAGGTAGGCGTGATCGGTACCAATATCGGCCAAACGGCTGTTTTGACGAACAAGTTCGGCAGCAGTTTTCAGTCTTGAACCGATATTCATTACTCTTTAGAAGCCAAGAAAGCGTTGATTTTTTCAACCATCTCATCAGCATCTACACCGTGTACAGCGCAGGCTGCTTCAAGAGATTCGCCACGTGCTGAAGGACAGCCGAGGCAATGCATACCCATCTCAAAAAAGAAGGGAGCAGTTTCAATATCCATATCGAGAATATCACCAATTATCATATCTTTAGAAATTTTCATAATAAACCTCCTATTATTCGGTTACGATTGCATCACCATTTGAAGTCATAAGCTTTTCAAACTGATCTGCATCCATTTTTTCATTTTCAAACAAGAACTTGGCAACCTCATGCAGCTTTGCCATATTGTTACGCAATATTTCAAGTGCACAGTTGTGCTGGGTTTTAACAATCAAATCAGTTTCTTCATCAATTAAAGCAGCAATCTTTTCTGAATAATTGGGAGTAGAACTGAAATCTCTGCCAAGGAAGACCTCGTTGTCATCTTTACCAAACACAATCGGTCCAAGTTTTTCGCTCATACCGTAGCGGGTAATCATTGTGCGGGCAATGTTAGTAGCGCGCTCAATATCGTTGGATGCACCGGTGCAAATATCATCCTGAGTGAGTTCTTCTGCAGCGCGACCGCCAAGCAACGAAGCAATATCTTCAAGCAGTTCCTTTTTAGAGGTATGGCCCTTATCCTCAGTAGGCAGGTACATAGTGTAGCCTGCAGCCATACCACGGGGAACAATTGAAATTTGATGAACGGGATCCTGAGTAGGCAGAAAATAAGAAACTATTGCGTGACCGGCCTCGTGATAAGAGGTGATGAGCTTATCTTTATCAGAGATAATGTGACTCTTCTTCTCAGCACCCATAACAACCTTTATGGTTGCTTCTTCAATATTCTCTTCTGTGATCGACTTATTACCCTTTCTTACAGCCAACAAAGCTGCTTCGTTAAGCAGATTTTCAAGGTCAGCTCCGGTAAATCCTGCCGATGAACGGGCAATGGTCTTCAAAGAAACATCGGGAGCGAGAGGCTTACCTCTTGCGTGAACTTTGAGTATTTCTTCACGGCCCTTTGCATCAGGATAATTAACTGTAACCTGACGATCAAATCGACCGGGACGAAGCAACGCCTTATCAAGAATATCGGGGCGGTTAGTAGCTGCAATGATGATAACACCTTCATTTGCACCAAAACCATCCATCTCAACGAGCAATTGGTTGAGGGTTTGCTCACGCTCGTCATGACCGCCACCGAGTCCTGCGCCCCTCTGTCTGCCCACAGCGTCAATTTCGTCAATAAAGATGATAGCGGGAGATTGTTTTTTAGCCTGATCGAACAAGTCGCGAACACGCGATGCACCAACACCAACAAACATTTCAACGAAATCAGAGCCTGAAATAGAGAAAAACGGAACACCGGCTTCACCGGCTACAGCACGGGCAAGCAAAGTTTTACCTGTTCCGGGAGGGCCAACCAAAAGCACTCCCTTAGGAATTCTTGCACCCATATCATTGAACTTTTTAGGAGCCTTCAAAAACTCAACAATCTCTACAAGCTCAGCCTTTTCCTCATCTGCACCTGCAACATCGGCAAAGGTAGTTTTGCGTTTGTCACTTTCGGGCTTACGAGCTTTTATTTTGCCAAACGACATAGTTTTGTCGTCGCCCATCATTTTGCCCATACGACGAGACATAATCATCCAGAAGATGACAACTACAACAATCATAATTGCCATAGGAATCAAGTCGGTCAGCCATCCGGTGTCGGCACCGCGCTCGAGGTCATAGACAATTTTATTGTCTTTGTTGGCAGGGTCTTGATTATATTTACGGATTTGTTCGTTAACGTCATCTATAAAAAGGCTAACAGATGCAAGCGTAACGCTATACTTTTTATCTGCTTCTTTGTTGCCAACCTTTTCTTTGAGAACATAGGTCAGTTCTCCTGTTGAAGGATTAACAGAAAACTCTTTAATATTACCATCATCAAAATACTCAATTATCTGAGAATATTTTTCCTTTTCCACTTCATAAAAATTGTTAATCATAATTCCAACGCCAACAATAGCGACTATTGGAATAATTATAAAAATCAATATGTTACGTATACTTTTGTTCAAAATTCAAATCCTCCAATTATTCATCAGATGCGTAAACGAATGGATGAGGGGTGCCAAGAAAAGGCAAGTTGCGGTACTTTTCATCAAAGTCAAGACCATAACCAACAACAAACTGATCCTCAACCACGGCACCAACGTAGTCGGCTTTAATATCTGCAGTACGACGGGCAGGCTTATCAAGAAAAGTGCAGATTTTAATGCTCTTTGCACCACGCTGTGCCAACAAGTCACGCACGTTATAAAGAGTATTGCCCGAATCAAGAATATCCTCAACCAAAAGAAGGTCATATCCGTGCAGGTCAATATCAAGATCCTTAATAATTTTTACATTGCCGGTTGAGCGTGTTGAAGTACCATAAGAAGATACACACATAAAATCAATTCTGCAGGTTGTATCAATAGCACGCATAAGGTCGCTCATAAAAACAACCGAGCCCTTTAAAATGCTGACCATAAGAAGATTTTTGTCCCTATAATCTTCGGTAATTTGCTTGCCAAGTCTGCTTATAATCTCGGCAATTTGCTCCTCTGAAAGCAAAACCTCTTTAATATCATCTTTAAGCATTATTTTTCCCCCTGCCATTGATAATAATCACGTTTTTAGTATTTTCATCAGGTAAAACCCTTTGTGCAATTCCGCAACCATAAGCATAAATTAAGCCCAGATCATCACTTACAACCGGATACGCATCCCTTTGTTCGTCGGGTATGTGTTTCTCATTCATAAGCTTGCGAAGCTGTTTGTTTGGGCGACCTTTAATTTTAATGGTATCCCCTGCTTTGCGGCATCTTATTATCGCTTTGCCAACTATTTTATCACAATCAATTGCATTATTTATCAACAAATTATTAACGGAAAGTGTTTTTGTTTCAAAATTCAAAACAAAGTCACCAAACTCAACGTCTCCGTTAGAAATTTGGAGTTCCTCGTTGCATTTATTGGCCGATTGATAAAACTGCAAGATTTTACCTGCAGAAGCAAACCAGCCGTTATACAACTGAATTTTTCCACCATCAGTTACAATTTCACACAATTGATTGGTCTTTAAACTGTCAGGATATTTGCCTATAGCATCAAATGCTGCAATTCTGACTGCACGAGCTAAAACAGGCTTATAGGTTGACAAAAGTGTTTCACAAGAATATCCATCTGCACACTTACTTTGTTTTAACAGGTCAACAGCCATTTTATTAAGCATATCGTCCACAGCGCGAAGCTGATTAGATGTTTCGCGAACTGAAAACTCAAAAGATGAATTTATATCTTTTAGCCTTGGCACGATGTTATGACGAATAAAATTGCGAGTATAATCGTCGGTCAAATTAGTGCTGTCAGTAACATATTTCAGCTCATTAAGTGCACAATACTCTTCAACCATTTCTCTTGTGCAATCAATCAACGGACGTATGTACCCCTCACGTTTAGAAGGAATACCGGCAAGGCCCGATACACCGGTGCCGCGAGCAAGATTAAACAGCACTGTTTCAGCATTGTCAGAGGCGGTATGAGCGGTTGCAACAATCCAGCCCTCATTTATCATTCGATCAAAAATCTCATAACGCAATCGTCGGGCACAAAGTTCTGTGCTTTCACCGCTTAACTCAGATTCCTTTGCAACATCAACACTGTAAGCCAAGAAGGTTATACCTTGTTGCTCACAAAACTGCTTTGCAAAGGTTTCATCCGCATCCGATTCAGCACCTCGCAATTGATGGTTAATATGGATGGCGCACAGTTTAAACTCATTAACTTCTGCAAGCTTGCACAGTAAATGAAGCAATGCCGTTGAGTCAGCGCCGCCGGAAAAGGCAACCGCTATTGACGAGCCATTGCAAACGCCTAGTTTGCCCAAGGCACTTTGAATTTTAGTTATCATCCTTTTGTACCGAAGTGAAACGGGTAAACTGACCGTCCCAATACATTTCTATATCTCCGACCTCACCGTGACGGTTTTTAGCAACAATACAAGTTGCCTTATGCTCGTCCGCAGGTTGCTCAGGATTAGTATTTCGATAATAATTTTCGCGATGGAGGAAAAGAACAATATCAGCATCCTGCTCAATTGAACCTGAATCACGCAAGCTGGTAAGAGAGGGCTTGTTAGACTCCTTCTCTGCAGCATTGGGACGGCGCAACTGCGAGCAAACAATAACGGGAATATTGAGTTCTTTTGCCATCAATTTAAGTTCACGGGTGATTTCAGTAATAACTTGAACACGGTTTTCAATGCGTTTATCAGAAGGCTCCATAAGGCCCAAATAGTCCACAATGATAAGATCTGCTGTACCTAAACGGCGAACCTTTGCTTTCATTTTAGGCACTGAAATGCCGGGAGTTTCATCAACATAAATGTTACATCCTGCAAGAACATCGGCTGCTTGAGCAAGACGAGTCCATTCGTTGCCTGCGATTTTACCTGTACGAAGTTTTTCGCTCTTTATGCAGGCCTCAGCGGAAAGCAAGCGCTGTGCCAATTGGTCGCGGCTCATTTCGAGAGAGAAGAAGCAAACCGTTTTACGTTCTTTAACAGCAACGTTTCTTGCAATGTTAAGGGCAAAGCTGGTTTTACCCATACCGGGACGGGCACCCAAAATGATAAGATCCGACTTATTAAGACCTGTAATCATTTCATCAAGTCGAGTAATACCGGTAGGAATACCTATGTAATCGTCTCTTTTTTCGGGATCGTTCAAAGCGTCAATACGGGCAATAGTTTCACCACTGATAACATCTCTAATGTGCTTGAGGCCTTCAACATCCCTACCCTGACGGATATTATAGATGCTGCGTTCAGCCGAATCAATCAAGGTGTTAACATCGGTTGCGCCGTCTTCAACCTCAGTGACAATCTTTCTGCCTGCCTGAAGCAACGAGCGAGCAAAATATTTATCGCGAACAATAGCGGCGTAAGATCCAACGTTCGCTGAGCTAGATACCGATTGAGCAAGATTCATCAAATAGCTCTTGCCGCCTGCATCGTCATATACACCATCTCTCTTAAGTGCTTCAAGAACAGTAATAGGATCAATACTTTCACCCTTTGTGCTCATCGAAAGCATAGCAGAGAAAATGGCTTTATGCTGAGGCATATAGAAATGGTCAGAGGTAAGCACCGCATTAACCACATCCATTGCGTCAGGATCAATCAGCATACAACCAAGCACCGATTGTTCAGCTTCGGCACTAAAAGGAACCTGCTGACTGCCAAATGCGTCATATTGTAAATTATCGGACATAATAATTCTCCTTAACACAAAGCATTTTGCTTTGTGATGGTTTTATTATTCGGTTGCAGTAACAGTAAGTGTGAAGGAAGCTGAAATTCCGTTATACAAGCGAGCTTCAACAGTGTAGTCACCAACTGATTTAACGTCTTTCATACTGAGTTTTCTGCGGTCAATATCAACCTTAAACTGTGATTTAAGGGCATCGGCAACCTCTTTAGAGGTTATAGAGCCGAAAAGCTTGCCGCTAGCGCCTGCTTTAACGCAAAGGCTAACGGTTTTGCCGCTTATAGTATCAGCAGTTGCCTGTGCAGCGGCCTTCTCCTGAGCGATATGATGAGCCTTAGACTCTTCTCTTGATTTTAGTTCGGTCAATGCTTGAGCGTCTGCATTGATTGCAAGTCCGCGGGGTAACAAGAAATTGCGTGCGTATCCATCAGATACATTAACCATCTCACCTTTTTTGCCTTGACCTTTTACATCAGCGGTCAGAATAACCTTCATTTATATCAAATCCTTTCTGGTTTATACATTTTGCTTTTCATAGGTATCAATTGCCTCTTTGAGTTTCTCAACAGCACTATTTATATCAATATTTTCTAGCTGACAGGCAGCCATGGACAAATGTCCGCCACCGCCAAGTGCCTCCATAATCAGTTGCACATTTACCTTGCCATATGATCGGGCAGAAATATTAACCGTGCTGCCGGTCACAAACAGTACGAACGAGGCATCAACCTTTTCGATACCAAGCAGTTCATCAGCCGCCTGAGCAGATGCCAATCGTACAAAATCGCTGGTGTCTTCAGTAAATGATATGGCCATCCTTCCATAAACAGTAGATAACGAAACAATCTCGGCACGGAGCTTGTAAACATCTATATTGTTTTGGAAGAAGCCCTTCACCGCTACTGTATTGGCGCCACAATTTCTCAAGAAAGCTGCAGACTCAAAAGTTCTGACGCCTGTATTAAGCACGAAATTGCGGGTGTCGAGCATTATACCTGAAAGCAACGACTCGGCCTCGGTTTTGCCAATTTTTACAGCCATATATTGCAACAATTCACTTACCATTTCGCAAGCTGAAGATGCATAGGGCTCATGATAAAATATAACCGCGTTATCAATATGGTCAACCATTTTGCGGTGGTGGTCAACAACAACCACACTGCTTGCTTTTTGATAAAGCTCAGGGGCCTCTAAAAAGCTTGGGCGATGAGTATCGGTAATTATGAGAAGCGTATCCTTACCCATAAGCTCCATTGCTTTTTGAGGAGCAACCAGCATATCGCCATCCTTATTGTTTGCGATAATGTAATCAGCAAGCTGAGTGCACATACACTTATCACGCTGGATAACAATATTAGCAGGCTTACCAATTGCTTTAACAGCGCAGTACATACCATAACAAGAACCAAGACTATCCAAATCTGCAAAGCGGTGGCCCATTATAAGCACATTTGAAGCGTTAGTTATAAGCTCGTTCAAGGCAGAAGCAACCATACGCGTTCTAACTCGTGAACGCTTGGTTGTAGTCGATGAAGTGCCGCCAAAGAATTCAAAATCTTTTTTATCGCGCACTGCAGCCTGATCACCGCCGCGACCCAAGGCCATATCAAGCGCTTGCCTTGCAAAATCTTCACAGCCGGCCAAGGAGTCAGCGCCATGGCCAACACCAATTGATAACGTAGCTTTGCCTTTATCACCAAAGTCAATGGTTCTGACCTTGTTTAAAATATCAAAGCGCGTATCAACCATATAGTTGAAACCAATCTCGTTGGTTACAAGCAAAAAACGGTCTTTATTGATTTTTCTGCAGACAGCACCAAGCTCTGACGCCCAATTTTCAATGCGCTTTTCAATAGCACTGCTGATTTGTGCGCTCTCGCTGTCTCTAGTGCCGCGCATAAGCTCATCAAGATTATCAACGATGATATAAGCGGCAACAGGCTTACCATTTTCGTACTTGTCTTTATAATTGACAGCATCAGTTCTATCAACAAAATAGCACATAGTGAACATGTCGGATTTGCAAGCATAAAAGCGATAATACTTACCTGCATAATATACGTTAGCACCGTCACCATAAGCATGCTCAATTAAATCGGGCATAACAATAAAGTCAGGAGCAACACCTACACAATCCTGTCCGTTAACAATTTGCTTACGAAAAGCTTGGTTATACCAATAAATCAAGCCATTCTTAACAACCATAACCGGCACACCCAAACGCATCATTGATGAAGATGCAGGTGACATTTGATCCACAATACCTTGAATGTATTTAGCGTCTCTTTTGTGCTTTGTAATATCGTGTATCACGCATGCTACCGTTGCTGCAACAGTTACCACAAGCTGAATAATACACAAATCGATATGATCAAGCAGTCCAAAAACAACCGCTTGTACAGCAATTATCCCCAAAAGTATGTAGGGCAAAAAGCCCAATATTGATTTTTTAAATTTCACAGGCTTTCACCTCTTAACTCAAACCTCCATAATTATGGGTAAAATCATTGGAGTACGTCTGGTTTTTTCATACAAATGGCGTGACAAATCGTCGCGAATTTTAGTTTTAATAAATGCCCAATCGCGGCGCGAGTAATCATAGAGGATATGACATACATAAGTGCGTATATCGTCGAGCAAAGACTCCGACTCTCTGACATATACAAATCCGCGGGAAACAATCTCAGGTCCTGAAACTATATCACCCGTTACCTTATCTATAGTCATAACCACTGCAATAAGTCCGTCCTCTGCAAGATGCTTTCTGTCGCGAAGAACGATGCTGCCTACATCGCCGACACCAAGGCCGTCAACAAGCAACTGACCGGCTTGAACTGTAGCAACTGTTTTCATACTATCTCTGGTAAACTCAACTACAGAGCCGAGCTGACCTATCATAATATTTTTGCTCTCAATTCCAATACCTTGAGCAAGCTTTGCGCTACTGTAAAGATGTCGATATTCACCATGAAGAGGCATAAAGAATTTGGGTTTTGTAAGTCCCATAATCAGCTTAAGCTCTTCTGCACAAGCGTGACCTGACACATGCACGTCGTACATCTTTTCAAAAACAACCTCTGCACCAAGTTTGAGAAGTTCGTTAATAACCCTTGACACAAGTTTTTCATTACCCGGAATGGGGGTTGCAGAAATGATAATAACGTCATCGTGGCCAACTGATACCTTGCGGTGATCAGAAAATGCCATTCTGTGAAGAGCAGACATAGGCTCGCCCTGTGAGCCTGTAGTGATGATTACAGTCTTACCTGCATCGAACTTTCTGATAGCATCAAGTCCAATCAAAATACCATCGGGAACGTTAAGATATCCCAACTCTGCCGCAACGGCAACGGTATTCTCCATACTTCTGCCTGAAACAGCAACCTTTCGGCCGTATTTGACAGCCTCATCAATTACTTGCTGTATTCTGTGAATGTTGGATGAGAAGGTCGCAACAATAATACGCTTGCCAACCGAGCGGGCAAATATACCTGAGAAGGTGTTACCGACTACCCTTTCGGTTTGAGTATAGCCGGGACGCTCTGCATTGGTTGAATCCATAAACAAGGCGGTTACTCCCTCTTCACCCAATTCAGCAAAACGAGCAAGGTCAATAACGTCACCGTCAATGGGAGTCATATCCACCTTAAAGTCACCTGTATGAACAAAAAGTCCTGCAGGGCAACGAATTGCCATACCCACAGCATCAGGGATAGAATGGTTAACATGTATAAATTCAACAGAGAAACAGCCTGCTTTAATTACATCACCAGGTGATTGCTGATTAAGCATTTTGTCAGACAAGCCGTGCTCTTTAAGCTTACCTGCAATAAGTCCGATGGTAAGCTTGGTGCCGTACACAGGCACAGAAACCTCTTTAAGCAAATAAGGAATTGCGCCAATATGGTCCTCATGGCCATGGGTTACAAAAAGGCCGCGAATACGATTGGCATTTTTAATCAAATAGGTAAAATCGGGAATAACCAAGTCGATACCGGGCATTTCTTCATCAGGAAATGACATACCGCAATCGATAATGATTATATCCTCACCGCATTCAAAAACCGTGAGATTTTTACCAATTTCCTCCAAGCCGCCAAGAGGTATTACTTTAAGAGGAACAGCGGGCATAGAAGGTGCTTGCTTTTTAGTGTAATGCTTTTGATTTGCAGGCTTGTTTGAATTAGGTTTAGTAAATTTTTTAGTTGAAGGTTTTGATGCCTTACCGGTTGTATTCTTACCCTTGTTAACTGCTTTTTTATTAGACTTGTTTGTGTTGTTTTTTGTGGTTTTATTTTTAGAATTCTTGCTTGAAAATTTTTGTTTATTTTCTACCATTAAGTTACTCACTTTCTTTTAATCAATACTATATACTCTATCAATATTTATGTTAAGTAATAATACCCCTATATTAATATGATATTATACTACACTAACATATTATTTGTCAAGAAAAGTTCGGTTGATTTAACAATAATATATCATAATCAAAACAGCAAAAAAGGGATAATAAATCTATATCTACAAATAATTTTTATGGAGGTGAAAAAATGAAAAAACAACAACGCAAAAAATCAATGAAACCAACTGAAGCTGCTCTTAATACTATCGATACAACGCCTAGCATAACCGATCCTCAAGGTATGTATACAGGAATCACAGCAGATAGCGACGAACCGATACAAGATGCCGACGATTTATAGCATAAAATATTATTGAAATTATATTTATTATATGCTAAAATTACCATAAAATTAAAGCAAAGGTTGTTAAAAAATGGTATCTGTCATTTACAGCGCAGGATTGTTCGGTATGGACGCCTTCACTGTCGAGGTTGAAGCAGATCTTTCACAAGGCCTGCCCGGATTTGACATTGTTGGATTACCAGACACTGCTGTTAAAGAATCACGCGACCGAGTAAGGGCCGCAATAAAAAACTGTTCTTTTGATTTCCCCGTAAGCAGAATTACTCTTAACCTTGCCCCTGCCGATTTAAGAAAAGAGGGCCCGGTTTATGATCTGCCTATACTTGTATCCATTCTTTGCGCATCGGGTCAAATCAGCGCAAAACTTGATGATGCAATGTTTGCAGGAGAACTGTCCTTAACAGGTGATTTGCGCCCTATCAACGGCGCGTTAGCAATGGTTATTCACGCAAGACAAAAAGGTTTTAAAAAGTTCTTTTTGCCTGCTCGCAATGCACCTGAGGCATCTGTTGTTGAAGGCATTGATGTAATACCGATATCTAACGTAAAGGAATTGGTAAAGCACCTTGTTGGTGAAGAACAAATATTACCCGTTAAAGCAGAGCAATTCACCTTTTCTGAAGAGTTTGAATATCCCGATTTCAGTGATGTAAAGGGTCAACAGATACCTAAAAAAGCACTTGAAATAGCTGCTGCAGGCGGTCATAACGTCCTGCTAATAGGACCTCCAGGATCGGGCAAAAGTATGCTTGCAAAGCGTTTGCCTTCAATCTTGCCCGAAATGACCTTTGACGAAAAAATAGATACTACCAAAATTCACTCAATAGCAGGGGCTTTACCTGAAGGTGTGCCGCTTATTAACAAGCGTCCCTTCCGCTCTCCACACCACACCATATCTCCTGCAGGTATGTCGGGCGGTGGCTCCATTCCCCGTCCGGGCGAAATTTCATTGGCGCATAACGGTGTACTGTTCCTTGACGAGTTACCTGAATTTCAGCGGCACACCCTAGAGGCTCTTCGACAACCCCTTGAGGACGGAGTTGTAAATATTACCCGTGTTGCAGGATCTTTGTCCTTCTCGTGCTCAATTATGTTGGTTGCGGCAATGAATCCCTGCCCCTGCGGATATTACGGCCATCCCGGCAGAAAATGCACCTGCTCCCCTACCGCAGTTTCCAATTATCTTAACAAGGTATCCGGTCCTATGCTTGACCGATTGGATTTGCATATTGAAGTACCGCCTGTTGAATTTGATGCATTATCAGGTGACGAGAAGGCAGAAACCTCTGAACAAATCAGAGAACGTATAAATCGCGCACGAAAATTGCAACAAAAACGTTACGAAGGAACCGGCATATCCTGTAACGCTCGCCTTACCTCAAAGATGCTCAAGCAATTCTGTCCGCTGTCAGAAGGTGCTTCAAAAGCCTTGAAATCAGCCTTTGAACGACTCAATATGTCAGCACGTGCCTATGACAGAATTTTAAAGGTTGCAAGAACGATTGCCGACATCGACGGTGTTGAGACAATCGATACGCCTCATGTCCTGCAAGCCATACAATTACGAAGCCTTGACAGAAAATACTGGGCAAACAACTAAAAATTAAAACCTCTGTGAAATTCACAGAGGTTTTTTCTTTACAAAAACTTTTGCAAAAGCATAAATATAAGCGGAATTGTAATAACTGAAGCTGTATGAGATACCAGTGCCATTGCAGTTGCAGAGGTTGTATCCTTGCCATATGCGCTCGGTATAACTATCGTATTAAGACCCAATGGCATTGCGACAGAGCATACTCCGCAGATAACCATTACATCGGTGATAGGTAAATATCGCGCTACAAAGATTAATGCAAACAAGAATGCAAGCGGGAAGACAACTAGTCTTAATAATGTGATGATATAAACGCCTGCATCAGCGAACAGCTTTTTGAAGTTGAGTCCTGCAACAGTAATACCTGTAAGGAGCATAGCAACAGGTGACATACAGCTACCGGCTGCATCAATTACAGATGAAACGTAAACAGGTAATTTAATCCCTAACAAGCCGATTGCCATACCAATAATCATACAAATAAACATTGGGTTAGTAAATCCTCTGATCCTTTGTCTGAATGTCATTTTTGCGCCGTTTTCAGGGCAAACCAACAAAGTAGGCACTGCCCAAACATAAATTATAGCCCACAAGACCAGTGTAAAAATTATGTATTGCAAAAAAATTTCAGGAAAAATTGCATTAACTATTGCGTTACCCATAAAAGAGAAATTAGAAAAGCCCAAGCCATAAACACAAATCTTTCTTTTATCAGCATCCTTTGTGCAAAGCTTTGCACCCAAAAACGCCAGCGGGATGACAATAAGCTCTAACAACAAACTGAAAACCATCAACTTCCAGGTTGAATCGAGTTGACTGACCGTAAAGTTATCTATAAACGTGCCCATAACGAGAGCAGGAATGAAAACCGAATTTTCAAACTTACCAAGTATACCTGCAGCATCCTTATTAACAACCTTAAAGTGTGCCAATAAAAAGCCGATAAGTATAAATATAAATAAGTATAACATTTGGTTTAGCGTTGTTGAAAAAATGCTCATTTATACTACCTCTAATCACAGCTTTAGGCGCCGCATTTGCGACGCCTAAAACAAAGTTTTAGAAATTTAATTAAAGTCCCTCCACAATACCAAGTCCGCTTAAAACGGATGAAACAAGTATAAGAACAATGCAGATGGGTGCCATATATTTTATTACAAAGGTAAACATAGCCTTGTTCTTAAATTTTGCAGACAGCTCAACCTCTTCAACAATCGCGGCAGGTTTAATAATATAACCAACCAAAATGCAGGTAAGCAGTGCAACGATAGGCATAACCACGCTATTGCACAAGAAATCACAGAAGGTCAAGAAGTCCATACCGATAATAGTAAATCCGGACCAAACGCCATTGCCAAGTGATGAAGGAACACCAAGCATAATGCTGATAACTATAACAAACAAGCAAGCCAACTTTCTGTTACAGCTAAACTTGTCGCAGAAGATAGAAACAACCGTTTCCATAAGTGAGATAGATGATGTCAGTGCAGCAAAGAAAACCATAAAGAAGAAGACTGCGCCAATTATGTCGCCACCTGGCATAGTTTGAAACACCTTAGGCAGTGTAGCGAACATCAAACCGGGGCCCTGACCGATGCTCTCGGTATTACCGCCATAAAACACATAGGCAGTCGGAATAATCATCAAACCGGCAAGGAATGCAATACCTGTATCAAAAATTTCAATCTGATGAACAGAGGACTCAACATTAACCTCTTTTTTCATATAAGAGCCATAGGTAATCATAATACCCATCGCAATGGACATTGAATAGAAAAGTTGGCCCATTGCGCCAAGAACAGTATTAACAGAGAACTTGCTGAAATCGGGGGTGATATAATACAAAACACCGTCAATAGCACCAGGCATACTGCAAATAGAATAAACAGCAATAAAAAGAGTAAGTGCAATCAAAATAGGCATAATGATTTTGCTTATCTTTTCTATACCCTTATCAACACCAAGCAATACAACAAGCGCTGTTGCACCAATAAATATTGCAAACCAAAGCAGTGGTTCTGAAGTATTGGAAATAAATCCGTTAAAATAGCCATCGACAGCAGCATTGGTAGCATCGCCGGTTGCAAAAGCAAACATATACTTGGTTACCCAACCACCAATAACACAGTAGTAGGGCAATATTATGATTGGCACCAAAGCGGCAAGCCAACCAATAAAGGAAAAACGCTTATCAAGCTTTTTATAAGCACCCACAACACTAAGTCCTGTCTTGCGTCCAATTGCAATTTCAGCAAGCATAAGTGCAAAGCCAAATGTTACAGCAAGTATTAAATAAACGAGCAAGAATATGCCGCCGCCATACTGAGCAGCAAGATAAGGAAAGCGCCAAATATTTCCCAAGCCGACAGCAGAACCTGCTGCAGCCAAAACAAAGCCTAACTTTCCGGTAAAACTACTTCTCTTTGTTTCCATTACTACACTCCAAATTCGTGTTTAATGTATCTATTATTACACAAACAAGTGCTAATGGCAACAAGTTTTTTGTTAAACACGAATTTTTTTACTGTTTTATTTAATTTTTTATATTGAATGTATTGAAAAATATGTTTATAATTATTAAAACCCTTCAGAAAGGAGTGGCCGTTTGATTATCGCATTGTCAGTTTTATCAGCAATAATTGTGTTTATTATATTATGCCCATTATATGCTTATATAAAAACCTTCTATGTTTCAAATAAGCAAAAGGCAATTGGGGCTCATATGCCTGAATCACCAGAATTCAGCAAGATTTCAGACCATATACAAGAGCTTGCGGATAAGTTTGATAAAATTCCTTGCCAATGGGTAAGCACCACCACCTTTGATGGAAAGACGCTTTTTGCAAGATATTATGAAATTGAAAAAGGCGCTCCGTTGCATATACAATTTCACGGATACAGAGGCAGCAGCTCACGAGATTTTTGTGGCGGCGCAACGTTAGCTCACAGCAGAGGTTTCAACACTCTGACGGTAGACCAACGGGCTCATGGTAAAAGTGGCGGACACACCATTACATTTGGCATTAAAGAGCGCTATGATTGCCTCGCATGGATTAACTATGCCGTCGAAAGATTCGGTGAGGATACGCAAATCATTTTGTCAGGTATTTCGATGGGCGGTGCCACCGTACTTATGGCTGCAGAACTTAATTTACCCAAAAACGTCATAGGCATAATGGTTGATTGTCCATTCTCATCCCCAGCTGAAATTATTAAAAATGTGTGCAAGGTCAACTTGAAGCTGCCCACAAATATTGTTTTTCCCTTGGTCCGATTGGGCGGTTTAATATTTGGCCGTTTCGACATTTGCTCCGCAACCGCACTTGAAAGTGTAAAATCAAGCAGCCTTCCCCTGCTGATAATTCACGGCGAAACAGATACACTCGTTCCATATGAAATGAGCAAAGAGTTGTTCTTAAATTCAGGAGCGACCGATAAAAAGCTTGAGGTTTTTTTAGGCGCAGACCATGGATTAAGTTATGTGGTGGATCCAAAAAAATATGAAGAACTTTTTGATGAGTTTTGCAACAAATTAAAAATTAAAAGCGGTGTTTAACAACACCGCTTTTAATTTTATAATATTATACAGATAAGGCCGCTGCATCCCTCATTTATAACTCTTTCAACTGTTTCCTGCATCTTCATTCTTGCGTCGCCGGGCATTCTTGCCAGTTTGGTATGCAATCCCTCGTTAACAAGCTCATGCAGTGACTTGCCAAATATGTTTGAATCCCAAATCTTAATTGGATCTTGTTCAAACTCTTTGAGCAAATACATTATCAAATCTTCAGACTGCTTTTCTGACCCTACAATCGGTGAAACCTCTGTGTTAATGTTTGCCTTCATCATATGTATTGACGGCGCTGACGCACGCAATCTTACACCATAGCGGCCACCTTGATGTACTATCTCAGGCTCCTCCAATGAAAGTTCTTCTATTTGCGGCATAACAATTCCGTATCCTGTTGCATCAACTTCGTCAAGCGCATCCTTAACTCGTTTATACTGCTTTGCCATAGCAGCAAATTCCGTGAGTGTTGACATTAAGTCCTGCTCATTATTTATTTTAACTCCCGTTTCTTCAGAAAGAATTTTATAAAACAAATCATCATTTAGTCTTGCATTGATTTTGGCATCACCTGAACCTAAATCCATATCTTCAATGACGGCTTCGAATATGTTTTCCGACGCCGATAGATTTTTGGCCAAATGCTTTAAATCGCATATTTTAGATAAACCATTCATATTATGTTTGACTGACTCAAGAACTGATTTTCTAAGCCAATGTTCAAGAGGTAACGCAGCCAGCCAATCAGGCAACTTTATCTCAATTTCACGAATTGGAAACTCAGTCAGCACCTGACTCATCAACGCCTTAATTTTATCCTCATCCAACGCCGAACAATCCACAGCCGTAACAGCGGTATTATATTTTGCGCTCATACTTTGTGCTAATTCTTTGGAAGTCTCACTATCAGGATTCATGGTATTAAGAAGCACTACAAAGGGTTTGTTGATTTGCTTTAACTCGTTAATAACCCGTTCTTCTGCTTCTTCGTAGTCTTCTCTTGGTATCTCCCCTATGCTACCGTCTGTTGTAATAACAAGACCAATAGTTGAGTGCTCGTTGATAACTTTTTGAGTTCCGATTTCCGCCGCCATATTAAAAGGAATCGGTTGCTCATACCACGGAGTTTTTACCATCCGTGGCTTATCTCCTTCTATATATCCAATTGACGAGGGAACTATGTAACCGACACAATCTATAAGCCTTACAGACATATGACAACCGTCATCCATTTGCAAAGCAATAGCATCCTCGGGTATAAATTTAGGCTCGGTAGTCATAATTGTTCTGCCCGAAGCAGATTGAGGGAGCTCATCCTTGGCGCGTTCACGCATTGAGGAATCGGCTATGTTGGGCAACACCATTACATCCATAAATCGTTTAATAAAGGTTGATTTTCCAGAACGCACAGGCCCCACTACACCTATATAGATATCCCCGTTTGTTCTGTTAGCTATGTCGCGATATATATTTGCACTTGTCATATACGACTCCTCCATCGTTTTGCAATCTTTTGTATAAATTATGCCGACAATGCAGTGCATATAACTTTAATTAAAAATTTTCTATTGACAAAGAATAAAAATGTGCTAATATATACTTGACATTAAAAATAGGGGTGCTGGTAATTGAACCGGCTGAGATTTGTCGTTTTCGGCATAGACCCTTTGACCTGATTCGGATAATGCCGACGTAGGAACAATATTAGAGCTCGTATTGTTTTTAGCCGTCCGGTTTATCCGTGACGGTTTTTTTATGTCGGAAAGGATTGATAATATGTTTAAAAATAAAACAAGACGGCTCACCGTCAGTGCAGTATTTATAGCTTTATCTGCCGTTTTAAGCCTGGTTAAATTCACATTACCTATTAACATTCATGGGGGTAGTATTACTCTGCTCAGCATGTTACCTATCGCTATGTTAAGCATTTGCTATGGCGCAAAATGGGGCGTTTGGTCGGCATTTATCTATTCACTTGTTCAGCTTATGTTTGGCATAACTATGGATGGACTTTTTGCATGGGGACTAACACCCGTTGTGCTTATCGGAACAATAATGCTTGACTACATTTTAGCCTTTAGTATACTTGGATTCTCAGGTGTATTTTCAAAAAAAGGCTTGTTCGGCATTGTAACCGGTGTCGCTATGACCATATCTTTGAGATTTGTTTTTCACTTTATTTCAGGCGTTGTTTTGTTCGGTCAATTTTCAGAAAGCGCAAGTTGGATATACTCATTGACCTATAACGCATCATATATGTTGCCTGAACTAATAATAACCGTTGCATCTGCATCAGTATTGTTTGGTTTGCCACAAATCAAAAGGCTTATAAACAGATTGGCTCAAGGTAACGCATTATAATAAAAAGCCGCTTCCTTTAATACGGAAGCGGCTCAATTTTTATACAGATGGAACAGGCTTTTTTACATTCGGGCAAACCAGTTCATCAATTCTTCTAGTGGGCTCTGCCCAAGCAACTGCATTTTTAATTACAGTTTGAACGTTTTTATTATAGAATGTGGGATAACTCTCGTGGCCGGGTTGGAAATAGAAGATTTTACCCAATCCTCGTGAATAGCAGCAACCTGAACGAAATACCTCCCCGCCTTCAAACCAACCAACGAAAACCAGATGTTCGGGTGTGGGAATATCAAACTGCTCTGCATAAGTTTCTTCGTGAGGAAGCTCAAAATAACGATCGATACCCTTGGTAATAGGATGAGAAGGATCAACAACCCAGATTCTTTCTAAATCACCATCCTCACGCCATGACAAATTACACGTAGTGCCCATAAGTGCTTTAAAGGGCTTGCTGTGGTGTGCAGAATGTAAAAATATCATACCCATGCCTTTTAAGACCGCATCGGTAACGCGCTTTACAACCTCATCAGCTACATCGCCGTGATTCATATGTCCCCACCAAATAAGAACATCAGTATTATCAATAACCTCTTGGGTTAATCCGTGCTCAGGCTCATCAAGAACAGCAGTTGTAACATCATAGCCGGCCTCTGTCAAAAACTCGGCTATACAGCCGTGAATGCCATTAGGGTATATCTTTTTGACTTTATCAATTTTAATTTCGTGTCTGCCTTCATTCCAAACAGTAACTCTCATAATTCGTACCCCTTTGTATTTTTAATTATTATAACACATTCATTTGAAAAATACAACACAAAACGCACCTTGATATCAAGGTGCGTTAACTATTATGCAGACGGTATAACCAATGTAATTTCTCCGGTTATAAGATCGTCCTTCAAATTATTAGTGGTTGCAATTGCCTGCGGTGTAGTATTATATCTGCGCGCCACATCCCACACACTATCACCTTTATGAGCAAAGTATACAACAATTGAAGAAGGCTTGCATCTGCGCAGATGCTCGTTGTTCAACTGTATAGAAGAAACGACCTTACACGAGGTTTGTTCAACAACATCAAGGCAAAGGTTTAGCTCACACACAAGCTCAAACAAATCCCCTTTACTTATAGCGACACAACTCTTAGCAGCAACCGTGCTTTTAATATAAAAATGCTCAGGCAACTCAATATTTAACACCTTGTTATAATCAAAAGTTCGCTCATAATATGAAGGCTCACCCTGTTTATCCCTCATTATCATACAAATTTGCACACTACCCTTTACATCAACAGAGCCGTCATTTGAAGTTGTATCTGAAATTGATGGAACGCACCACATATCTACCACTTGCATATCCTGATTAAACGGCAAGTCAAAATTATAACTCACCTTTAAATTTTCAGTTATGCTACTTGCTACCTTTTCAAAGCAAACATCATTCCAACCAAGTGACATATCATATTTTGTTGAATAAGCATCGGTTATGTAAGGAATCTCATTTTCACAAAAAGCATCTACGCTCAATAATAATTTAACCGATGCAGATATAACCCGCATATCACCACTCATACCCGTACGAGGCATTAACTCTGAACTGATAATGTTGCCTTTTACAATACAAGTACAGTTTTCGTTAATCCCCTGTGCTTCAACAATCTGACTAAAAGGAATAGACTCCTTAAAGCATTCACAATCAACAGTTTCTTCACCAAAATATAAAACATTCATTAAAATCTCGCCTTTTACCACTACCCTGTTTTCTACGATTTTCTTATCATTAATCACAACATCCAAATCGCTGCGCAATATATTTCTGATTGCAGGGCATTTATCAGGCAATGATACCTCATCATTAATAAGCAGATATTTATCAGCTCTGCCTGATGGACTTGAAGCTGGAGCAACATTGCGTTTCATCTGAACATGGGTTTCATCAACATCGGCAACCACGGCAACCTCGCAGCACGTAACAACGTTTACAGCCATAGAAATAGCAGAATGAACATCTACCGTTCTTTCGGTAGTAGCTCTGCAATTACAATAATCGGTTTTGCATTCAACCTGAACGCTGTGACATCCATCTTCGGCAGAAAAATCAATCTTTTTATTAAAAGGAGTCTGCACATCCAACGCCCTAATGCCGCAGTCCTTATCAGCATATATAAGATTAAGGCAAACTACCCCATCAATGTTAATTTGCCCACCTTCCGCGTTTTTCTGCGCAACCTTGGCATTAACTCTGCACTTTAATATTCTATGTATATCGGGATAGTAATCGGGCAGGCTTATCTCTGTATCAAAGGCGTGCTCAACAGTTTGACGAAAGGTAGTTTTATTCACCTTAACCATTTGAGAGATATATTTGCAATCCATATATAACAGCTCCATTTCACTTCGTTTTATACTATTCTATATTCTAAAGTGTCGCAATATATGAATAAAAAAATCCGACCTAAGTCGGATTTATGTATATTAGTTATCTTCTTTTTTAATTTTAAAAAGAACTCTCAAAATACCGCTTAATATTTTAGGACTTTTAACCACAACAACCTTCATAAACTGCACCCCCGTCAAAGCTTGAATCGACATAAGCCAAGCACAAGCAGGCCTATGGCAAGAATGACAATAATAGCGGCAGCCGGTAAAATATATGATGACACCAGCCCCAAAGCATAAACAGCAAGCAGGGCGGCCACACCAAAGCCATTACATCTACAATTCTTGCGCATTAGCTCACCTCATTGGATATGTCTGCTAACATATTACGCAAGAATCACAAAATTGTGTCAGTCGCGACTTAAAAATACAGCAACAGTGCCTTTTTTAACCGAAACGCAGCAATAATCATCAACGATTTCGTTGCTGATTCCAATGGGATGACTGCCTTGCAAGGTGTAGTTTGACAATGGATATTTTACTCCCGTCAGGTTGACACCCTTAGCCTCGCAGCAAAAAGGAAGAACGGATAAAAATCTGCCATCCTTCCTTTCGACAGTGCATTGACCGTTTTCAAGCAAAAACACCGAATTGTGTTCATCAATTGCAACAGCGTAAATACCGTTATCAAGCAAAAATTTAAGAACGAACAAATTACCGAATGTATGGTCAAGACGAGTGCCCGACCAACCAAAAATCCGCACCTTGCAGGCACCCAACTTCACCGCTAAACGTGCAGCTGACATTGTGTCGGTATCATCTTTTTCAGTAGGCAACTTTATAAACTCGCCGCAATTATGCCGACTATCGACCGAGTCCAAATCTCCAACCCAATAATCAGCAACAGCACCTATCTTTTCAGCGTGCAATATGCCAGAATCAGCACAAACAATTACATCAGCTGTTTCAGCAGCTTTGGCTGCCTGAGTATAATCAGCAATGCTACCGCCTGCAAAAATAACACAATTCATCATTTTAACTCCCACTCATTTATAGCGGAACAATCCTTGTAAATCGCACAATAGCTGTCGTGACGGGATTTACTAATCTTGCCTGCGTTCACTGCGGCAATTACTGCGCAGCCCTTTTCGCATGTATGAGAGCAAGTGGTAAACCTACAATCATCAATGTAATCTACAAACTCACGAAAACTTGCGGCAACCTTATCCTTACTTACACGTTCAGATTCAACCGTAGCAAAGCCCGGAGTATCCGCGATAAAGCCACCATTGCCATTAGAAAAAAGCTCGCAGTGGCGGGTTGTATGCTTACCTCTGCCAAGTTTTGTGCTTATCTCGCCGGTTTTTAGTTCATACTCATCAAACATTGCATTGATAAGGCTACTCTTTCCAACTCCCGAATTGCCAGTAAGCACACTTATTCCTTTTCCAAAGGAGGCTTTAAGCTCTTCAATACCTTCACCCGTCAGACACGATACTGAATAAACCTGGAATCCGGCATTTCGATAAATGTCTTCATACTCCTCAAAACTACCCATATCACACTTGTTAAAAACGATAACGGGTTCTATGCCCTTGCTTTCACATTGACCGATCAGCTTATCGATAATCAAGGTGTTTGGAGCAGGCGATGAAAAGGATGAAATAATATAAAGCTTATCCACATTAGCAACGGTAGGTCTGACCATAGCGTTTTTACGGTCAACAATTTGATCAAGAACAGCCGCCCCCGACTCAAACTGAATTACGGCGTTATCCCCTACAAGGGGGGTAACGCCGTTTTTTCTCATTATGCCGCGGGCACGGGTTTCGTAAATGCTTTCGCCGTCAGAAACATAGTAAAAACCTGACAACGCTTTAGTTATAATACCTTTAATAATCATAACCCTCGAAATCTTCAAATCCTCGACTAAAGCACATTACTTGAGATCTTTCATATTTCCAAACCTCAAACACTCTGCCATCAATCCAAATTTCAACATTACCCTTTTCTACCGTAGTAGTAAAATTGATTACATGTGCATCTTGTGTATCTGTGCTGGTATAAATACTGTTGCGTTCAGCATCGAAAACCTCTACTCTGTACGTATCACCCAACCCCGGATATTCATCAGCAGAGGGTGAATTAAATGTAAAGCTAACATTATAGGTTGTGCCGGAAGGGGCATTACCTGTGCTTAAAACAACATATACGGTCGATCCAACTGCTACATCAGTATCAGCAGATACAGTTTGACTGATAACATAACCCGCAGGCATCAAACTGTTTTGAGATGACTTAATATCAAGTTTAAGTCCAAGTTTTTTAAGCTTAAGCTCTGCATCTTCCTTTGAAATGCCAACAATATCAGGCATTTTAACCATAACATCTTCTTTACCTTTACTGATGATAATGGTTACCTTGGTTTCGTCGGTAACAGGCTCACCACGCTTGGGCTCGGTTCTGATTACGCTGCCTTTTTTAATTTTGGCGTGATGCTCATATTGAACAACATACTCTAAGCCAAAGCCGTCAATAATGCCAACAGCAACGTCTTCGGTTTTTTCGTAAATATCAGGCAAGGTTTTGGTCTTTTTGCCAAGGCTTACCACAACCTCAACCTCAAGGTCTTTACGCAAGAACTTATCTTCTTCTTCAGATTGATACAAAATAGCACCAACGGGATATTCATCACTATATTCGTAATCAGAAATGATTATATTGATGGATCTGTATTTTGCGCAAGCATCATCATAATCGGTACCAACAAGCTGAGGGCAACGAACAGATCCGGTACTTTCACCGGTATCGTTAAAAGCCTTAAATACGAAAACAAGAACTATTGCAATAGCAATAACCATAACAGTTGCAATACCTGCCAAAACAGGCACAACTGAGCTCTTTTTAGGCTCATCATCGTCGTCATAATAATCATCATTATCCGAACTGTTGGTAAGCACCTTATATTCGGGCTTAACCTCCTTGACATCCTCGTCATCACCGTAAAGCATACCAACCTTTTGAGCAACACTGTTAACAGGGACATCGTTTGCGGGAGCAGGAGCAGGCTTAACATTGTTAAGGTTCACAAAGCGTGTGGGACTATCGTCAACATACTGCACATCATCATATTTGAAGGTGACAGTGGGGTCACGACGAATTTGCTCCAAATCGTGCATAATTTCAGCATCCGAATGATAACGATAAGTGGGCTTTTTGCGCATTGCACGCAAAACAACCTGTTCAAGACCGGCAGGAATCTCAGGCTTAATTTTGCGGGGTGCTTCAGGCTCGTTATTCATATGCATCAAAGCAATGCTAACTGCGTTGCCGCCATCAAAGGGCAACTTGCCTGTTAACATCTCATACATCATAACGCCAACAGAATACAAGTCGGCCTTTTCGTCGATAACATCACCACGAGCTTGCTCGGGACTGATATAATGAACGCTGCCAATTGCCTTGTCGGTCAAGGTGTTTTGGCCGCTACGGGCAAAGCGAGCAATGCCAAAGTCGGTAACCTTGATGGTACCATCGCTCAAAAGCATAATGTTTTGAGGCTTTACATCACGATGAACAATACCTTTATCGTGTGCATGCTGTAAAGCGCGCAAAATCTGCACAGTGAAGTAAAGTGTATCCTTCCAACTAAGTGCACCTTGACGCTGCATAAACTCTTTTAAAGTAATGCCGTCAATATATTCCATTACTATATATTGAAAATTATCGCCAAAACTAACGTCAATAACCTTAACGATATTGGGATGCGACAAAACAGCAATAGCCTTTGATTCATTTCTGAAGCGATTCAAAAACTCGCTATTGCGAACAAACTCTTCTTTAAGAATTTTAATTGCTACAATACGGTCGTCAATACAGTCATAAGCCTTGTATACGACAGCCATACCGCCAATACCAATTATTTCGCGTATTTCATATCGAGCATCTAATCGTTTGCCGACGAATTTATCCATATTCTATACTCCCTTCAATCAGAGTGAAAGTATTACAACGGTGATATTATCGGCACCACCGCGCTTATTTGCAAGTTTAACCAAACGATCGGGATATTCATAAAAATTATACTTTTTAAATATATCGAGCATATCGTCATTATCAATGCAACCGGTCAATCCATCGGTGCACAGCATAATTCCATCACCCTCGTTAAGCTCAATCTCGGTATGCTCAACCGCAAGGCGCTCATTAACGCCAAGAGCTCGTGTGATAACATTTTTATGTGGGTAGTTCTTGGCTTGCTCGGCCGTGATAGTTCCCTCTTCTATAAGTCGCTGAACGTAGGAGTGATCGCGAGTTACCTGAGCAACCTCGTCCTTGTTAAAGCGATATGCACGGGAGTCGCCTGCATGAGCAATATATGCCACACCGCCAACGAGCACACAAGCAACAACTGTTGTGCCCATTCCCGCAAGTGCAACATCATCCTGCGACATATCGTAAACGCTGATGTTTGCGGCATTTATTGCCGTATCAAGCATAGCAAGAATTGAGTTTGAACTCATACCCTCGCGATAGCCCGATGAAATTCTTTCGCTGATTACCTTAACAGCTGTTGCGCTGGCAATATTGCCACCGTTAGCGCCGCCCATGCCATCGCAAACGACAGCCCAAGCCACACCGCCCGGAAGTTCACCCGCTGAATAAGCGTCCTGATTGCTGCGACGAACTTTACCTACATCGGTTTTTGATACTATTCTCACACTGACTCACTCCTTTTTAAACCGTCTTTAGATTATATTAGCACACTAATTTGCTAATTGAAAGTGACAAATTTGTCACTATTTGTTATATGTTTGACGCAGTTGACCGCAGGACGCAGATATATCTGCACCTAAAGTGCGCCGAATTGTAGTATTAATTCCTTTGCTTTCGAGAATTGATTTAAATCGCTGCAATCGTGACATATCACTGCGAACATAATCGTTTTCTCTTATTTCGTTTGCAGGGATAAGATTAACGTGACAAATCATTCCCTTGAGCTTTTGTGAAAGTTCATAAGCACAATCATCTGAATCGTTAACGTCTTTTATCATTGCATATTCAAACGAAATACGTCTGCCTGTCTGATCTATATATTTTCTGCAGGCAGAAAGCAATTCATCAACACACCATTTTTTATTTATAGGCATTGTTCTTGAACGGATTTCATCGTTAGGTGCGTGTAAGGACACCGACAAGGTAAGCTGCAATTTTTCCTGCATCAATTTTTCAATGCCGTCTACCCTACCGCAGGTAGAGAGTGATATGTGCCTCATCCCGATATTCAGTCCATCCGGATGACTGACAAGGTTTAAAAATCTTAATACATTGTCGTAATTATCAAACGGCTCACCCATACCCATCAAAACGATATTGGATATTCTTACACCGCAGGATTTTTGTGCCGACATAATCTGTGCAAGCATTTCAGATGCAGTCAAACTACGGTCTAATCCATTAACGGTTGAAGCACAAAAAGTGCAACCCATTCGACAACCGACCTGAGTTGATATGCAAATGCTATATCCGTGCTTATATTTCATAAGTACACTTTCTACAAAAAGGCCGTCATTCATTCTGAATAAAAACTTAACGGTTTCATCAAGCTTTGACTCAAATTTAGCCTCGACATCAGCGTTTGCAATATAACCTATCTCTGCTAATTTAGCTCGTAGAGCCTGAGGAACGTTGGTCATCTCATTAAAATCAACAACACCCGACTGAAGCCAGCCGAAAATTTGACCTGCCCTGAATTTTGGTTGGCCTAAGTCTTTAACAAGTGTTTCAACCTCATCGGGCATAAGACTTCTTAAATCAATTTTGGACAAAACTTATACCCCCTTGCGCCTTGCTCTTGCAAAGAAAAAGCCATCATTTTCACCATTGGGTAAAATGGTTTTAAAATACTCACCGTTTTCAAACGGCAATGGTTCAAATTCTAAGTTTTCTGCTAAAAACCTATCAAAAACTTCTATGTTTTCGTTTTTAAACAAGGTACACGTTGAATAGACAATCACACCTTGCGGCTTAACATATTTTGATGATGTTGTAAGTATCTCTAATTGAAGTTTCGGCAGAGAATCAAACTCTGCTGCTTTTTTATATCGGATGTCAGGCTTTCTGTGAATTACACCAACACCCGAGCATGGCACATCACAGAGCACACGGTCAAACGTGCCGAGAGTATCATTATAAACCGTTGCATCATTCAACATAGGTACAACAGAAAGGTAACCAAGACGTTGCGCACCTTGTTCAATAAGCTTAACTCTGTGAGGATGAATATCGCAAGATACAATCTTACCCGAATCATTCATAATTTGAGCTAACGTGAAACTCTTGCCGCCGGGAGCAGCACAGACATCCAACACTGACATACCATCCTGAGGAATCAATGACTCGCAGGCACATTGACAGGCCAAATCCTGCACATGAAACCAGCCTTTTTTAAAAGCTTCTGTATGTTCAAGAGCACCTTTTACTGCCAAAGTATAAGGCATATTTTCAACAATACTGACCATAAATCCATCGGCACTAAGACTTTTAAAAAGCTCTTCCGACGTACATTTGCATGTGTTGCATCTTATATAGATAGGCAGCGGATTCTCATTCGCCTTTAAAATATTATGGGCTGCTTCAATCCCAAAGTCTGCAACAAGACGCTTAACGATTTCGATATCACAAGAATCGGTTATGGTTATGCTTTTGGCATCTTTAGGTTCAGGCAAAGTTACATCCTGCCTGATTGCAGAGCGAAGCACAGCATTAACAAAGCCTGAAGCATAATGGTCCTTTGACTTTTTAACAAGAGTTACCGCCTCATTAATTGCTGCGAAAGGCGGAATTTTATCCATATATTTAAGCTGTAAAACAGAAATTCGCAGCACCTCTAGAACAAACAAACTCAGCTTATTCAAAGGCCTTGAAGACAATTTTGAAATAATATAATCTAAGGCGTTCTTTTTATCAAGAACGCCATAAATGAGCGCACTGCAAAAGGATGCATCTGCACCCTCAAGCTTTGCATATTTAATTGCATTATCAACCGCAATATTGGAATAGCACCCATCTTTGTCGATAGACATCAATCCGTTCACAGCAGCTTTGCGCGCATTAGACATTACCTTCTCCTTTTAGTGCGAACAACATAATAAATCAAAATCAGCAGATTTTGAATAAATGATGCAACATAAGTCATTGCTGCTGCACTCAAAACCTTTTTTACGCCCTTAATCTCTCCGTCATCGAGAATATTAAGCTGTGTTATAGCTGCTACTGCCCGATGACTTGCATTAAATTCAACAGGCAATGTAACCAAAGTAAAAAGTACAACAAATGAAAAAAGAGCTATACCGATATAAACCAATTCTAAAACAGACAAAAAATATCCAAGAAAAATCAACGGTATACTTAACCGACTGCCAAAATTGGTTATAGGAAGAATCTTTGCTCGAATCTTAATGGGAATATAATTATTTGCATATTGTACTGCGTGTCCTGCTTCGTGAGCGGCAACTCCAATAGCTGCAATAGAGGTAGAATCATACACTGTCTCAGAAAGGCGAATTACATTATCACGAGGGTCGTAATGGTCGGTCAAACTACCTGCAACACGCTCTATAGTAACCCCATATACACCATTGTCACGAAGCACCATTTCAGCCGCTTGCTTGCCAGTAATTCCTCTGGGATTAAAAACTGAAGAATATTTTGCAAATGCAGATTTTACGCCGGCACTTGCAAGCATAGCCAAAGCTAAGCCGGCAAAAGCAAATATAATATATTCGTAGTCTAAATAAAACAAATTTATCACCCAAAAATAGTTTCGTCAGAAATTTTTCTGCCGCATATTAAGTCTTTAGCAGACATTCTTCTGCTACCCTCTTGCTGAACCTCGACAAGCTCAAGAGAGGTGTTTTCACCGCAGCCTACAAAGGCACGTCCATCAATTATCTTAACCTTGCCTACGGGAATATTGCCATACTCGGACAACTCCGTTTGATAAATCTTGAAGCGCTTGCCATCAAGCATAGTATATGCAACAGGCCAAGGATTAAATCCTCTGACAAGGTTATGAATTTTCTGTGCAGAATTGTTAAAATCAACAACTGCCATTTCTTTGTTAATTATAGGTGCAAGAGTTGCTTGGTTTTCATCCTGCTTTTCAGGAGTTATCAAACCCTTTTCAACTTTAGATAAGGTAGAAACCAAAAGGTCAGCACCCATTGCAGAAAGGCGGTCAAACAACTCGCCACCCGTTTCATTTTTGCCAATCTCAGTTTTAGCAATCTCGAGAATATCGCCGGTATCCACCATACCATCGCCAAGAAGCATTGTTGTAACACCGGTGATTTTATCACCATTCACAACCGCCCATTGAATGGGAGCAGCACCTCTATACTTGGGCAATATAGAGCCATGAACGTTAATATATCCAAAAGGAGCAATCTTTAGCATATCGGCAGGAATAAGCTTGCCATAAGCAACAACCGCAACAGCATCCGGCTTTAAATCCTGCATTAATTTAAGAGTCTCTTCATTACGTAATGAATTGGGCTGATACACCGGAATATTGTGCTTTAATGCACACTCCTTAACGGGAGTAGGCATTATAATCTGCTTGCGACCCACAGGCTTGTCAGGTTGTGAAAATGCCGCCACAACATCGTGACCTGCTGCTATCACCGCTTCAAGACAAGGCACCGCAAAATCAGGTGTGCCCATAAAAACTAATCTCATTGTTCAATTTCAGCCTTTCTTACGGCATTATCTTTAAATACAATTCCGTCAAGATGCTCAAGCTCGTGGCAAAAAGCTCTTGCCTTCAAGCCTTCACCCTTAACTCTGAAGGTTTTACCAAAACGATCCTGTGCCTCAACAATAACCGAATTGGGGCGACGGGTATAATAATACTCACCGGGGAATGAAAGGCAACCCTCAATCTCTTCCTGCTGACCGCTTTGGCCAACAATTTTAGGATTCACAAGTTCAAGCAATCCATCGCCGCAATCAACAAGCACGGCGCGGCGCAAAATGCCAACCTGTACAGCAGCAAGGCCAACACCATCAGCGTCATACATAGTTTCTGCCATATCATCAAGCAAGATGTGCAATTTTTCGTCAAACGCCTCTACAGGACGACTTTTTTTGAACAGACGATCATCGTCCGATTTAATTATATTTCTTTTAGCCATAAATTTATCCTTTCCACCGGTTAAAAAGTGCTTTCCGGGTTAATATCTGCAAAGACCGTAACGTTTCTGTTTTGTGGGTCTTTCATAAATCTTTTAAGCAAATCAGCAGTTACATCTCTGAAAATCTGATTGTTTTTAACTTTAATAATTATCCTATATCTGTATTTGCCGCTAACTTTAGGTATTGTGGCAACAGACGGACCAAGAACAATCATTTTAAGCTCGGGAGAATTGTTACTGGCTATTCGCAGCATTTCAAGATAACGCATAGCTGCATCACGAGTTTCAGATGCGGTATCTCCAACAAAGCCAACCAGGCACATCGAACAATAAGGCGGATAAACCATAGCCTTTCTCATTCCGATTTCTTGCTGATAAAACCCGTCATAATCCTGGGCGGCAGCGAGAGATATAATCTCATTTTCAGGCGAAACGGTTTGCACAACCGCAATACCATCTTTATCGCCTCGACCGGAACGTCCTACTACTTGAGTCAGCAATGAAAAAGTACGCTCATAGCTGCGAAAATCCTCGCTGTAAAGGGAACCGTCAGCATTCAAAACGCCAACTAATGTAACCTTGGAAAAATCAAGTCCTTTAGCTACCATTTGAGTGCCAAGCATAATGTCATACTCACCCTTCGCGAAAGCCGAGAGCTTTTGCTCATATGAGTTTCTCGCCATAGTGCTGTCGGCATCCATACGAAGAATGCGCGCATTCTCAAATAAAATGCCGAGTTCTTGCTCTGCCCGTTGTGTACCGAAGCCCGAATATTTAATTCTGTCGCTGCCGCACTCACTGCACTTTTCGGTAAATTCTTCAGAATACCCGCAATAATGGCACATCAAACGGCCATTAGCAGAATGATATGTTAACGAGATAGAGCAATTAGGACAAGTCTTTACATTGCCACATCCGCTGCAGGTAACAATAGTATTATGACCGCGGCGGTTAAGAAGCAATATTGCTTGCTCGCCTTTATCTAAAGTTTCTTGCAATCTATCCTGCAAGAAACGGCTTATCGGGGATAAATTGCCCTGTTTTGCCTCGTCACGCATATCAACGGTATGAACGTGAGGCAATTTTGCACTGCCATATCTTTTATCAAGTCGACAAAGCTCATAACGTTTGTTTTCTGCGGCGCTAAAGGTTTCTAACGATGGGGTTGCCGATGCCAAAACCAGCAACGCCTTATTATATGCCGCTCTAAATCGAGCCACCTCACGCGCATGAAAACGAGGGGTGGATTCTGATTTATAGGTATGCTCTTGCTCCTCATCAATAATAATTAAGCCTAAATTATCAAAAGGAGCAAAAATTGCCGATCTTGTGCCAATGGCAACATCAGCTTCACCGTTTTTTACGCGGCGCCATTCGTCCATACGCTGTCCCAATGACATTGCTGAGTGAAAGACAGCCACGCGTCCGCTATACCTGCTGTTAAACAGAGCCAAGGTTTGAGGTGTCAAGGATATTTCTGGCACCATTACAATAACGCCTTTTTTAAGTTTGACGGCCTCATCGACCAATTTCAAAAACACTTGAGTCTTACCGCTGCCGGTTACTCCGTAAAGCAGTCCTGCTCCGCCTTGACCCGATGTCATCATATTATAAAACTTTTCATAAGCAGCGTTCTGTTCATCGTTAAGAGTGATATTCCTAACCTCGGCATTATAAGTTGATGTGGGTGTGCGATAAACCACATTATCAAACAACTCTACTATACCTTTTTTATACAAAGATGTTATTACCGCCTGAGTAACACCTGCAAAATAACATATTTCTTTGACGCTTGCGGTATAAGTTTGCTCGAGAAAATCCACTACAGCCTTTTGCTTTGGTGTAAGCTTGGGCATAGAACCTTCCAGCTCGGCAAGGCGCACCATTTTTATAGTGGCATCCCCTACCTTACGAACAGCCTCATCTGTACGATTAAGCAAGCCGCGCTCAACCAATCTATCGGGTAGTTTGCTGTCCTCAGACAAGCCGACAACCTCAAGCAAGCGCTCACGCTCAACCGTTCCTCTGCTTTTATAAATAATCTGCAGAATGGTCTGTTCATCAGCTGTAAGGTCGGTCACAGAATCAATATCCACACCATCAACCATACAATATGACGCAACAATCCGCATATTTATGCCGGCAGGCAGAACGAGCTTTACAGCATCATACCAAGTGCAAAATGTATGCTCTTTAATCCAGGCAACAAGTTTTAGCATTTCTGCAGACAGGACAGGCTCTTTATCCAAAACAGAAACAATAGGCTTGATTTTTTCAAGCTCGGTTGTTTCGCCCATAGATAAGATTATACCCTGACGCTTTCTGTTGCCTGTACCAAAAGGCACCATTACTCTGCACCCGGGCTCCGCACCTGCAACCAACGAAGCAGGCACAATATAATCGTATGGCTTGTCAAAATGATATGCCGTACGATCAACCGCAATATGCGCGACCACTGCACTCCTCATGACAAGCCACCTCCGTAATTATAATATTCTTGATATGATTTAGTTTTCTGCTTCTCTTTGAGCGCAAATTTGGTCAATTGCAAGAGATACGGGCTTTTCAACCAAAATCTCTTTTTCTTCTTCAGCCTCAACAACAATCTTGCGAGCTCTTTCAGCAATGTCGTGAACAAGCTGATAACGGCTGTCGTACATTTCAATAAGTTTGCCAATTGCGGGGTTAAGCATTATTAAGCACCTCTTTAATAATATTTTTTTGTTTATATGATGTAAGCTCGGAAGTTTTGATAATATCACAAAGTTGTTGACTTGCGAGCTTCAAATCATCGTTTACAATTATGTAGTCATATTCTTCTGCACGGGGAATTTCGCGCAGTGCAGCGTTTAAACGCTTTTGAATTTGCTCAGGAGTATCGGTTTTGCGGTTTTCAAGACGTTCTTTCAGTGCTTTTACAGAAGGAGGCATAATGAAGACAGAAATAGCCTCTGGCAAAGCGCGACGAATGCTCGCAGCACCGTTAACGTCAACCTCGATAATTATTCCGTCACCCGACTCAATAGCTTCCATAACAGGGCGACGAGGAGTACCGTAATAATTGCCAAGATACTCGTTATATTCCAAAAAGGCACCTTCATCAAGGCCTTTTTTAAACTGATCAACAGTCAAGAACTCATACTTTCCGTCTTCTTTATCGCTGCCGCGACGCTCACGGGTTATGCAAGAAACCGAAAAAGCCATTTGGGGATAATTCTTGCGCACCTCTTGAAGCACAGAGTCTTTGCCGCTGCCGGAAGGACCTGAAATTATCAAAACTAAACCGGGGTTATTCATCAATCTCATCCTCCCCATCAAATACATCATCAGTATCGTTAAGTCGATTGGCAACCGTTTCGCATTGCAAATATGACAAAACAACATGATCGCTATCAGTAATTATAACAGCACGAGTGCGGCGTCCGTGAGTTGCATCAATAAGACAGCCACGCTCTTTTGCCTCTTGCACAATTCTTTTGATAGGTGCTGACTCAGGCGATACTATAGCAACAATTCGCATATCAGACACCATATTACCAAACCCGATATTTATAAGTCTCATACTATTGTCAGCCCCTTATTCAATATTTTGAATTTGTTCGCGAATCTTTTCGATTTCTGCTTTAATATCAACAACAGTGTGAGCGATTTCAACCTTTTGGCTCTTAGAACCGATTGTATTAGCCTCTCTGTTCATTTCCTGAACAAGGAAATCAAGTTTTCTGCCCACAGCTTCATCAGAAGCGAGCATAGCATTCAGCTGTTCTAAGTGGCTACGCAAACGAACGGTTTCTTCATCAACGGCAACCTTGTCGGCAAAAATAGCTGTTTCGGTCAAAAGACGCTGCTCGTCAATCTGGGCATTACCCAAAAGCTCACGCATTTTTTCTTCAAGTCTTTCACGATACGCTTTAACCGTTTCGGGAGATTTGGACTCAATAAAGCTGACAAAATCAAGGATAGCATTAGCTCTGTTAAGGACATCCTCACGGAGCTTTTTACCCTCGGCAGTACGCATTTCAATAAAAGCATCAAGGGCTTTATCGGCAACTGATGAAACGTCTGCCCAAAGCTGTTCTTCATCTGCTTCGCAGCGAGTCACAGTCAAAGTGTCTGGGAAGCGAGCCAATGCTGCAGCGTTAATATCAGGATTAACACCATAGGTTTCGCCCATCTCTTTAAGCGCAGAGAGATATCCCGCAACTAATGGGTGATTAACCTCGACCTCGACGCCCTCGGTTCCGTGAGAAACGAGAGTTAAAAACATATCCACTTTGCCGCGAGTAATTCTTTGCTGGCAATGCTTTTTAAGCTTATCCTCCAAAAAAACGAGTTGTCTTGGAGCACGGATGGAAAACTCAAAATAACGGTGATTAACAGAGCGAAGCTCAACAGTAATGCTGTACTGTTCAAAGTCACATTCTGCTCTGCCGTAGCCGGTCATACTCATTATCATTGTAAAACACACCTTTTTCACAATCTTATCAATATATTTTACCAAAAAAGTACTATGTTTGTCAACTGTTACGCTTGATTATTTAATATTTTCGTGTATAATATTGTTATCCGATAGGAAAGGAACTATAAATTTATGAAATTAGGTATCGTAGGACTGCCTAATGTAGGCAAGTCAACCCTCTTTAATGCCATCACAAATGCCGGTGCACAGTCAGCCAACTACCCCTTCTGCACCATCGAACCCAACGTTGGTATGGTATCTGTGCCCGACACCAGACTTGATAAACTTGCTGAGATGTATAATCCCGACAAATTCACCCCCGCTACTATTGAATTTGTTGATATTGCAGGACTTGTAAAAGGTGCATCAAAGGGTGAAGGACTTGGCAACAAGTTCTTGTCACACATCCGCGAGGTAGATGCAGTAATTCACGTTGTAAGATGCTTTGAAAGCACCGATATAATTCACGTTGACGGCTCTGTTGACCCTCTCAGAGATATTGAAACTATCAATCTTGAACTTATATTCAGCGATATGGAAATGGTTCAGCGCCGCACCGACAAAGCAACCAAAGCTGCCAAGGGTGATAAATCCTTCTTAGCAGAGGTAGACTTCTTAAAGCGCCTTTATGCTCACCTTGAATCAGGTCAGCCCGCCCGTTCAATCGATGCTAACGAAGCTGAACAAGAAATCCTGAATGACACTGCACTGCTTTCACTTAAGCCAGTAATCTATGTTTGCAATATGAGCGAGGACGATTTTGCCAACGGCATTGATCAGAATGCAAACTACGGCAAGGTTTCAGAGTTGGCAACAAACGAGCATGCAAAGTGTATCCCCGTTTGTGCAGAGATGGAGTCACAAATCGCCGATATGGACAATGAGGAAAAGTCAATGTTCTTATCTGAGCTCGGTCTTGAACAATCAGGTTTGGACAGATTGATCACCGAGAGTTACTCATTGCTTGGCTTGATTTCATATCTTACTGCAGGACAGCCCGAGGTAAGAGCGTGGACCATTAAAAAAGGCACCAAAGCTCCCCAGGCCGCCGGTAAGATTCACTCTGATTTCGAGCGTGGCTTCATTCGCGCAGAGGTTATTGCGTTTGACGATCTGATGGCATGCGGCACAATGGTTGCTGCCAAAGAAAAAGGACTTGTTCGCAGTGAAGGCAAAGAATACGTAATGCAAGACGGTGACATTGTTCTTTTCAGATTTAACGTTTAATCAACTACATAAAAAAGGCACCCACTTGCGAGACTTCTCATAAGGAAGTCTCGCAGTTTTATTCGCCAAATACATTTGGCGAGTGATATTGCTTCGCAGTGATATGATGCCTTTGCCCCACGAAAGCATCTTTCGCGGGGACCCCTTACGCATCGTGATATTCGGCTACGCCGAGTTTGGCGAATAAAATAACACTGAAACCGCAAGGTTTCAATAACACTATTGCCGAAAAGGCAATAATATCACTCCGACAAAGTCGGAATAAAACTTGAACAATACAAATTGTTATGATAAAATGGGTTTGGGCATACCCCAATAAAGCATTTATACTTACAAATGCGATGCTGGTTCTTCTTCTGAAACAGTTTGATAAGTAAGAGTCTATACTCCGCAACGATTCGTTGCGGAAATTCCTTTGCTTGTTGGTGGATTGCAATGAGGATTTGTGGTATAATTCAATCACACTATAGAATGGAGGTTCTCTTATGGCATTTGGCGAAACACTATCTAACTTGAGGAAAGCGAAAGGTTTATCCCAAGAGCAGCTGGCTGCAGAACTTGGATTAACAAGACAAACAATCTCAAAATGGGAGCTTAATCAATCAACACCTGACCTCGATTATCTTCTGCGACTAAGCGATTTTTTTGCTGTGTCTACTGACTTTTTGATCAAAGGAAAACAATTCAATAATGATCCCCCTTGCAACAACTCTGATTTATAAGAAAGGAACTCACATACTAAACTAATGTCACGTAGCGTTGCTACATACAAATTATGTGTTTATTTAGGTGCCATTATTTTAGGAGTATCACTTATAGGGATTATAGTCTTTGTCATCTGTTCGGCGTTGAATCCTTGGGGAGCACTTATTGGAAGATGGTATTTTGAAGGATTGATCGGTTTTCTGATCGGAACAGATACACTCTGGTTTTTTATTATTTTGTTAGTACTATTTATTGCGGGTGGATTGATATCTGCGTGCGGAATAAAGAATATGAAGCAATAAACCCCAAGCAGTCTAACAAAAAACCGACGGATTTATTATCTGTCGGTTTTTTAACATCCTCATTCGGCGCCGCCCTTGGGTGCCTTTTTTATTTTGATTATATTGAATACTTCTGCATATAACCCTCGTAAAGGCTGTTAAACTCGCCCTTACCGGCCTTAACATTGCTAAGGTATTCGTGGGTATCAAATACGTCGTTGTTAATCTCAATCATACAAACAGCAATATTTGAGCAGTGGTCAGAAATACGCTCGTAGTCGGTCAGCAGATCGGACAAAATGAAGCCCAACTCAATTGTGCAACCACCTGCCTGCAAACGCTCAATATGACCTTTTTTAATAGTGCGCTTAAGGTAGTCAATAACCTGTTCCAAAGGCTCAACCTTTTCAGCAAGAGCAAGGTCGCCATTGGCAAGAACGCTGAAAGTCATTTCAAGAATTTCAGATACAGCCTTGGTAATAATCGCGATCTCATTTTTAGCCTCTTCGGAGAAAGCAACCTTTTTCTCATACATTTCTTTTGCGGTTTCACCTATATTAAGGGCGTGGTCGGAAATACGCTCTATATCGCCTACGCAATGAAGAAGCTCGTTGATAACCTTGCTATCTTGCGCAGAAGTTTGATGCTCAGCAATCTTTACAAGATAGGTACCGATTTTATCCTCGTATTTATCAACCAGGCTTTCCATCTGGTTAACCTCGTCAAAAACAGCCATATCAAAGTTGTCAAGCAAGGTTATTGACTTTTTAAAGCTATCAGCAGAGACAGCTGCCATACGGTTAACAAGCTCTTTACACTTTTCAACTGCGAATGAGGGCATATTAAGAAAGCGCTCGTCGAGGGTTGCAAATATATCGGCCTCTTTTTCTTCCTTCTTACTACGAACAGTTACAAGTGCAAGTTTTTCAATAAGTTTGCAGAAAGGAAGCAATACAATAGTAGAAAGTATATTAAACAGGGTGTGAACAATTGCAATCTCAAGTGCACCGACATTTTGCGTCATAAAATCGAAGCCAATAAATGCATTCAGCGCATAGAACCCACCACATATAATAGCAACACCAATCATTTTAACATATAAGCAGCTCATTGCAACACGTTTTGAGTCAATGTTGCCACTAACAGATGAAATAATAGGAGTTACGGTTGTGCCAATGTTTTGACCAAGGATAACAGGAATTGCTACGCTAAAACTGATCGGGCAAGACAAAGACAAGGCTTGCAAAACACCGATTGATGCCGATGAGGACTGAATTATAGCGGTAAAAACAATGCCAACCAAAATACCCATAAGGGGATTTTCAAACATTGTGAGAATCGATTGGAAGGTTTCATTTTCGCGAAGTCCCTCCATAGAACCACTCATCATCTGCATACCAAACATCAATATTGAGAAACCGACAAGAATAGAACCTACATTTTTCTTTCTGTCGGTTTTTGCCATCATAGTGAGCAAAAGGCCAATAAGAGCAAGAATTGGTGTGAAGGATTCAGGCTTGCAGAACTTGAGCAGTATGGCAGCACCATCTTTAATATCGGCGGTACTAAGCAGCCAAGCGGTTACTGTTGTACCAATATTGGCACCCATAATTATGCTGATAGTTTGACCAAGTTTCATAATACCAGAGTTAACAAAACCAACAAGCATAACGGTAGTAGCCGAGGATGACTGAATTACTGCGGTAACCACAAAGCCAAGCAAAAATCCTAAAAATCTGTTAGCGGTAAGTCGTGAAAGAATTGACTCCAACTTTCCGCCTGCAAGCTTTTTAAGGCTGTCCCCCATAAGGTCCATACCATAGAGGAAAAGCACTAATCCCCCTATAAGAGCAAGAACTGTAAATATATCCATATACAAACTCCTTTTATTGCACAAAACACAAACACTAACATACAAGGTCATATTAGCATATATATTTTCATTTAACAAGGTATTTTTTAATTATTTACCATTTGTAAATATTTAATGCCTTTTGTTAATATATAGTGTTTATTATGCCACAAATCACAATCATAACTACCGGCCGTGCCGGTAGTATGCACTGCCCCCTTAGGGCATAAGACCGGCTGAGCCTATAGGCTCGTCGAAAAGTTTGCCAACCGCAACCTGCGGCTTACCGACGTTAGCTTCAACTTTGAATTCACGGAGAAGTCTGTCTACGATGATTTCAAGGTGAAGTTCACCCATACCTGCGATAATTGTCTGGCCTGTTTCTTCATCTGTGTAGCACTTGAATGTGGGATCTTCTTC
>JAZNIT010000065.1:0-22099 GCA_045577615.1 Acutalibacteraceae bacterium
TGCTTCGCAAAAATCCACCTCCCTCGTCAGAGGGAGGCAGGACATAAAGCGCTTTCTGCGTTTGCCTTTGATTTCTGCAATTTTTGTTCATCGGTTAACCTCTTTTGAACCACGCGACTATCGCGTGGTTTTCGTTTACAAAAAATCCTATCGGTAAAAACCGATAGGATTTTTGTTATACATTAAAGGATGATTGAGGTGCCGTCCATCTCTTCAGGTTGAGGAAGCTCCATCAACTTGAGAACGGTGGGTGCAATGTCGCACAGCTTGCCGCCCTCACGAAGGGTGCAATCCTTACCAACAACCACGAAGGGTACGGGGTAAGTGGTGTGTGCAGTAAAGGGTGAGCCGTCGGTGTCAACCATCTTGTCAGCGTTACCGTGGTCGGCGGTGAGAAGCATTATACCATCCATCCCAAGGGTGGCCTCTGCCACTCTGCCTACGCAGGTGTCAACCGTTTCAACAGCGGTAACAGCGGCATCAAACACACCGGTGTGACCAACCATATCGCAGTTGGCAAAGTTGAGCACAACAACGTCGTACTTGCCGCTCTTGATTGCTTCAACAACCTTGTCGCAAACGGGCTCGGCGCTCATTTCGGGTTGCATATCATAGGTAGCAACCTTAGGTGATGCAACAAGAATTCTGTCTTCACCCTCGAACTCGACCTCGCGACCGCCGTTGAAGAAGAAGGTTACATGGGCGTACTTTTCGGTTTCGGCAATGCGAAGCTGAGTTTTGCCCATCTTTGCCAGGTACTCGCCAAGGGTGTTGGTCAAGGACTGAGGCTTGAAAGCAACCTCTACATTAGGCATAGATGCGTCGTACTGAGTCATACATACATAATAGACATTCTGTCTGCCGCCCTTGCGCTCAAAGCCGTCGAAAGCATCGTCTACAAAGGTGCGAGTAATCTCGCGTGCGCGGTCGGGACGGAAGTTGAAGAATACAACCGAGTCGCCACTCTTAATACGCTCGGTGCCCTCAACAACGGTGGGAAGCACAAACTCGTCGGTGAGATATTTGCCGTCACCGTCGATGGTATTGTAAGACTCGCGAACGGCTGCTGCGGCATCGTCGGTCTGATTGCCCTCTCCATATACCAATGCGGCATATGCAAGGCCTACTCTATCCCAACGGTTGTCGCGATCCATTCCGTAGAAACGGCCCATAACGGTTGCGATTTTGCCAACGCCAAGTTCATTAATTTTGGCATTGCAGTCGTCGATGAAATCGGCGGCTGATGCGGGGGGAACATCACGGCCGTCAAGCAATGCGTGGATGTAAACGCGAGTGAGACCTGCCTTTTTGGCCATATCAACCAAGGCATATAAATGCTCGATGTGGCTATGAACACCGCCGTCGGAAAGAAGGCCCATAAAGTGAAGGGCGCTGTCATTCTTTTTGCAGTTTTCGATGGCGCCGCAAAGTGCCTCGTTTGAATAGATGTCACCGTCTTTTGCAGACTTGGTGATGCGAGTTAACTCTTGATATACAACTCTGCCTGCACCGATGTTGGTGTGACCAACCTCGCTGTTACCCATCTGTCCGTCGGGCAAGCCAACGTCCATACCTGATGCACCAATGGTGGTGGCAGGATTTTGGCTCATAATACGGTCAAGATTGGGAGTCTTGGCAGAATAAATGGCATTACCCTCGTTAACGGGGTTGATGCCGAAACCATCCATTATAGTAAGAACTATAGGTTTTTTCATCATATTCTCCTTACTTGCTTGCAGCCTTTACGATAACAGAAAAATCAGCTGCCTTAAGAGATGCGCCGCCAATAAGACCGCCGTCAACATCAACCTTGCCAACAAGCTCGTCGGCGTTGGCTGCATTCATTGAGCCGCCGTACTGAATGGTTACGCGCTGTGCACACTCGGGGCAATAAATCTCTGCAAGGGTGTTGCGGATAACTGCGCAAACCTCTTGTGCCTGGTCAGCAGTGGCAGTTCTGCCGGTGCCGATGGCCCATACAGGCTCGTATGCGATGATGATTTTGTCAAGCTGATCGGCAGATACACCCTGAAGGGCAATCTTGGTCTGCATTGCTACCAACTCGTTGGTAACGCCCTGCTCGCGCTGCTCAAGGTACTCACCAACGCAAACGATAGCGGTGAGGCCTGCCTCAACAGCGGCAAGGGTGCGCTTGTTAACGGTAACGTCGGTGTCGCCAAAATAGGTGCGGCGCTCGCTGTGACCGGTGATTACATATTCAACGCCTGCTGCAACGAGCATATCGGCAGAAATTTCGCCGGTGTATGCGCCGCTCTTTTCCCAATGGCAGTTTTCTGCGCCGATTTTGATGTTGCTGCCCTTTGCAGCCTCAACAGCGGCGGCAATGTCGATGTAAGGTACGCACAATACTACGTCACAATCTGCATCGGCAACGAGGGGCTTCATCTCGTTGATAAGTGCGGTGGTTTCTGCGGGGGTTTTGTTCATTTTCCAGTTACCTGCGATAACTGCCTTGCGAACTGCTTTATTCATAACAAATACTTCCTCTCTGTAATCATAACAATCGGGAGGTACGGCTTTTGGCAGTCCTCCCGACGGTGTTATTGTTTAATTATTTATCGTCTGCTGCGGCTACACCGGGAAGCTCCTTGCCCTCGAGGAATTCGAGAGAAGCGCCGCCACCGGTAGAGATGTGGCTCATCTTGTCGCCAAAGCCGAGGTTGTTAACGGCTGCAGCTGAGTCGCCACCACCGATGATGGTGATAGCATCGGTTTCTGCCAAAGCCTTTGCAACAGCGATGGTGCCTGCTGCGAGGCAGGGATTTTCAGATACGCCCATGGGGCCGTTCCATACAACGGTCTTTGCAGACTTAACAGCGTCGGCAAAGAGCTTTGCGGTTTCGGGTCCGATGTCAAGGCCCATCCAATCAGCAGGAATTTCGCTTGCGGGGAATACCTTGGTTTCGATGGGAGCATCGATGGGATCAGGGAATGCCTGAGTTGCTACGTTATCAACGGGAAGGAGGATCTGAACGCCCTTCTCCTCTGCACGCTTGAGCATCTCTTTGCAGTAGTCGATCTTGGTTTCGTCAACCAAAGAGTCGCCAACTGCGTAACCCTTTGCGGTGTTGAAGGTGTAGGCCATACCGCCACCGATGATAAGGGTGTCGGCTTTGTTGAGCAGGTTTTCGATAACGCTGAGCTTGTCGGCTACCTTTGCACCGCCGAGGATGCAAACGAAGGGACGAACAGGATTCTCAACAGCGTTGCCGAGGTACTGAAGCTCTTTACCCATAAGATAACCGACTGCGCTGGTTTCAACATACTCGGTTACACCAACGGTTGAGCAGTGTGCTCTGTGTGCGGCGCCGAAAGCGTCGTTAACGTATACCTCACAGAGAGATGCAAGCTCTTTTGAGAAAGCCTCGCCGTTTTTGGTCTCTTCTGCGCGATAACGGGTGTTTTGAAGGAGAACTACGTCGCCATCTTTCATAGCTTCAACGGCTGCACGGGCATTGTCACCAACAACGCAATCGTCGGCGGCAAATACTACGGGCTGACCGAGGTGCTGAGCAAGACGCTCCGCAACGGGTGCCAATGAAAGCTCGGGCTTGGGCTCGCCCTTGGGCTTGCCAAGGTGTGAGCAAAGGATAACCTTGCCACCGTCAGCAATAAGCTTTTTGATGGTGGGGAGTGCTTTTACAATACGGTTTTCGTCGGTGATGACGCCGTTCTTGAGAGGCACGTTGAAGTCGCAACGTACAAGCACTTTTTTGCCCTTGACGACAATATCGTCAACAGTCTTTTTGTTAAGAGTGTTCATAAATAACATCCTTTCAAATGTTGAATTAACGTTTTTACGGATTTTGCCACTAATTATTTTAATACAATTCTATCCGATTTTCAAGATATATTCTGCACTTTTTATGCTTTTTATTAAGTTTGTCTAAAAATTAGCAATATATCCCCCTGCTCTTGTGTTTTTGTGCGGATTTTGAGAACGGATAACGGCAGTTGTTCCAACTGCTCCCTTTCGTGGTTCGGCGTAGCGGTCGCAAAGACGCGATAGTCTTTGCAAACCGTGAAGTCTCGAGCACAGTTGATTTTTCGCAACTGCTCGGAGCAGTCGAAAAATCGGCGGCGCAGAGTACCCAACCCGCCAAAAGAGCAACTAAAAGCAGTGTAGTGTCACTTTTTAAAATGACCGATAATTTTAACAAAAATCCCTATGAGAACCTGTAGTGCCATAATAGCCAACGGGACATACGTCATATATCTTCCGATATTTTCAATAAAAGGATCTTCTTGAGCAAGAAGAACAAAGCCGATAATCAGCACAACAGCTAAAAGCACAGCAAATGTGGTTGCAATATTCTTTATGGTTTTCTTTTCTTTTTCTGAAACCGTTTTATCAGGAACAATCAATTGCATCAACTTTATATAGCAATATCCAATCAATTCGAATATTCCTTCAACAAATATTTCAAGAAACAGTTCTAACAAGCATCCCATTATGTATTCTCCTTGGCGGTTTTGCAGGAGGCAATCAAGATGCGGCGGATTGTACCGCATTGATTATAAAGATCCACCGCCATTTCTCTATTCAGAATATCGGATTTCACAAACAATTTCAGCCAGTATTCAGTCTCGTAACACTCTTTTAAGGCAATTTGTAACTTGGCAATAAAATCCGGTTTACCATGAGCATAGTTTGCTTCGTGGATATTGGCGCCGATTGAGGTCGCAGAACGCTCTAATTGATTTACAAGGGAGTAATGTCCTTTGATCGTTTCGCAAAGTTTGATTATCTTAATGGCAAAATCCATAGATAAGTCGACAAGCTTATTTTCTTTCATAATCCTCACCTCTACAAATATTATAGCGTATTTAATGAAATATTGCTACGCAATATGAAATAATCCTGCGGATTATGAAATATTTTGCCTTAGCGGCAAATGTGAAATAAAATAAATCCCTTATACGCCGCAGCGTATTTCATAGCGACAGCTATTTCATAACGCGTAGCGTTATTTCACAAATCCCGCAAGGGATTTATTTCATTGAAAAGAACCCACACTTGTCGTAGACAAATGTGGGTTCTTTTCTGGCGGAGAGGAAGGGATTCGAACCCTTGTGCCTTTTGGGCAAACGGTTTTCAAGACCGCCTCGTTATGACCACTTCGATACCTCTCCATATGTGTCAAGTGACCGACAATTATAATATCACAACCTATATGCCTTGTCAAGTAAAAATTTTGCAGCAGTGCATATTGCCTTGTTTTTAAGAAAAAATAAGCATATATTTTCTTTGTTCAGGGGTGGGGTTATGCCGGTTATGCTTGTGCGCACCGCTATCTTATATGTGGCGGTGGTGGTTGGATTGCGCATTATGGGCAAGAGGCAAATCGGCGATATGCAGCCCAACGAGCTGGTTATCACAATTCTGGTTTCAGAAATTGCCACAATTCCCATTCAAGACTCGGCGCAGCCCATCATAAATGGACTGACCGCCATTTCTCTGTTGGTCGCTCTTGAGGTTATTTTGTCTGTGCTTGCCATGAAATCAGGCAAAATCAGGCGGCTTGTAAACGGTGGACCCGTTATCGTCATACGCCACGGAATTATCGACCAAAGGGCCATGAAGGACCTGCGCATTACCATTGACGATTTGCTTGCCAATCTGCGGCAAAATCAAATCTTTAATCTTGAAGAGGTGGAGTATGCCATTGTTGAAACCAACGGCTGTGTTTCGGTGCTGCTGACCCCCGAAAATCGCCCCGTAACCCACGCCGACGGCGGCAAGCGCCCCAAGGACAAGGGTTTGCACACCCCCGTAGTATGCGACGGCAAGCTGCAGCTTAAATTTATGGAGGCGATGAGCATTCCACCCGAAAGAGTTGAGGGCATTCTGGCCTCTCGCAAATTGGATAAAAACGAGGTATTCTTGATGGTTTTGGACTCAATGGGCAACTGTGAAATCACCTTGAAGGAGTCGAAAAAATGAAGCGGCTTATTACGGCAGGTGCGCTGCTTTTATTCGTTGCCGTCAGCTGTGTGGCAGGGCAAATTATCGTCACCCATTACGGTGACGATATGACCGACTCCCTCAACTCTGCCCGCGAGGCAATTTTGTCCCAAAATTACGACGAGGCCGCCAAATCGGTCAAGGCGGCAGAAGATGAATATGCTAAAAAAGAGTGGGTGCTCAGCTGCTTTATCGACCACAATCTTGTGGAGGAGTTGGGGGAGCAATTGGCCGAGCTGCCCTCCCTTGCCGCTGAGGGCAGCGAGGAGGAGTTTTTATCCCATCTTGACGCCGCTAAGATTAAAATTGTTCATATAATAAAGGATAACCGCTTTTCGGCACGCAATATTTTTTGATAAATTGACAAAAAAACTTGACAAAGTGCGTGGCCGAGTGATAGTATAAAGAAAATGAAAACCGACGATTGAGAGTAGTAGTTTGCATCCTACACTTGCAGAGAGCTGTTGAGGGTGAAAATACAGCAGTTGACGAGCAAATGAATGGACTCAAGAGGGCTATCTGAAATCGGCTTGCCGAAAGTAGGAGCGACGGCTGCCATCCGTTACAGTGGCAACGCATTATTATGTGCGATTAAGGTGCATCGGGTGACCGATGAATTTGGGTGGTACCGCAGGATTGACTCTTGTCCCATAGCTTGGGCAAGGGTTTTATTTATATCTTGAGGTGATTTTATGAAATTATATACAAAGCGATGGCGACTTTTCCTTTAACTCGCCTATTTCACATTTTTAAAGGAGTACATAAAATGAATAACTACAGAGATTTTGACAACTATTTAAAGCAGTTCCCCAACGACGAGGGCTACTTTGGTGAGTTCGGCGGCGCATTCTTGCCCCCCGAGCTTGAGCCTGCATTTAAAGAGGCAAGCGACGCTTACGAGGCCATTTGCCACTCGGCTCAGTTTATCAACGAGCTGCGTCGCATCCGCAAGGAGTTTCAGGGCAGACCTACTCCTGTTTATCACTGCGAGCGTTTGTCTAAGCTTTTTGGCAACTGCCAGATCTACCTCAAGCGCGAGGATTTGAACCACACCGGTGCTCACAAGCTTAACCATTGTATGGGCGAGGGCTTGCTTGCCAAATATATGGGCAAGAAAAAGTTGATTGCCGAAACCGGTGCAGGTCAGCACGGTGTTGCTATCGCCACCGCCGCTGCATACTTTGGTATGGAGTGCGACGTTTATATGGGTGAGGTTGACATTGAAAAGCAGCACCCCAACGTTATCAGAATGAAGATGCTTGGCGCTAACGTTATCCCCGTTACTCACGGCCTTAAGACCTTGAAAGAGGCTGTTGACGCCGCTTTTGATGCTTACCTTAAAGAGTATGACAATGCCATCTATTGCATTGGCTCGGCACTTGGCCCTCATCCCTTCCCCAAAATGGTGCGCGACTTCCAGTCGGTTATCGGCATTGAGGCTCGCGAGCAATTTTTGGAGATGACGGGCATTTATCCAGATGCCGTTTGCGCTTGCGTTGGCGGTGGCTCTAACTCACTGGGTATGTTTACTCCCTTCCTTGCCGACCCCGTTGACATTTACGGCGTTGAGCCTCTCGGCCGCGGTTCTAAAATCGGCGACCACGCTGCCACCATGCAGTATGGCAGCAAGGGCAGACTGCACGGCTTTGAAAGCTATCTGCTGCAGGATGAGAAGGGCGAGCCCCTGCCCGTTTATTCTATCGCAAGCGGCCTTGACTACCCCGGCGTTGGCCCCGAGCACGCATATTTGCGCGATGCAGGTCGCGTAAACTACGTTACCGCTTCTGACGACGAGGCTATGGAAGCCTTCTTCTTGCTTTGCAAGTACGAAGGTATCATTCCTGCCATAGAAAGCTCACACGCTTTGGCCTATGCCATCAAGTATGCCAAAGAGCATAAGAGCGGCTCTATCCTTGTTTGCTTGTCAGGTCGCGGCGACAAGGACATCGATTACGTTTATGAGAATTACGGTTGCGGTGAGCAATTTAACATTAACAAGTAAGAGAAAAAACAAAAAGGCTTGATTCGTTTGAATCAAGCCTTTTTTATTGCATATAAAACTTGTCTTGTGCCCATTTTTGCGGATTGTTAATAATATATTGACAAAGCTCAAGATAATCTTCTCGACCTCTAACGACATGGTCATAATATGATTTTTGCCATATTTTAAAGCCAACATTCTTACTAACATACCCTTTCATCTGCTGAATTACAGTTTTTATTGTAGGGGCGACCATTGGTCGCCCTTTTTCATCACCGTGGATTTGTATCAACAGATGAAGATGATTAGGCATTATAACATATTTATCAACTGTTATTACCTGATATTTTTTAGAAATATTACTAATGGCTACATCAGCAACTTTTCCACATTCGGTCAAAACTATATCTTGCGGGCGAGCAATGCTCGCCCCTACGTTTTGCCAAAAATAATTCTTTCTGTCTTTGGTGCATACAGTGATAAAATATGCCCCCAGTGTGCTGTAATCATATTCTTTAAGCCTGATGTTTTTTCTTTCGTGCCGCTCCATATCGTTTTACAGCTTTGTTGTGCCTTTGATTTGTTCAAAATAAGGGGGGTCAAAATCCTTAAGTTTAAACAACTCGCTGACGGTGACAAACTCGTAGCCCTGCTCTTTAAGGGCGGGCAGAATGGTGTCCAACGCCTTACAGGTGCGCTCGTTGACGTGCAGACAGCATATGCCGCCGTCATAGGCAGAGGCAATTACCTTGGGAGCAATCTCCTCGGCAGGCACCTCGGGATTCCAGTCGCATGCACCGTTCATACCCGTGCCAATGAGGTGGATACCAAGCTTTTTGGCAATTTCAAACACCAAATCGTTAGCAGCATGATTGGGCAAACGGGTAATATTCATATCGTAGTTATAGCGCGCCTTAACGATATCATAAGGGGCGCGCAGGTTGGACTCGATAATTGCAGGGTCCTCTTTGTTGAGGCTGATGTGGCGGTATGAATGGCCGCCAAGCTCACAGCCTGCCTCAATGGCGTGCTTGATGCGCTCGTCATTTTCGGTGTTAAGCTGTGTACCGCACACCAAGAAGGTCGCATGCCCACCGTAGGCAGTGAACTTGTCAACCATCTCAATCATAGGGGCGCAAGGGCCGTCGTCAAAGGTTAATGCAACATATTTTTTGCTCATAATATTACCTCACTTAATGTCAAATACATCTTCGGCGTTAGCAATAATTCCATAATCGGCATACTCGAAAATTCGGGCATCCTTATCGGGATTGATAGCAATGACTGTGCCCACTCTATCAAGGGCGCAGGTGTGATGAACAGCACCCGAAATGCCCACCGCAATATAAACGGCAGAGGCAACCGTTCGGCCGGTAAGACCAACCTGTGCCGAATAGGGCATATATCCGGCATCAACAATTCCCCGTGAGCCTGCAAGCTCGCCGCCCATAGATTTTGCACACTCTTTAAGCTGCGGCAGAATATCCTTGACACCCTTACCGCAAGAGAGAATTATATCGGCATCACCCGATGAAGCAAGACGCACGGTGGCCATTGCAGGACGGGTGACGCATCGGATTTTTGCAGTAAGTGTGCCGCCGAATGCAGGGCGGTACATAAACAAATCCTTGCCGTCGGTTTCAAGAGCTGTACAGTCGGCACAAAGACCCGTGTCAAGCAGAGCCTGCACCTGAGGTGCTACCGAGCGGCCCCATAAATCGGCAGGCCACAAAACGAAATCGGGGTTGCCCGATTTGATAATTTCGGCAAGCCTTTCGGGAGTATCGCGGTCGATAACCTTTACCTCTTTAGCTACGGTTTTGGCGGCAGGTACAACCTCCTCACCGACGCACCACACCAAATCGAGAGGTGTTTCGCTGACGGTGGGGGCAAGTTGCTCGGCGCGGCTTTTAAGCCCATTTTCAATAGCAGAGGCAAGCTGGTTCTTGCTTATAAATTGGCATTTGCGCTTGCCTACGGCACTTTCGAAGGTTTTCATTACCTTGGTGGGTGAGCCCTTAAGCCCGCAACGGTTAAGGTCGGCACCGATATGGGCGGCGCTTAATTTTTGCACCTCGCCCAGCTTGCTGCGAAGCTTGGCAAAACGCAAATTCCGTATGCGCTCGACGGTAATGAGAGCAGGGTAAGTGAGGGTTGACTCGCCCATTCGGGTGGATACCCACATATCCCCCTCTCCTGCCTTGAAATCCATAACATTGGTGGCAAGGGAGAAGCCCAGCATAGTTGCAAGGGCAGGACCTGTTTGGGCGGTGTCACCGTCTACCGATTGACGGCCGCAAATTATCAGGTCGGGATTCAATCCCTTGACCGCAAGGCTTAAGGCGTAGGCGGTGGCAAGGGTATCGGCACCTGCAAAGGCTGAATCGGTAAGCAGCACCGCCTTGCAGCCAAGTCGGGTAAGGCGAAGCAGCACCTCCTCTGCAGAGGGGCGACCCATTGATATAACGGTGACGTCGTCGCTTATTTCCAACGCGCACTCGACGGCGCTTTGGTCGAAGGGACTAAGCTCACCTTGGGTTTCTTTTACGCAAACTACTACTTTCATTCTATCACCTGTTGTGGTAGATGGGGGCCAATGCATCGTGCACGGCACGGTAGGTTTCGAATATTTTAAGATATTTTTCGGTATTTTCAGGGTTAGGCAAGGTTACAGAGGTAGGCTTAATGCACAGCTTTGCTACCTGCTCAAAGGACTCGAACACTCCCGTTGAAACACCTGCAAGCATTGCGGTGCCGAAAGAGGAGTCGCTGTTTTCGTTAAGGCGAAGCTCCATATTAAGGGCGTCGGCTACAATTTGACGCCACAGAGGGCTGTATGCTCCGCCGCCGATGATTGCGGCGCTGTTGTCGTGAGTTATGCCAAGCCGCTCGATAACGCGGGCAGAATCCATCAGGCTCATTGCAACACCCTCCATTACGGCGCGTGAGAAATGGGCCTTGGTGTGATTGGTGCGGATGCCCACGAAGGAGCCGCAAAGCAAGGGGTCGGCATAAGGCGTAAGCTCACCGTTAATATAAGGGTGATAGAAAAGTCCTTCACTGCCAACGGGCACTTGGGCTGCACCTGCATCTAAATCTCTGTAGTCGCCGCCAAAGGTGTCGCGGTACCAACGGTATGAGGATGCACAAGCCTTGGTGGCTGTGCCGGGGTACCACAAGCCCTTGACAACGTGGGAATAGTTGATTATATCTCTGTCGGGGAAGGACTTGTCGGTAACAACGCAAATTCGGCCTGCAGTGGCCAATTTGACCGAGCAGTTGCCCTTGGCTACGGCACCTGAGGCAAACACCTCCATAGCGGTGTCGGTTGTGCCGCAGACTACCTTGGTGCCCTCTTTAAGGCCGGTATCGGCGGCAGCACGGGCGGTAACTGTGCCCACAATATCGGTGGGAGCTACAACCTGAGGCAAAAGACTCATATCAAGCTCTATAAGGTCGCACAGCTCCTTTGACCAGGAAAGGGTGTTGAAGTCAAAGAACATACTGCCCTCGGCTTCGATATAGTCGGTGCAGGCTACGCCTGTGAAAAGGTAGCGTACATAATCCTTGGGGAAAAGGATGTGCTTTATCTTTTTAAAGGTTTCGGGCTCGTTGTTTTTCAGCCACAGCATCTGTGGCAATGTCCAGATGGTATCGGCCGAATGAAGGGCGAGAGAGCGGATAAGCTCACCGTAGTTCTCGCGCAGATAGGCGCTCTCTTTGGTGGAGCGGCTGTCAGACCAATAGATGGAGTCGCGAACCACGTTATAATCGCCGTCAAGAAGCACGGCGGTATGAGTGGCAGCGTCAAAGGACACGGCCTCAATGTCGGCAGGATTTATGCCGCTTTGCTTTAAAAGGCTTGCAATATTCTCTTTTGTTGCAAGATACCAGTCAATGGGCTTTTGCTCAACATAGCCCTGCTTGGGATAATATGAAGGATATTCAACCGAATTGACGGCTACAATCTTGCCCTCGGCAGAAAGGAGAGTGGCTTTGGATGCACCGCCGCCAAAATCTATACCAAGTAAATATTTCATAGTTTAACCTCACTCTATCGTTACGCTGATATCCCCTTCTGACTGAGGAATCTGAGCCAGATACACACCTTGGGGGATCTGTTTGAAGGGCACCTCTGTGCCATCGGCAAGCACCTTGTTAACCGCCTCTTTACTGTAGAATGCAAGGCTGCCGCCCTCGGTAATAAGGGCAAAGCGAGGTTCGCTGTAAATGACGGTGGCAGGGCTTACGTACTTTTCGGTCAGTCCCAGCACGGCAAATCCGTCCTTAACAGGGGCAAAGACGGCTAATTCGCCTTGGTTTTTGTCAAGCTCAAGGGGAATTTGCTCATTCTTTTTAACCAGTTTAAAGGTGTTGCTGTTTGAAAGATAACACAAAAATTCATCCCCGTCAATACCTTCGACATCGGCGGCTTTTACATGGCCTGATACCCTTTTGCCATCACCGTTGTGAACAAACCATCCGCTGTCGATAAGCAACATTTTGACGGGTATATTTTTCTCTTTAAACTCTTTGAGCTTGGTGATAATCTTGTCGTGAGTTACCTCGCGATAAAAGGCGTCGTAGGTGCACCAGCCAAGCAGATTAAGCGCTTCTATATCGCGACGGCCATCCTTAAGGGGGATGGGCTCTTTTACTGCGCTGAAGCCTGCTGCCATTGTGTCGTGGACGGTGGCGTAAGGGTCGCTGCCCACGCCTACAGCCATAAGCACACCCGACACCTTGCAATGACCGTCGCAGCCGATTGTAGCGGTAAGGCGGGCAGTATCACCCTCACCTACAAGGCAGGTACGATAAATATCGTCGCACATAGGATAGGCGTGCAGATAGGTTTGCTCACCCAAATCGGCCAGCATTGACAAGGTCTTTTTGGGGAGGGCGCCCATACTGTCTGCAAAGGCAGGTCGGGTCCACCAAGGGGAGCATTGATAATTGGCCATTATGCCCTTGACGGCGCAGGGTGTGAAGCGAAGGCTGAAGGACTCCTGCTCTGCAAAGGCGGTGGGCTCAAGGGTATGATCGTGAATAAGGCTGCCCTCGATTTTAAGCACCAGAGCAGAATTTATTTTGACACCGTAAAGGCAGAAAGTATCGCCACCCTCGGCCGAAAAGAGGATTTTGCCCTGCTTCTTACCAACAGGGGCGAGGATAGCCTTTTTGCCTGTGCGATAGTTGATTTCAATACTAAGTTTATCAAAAATGGGGGTGTTATTATAAAGAAACGCGGCATTGCCGTTTTCAAAATTTAATGATAACATATTATCCTCCAAAAAATCCGCCGCCAACCGATAAAAGTCGGCGGCGGATAATTCGCCGTGAATTACTTGTTAAGCCAAGCGTGGTCAGGGTCAGCGGTCATAAAGAAGCCTCTGTTCTCGCCTGCCATAATCCACAAATAATAGTTGCGGTAGCCGGGAGCTACATGGCAGGGATGATAACCGCGGGGAATCTCGACCCAGTCACCGTTTTCAACGGTGTAGGTTTCGTCGATGGAGCGGTCGGCGGTGTATACCTTCTGAATACCAAAGCCGGTGGGCTTGTCGTACTCGAAGTAGTAAATCTCTTCAAGGAAGCCTTCGGTAGGCATATTGTCTTCGTCGTGCTTATGAGGGGGGAAGGAGGCCCAGTTGCCGCCCTCTACCCAGCATTCGCCAACATAGATAAGGTTGGCATCTACGCGCTCGTCAACGATAAAGTTGGCGGTGCGAGTCCAGCCGGGCTTGCCCATAACCTTAACGATACCGTCTTCAGGCTGAACGAGTTTGGGCTCGAAATCCTTTTTGGCGGGAGATTTGCCCACAGCCATAGTAACCTCGGTTACACCGGTGAGGGTAAACTTTTTGTTGCGAGGAATGTATACAGCGGAAGCGTTGCCGTCAAATACGGTGGCGCGCTTGCCCACACCCTTGAACTCAAAGCCGTCGCCGACTACATCGGCGGTGCCGCCAAGGATGGTGACTACATACTCTTTATCCTGCTCGTCGAAGGAAGCAGTTTCGCCGGGAGCCAGCTTTACACAAGCAATCTCAAGCATATTGCATTGGCATTCGCCCTTAACATAGATGTCGGAAATACCATTTTTAAAGTCCCAAGTTTTCTTCAAATTCATTACAGCTTCACTCCTATACTGTCGAGAAATGTCATGGTTTCGTCAAAGGTGGGAGTGCCCTCGCGAGCGCCAACCTTTGCACATTTGAGGCCCGACACGGCACTGGCAAAGCAGCAGCAGCTGTAATTGTCAAAGCCCTTAATCTTGCCTGCTATAAAGGCGCCGTGGAAAACGTCACCTGCGCCGTTTGAGTCGATAGAGGGGCCGTCGTAGATGGGATAACGGCGCACAGTGCCGTCATAAATCAGGCCACCTCGCTTGCCCTGGGTGATAACCACAAATTCGGGGTTGTACTTTTCAAAAAGCACCTGAGCGGCCTTGTCGGCGTCGCTCTCGCCCGTGATTTTAAGGGCAAACTCTTCGGAGGGAATAAGATAATCAACAAAGGGCAGCAGCTCCTCAATACCGGGATAGGTGCCGCCTGCATCAAGAGACACCTTTACGCCGTTGGCCTTGGCAAATTTTGCGGCGGCAATGGCGGCGGTAAGCTGATGACCGTCAAGATGCAATATCTTAGCCTCTTTTATAGCGTCATAATTAAGCTCGTCGGGAGAAATTTCGGGGATGGTGCCCTTGTTCCACACGCAGGTGCGGGTGGCTGAGGCTGTGTTAAGCAACACAACCGAGTGGAAGGACACAACACCCTCTTTGCGAACAACACATTCGGTGCCTACACCCCAGTGGGCAAAGTCGTCATACATATAATTGCCGAACACGTCGTCACCGAGGCAACCCATATAAGATGCGCTGACGCCCAGCTTTGCCGAGGCAACAATGCCTGTGGCAACGGGGCCGCCTGCCATAATCTTGGTAGAGGTAGCCATCATTTTAGTATCCTCATTAGGATAGCTTTCAACGGTCATCAAGGTATCGTATACGCTTGCGCCGATTCCGATTATATCACTCATGCCTTGCCCTCTGAACCAAGCAAATTGATGCAACGAAGAGCAAACTGCTTAACTGCGTCAACAGCCTCTTTCATAAACATATCAATTGCAATCTTGTCGCGTGAGGTTTCAAAAACTTTGTTGATAAAGGTCAAGCAAAGGTCGGTGCTGAAGTTAATCTTAACAATACCTGCCTTGATGGCTGCCTTAATCTGCTCGTCGGGCACACCTGAGCCACCGTGAAGAACAAGGTGAGCGTTGGTGGCGGCGTGAATCTCTGCAATGCGGTCGATGGCCAATACGGGAGCCTGGGCATATTTGCCGTGGGCGGTGCCCACCATAATTGCAAGGCAGTTTACACCTGTGCGGTTGACAAACTCAACAGCCTCGTCAACACGGGTGTATTCGGTTGAAACGCCATCCTTAGCCACACCGATGTGACCAAGCTCGCCCTCAACGGGAACACCGATGGCGGCGCAATCGTCAACTACGCCCTTGGTGAGTGCAATATTCTCTTCAAAAGGAAGGGTGCTGCCGTCAATCATTATGCCGGTAGCGCCACTGCGAAGAGCACGCTGTACCTCTTTACGGCCTGAACCGTGGTCAAGGTGGAAGGCAACGGGAACAGTTGCCTTTTTAGCTGCGGCAATGATGACGGGAGCAACATAGTAGCCCTCTTCATTAGTGAAAAGACGTGAGTAGCATTGCAAGATAACGGGAGATTTTGCCTCCTCAGCGGCGGCAATAACACCCATTACAGTTTCAAGATTATACACGTTCATGGCAGGAACGGCATAGCCGCCCTTTTCTGCCATATTGAGAACGTAATTAATATCGACTAACATCCTGCCACTACCTCCTCAATAGTGTAGAGCTCGCAATCGTCGGGCTTTACAGCCTTGAGAACTGCATACTCTGAGGGGCTGGCGGTAACCATTACCTTGCCACCAACATGCTTGAGGTCGTCGAAACGGCGGGTTGCAGTGAGGGTCATAACCTTGGGCAAATACTCTGCCATAAGGGTTGAACCTGCCCACATAACGTCCTTGCCGTAAAGAAGCATCTCTTTAACCTCGCCGCAAGCTGCAAGAACTGCACGTGCAGCATCGGTTTCTTCAAGGTCACGGGCCAAAAGGGCAGGATCCTGGAAGTAGAGGGTCTTGTCGGTCTTGGCAGCCTTGATGGTGCCGTCGGCAATCTTCTCTGCAAGGAAGGTGGTGAAGGTTTTTACCTGTGCGGTGAGGTCGATGCCCCACTCTTTGTACTCGCGAAGCATAACCTTTGCATCGGCAGGATCATAGCAAACAACTGTCTTGAAGCCGTTGAGAACCTTTGCACAGTTGGTCATAGCCTCTTTGGTTTCGTCGGCAGCGCCAACGAGGAAGTCGAGGTGATAACCGCTGTCGGGCTCGTTGGCCAAAACGGTGAACTTGATGCCTGCAGCCTTGAGCATTTTAACTGCGCCTGCAGCCTTATCGGTAGCCTTGCAGCGAGCGTCGGCACCGATGAAGAAAAGGGTGTCGGTAGCGTCAGCTACATCAGCGGCAGCCTCGGCAAGGCAGGGGCAAAACTCGGTTTTGCCGTAGATGTTGCCCGTTGCATCGAGGTTGTCGAGCATCTTTTCAACGTAAGCGGGGAGCTTGCCGGTGAGGGCAATCTCGTTACGGGTTTCTTTGGTGAACTGAACGGGGTCCCAACCGGTTACGCACTCTTTGGTGCAAGCACCGCAAAGGGCACACTCGTAAACATTATCGATAATGCCGCCCTCGAGCTCGGCTGCGCCACGCTCAACAACAGACAGTGTAAGTGCTCTTGCACGAGCGGTATTCCTCTCCTGACCGGTTGCGTTGCCAATGGGGCAGATGTGACGGCACATCCAGCAAAAACGGCAGCTGTCAACGATTTCTTTACTCTTTTTAGAAATAAGCATTGTGCATTTCCTCCTTACAGACCAAGCTTATAGGGATTCATCAAGCCGTTGGGGTCAAGCTGCTTTTTGATTCCCTCGAATACCTGCATTGCAGGACCATATTGCTCTTTCATCAAACGACCGAGCTTGATACCTACGCCGTGGTGGTCGTTAACTACGCCGCCGTTAGCGATAGCGGTACGTACACCGCAGTTCCAAATCTCGTTGTGCAGACGGAATGCCTCTTCAGGATCCTGAGGAACGTCGTCAACGATGAAGCGGTCGTAAATCATACAGCCCCACTCGTACCAGTGGCTGAAGTGAGCGATGAAGCGAGCCATGGGGAAGTTGGTTTCGATGGCCTTCTTCATTTCCCAATAAATGTTTTCAATCTTGTCATAAGGAGCGATGGTATCCATAGTACCGAACATCTGGGGCAGATCCATCATATGGCCGGGATAGAAGAAGGTAATCTTCTCTTTCCACCATTTTTCGCCATATTCGCTGCCAAGGTCCTCGGCGTTGTATTTTGCAAAGGTTTCAAGCAAAATCTTCTCTTCAACGTCAACCATTTCCTTAACGCCTTCGTATGCTACGTTCATAAAGGCGCCCTTCTTCTCAACACCAACAATCTTCTTGATGAGAGATGCGGTTTCAGCCTCGTCATAAAGACGCATAACTGAGGGCTTGAACTTTTGAAGAAGCTCACGGCCTGCGTTGAAGGCATCGGTCATATTGTGGAAGAGGAAGCCGCGGAAGCGACGGTCCTCGGGTTGCTCGTAGATGCGAATCTGAGCCTTGGTGATGATACCGAGAGTACCCTCTGAACCGATGAAAATCTGGTTAAGATCGGGGCCTGCTGCATGCTTGGGAGCAGTTGAGGTGTTGATGATATCGCCGTTGGGGAGAACAACCTCCATAGCCAGCACCATATCGTCAATCTTGCCGTATTTGGTAGATACAACACCGATACCGCGGTGTGCAAGGAAGCCGCCAACGGTTGAGCAAGTGAGTGATGAGGGGTAGTGCATGGTGGCATAGCCGCGCTCGTTTGCAGCCCACTCGATGTGCTTGTAGATAGCACCGGTGCCGCATTCGATATACATACCCTGCTCGTTGATATCGTAAATCTTATCCATACGCTTGGTGTCGAGAACGATACCGCCTGCTACGGGAATTGCACCACCCTGGGTACCGCCGCCGCCACCCCAGGTGGTGATGGGAATTTTGTAGTAGTTAGCAATCTTTACTACCTTACTGGTTTCTTGCGCATCCTTAGGAGATACTACGATATCAGCCTCGGGCATACGCAAGCCTCTGTCTGCCCACATTCTTGAAAGCCAGAAATAGTCAACAGAGTGGGTAATCTTATCTACAACGTTGGTAGAAACGTTTTCTTTACCTACTGCATCCTCCAGCTCGGTGAGCACATTGAGCATCAAAAAATTGTTCATTGTGTCTTTCTTCCTTTCTTATATATAAGCTTAAACTTAGTCAATGGTATCAAATACGAGGCCGGGAACATATTTGCAGAACTCGCGGATGACGGGCTCATAGCCGCCCTTAACCTCGGTCATATGGTGAATATAGGGACCCTCAATAAGCTTGCGCTCAACCTTGGCCATATCGCCAAAATCAGCCCACAGATAGGTGCCGATGGTAGCGGGGCCTTGGGTGGTGTCAAACTCTTTGGCAAAAAAGCGGTATACGTCGCCGTCGTTCTGGAAGCGGCCAATGGTGTAGTGACCGTCGGCAAGACGGAAGGAGGGACGGCCGATAGCATCGAAGCCTGCAACCTCATCCTCTGCCTTAAGTGAACGGGCGAAGGGACCGCAGTGCCAGAGAAGCTCGGCTCCGTCGTTGGAGGGGTGTCGGCAGGTAAACTCGCCAAAGAAGGGAGGAGTTTTGCCGCGAACAGCACAAGAAAGCAGTGCGGTTGTAATGGCGCCGTGAATATCAGACTCACATGCAACGAGGTAGCCCATATCGGCAAGGATGCTCATTGCAAGGCAGGGATTGGCACCGAAACCGGGACGCATTGCAGTCCAGCACTCGGTAGAGATAACGCTTGCATTCTCTTCTTCAAAAACCTCTTTATAGAAAAGAACAAATGCGCAGCTGCGAAGAAGTGTTTCTTCATCCATATCCCCTACCTGCCAGTTGGCGCGGACGTCGTCGGCAATAGCCTTGATTTCGTCCATACGGTTGTCATAGATGAAGTTGAGCTTTTGCATTGCCTCAACAAGGTTTACGGGAGTCACGTTAATGCCGAATTTTTCGGCAAGCTCGATTTCGTTAGACATAACCGACTTGAAAGGCTTAAGGCGAACACCCACCTGCACTACCTCAAGACGCTTGAAATTTTTGACCATACATACAACCGAGATGAACTTTTTAAGTCCCTCGGCAAAGGCGTTCTCGGTTTCAAGACAGTTCTCTATATATGTAAAAGGAATATTTGCGCGGCGCAACTGATTGCTGATAGCGAAAAGTCCGCACTGGCTGTCGGTATAACGGGTGCCGTCAGCCTCGATAATGGTGTCGCGGGGACCCCACAAAAGCACGGGCAAGCCCATCTCTTTGGCAATGCGGCCTGCTGCCTCTTCATTACCGAAGTTGCAGTTCATAATGAAAAGTGCGTCAACCTTTTCTTTGCGAAGGTAGTCGGCAACCTTATCCACATCCTCGTTAAGAAAAAGCAAGCCCTCGTCATTCAGCCATTCCAAATCGGTAAACTCGGTTTGGGCATCGGCAAAATGCTCTTTGATGTACTTTACGGCGCGGTCTTTGTTAGCCACGGCATAGTCAGGATTGAATATGCCTGTGCGCTTGGGACCCGGCAAAAATCTGCGTTCGGGCACAAGACCGATTTTGACCTTGTAATTAAGCATAAATTTTACCCCTTTTTTCAATGAAAATAGGTCTGTGAAAAGGGCGAATTTTGCCCCTGCACAACAACTCAAAGTAATTATATAATATGTTTTTGCATTTTTCAATAGTTTTGAGCAATTTTTTAAAAATTTTTTTCGTCGCTTGACAAAATGCGTCGGCTGTTGTAGCATAGTAAATGAAAATAAACTCCGTTTTTGAGGTGAAAAAATGAACAATATTTTGGTTGCAATAAAGGTTGCATATGAAGATATGGGCCGCGCAGAAAAGCGCATTGCCGATTGGATTACAGAACACAACGATCAGCTGTTCACTTTGTCTATTACCGAGCTTGCTTCAAAATGCGACTGTGGCGAGGCTACCATAGTCCGTTTTGCTCGCCGCTTGGGGCTGAGCGGTTATCAGGAACTTAAGATTTCCCTTGCCCGTGAAAGCGGCAGTCAGCGCATCAGTGGCTCTGTGAGTGCCGACGACTCTCCTTTTGAAGTGTTTAAGAAGGTGGCAAACGGCATCGAACTCAGCCTTGAAATGACCAAGAAGGTACTTAAGCCTGAAAAACTGTCAAAGGCGGCAGAGGCCATCATCAGCGCCGACCGCGTGGCTATTTACGGACTTGGCAACTCTTCGTCGGTGGCGCAGGATGTGCAACACAAGCTGATGAGAGCAGGCATAAACGCCGTAGCCTATTCGGACAACCATATGCAGGCTATTTCGGCATCTCATCTTGGCGCAAACGATGTGGCAATCGGCATTTCTCACTCCGGCTCTTCGAAGGATATCGTTGAGGCTCTGCGGCTTGCCCGTGAGCGTGGAGCAACTACGGTGGCCATCACCAACCAAGGCCGCTCCCCCATCACCAAGCAGAGCGATATTGTGCTCAACACCGCGTCGGATGAAACCCAGTACAGCATTTTGGCCCTTAACTCACGCATATCCCAACTGGCTCTTATCGACTCCCTCTATTTTTATATTGTATATTCTTTGGACGATAACGCTCGCAAGGCTATCGACCAGACCGAGCAGGCATTGCAAAGCAAAAAGTTTTAACAGCAGAGCGACGCAACAAAAAAAGCCATCCTCATTGGGGTGTACCCTAAAGGACAGTTTTCAAAAATGCGGTATATCTCGAAAGAGGTATGCCGTATTTTGCTTTTGTGGACACAAATGCAGTGCTTGTCAGGAAAATTGACAAGTTATAGGTGAACATAAAAAAGGCTCCCTTGTGTAAAGGGAGCTGTCAGCGAAGCTGACTGAGGGATTGTTCTACGAGGTGATCAATATATTCGCAAACACCACGAAAATTCTTATGTATTTCCGTATTAGGTATCCTAATAACTGTCAATCCATATTCTTCAAGAAAAGCAGTTCTTTCTTCATCACATTGCTTTCCTTCTTCGGTATAATGCCCCGAGCCGTCAAGCTCTATGACGAGTTTTGCCTCTGCACAGTAAAAATCCGCGATATACTTTCCAAGAACCTTTTGACGAGAAAAGCGGATGGGATATGTGCGCAAAAAATCATACCAAAGGTGCTTTTCTTCCTTGGTCATATTCTTTCGCAGCATTTTTGCGGTAGGAACGATATCTTTATTATGTTTTCGCTGCATTACAATCCCTCCGTCACGCTTCGCGTGCCACCTCCCTTTACACAAGGGAGGCTTTAGTAATGAGCGCTCCAATACCGTTTTCCACACTTCTTGAAAAACTACCAATTAACCGCTATATCAACAGTTTTACTATATACGGTGACATGTGGATGCGAATAATCTTCAACCTTAAAAAATCTCCATTGCTCACATTCATCGTCAAAATGGTGGTAACCGTTTTTATTAATCAATTCAATTCTTATACCGTTGTTCAAGACAATGATTACATCGTAAAGTGAAGAAACATTTACAGATGTTACAACACCGCCTATAATGTCTTCTTTATATTGCTTCACAAAATACCATTCATCATTATTTTTATCATTTTCACCGTCCCAGTTCTGATAATCTAAGGTAGTTACAAGAATATCATCTTCACGAATTATACGGGTTAGACATTGTGCGTGAAGCTCGAATTCCTCAAAGCTAAACATCATCATTTCACACGCGAGGCGTAAATCTGTCAGTCGTTTTCCATTTATTGCTTGAAAATGATCCAATAAGGTGTCTTTATAATTCATATTATCTCCTTTATACATTCATTTTGTAACTCCTACATCATTTAACAACGCCTTATGATGTTACTTATATTCCTATTATATCACAAAAACCGCAGAAAATCAATCTGCGGTTTTTGATTTTTTCTGTCAGTGAGTAAATCTGTCCTTTAGG